>NZ_JALPTB010000084.1 GCF_023218075.1 Rhodococcus sp. HM1 | reverse complement strand
GGGAAGGTGGGCCGCCGAGGGGTGGGACGGCCCACCGGGGGTCAATAGGCGCCGTTGCCGCGCAACACCGCGCCGATCGTGCGCCACAGGATCGCGAGATCCATGGCGAAGGTCCAGGTCTCTACGTATCTCAGGTCCGCGCGCACCGATTCCTCCCACGAGAGGTTGCTGCGCCCGCTGACCTGCCAGAGTCCCGTGAGCCCCGGCTTGACGAACAGGCGTCTGCGCATTCCGTCCTCGCTGTAGCGGGCGACTTCGGACTCGAGCGGTGGACGCGGACCGACCAGCGACATGTCGCCGGTGACGACGTTGAACAATTGCGGGAGTTCGTCCAGTGAGTACCTCCGGATGAACTTGCCCACCCGCGTCACCCGGGGGTCGTCGTAGATCTTGAACAGCACACCGGCCCCGATGTCCCGGTCGGCGACCTCGGCCAGCCGATCCTCGGCGTTCACGACCATGCTGCGGAACTTGTACATCGTGAAGGTTCGACCGTCCCGTCCCACCCGCGTCTGTTTGAACAGCGCCGGCCCCGGGCTCGTCACGCGGATCGCGACGGCGATGGCGAGCAGCACCGGGGCGAGAAGCGCGACGATCAGCAGCGCGGCGACCCGGTCGAAGACGTTCTTCACCAGCCAGGACGGGCCGGAATAGCGCGGTGCGGAGAACTTCAGCAGGGGAAGACCCGCGAGCGGAGCCATGTGCAGCCGCGGACCGACCAGATCCATGAGAACGGGTGCCATGAGGAGGTCCGTGCCGGTCCGCTCCAGATCCCAGCTCAGCGCCCGGGTCTTCGAGTGCGTCCAATCACTGGACGGCAGCAGCGCAACCGCCTGGAATCCGTGCAGGGCGACGATGCCGACGATGTCGTCCTCGGTGCCCAGGACGGGTACGTCGTCGATCGCGAGTGGTGCCTTCCCGCGGAACGAATCGGCCGGAAGGCAGATACCATCGATTTCCCATCCCGAATCCAGGAACTCGGACGATCGCGCCAGCAGTTCGTGTACTTCCACCGTGTCCCCTGCGACCAGAACCGACCAGACATACGCTCCCTTCCGTCGCCGCCTCCGGATGTAATGGCGGAGCCCCAGACGAGCGCACACCGTCGTGAGCGCGGCCAACGGCAGGGCACCGAAGATCCACGACTGACCGGCGGCGGTTCCCCACGCGTAGCCGGCCACCGCGAGCACCGCGATCGCGAGCGCGTAGGCGCGGCCGACCCGCCGGAACTCCTCGGCTCCCGAACCGAGAATCCTTGCATCCCAAGATCTCTGAGACGCGAGGGCAATCATCGCCACGATCGGCAGGACCGCGACGAGGCCGAGCGAGCGGCCGGCCGGAAACGCCAGATGGTGGTAGCCGAATGTCACCACGGCGTCGGCCGCGAGGACACACAGAAGATCGACGCAGCACGCGAGCACCGCATATCGGCGTTCCCACCACGGACGCGAAACCTTTTCCGGAGCAGCACATCCCGGGAGCACTCCGCGGGCCACAGGCGCCGCCGGCTCGAACGAGAATGTAATCCGGGATACGAATTCCCCCACCCCGGCCCCTGCACCTCTGTCGTTCTTGTACATGGAAAAGGACCCCCATTCCGGGGATGAATGGCTCCAGTTCCCTAAAAACCTACCTGAGGATTGTTTTGGGCGCAATAACGAACTGCGGGTCCCCACCCGGGTCACTTCGTGCTCTCGAACCGGGTCACGCCTCACCGATGTAATGCATCCACTCCAGTACGAGTAGTGCACCCTGCGCCCAGAGGTCTCGGATCTATCGCCGATCCTCGATGCGATCGGCCGCGAGCGACTCGCGGCTGCCCTCACGCCGCCACGGCAGATCGATCCGGCCGCGTCGGAGCATCTCGCCGATCACGTCGGCAGGCCGGGGCCGGCTCAGCAGGAAACCCTGCGCGCGAGTGCACCCGAGCGCGAGCAACTCCGCGGCCGCCACTTCGGATTCGAGCCCCTCGGCAACCACGTCCAGACCGAACGCCGCCGCCAGGCCCATGATCGATTCGACGATGACCCGGTCGCTCTTGCTGCGCTGCAGGTTCAGTACGAACACCTTGTCGATCTTGAGTGTCTGCACCGGAAGCGATTTCAGGTGCGCGAGCGAGCTGTACCCGGTACCGAAGTCGTCGATCGCGCAACGGACACCCAGCCGATCGAGCCGACGCAGCGTCATGCGCGAGCGTTCCAGGTCGCTGACCACGACGTACTCGGTGATCTCGATGCCCAGCGACGAGCTGTCGAGGCCGAATTCCTCGAGGGTGCTCTCCACCGTCTCGACGAAATCGAGGCTCACCAGCTGCACCGGCGAGACGTTGACGTTCATCCGGAGATTCAGGCCGGGGATCTCCTTCTTCCACTGGGCCAGCTGTGCGCACGCCTCGTGCAGAACCCAGGCGCCCAGCTCACCGGCCAGGTTGGTCGACTCCGCCACCTCGATGAACTCCGTCGGCTGCAGTCTCCCGAGCACCGGATGGTTCCAGCGGACCAAGGCCTCGACCCCGACGATCGTGCCGTCGACGAGATCGACTTCGGGCTGATACTCCAGGGTGAGATGTTCGCTGTCGATGGACGTCCGCAGACTGAGCTCGATCAGGTTGCGGCGTTCGCTCGCCCCCCGCATGTCCTCGGTGTATGCGACGACACTGTTGCCACCTTTGCTCTTGGCCATCAGCATCGCCTCGTCGACGCGCCCCAACAGCGCCACCGGCGTGATGCGACCCGGTTCTCCGACCGCCACGCCGAGGCTGCCCCCGCGTCCGACCACCTGACTTCCGAGCTGAACCGACATCCCGACCGCCCAGCGCAACGCGTCGGCGCGCTGCTGAGCGTCTTCGAGGGACACCGGACCGTCGAGAACGATGACGAACTCGTCGCCGCCCAGCCGCGCCACCAGATCACCCGGATCGCACACGCGGATCAGGCGCTGCGCGGTGCGGTAGAGGAACACATCGACGGCCGCGTGCCCCAGGAAGTCGTTGAGCGGTTTGAGCCGATCCAGGTCCAGGAAAAGTACCGCCACCGGTCCCGGTTGCCCCGGCCGCAGTCGCTGCTCGAGGTGTTCGAGCAGTGCCCGACGGCTGGCCAGTCCGGTCAGTTCGTCGTGATACGCCGCGTCACGCAGTTCCTGTTCGGCGCGCACCCGCGCCTGCACCTGCGCGAGCAGCGCCGCGATCATCGTGAGTGTGTTGATCTCCTCCTCGCTCCAGTCCCGCTCGCCCGCCTTGATGAATCCGAGCGTGCCGGTCGTGACCGTGCCCGAGATCAACGGGACCGCGGCGACGGAGACCGCGGGCACGCCGGACCCGGCGAAGACCCGGTCGGCGTAACCCGAGCCGGATTTCGACGGACTGCTGACCGCGGGTTCCTTCATGTCCTCGGTCATCGCGAAGATCGGGTCGGCGTCGCGGAAATACACGACCCCCAACGGGTCCGGATCCGGGACGAACGGTCGCGGGGGCCACTCCGCCACCAGGACGGTCGCGTGGATGTCGTGGTCGTTGTACCGGAGGAACGAGGTGTCCACGCCGAAGTACTCGACGAGTGTGCGCAAGACCTGCTCGATCGCGGACCGATGGGTGACCGCGTCCACCGGCATCAGGAACGAGGCCACACGTGTGACGATGTTCTCGACACTTCCGACAGCCATCTTTCACCACCGAAAATTTGTGTCAACGACTCCGCTCGACCGCGTACGACGCCGAATTCAGGACGATCTTCGTACCCTATCCGAGCGTCGAGCGCTACGGATCGGTTCCGGCGTTCCGTGACCGACCCGGAGCAGAATCGCGTACCGGTCCCCTGCTTTCGCTCCGAGCACGTCATCGAGCGCGGAACGCAGCCTGCGGATCGCGGGTACCCGAGGCGCGCAGAGGCGGACCAGATCCTCGTCGTCCTCCGCGTAGAGGAAGACCGGCGACGTCGGCTGGACCGACAGTCCGAGCTCCTGCGCGCAGATCCACACGTTTTCGGTGACCATCCCGGCACGCATGTAGTCGACCGGATCCGGTCCCGGCGCAGTCACGGCGATCACCGCAGCACTGTGGCGTATGCGCTCACTGGTGATGCGCCCGAGGCCCTGGCCGAGGTCCCACTCCTCCAACTGTTCGAGCACGTCGTTTCGCAGCGCCACTTCGAGCATGGTGCGCTCGACGTCGTCCAGACCGAGCGCGTCGACATCGATCCCGCTCTCGAGGCCACCGGAGGCGGGCCAGCGCAGCTCGGCCACCATCTCGCGTCGCAACGACTCGGTCAGATAGCGGATCCGGTCCGATTCGGCGAGGATTTCGGCGACGGCGGCCAGATTCTCGGCGCCCTCGACGACGCGGATGTCGCCGCCTTCCTGCCGGGCCGCGGCGTGCAACGCCTCGATTTCGGTCTCCGACAGCGACGTCCCGTCACACGGTCGCCGATTGGTGCAGCGGGCGAGCGTCGCGTCGTACCGGGCGGCCAGGGAGGGGTCGGCGCCGGCGGCGAACTCCATCGTCGCGAACGGCTCCCCGACTCGGCCGAGGCCGTCGGCGGCCCACCGCACCGGTCCGAGAATGCCGTGGGCGGCTGCGGCGATGCGGGCGTTCTGCAGTGCAGCGCCGAGCGCCACATACGCGCCCCGACATCGGATATCGATGGCGGTGGGAACGAAATCGGCCGCGAGTGTGACGGTGATGCAATCGTCGTCCGCAGTGATCGACCAGGGCTGGCTGTTCCCCCCGGAGGGGGCTCGGGAAGCCGCGTACAACACCCGGTCCACCGGGTCGTCGGGAGGGCCGCCGAAGTCGGCGGGCCGATCGGGTGCCGTCACCCGGCCGGCCGGAGGAACGAGCCCGTCGAGGAGATCGTCGATGTCCACGCCGGACCGCCCGGACTTCAGGGACATACCCAAACCGATCCGTCGCACCGCGGCTGCGACCGCCGCTCCCCCCAGCATCACCTCGCTGCCCAGCTGAGGCCAGGTCGTCAGTGATCGATCGATCTCGAGGAGCGAGGCGCCCATCCGGGAGGAGAGCCGATCGGCACCGAGCAGCCGGAGTGCGAACAGGATCTTCTCGCGGCCGGACAGGGTTGCCAGCCGCTCCGGCCGGACGTCCTCGAACAGTCCGTGGAAGGGCGTTGCGGCATCCTGATCGAAACGCTCGACGTCGATCAGCCCCCGGTCGCTCGTCGCCATGACGACGGGCACTCCACGCTTCGCGGCCTCGATCCGCAATCCGATCTTGGTGTCGAACGAATCGCACTCGTCGACGAGCACGTCGAGCCCGTCGACGAACGCGGCCGCGGTGTCCGGCCGGACTCCGTCCGGCCACACGCAGAGCTCGAGATAGGGGTCCAGCTCCGCGAGGCGCCGGGCCACGACGACGGCTTTGTTGACACCGAGGTCCACCAGCGAACCGGGCACGCGGTTGAGGTTCGACAGTTCGATCGCATCGAAATCGGCAAGCCGCAGCGTCCCACACAGACCGTCGAGCACCAGCGCCTGCGCGACCGCGGAACCGGCACTGAGCCCCACCACACCCACCGTCTGCTCGCGCAACCGGTCCTGCTCCTGCACCGTGAGCTTGTTCCGGTTCCGATCGAATCGGAGTCGCCGGAACGATCGGGGACCGAGCACCCGCACCACGGTCCGCCGCCACGGATAGTGCACCCACCGCGGAGCCTCGTCGAGCAGGTCGGAATCCGGGGAGGGCAGTATCCCCCGCATTTCCTTCAGCTGATCGGCCAGACGATCGACGACCGCAACGCCTGGATCCGCGCGCAGGGCATGCAGGGTCTCCATGTCCGTTGCCCGGCCTTCCACGAGCACGGACGCTTCCCAGGTCGAACGCCCGAGCGCAGTCACCTCGCGTCCCCGCCGCTCGGCGGCACCCGCATCTCGGCGACGACGACCGGAGCCTGGGGACGGTTGCGATGCCTGTCCCACCACATCAGGCGTGTCCGGTATCGCGCGTCCGGGTAGGGAGTCGCGCGGATACGGTGGTCCACCACGCCACCGCAGGTCTTCCACAGTTCGAGCACGTTGTCCGCCGCCGTGGCCATCATGAACCGGACGTCGAGCAGGTCCATGAACATCGCACCCATCTGCGCCAGCGCGAGTGTCAGTTCACGCCGATGCGGCAGTCCCTCGGCGACCCAGGCCGCCTTCGCCTCGATGACTCCGGCCGGGATCCGGGCCTCGATCATCCTCCGGATCCGGTCGACGTCCTGCGGCGTCGTCCACTCGTGAAGAGCATGGGACTCCTCGGCCCGGGTGTACGGCCCCTGGGCACGCAACCCGCCCACCACGACGCCCCGCGAATCGAGTGCCGCGTGGAACAGGGCCGTCGTCTCACCGCTGCGCACCCGCTCGTAGTCCAGGGCGGATTCCACCCCGAAGCGCCGGTAGGCGCGCAACGCACCCGAAATGTACTCGCGCCACAGATCCGGCACAGCGCGCGGCGGGGCGGCCACGAAGTGATATCCCGACGCATGGTCCCGGTGAACAGAAACCTGCGACTGCGTCGTTTCCGCCACCGGTTTCGACGCAAGCCGCACGGCTCGGTTCATTGTTCACCCTCCGAACGTGTCACTCCCCCGGCCGGCGTGCACACGTCCGCTGCGACGACCGACTCGTAACAATCATCGCGTACGGATTGGAGGGATGAGACGTTTACGGCTCAATCCCTCTCTTTTTGATCAGATTGATCAGACCAACCGGATGAACAGGTCCGTTTCACCGTCCGATCGGATGGTCGCCACCTCACCGCCGTAGGCGCGTTCGATTCGTCCCTCCTTCTCCGCGAGTTCGACCTGATCCCAGACGTCCTCGACCGGATCGCCGTCGTCGGCATCGTTCGTGAAATGAGCAAAATATGCGGTCGGTACCGTCACCATCGAGTCCCCGACCGGGAGGTCGTCCACACCATTGCAGCGGTACCCGACCACCGCGGACCAGCCCACCTCGGGATTGCACACGTACGCCACGACGACCTCGTCGATGCCACGTGCCCGTATGCGGTCCTCGGTGAACGCCATCAGTTCCGAACGCTGGGCCGCTGCACCGGGTGCCATTCCCGGGAGAACCAGTCCTCCCACTCCGAACGAGTGAAGTTTCACAACCTCGAAACTCACTGCACACCAACGTCTTTCGATGATCCGACGTGGTCCGGAAGACTGATCGACACGTAGAGATCGATCGCGTACGCGTGCGGATAGAACTCGAAATCGCCCACGAAGGATCGGACGATCGCACCCGAACTTTCCGCGTCGTGGATCTGCTCCCACAGATCGGCGACCACACCCGGGAACGAACCGGTCGACGAGAACTTTGCATACGTGCCCGCAGGCACCCAGGACACGATATGACCCGGTGTCACCTGGTCGAGCGAATCACATTGGTATCCCACGGTTTGCGTGTAGTACGAGCCGACTTCCTCCGCAGGATCGGTGTACGCGGACGCGAGCGGTCCGCCGAGCTCCTGCTTGAGGACGGCATGCCATGCTCGCTCGAGGTCTCGATCACGCAGCTTTCCCAGCGGCCGGCGGGGGCTGCGGACCGGCAACCCCGCCACCAGGGTTCGTTTTCGCTGGACGATATGGAACGACATCGGGCAACCTCCCAACCCTCTGGTTCCGAACAGCACACATCCCGCGTGGTCCCCCGACGAATGCGAACGATGTGAGTTACATCGAGTCTAGGGCCGCTTTCCGGCGGTTTCTCCACAACCTCCAAAAACAATCTCGAAGTCTCTTTTCGTCTTTCCTACAGCCTTCAAGTATGGTTAGCTGGGCTTGTCGGACTCTGCGTCGCCATTTGAGTGTCGGTGCGGATCCTCAGCGCCCGAGGGGTTAAGCGATGAGATGCCGTCTCTGCGATTCCGAACACCTGCTGAGCGTGCTGGACCTCGGCGCCACCCCGCCCTGCGAGCGATTCCTCCTCGAGGAGGAACTCGACCTCCCCGAAACCACCTATCCCCTCCACCTCCGCCTCTGCGAAGACTGCCTCCTCCTGCAGATTCCCGCGCTCATCACGCCCGAGGACACGTTCTCGGACTATGCATACTTCGCGTCGTACTCCGACTCCTGGGTGGAGCACGCACGCCGTTTCGTCGAGAGGGCCGTCCACGACCTCGAACTGGGCCCGCACTCGTCGATCGTCGAAGTCGCCAGCAACGACGGATACCTGCTCCGCCACGTCGTCTCCGCCGGCATCCCGTGCCTCGGCATCGAACCGTCGGTCAACGTCGGGGCCGCCGCCCGCGGGATCGGGGTGCCCACGCTCACCGCGTTCCTCGACGAGGGCACCGCCGAGGACATCCGCCGGGAGTACGGTCCGGCCGATCTGGTCGTCGCGAACAATGTCTATGCCCATGTCCCCGACCTGCTCGAGTTCACGCGGGCACTCCGCATCCTCGTTGCCGACGAGGGATGGCTCAGCATCGAGGTGCACCACGCACTGAACCTGGTCCGCTCGGCCCAGTTCGACACCATCTACCACGAGCACTTCCAGTACTACACGGTCCTGTCGGCGATGCGCGCGCTTGCGACCGCCGGACTGGACGTCGTCGACGTCGAACAACTCGACACCCACGGCGGATCCATCCGGCTGTGGGTGCGACCCGAGGAATCCGCAGGGTCCCCCGGACCCCGGGTCGAAGCCGTTCTCGAACAGGAACGGGAAGCAGGGTTACATGCGGTCCAGGGGTACACGGATCTCGAACCCCGTACGCAGGCGATCCGGAGCGAACTCCTTCGCTTCCTGCTGGACTGCCGCGACCGCGATCTCACGGTCGTCGGCTACGGCGCCCCGGGTAAAGGCAACACGCTTCTCAACTACTGCGGCATCCGCCCCGATCTGATGCAGTACACCGTCGACCGCAACCCGTACAAACACGGCCGCTACACGCCCGGCGTCCGGCTTCCGATCCACCCGCCCGAGGACCTCGAGAAGGACCGGCCCGATGTCGTCGTCGCGCTGCCGTGGAACCTCGAGCCGGAACTGACGGAACAACTCCGAACCATCGACTCATGGGGTGGCCGTCTCGTCTTCCCCCTACCGACCCTGCACACCGCTATCGGTCCCAGCGACTTCGTAAGGAGCGTCAGATTATGAAGGTCGTACTCTTCTGTGGCGGATACGGCATGCGCATGCGCAACGATCGCCACGACGAGATTCCCAAGCCCATGCAGATGGTGGGGCCCCGGCCCCTGCTGTGGCACATCATGAAGTACTACGCCCACTACGGCCATACCGACTTCATCCTCTGCCTCGGTTACGGCGCGACCAAGATCAAGGAGTTCTTCCTCGACTATCACGAGGAACAGTCCAACGACTTCGTCATGCACGACAACCGGATCGAGATGCTCCACACCGACATCAGCGACTGGTCGATCACCTTCGTCGATACCGGGCTCGAATCCGCGATCGGCGAGCGACTGCGTCGTGTCCGCGCTCATCTCGGCGGCGACCGGTACTTCCTCGCCAACTACGCCGACGTACTGACCGACGCCCCCCTCGACCACATGATCGAGTGCTACCACAAATCCGGGGCTGCGGCCTCGATGCTCGTCGTTCCACCCCAATCGTCGTTCCACTGCGTCAACGTCGCCGAGAACGGCGAGATCAAGGAGATCATCCCCGTCGGCAACCTGCCGATCTTCGAGAACGGTGGGTACTTCGTGCTGAGTCAGGAGATCTTCGACCTCCTGCCGCCGGGCGGCGACCTGGTCACCGACGTCTGCGGGACCCTCGCGGGCCAGGGGCGACTGTTCGGGTACCGCCACGACGGCTTCTGGAAGCCGGCGGACACCTTCAAGGAACGTGCCGAACTCGACGACAACTATGCGCGCGGTATCCATCCGTGGACGGTGTGGGAATCGGAACCCGCGGGGGTGCAGTCGTGATCGAACTCCTGGCCTCGGGCGTACGCGAGATCGCCGCGATCGGTGCGCACTGCGACGACATCGCGATCGGGGTCGGTGGCACACTGCTCACCCTGACGGCACGAGCGACCGCACCCACACGCGTCCACGTCTTCGTCATCGCCGGGGAGGATTCCCGGCGTGAGATCGAGGAACGGCACGCGCTCGCGGCGTTGTGCCCCGGCGCCGAGATCGAGTTCACCATCCTCGACGTCCCGGACGGTCGCGCCCCGGGATACTGGGAGGCCATCAAGACCGCTCTCGAAGCGTTCCGGCGCATGTGCGAACCGGACGTGGTCTTCGCGCCGCAACGTGAGGACGCTCATCAGGACCACCGCCTGCTCGCGGAACTGGTGCCGACGGCGTTCCGCGATCACCTGATCCTCGGATACGAAATCCTCAAATGGGAGTCCGACACCCCTCGAACGACGATCTATCACCCGCTGACGCGCAAGATCGCCGAGGAGAAGGCACGGATCCTGCTCAAGCACTACCCGTCCCAGAGCGATCACGACTGGTTCGACGAAGACGCGTTCCTCGGATTGTCGCGGCTCCGCGGCGTGCAGTGCCGGCGACCGCACGCCGAGGCGTTCGTCGTGGAGAAGGCCACCGTCGCCTTCGGAAAGGCATGAATCATGCGCGTTCTCGTCACCGGCCATCAGGGCTATCTCGGATCGGTCATGGTGCCGGTACTCCGGGCACACGGCCACGATGTCACGGGTCTGGACTCCGGTCTCTTCGCCGATTGCGTCCTCGGCACCGAACCGGACGACCCTCCGACGCTGCGCCTCGATCTCCGTGACGTCACAGCCTCTCACCTCGCGGGCTTCGACGCGGTGATCCACCTCGCGGCACTGTCGAACGATCCGCTCGGCTACCTCGAGCCGCGGATCACCTACGAGATCAACCACGAGGCCTCCGTCCGGCTCGCACGGTGCGCGAAGGCGGCAGGTGTACGCCGCTTCCTCTATGCGTCGACGTGTTCGGTGTACGGTGCGGCCGGGTCGGATCCGGTCGACGAGAACGCGCCCCTGCGTCCCCTCACGCCCTACGCCGAGAGCAAGGTGCGCGTCGAGGACGATGTCGCGGCGATGGCGGACTCCGGATTCTCCCCGGTGTTCCTGCGCAATGCGACGGCCTTCGGGTTCTCTCCACGGTTGCGCGCGGACATCGTGCTCAACAACCTGGTGGGACACGCGGTGCTCACCGGCAAGGTCAAGGTCCTGTCCGACGGCACGCCCTGGCGGCCGCTCGTCCACGCCCGGGATATCGCGCAGGCCTTCGCGCGGTGTCTGGAGGTGCCCGCCGAGACGATCCACTGCAACGCGTTCAACGTCGGCTCCGAAATGAACAACCAGACCGTCGCGGAGATCGCACAGGCTGTGGTCGATACCGTTCCCGATTCGACACTGATGATCACCGGTGAGTACGGATCCGATCCGCGTTCGTACCGGGTGGACTTCGGTGCTGCTCGCACGAAACTGGAGTTCGAGGCGACATGGAGTGTCGCCGACGGAGCCGCGGAGTTGTACGAGCAGTACACGCTCGCCGGACTCACCGCGGAGGACTTCGACGAACGATTCACCCGGCTGGCTCGACTCGAAATGCTCAGGAGAACGGGAGTTCTCGATGACTCGATGCGCCGTGTCACCTCAGCAGCGTGAGCAATTCCTGCCAACTCCCGGCGTTCGCATCGCGCTCGGACACGACCGTCACGGGCAGCGGCCATTCGATCGCCAGATCGGCATCGTCGTAGGCGACGGCGAGGTCCTCAGCGGGATCGTGCGGCCGGTCGATCCGGTAGCAGACGTCCGCGGTCGGCGTCAGCGCCTGGAAACCGTGCAGGAATCCCGGCGGAACGTACAGGTGGCGGAACTCGTCGTCGTCGAGCACGAATGTCTGCTTCGTCCCGAAAGTCGGCGAAGCGGGCCGGATATCGACCAGCACGTCGTGAATCGCACCGTGGGCGCACCGCACGAGCTTCGCTTCCCCGCGACCCGCGCGTCCGTGCATACCCCGGACAACGCCACGGCCGGAACGGGATTGGGAATCCTGAACGAACGATGCGGACGCACCCGGTCTGCCGAGGTATTCGTCGAAGATCGACGCGTCGAACGTGCGGGTGAAGAATCCACGGTCGTCGCGGTGGGGCTGCGGCACCAGCACGACGACGTCGGCCAGATCGGTCTCCTCGATGCGCACGAGGACATGGTCCCATGAGTGCGTGCCGAGCATGTGGAATGTCCGATCCGGATCGAGTACTCGACCTCGGTAAGGTTCCTGCCGCCGATCACTTTCCACCTGTCTCCGAAGCCATCGGCGAACACGAGGTCTCACATCCCCTCGCGATGGACCTGTGTGCGACCTGCGGGCTCGCTCAGCTGGCCGACGACGACACCACTACGGCCGAACCTCGTGGCATCGAGCCACAGGCGCTGAAAGAACAGGCAGCGGACGCCGTGGCACGAGTCCGCGAGTCGGGCCGACTCCGCGGCACGACGGTTCGCGAATTCGGAAGCCCGCACGGCGGGACGTGGTTGCCACTGCTCGCCGAACACGGTTTTACCCCGTGCGACGGACCGGCGGACGTCGTGATCGACAGCTTCGGCATCATGCACTACCCGGATCAGCGAGCTGCGTTCGCAGAACGAGCAGCGGCCACTGCACCGAACGGACTGTTGCTGCTGCAATTCCATTCACTGGCCACGATCGTGCGGCTCGGTCAGTGGAACGCACTGCGCCACGGCCACTTCGCGTACTACTCGACAGCAGCGCTGATCCGGTTGCTCGACGACGTCGGAATGCGAGCCACAGACGCGTGGACCTTCGACCTCTACGGGGGAACGGTTCTGCTGGCGGCCGCGCACGGGCGCGGGACACCCGGCGAGTCCGTGCAACGAGTCGTCGACGCCGAATCCGGGACGACCGATCCGTATGTCGTCGGGCGCCTGCAGCATGCGGCCGACAACCACGTTCGTTCCCTACGCACCTGGCTCGAGGACGAAACCCGCTCCGGTAAACGTGTATACGCGTACGGCGCGGCGTCCCGCGCGGTGGCGCTGTTTCACCTGGCCGGAATCGATCGCAGGCTCGTGACAGCGGTCGCCGATGCCTCGCCCGCCAAGCAGGGCCGCCGGATGCCGGGCACCGACGTGCCGATCATCTCGCCGGAGGAACTCGTTACCGTCGAACCGGACCGGGTGGTGCTGACACTTGCCGACCTACGGCCCGAAGTCGAACAGCGGTATCCCACGCTGGCCGGATCGTGGAGGGTCGACGGTCCGGGAGCGTGGTCGCAGCTCCAGCGCGAAAGGCAGGACTCGATATGACAACCGTTCTCTCCAACCCCGCCTTCACCGACGACGAGCGGCGTGAACGCCTGTACCGCGGTGAGGTACTGGTGTATCCGGCAAGCCGGGCGTCCGTGGCGCTGATTGCGCACGCGCGCTCCATGATCGAAGAAGCCTTCGGCGCACTCGATCCACAGACCGCACAACACCGGATGACGGTCGAGCACTTCGCTCAACTGCTCGCCGAGTTGAAACCTCGGTTCATCCACCATCCGGAGTCGAAGCGGCTGATCCAGGATCTGCTCACCGAATACCACTGCGACAGTGACAAGACGTACTTCGATGTTCCCCGGTTGCGCACCTCGACCTCGAACAGCTACCTCGATTCCGGGATCTCGTACGCCTTCCACCCCCATCGCGATACCTGGTATTCGGCTCCGTTCAGCCAGCTCAACTGGTGGATCCCCATCTACCCGGTCGTGCCGGAGAACGTCATGGCGTTCCATCCCCGCTACTGGGACACGCCTGTTCGTAACGGTTCGTCCCGCTACGACTACTACGAGTGGAACCGGGTGTCGCGGCACACGGCCGCGCAGCACATCACCAGCGACACACGGGACCAGCCCAGGCCGGAGGAGCCGATCGAACTCGATCCCCAGGTACGTGTAGTTCCGGAAGCAGGCGGGGTCATGTTGTTCTCGGCCAATCAGCTGCATTCGACCGTGCCGAACACGTCCGGCCGGACCCGGTTCAGTATCGATTTCCGTACAGTCCACCTCGACGACGTCGTTCGCCGGCGAGAGGCTCCGAACATCGATTCGGCCTGCACGGGGACCTCCTTGCGAGATTTCCTCCGGATCAAGGATTTCGAACCCATCGGCGACGACATCGCGAGTGCCTACGAAGATCGGTTCACCCCTGTGCGCGAGACCCTCACGTGAGTGCAGGAGGAACATGTCCGACTCGATCAGAATGATCGCGCCGATGCCTCGGTTCCGAGGCAACGGCGATACCTGGGTGTCCGAAGTCCGCAGGCTCGAATCCATGGGCTTCGACACCGTCTCCGTTTCCGAGCATGTAACCCGGGGCTGGCAACTGTCCCCACTCGTGGCAATGGCCTACGCAGCGGCGAGTACCACTCGACTGAGGGTCCTGTCCCTCACGGTGCCGAACGACCTCCACCACCCCGCACTGCTCGCGAAAGAAGTGGCGACCGTGGATGTTCTCTCGGGGGGACGTGTCGAACTCGGCATCGGTGCCGGCTGGGAACCCGCCGATTGCACGACGCTGGGCCACCCCTTCTACAGCGGCGGAACCCGAGTCGCGCGGCTGGCGGAATCGTTGGAGATCATCCGCCGGTACTTCACCACGGACACCGTCGATTTCGTCGGGGAACACTACCGAATCGACCACATGGAGGCACTTCCACGATGTGTCCAGCAGCCGAGCCCTCCCATACTCGTCGGCGCAGGAGGGCCTCGGATGCTCGACCTGGCAGGCCGGACCGCCGACATCGTCGGACTGCATGCGCGAATGGACGACAATGCGATCGACGACGCAGCGGTCACAGATCTCACTGCGGTCCGGATCACGGAGAAGGTCGACCGAGTCCGATCTGCCGCCGCCGCAGCGGGTCGTCCCCCTCCCACATTTCAGTTCAGCTGCTACCACGTCGATGTCACGGATTTCCCCTCCCCCTCCACCCCTCGGTCGTCGTGGGCGGCCCGCGTCGAGGCTCACGCCGAGTTGTTGAAAGGCTCTCCGGCCGTCCTCACCGGCACAGCTGCCCGGTGCGCGGATCAGCTGCGGGAGTGGCGCGACCGATTCGGTATCACCTACTGGAACCTCGGGAGGAGTGACGGTGCCGCAGCCCGGATCATCGAACAGCTCGACCGGTCGAACGAGCTCGCCTCGACTTGACGTGTCGAGCCGACGTTCGTGCTCACGACCCTTCGGGAGGTGACCATGGCCGACGGTGGTCTGTCCTGGGGAATCCGTTGGAGCGGCATCTCGATGGTGGGGCGGGAAGTTTCGCGGATGGTGTTCGCGATTCTGCTCGCCCGGCTGATCGGTCCGGAGGCTTTCGGCATCGTCGCCCAGGCGCTGGTGTACATCGGAGTGATCGGGTTGCTCCTGGATCAGGGCTTCTCCAGCGCACTGATCCAGCGTGAGCACGTGGAACCCGACATGCCGGGTGCTGTCGTCACGGTCAACCTGGGGGTCGGAGCGGCCTTCACACTCCTCACCATCGCCATTGCCCCCTGGTGGGCGTCCTTCATGCAGACCCCGGAGCTCGCTGTAGTTCTCGCGACACTGGCGCCGTGCCTGATCATCCGCGCGGCCTCCATCACCCCGCGGGCGATGCTTCAACGCGACATGGAGTTTCGCAGGATCGGCATCGCCGACATCACAGCAGCAATGGCCGGCGGCGCGGCCGGATTGTGCGTCGCGCTTGCCGGGGGAAGCTATTGGGCGCTCGTGGTGCAGATCCTCATCACCGATATCGTGCTGTTCGTGGTATTCCTCCTGGTGGGTGCCGGGCGGTGGCCGAACCTTCACTTTCGTCGCCTCCGCGAGATTGCCGCATTTTCCCTGCGAGCCTTCGCGGCCGGAATTCTGATCAATTCCGTGTCCCGCAACATCGACAATCTGCTGGTCGGGCGGTTCCACGGACCTCAGGCACTCGCCTTCTACGGCTTGGCATATCGACTGCTCCTGCTGCCGGTCCAGCTCGCCTCCATCACCGTCGGCGCCGTGCTGTTTCCCGTCTTCTCCCGGCTCGCAGACGATCTCGCTGCACTGCGAAAGGAATTGGCACGAGCGACCCGTACCGACGCCACCCTGGCATTGCCCGTCATGACATTCGCGGCCGTGGCTGCGCCCCAACTGGTGCTCGTGCTCTTCGGTCCGCAGTGGAACCCGGCGGTATCCATCGTCCAGGTTCTCGCTCTCGCCGGAGCGATGCAGGCGATCTATCAGCCGTCGACCGCGCCGCTGATGCTCGGACTCGGACACGCCACCCTCAACCTTCGATACGCGTGGCTCACCACCGCGGTGTCCACGGCGGGGATCGTGGCGGGACTGCCGTTCGGCCCGTTCGGAGTCGCCGCCGGATACAGTCTCGCCACCGCGTTTCTCGTCCCGGTCGAGTGGTTGATCCGGCGGCGGCTTCTCGCTGTCGGCCTGCGGGATCAGATCGGACTACTGATTCCGGGCGCCCACACGGCCACGTGGGTCGGCGCGACGTACCTGTTGATCGCCATCGCTGTACCCGGCCATGAACTCGTGGTGCTCGGGTTCGGATCACTCGCGGCCGCAGCCGCAGGTGGAGTTACTCTGCGCCTTGCCCATCCGGCGCAGTACGCCGAGCTTCGACACATCATCGGACGGGTGCTGGGCGTCGAAGACCGTCCCGCACCGGTGCCGCAACAGTCGACGCGCAGCTAGCCGACAGCGGCGTCCACCACCGGTCGCATCCGCCGTTCCCACGACACTGCGTCGATGAACGCCTGGCGATGTTGCTCCGTCGCGCTGCCCATTCCGAGGACCTGTGTCAGGCTCTTCGCCCAGTCTTCCCGCCGGCAGATGCGCACCCGTTCATCGTCGACGCCGTGGACAGGCGGGAGATCGACCGACAGTACGGGCAGACCCGCGGCCAGGTATTCGTAGAGCTTGAGCGGGGACATCGCCCGGATACAGGGGTCGTCGCGGTGCGGGATCATTCCGACGTCGCAGGCCTGCACCATCGCAGCCAGTTCGTCCTGACCCACCGGGTCGAACACGTGCACACGATCGAGGGAACGCAACCACTCGATGGTCTGCGTATCCCCGGGATACCCGATCATGACAACGGAACCCACCATGCTCGCCGTCGATTCCACGAGGGCACGGTCGAGGCGGTCGTCGATCGTGCCCGTGTAGACCACGCGAGGCCGAGGCAATGACGCGATGCGATCGGCGGCAGGGCGCCTCGGGCGCCAGACATCGGCTATGACCCCGTTGGGGACGACCTCCGTTCGCGGCGACAGACGGTCCGCCAGTTCCTCGGATACCGCGAAGATCGCAGCGCAACGACGATCGATGCGCCGGTAGGCCTCCCGATAGACGTCCCACCATTTGGCCACCCCCTCCCCGGTCGCCCAGTCGTCCTGTCCGAAGTACACGATCCGACTGATCCACGCGGAGTCACAGAACGCCGCCGCGAACGGGTGATAGGTGACCAGGGCCGCCGAATCGGGGGCGGGCTCCCGCTCACCGCGACTGCGGGCCAGGGCACGGCCGAGCACCTCACCGTAACGTCGATAGGAACGCTCGACGGTGCCGATATCGGATGCGTCATCGGTCCGCAGCCGGTGGGGCCGAACACGAATCGCGTCCCGCCCCGCGACCGAAATGTCCTCGATGAGCCGAACCGGCCGCCGCCGCGCCGCCGACACCACGTAGGAACGCCAGGGATCGGCGACCATCAATCGTCCGATCCGCGAATCGTGAGCAAGCGCCAGCAGCGTCTGGTCCGGTGGCCGGCAGAATTCACGACCGACCGCGTCGTCGAACATCTCGTACGAGAACCCGAAGAACACATCCGGCCGAGGAGACGCCTCATGGCTTGGCTCCATACCCTCCGATGATAGGTCGATCGCGTCCGGGACGGTCGCAGATCGTGCCGCGACCGCGAGAGCGAGCCTGTGCGTTCCGGTTTCGACGCGCATCCGAAGTAATCGGCTGTTCGGGGTCGTTAGACTGGCCGGGAGTCACCGACCTCGGCTCGGAACGGAGAACACGTGGGTGACGCTTCGAAACACACGGTCTCGCCTCCGACTTGCGGCGGCATCGATCTGCTTCCTGGTGATCGCCTCACTGATCGCCGGGTTGCCGGTCTATGTACGACCGCAGATCGATTCGCTGCGGCCCGCCGACGCGATCTTCGTCCTCGGCGGAGACGACTGGCGCCGCCACACTCTCGGTGTCGAACTCGGAATGGAAGGATGGGCCCCGAGAGTCGTTCTGTCCCATCCCGACGGACCCGGCGAAGACTGGGCCGCCGAGAACTGCGGAAAGGAGTTTCCCGGCTTCGAACTGGACTGCTTCCTTCCCGATCCACCGACGACGCGCGGCGAAGCACGCGAACTGGGCCGTATGGCCGAGCAGTACGGCTGGGATCGGGTGATCGTGGTGACGTTCGTACCGCACATCTCCCGCGCCAGATTCATCCTCGAGCGATGCTTCGACGGTGAGCTGATCATGATCGCGAGCCCGGCGGATCTGCCGCCCTGGCGATGGGCATCCGAGTACGTGTATCAGACAGCGGGATTCCTCAAGGCCGAACTCGAGCCGGGATGCTGAGGGCCGGACGATGCGACGGAACCGGGCGCTGCTCATACGGTGTGCACGAATCTGGGCATACCCGCTGTGGTGGGTCGGTGCCCACTCCGACGCGGCCGACACCATCGCCGAGGACGTCGACTGGTGGATGCGCTGCATCGACAACGACGATCTGCTGAGGCTCGACGATTACTCGCGGTTCGCCTATCTGTCCGGCGCGCTCACCGAGTTCCGAACGCTCGTCCATTTCCGTCTTCGGTCCACACCACTACTGGTGCAGATGGTGATGCGCGCGGTGTACCGCCCCGCACCGACTCTCACCCTCGAGGCGAACCGGATCGGGCCGGGCCTGTTCATCCAGCACGGCGTCGGCACGATCGTGACCGCCGAGTCGATCGGACGTCATTGCTGGATCAACCAGCAAGTCACCATCGGCCACGACGCACGGGGACGACCCACTCTCGGCAACGATGTGCGGGTCGGTGCGGGCGCGATCGTGATCGGGCCCGTCACCCTGCACGACGGGGCAGTTGTGGGTGCGAACGCGACCGTGATTCACGACGTGCCTCCCGGTACGACCGTCGTGGCCCCACCTGCCACCCCGCTCGATCTGCACCGTCGGTCATTCGACGACGAACAAGCCTAGGGACCCACAAGAGATCCGGAAGCACCTGCGCGAGGTAGACGCCCAGCGCCGCGGCGCACACGACTCCCACAGCGCCGAACGGCCCCGCGAGCATGCACCCCAGACCCACGCCGATCGCCGCCATCACGACCGTCCACAACGCCTGCCACCGGGCTTCCCCCGGGATGACCAGCAGTACACTCGCCGGAAAATGCACGGCCTGCGCCACCAGTAACAGGCCGAATGCCAACGCGAGCATCGCCGGCACGTCTATCTGCCCGCCGGAGAGGACGTCCGCCGCCCACGGACCGAGCAGCGTCAGTCCGATGGTTGCGCCCGCGGCGCCCACGGCGAAAACTGCCGTGAGCCGCCACCACATCCGGATCGTCCCCTCGGCGGCGCCCTGCCGCTTCACGAAGACCGGCCAATAGGCCAGTCCGGCCGTCGAGATCACCGACCAGACCACACCGTAGATCTGCGCCATCACCGCGTACTCCGACAGGTCCGCCGGCGTGGACAGATGCGCCAGAAGCACCCGACCTGTTTGTAATCCGACCGCCGTACCGACCCCGACGACGAACAGCCATCCACTCCCCGCAAGCAACCGGGTTCCGGTGTTCGATGCAGAGACCCGCGCAAAGGCCGACCATCCCAGGCCGCTCGCGCGCAGCGCCAGTACGGTTCCAAGGATCTGCCCAGCTAGCAGGCCGCCCAATGCCGAGACCGCATACCAGATTTCGTCCGCTCGGATCGCGTACAGCGTCAGGGTGATGACCAGAGCAGCGGCCGGGCAGCTCATCTGGATCACTGTCGCCGAAGGAATCCGGCCGATGCCGATCAGGATCCGCAACCCGAGACCGGCAGGAATCGTGAAGGCGAACAGACATGCGGCGACCGTGATCGCCCAGCGATCCGCCGGGCCGCTGGAGATGCCCACCAATACCGTCCAACCGTCGAGTGCCATCACGATCAGGGCGACGGCCACCGTCGCGCCCGCAACGGCGAACAGGACGCGGTAGGCACGCCTGATCACATCGGCCGCACCCGGATCGTCACCGTTGTCCTGAAGTCTCGAACCGGCACTCAGCACCGTCGCGCCGATACCGAGGTCGGCGAACGGCACCAGCAACGTGATCGTGGCGACGAGTGACACCAATCCGAAGACCGCCGACCCGGTTTCGTGCGCGATCACGGCCGTGTTGGCCAGCCCCAGAACGGCGACCACCGGAGTACCCACGATGCGGTAGAGCGTTCCGCGAACGAGGGCACGGCGTTCGTCGTGCGTGAGACGGTCGCTGCCCGTCGCCATCATCGAACCGGCGCGAGGACGGCGCGCACGAGTGTGCGTGCGGCACCGAGGATCGCATACGAGACAGCGAACGGCCCGGGTCTCCCGTATCGGATCGCCGACCACGTCGAGCGTCCCACTCCGGCAAACGATCGCGCCGACACCGCTGCACTCACCGGACTCGTGCTGAGATAGTCACCGCGCACACGCGCTGATTCCCCGCCCAGATACCTCAATCCCCAGGCCAGATACTCGTCGGTGCGGTCCGTCGAAGCCCGGGAGAAGGACGGGTCGCCCACGTTGTAGGTGCTCAGCACTTCGGGATGATGAATCAGGCGCACATCGGGGACAGCGCGCCGGATCCGCAGCAGCCAGCTCGCCTCTTCGTGCGGCGCGTCCGGATCCACGTCCCACGGCACGAAGTGCACGAGCTCTTTGGGAAAGCACAGGGTCGAGGTCTGCAGAGCGGCGCCACCCATCGTGAATCCGGTGAACCGGTACAGGTACTCCGCTATCGATTGGTCCGATGACGCCAGGCGACGCGGCCAGATGCGCCGCCGGTCTCCGGGACCGACCACAACCATCCGTGACGATGCGATCCAGGGTGTCCCCGCCCCCACATCGTTCGCGACGGCTGCCAACTGGCGTTCGAGCTTGACCCGGCACCACTCGTCGTCGTCGTCGAGTAGCGCGATGACTTCACCGTGGGTGGCGGCGATACCGATTTGCCGGCACCGGGCGGGTCCCGCATTACCCCCGCTGCGGAGCAGCACAATGCGATCGTCGGGAGGCACCGTCACCGGCAGTTCGGTATCGGCCACGACGATGATCTCGTCGACCGGATATGTCTGCTCGAGGACGGATCGCACCGCCCGGTCCAGAGAAGGCCGGGACAAGGTGGGAATCACGACGCTCACAGTCGGTCTCACGACGAATCCGGTGCGACGGATACGGACCGGCGGAAGTGCACAGCGCAGTAGAAGAGCGCGATGCACGCGAACTCCGCGATCATGTTGTATGTCCAGGGCGCATAGAGCAGATCCCAGATTCCCTGGAAGGCTACTGTCACCACGAGCGGTGTCCACCGTCCGAAGCGGGAGCTGTTCCACACCACGCCGAGGCAGGCGACCAGCAGCCACAGCGGCAGCAGAACCGCAAGGACGCCGCCCTCCACCCACGAACCCAGCAGGATCGAATGCGTTGCCGAGTAGTCGCTCGGCGGTAGACGCCAGTAGAGGTCGAACGGAAACCCGGGGTCGAAGCCCATCCTGATCGCCAGGTGCTCGGCCTGTGTGTACAAGTCCGGAGTCAGGTTGAACGCACTGCCCCATCCCAGGAACGGTCGCTCGAGAATCGCCGTGATGTTCATCGGCAGTTCGGTGCGTCCGGCCAACAGCAACGGCAGGTTCGTGGCTTCCTGCTCCAGTGTCTTCTGCTGCAAGGCGGCTCCGAAAAGCCCCGCTCGAGCGGCGATCGGCATCACCTGGGCGAAGACGAGCCCGAACGCTCCGATTCCCAGGAACTGCCAGACGCGGCCGATCCGGGAGCCGAGGATCTGCCGAGTGCAGACCGTTGCGCCCGCGAGCAGACACACGAGGGCGTGGGACCGGAAATTCAGCCCCAGGCTCGCCAGCCCGAGCACCATGAGTGCCGCCCCCTGCAGCAAGGGAGGTACGCGGGCGGTCGTCATCCCGAAGAGCACCAGAATCGTCACCGCATGAGCGATACCGTATTTCCACAGGTCCGGAATGCTTCCGGTCCGGGTCAGTTCGATGCCCTGAGTGAGAAAGAAAATCATTGTGCCGGTGGCGATTCCGGCGAGGACCGTGGCGATCGCATCGATCGAACGCGCGGTGAGAACCGTCAGGCCGACGAGGTAGAGCAGAATTGCCGGAAACGCAGTTGCATTCGGCCACAGCAGGCTTACGTCGTTGACAGCACACGAGACGAGAAACGACAACGATCCCACGAGAGCCAGAACGATCGGGAGCAGATCGACTCCCCGATGCTTCATCAGCAGGAATCCGGGTGCGAGCAGGAGACAGACCAGCGACAATCCGGTGACGGTGAAGTTCGCCAGCTGAATGCCCGACGTGGCACCGGCGGCCAACAGCAGTACCCGGGCCAGCACCCGGATGTGGGCGGTCCGCCGTTCCGCCACGGTGCGGACGGATGCTCTCGCGAGAACTGTCACGTAATGCCCCTCGCTCGGAGCCGAACACGGCGTACCCTCTCGAAGTGTAGTGCCGTGCCCTGCGGAGGTGTGTGTGTCCGCTGCACAATCGAAGCGATCGTTGCGATCCCGGCGAGGTCACTCCTACGACAAGGGCCGCGGTTTCGCGGCCCAGGCCCTCTGGGTCGTGGTATCGACGCTGATCTTCACCCAGGTGTGGTGTCCGGCCCGCCTGCGGTGCACCCTGCTGCGCTTGTTCGGCGCCGAGATCGGTACCGGCGTGCTCATCAGGCATCGCGTGAATGTCCAATGGCCCTGGAAGCTTACGATCGGCAACGATTCGTGGATCGGAACGAACGCCGACCTCTACAACCTCGACGAGATCGTCATCGGCTCGGATGTCTGCGTTTCGCAGTACGCATATCTGTGTACCGGAAGCCACGACCGGCAATCGCCGACCTTCGAATTCGACAACGGTCCGATTGTCATCGAGGACGGGGTCTGGCTGTGCGCCGGTGCCACCGTCCTGCGGGGAGTGACCGTCGGCGCGAATTCGGTCGTGGGCGCAAGGGCACTCGTGACGTCGGACGTTCCTCCCGATTCACTCGTGCGTGCTCCTCGTGCGATCGTCACCCCGGGATGATTCGTGCGCATCCTCCAGGTTGTCACGCTTCTCGATCCCGACGGCGCATACGGGGGACCGGCCCGCGTCGCGCTCAACCAGAGTGCGGAACTGATCGACCGGGGCCACGAAGTGACGGTCGCCGCCGGCACCCGCGGCTACCGGGTGCCACCGAACCGGGTCGACGGCGTTCCGGTACGCCTCTTCACTGCTCGAACCCTCGTTCCCGGAACGGGGTTCGCAGGTGTCGGCGCGCCCGGTCTGCAACGATGGTTCCACCACAACCGGACCGGCTTCGATGTCGTCCACATCCACCTCGGTCGTGATCTCGTGGTTCTTCCCGTGGCGGTGTGCGCGCGACGTCACGAAATCCCCTATGCGGTCCAGACCCACGGCATGATCATTCCGTCCCGCCATCCGCTCGCCGGTCCGCTCGACGCCGTGTGGACGCGCAAGGTGCTGCTGGCCGCCGGGGCGGTGTTCCACCTGACGCCGCTGGAGAAGGAC
>NZ_JALPTB010000083.1 GCF_023218075.1 Rhodococcus sp. HM1 | reverse complement strand
CGACCGGGGTGGGCGCGGCGATCGGGGAGCTCTCGTCGTCGTCGAGATCGGCCCAGCCGTCCTCGCGGTCGCGGCGGGCGCGGCGTTTGTCGGTGATCCGGGCGATCTGGATGGCGATCTCGAGCAGCAGCGTCAGCGCCGCCGCCAGCGCCAGCATCGAGAACGGATCCTGGCCGGGGGTCGCGACGGCCGCGAACACGAACATCGCCATGATCAGGCCGCGGCGCCAGGCCTTGAGCTTGGCGTAGGACAGCACCCCGACGGCGTTGAGCGCGACGATCACCAGCGGGATCTCGAAGGACACCCCGAAGATGACCAGCAGGTTGATCATGAACCCGAAGTATTCGGATCCGGACAGGGCGGTGACCTGCACCTCGTTGCCGACGGTCAGCAGGAACGACAGGGCGTGGGTGACGACCAGGTACGCCAGCACCGCGCCGGTGACGAACAGCACGGCGCCGGAGACGACGAACCCGATGGCGTAGCGGCGTTCCTTCGCGTACAGGCCGGGGGTGATGAACGCCCACAGCTGGTACAGCCACACCGGGCAGGCCATCACCACGCCGGCGGTTGCGGCGACCTTCAGGCGCAGCATGAACTGTTCGAACGGGCCGGTGGCGAGCAGGTGGCAGCCGCCGTCGGCGCTGATGTCGGCGCGGGAGGACGCCGGCAGCGAACAGTAGGGGTCGAGCAGGATCGAGCCGAGGCTGGGCAGGCCGAACAGGTTGCGGCTGTACCAGACGAACCCGATGACGGTGGTGACGAGCACCGCGGCGAGCGCGATCAGCAGACGGGTGCGCAGTTCGTACAGATGTTCGACCAGCGACATGGTGCCGTCGGGGTTGGTCTTGCGCCGGCTTCGGCGCGGATCGAACGGGATGCGCACGTGCGGTTCTCAGCTCCTGTCGAAGCCCCCGGGATCAGCGGAGGACCGGGGCACCCGTCGCGGATGCCCCGGTGGTTTGGTCGGTGGTCAGGCCGACCGCGGTTCGGTGTGCTTGGCCTGTGTGACGGTCGGGTCGACGCTCTCACCGGCGGGCAGCGGGTTCGGAGCCGGCTGCGGCGCCGCCGGGGCGTCGTCGTTCTGCATCTCCTTGATCTCGCTCTTGAAGATGCGCAGCGACCGTCCCAGACCGCGGGCGGCGTCGGGCAGCTTCTTCGAACCGAACAGGATCACGACGACGATCGCGACGATGGCCCAATGCCAAACGCTCAATCCACCCATTGTTTCAACCTCCACTGATGGTGTGCTGCCGATGCTACCGGACCCGAACATGCCCGATCCCCGCCCACAGCCGTTTGACCGGGAGTTCGCGCAGGGTTCACAACTCCGTTACACGCCCCGCCGCCGGTTCGTCGAGCGGCAGTGTGTCGTACGCCTCCAGCGCGGCCGCGGCGCGGGCCCGCACCGCGGCCACCAGCTCAGGCGGCCCCAGCACCGTCACGCCACCGCCGAGCCCGACCGCCAGCCGTGTCATCCACTCCGGCGACGCGTACCGCAGCACCGCGGTGCACGACCCGTCCGGCTGCAACTGCACCTCGGTGAGCGGGTAGTAGTCGATCAGCCAGCTGTAGCCGGGATCGATCCGCAACCGCGCGGCCGGCAGCGTCGGATCCCCGGCGAACAACTCGAAGCTGTCCTCCTCGTCGACCGCGGCCGGCGGCCGGGCCGGTTCCGGCAGTTCCTCGGCCGCATCGATCCGGTCGAACCGGAACAACCGCACCCCCTCCGCGGTGCGGCACCACGCCTGCAGATAGGTGTGCTCGTCGATGAGCACCACCCGGATCGGGTCCACGTCCCGCTCCGAGACGGTGTCCCGGGACGCCGAATAGTAGGTCAGGTGCAGGGCCCGGCCGCGGTGCACCGCGGCCCGCACGGTCGCCGCGACCGGATCGTCGGACACCGGCACCGGGGTGTCGCGGTCGGCGGCGGCGCTGCCGGCGGCCGCCTCGATCTTCGCGATGGCGCCCTGCGCCGCCGACGGATCGACCACCCCGGGCATCTCCAGCAGCGACCGCAACGCCACCAGCAGCGCCGTCGCCTCCGTGGAGGTCAGCCGCAGCGGCCGGTCGATGCCGGCGGTGAAGGTGACCACGATGCTGTCCTCCGACAGCGACAGGTCGATCAGGTCCCCGGGCCCGTAGCCGGGCAGACCGCACACCCACAGCTGGTTCAGATCGTCCATGATCTGTTTCGGCGTGACCCCCAGGTCGCGGGCCGCCTCGGCCGCGCTGATCCCCGGGTTCGCCGTGAAATACGGCACCAGATTGAGCAGCCGCGTCAGCCGCTCCGACAATCGTGTGCTCACCGTTCCCCCTCCACGGCCGTGCCGGCGACCACCCGGGTCAGGATGGCCCGCACCTGCTCCCGCAGCTCGCTCGGCGCCAGGACCAGGGCATCGGCGCCCTGCCCGGCGATCACCCGCGCGATCCAGCTCCACGACCGCACCGGCACCTCGAGCACCGTGCCGTCGCGGTCCCCGATCCGGCGGCGTTCGGTCTCGGTGCCGAGCCGGCGCAGCTCGGCGGCCCGCCCGTCCGGCACCCACACCCGGGCGGCGCCGGTGACATCGCCGGTGCTGGTGGCCTCGAGCACCCTCGCCCGCAGATCCACCTCCTCCGGGATGGTGACGGCACCGGCGGGACCGACCGCGGTGACCTCGTCGCCGATGCGGGAGAGCCGGAAGGTGCGGGTGGCGTCGCGGTCGCGGTCGTGCCCGACCAGATACCAGCGGCCGTGCACGGTGACGATGCCCCACGGTTCGACGGTGCGCCGCGTCCACGGGTCCGCGGGGGACGCGCGATGGTCGAACTGCACGGCGCGGCGCGCGTCGATCGCGGCGAGCAGCGCGTGCAGCGCCGGTTCGGAGCCGCGGGCCCGCGCCGGCAGCGAGGTCACGGTGCCGGTCGGATCGGCGTCGACCTGCACCCCGGCCGCCCGCAGCTTCAGCAACGCGCTCTGCGCCGCCGACGTCAGCTCCGGCGACGACCACAGCGCCGCCGCGACCGCGACCGCCGCGGTTTCCGCGCTGGTCAGCTCGATGTCGGGCAGCTCGTAGGCGTCCCGGTTGATGCGATAGCCCTCGACGGTGGAGTACCGCGACGGCATACCCGTCTCCAGCGGGATGCCCAGGTCGCGCAGTTCGTTCTTGTCGCGCTCGAACATGCGGCTGAACGCCTCGTCGCTCGCCGAGTCCGCGTAGCCGGCGACGGACGCCCGGATCTTCTCCGCCGTCAGGAACTGGCGTGTGGACAGCAACGCGATGACCAGGTTGACCAGCCGTTCGACTTTCGAGATCGCCACGCCCGCAAGCCTAGTGTCCCGCCCGCGGCCGTCCGCAGGCGTGGTCGCGCGACACGCCTGCCGGCGATGATCTCCGTGACGGGATGTTCTACATCGAGGCGATCAGCCGCTCCACGCGTTCGTCGACGGACCGGAACGGGTCCTTGCACAGCACGGTGCGCTGCGCCTGGTCGTTGAGCTTGAGGTGCACCCAGTCGACGGTGAAGTCCCGGCCCGCGGCCTGCGCCGCCGCGATGAAGTCGCCGCGCAGCTTCGCGCGGGTGGTTTGCGGCGGGGTGTTCACGGCCGCGTCGACGGCCTCGTCGTCGGTGGCGCGCGCGGCGAGCCCCTTGCGCTGCAGCAGATCGAACACGCCGCGGCCACGTTTGATGTCGTGGTACGCCAGGTCGAGCTGCGCGATCTTCGGGTCCGACAGTTCCATGCCGTAGCGGTCCTGGTAGCGCTGGAACAGCTTGCGCTTGATCACCCAGTCGACCTCGGTGTCGACCTTCGCGAAGTCCTGCGACTCGACCGCATCGAGCACCCGGCCCCACAGGTCGACGACCTGCGCCACGTGCGGGTCCGGTTCCCGGCTGCGCAGATAGTCCACCGCCCGCGCGTGGTATTCGCGCTGGATGTCCAGGGCGCTGGCCTGCCGACCCCCGGCCAGCCGCACCGGGCGCCGCCCGGTCAGGTCGTGGCTGACCTCCCGGATCGCGCGGATCGGGTTGTCCAGCGCGAAGTCCCGGAACGCGACCCCGGCCTCGATCATCTCGAGCACCAGCGACGCCGACCCCACCTTGAGCATGGTGGTGGTCTCGGACATGTTCGAGTCACCGACGATCACGTGCAGCCGCCGGTACTTCTCGGCGTCGGCGTGCGGTTCGTCGCGGGTGTTGATGATGGGCCGGGACCGGGTGGTCGCCGAGGAGACGCCCTCCCAGATGTGCTCGGCGCGCTGCGACAGGCAGAACGTCGCCGCCTTCGGGGTCTGCAGCACCTTCCCGGCGCCGCAGATCAGCTGCCGGGTCACCAGGAACGGCAGCAGCACGTCGGAGATGCGGGAGAACTCCCCCACCCGCGCCACCAGATAGTTCTCGTGGCAGCCGTACGAGTTGCCGGCCGAGTCGGTGTTGTTCTTGAACAGGTAGATGTCGCCGCCGATGCCCTCCTCGGCGAGCCGCTGCTCGGCGTCGACGAGCAGATCCTCGAGGACCCGCTCCCCGGCGTGGTCGTGCTCGACGAGCTGCAACAGGTCGTCGCACTCGGCGGTCGCGTACTCCGGGTGCGACCCCACGTCCAGATACAACCGCGCCCCGTTGCGCAGGAACACATTGGAGCTGCGGCCCCACGACACCACCCGGCGGAACAGGTAGCGCGCCACCTCGTCGGGGCTCAGTCGGCGATGCCCGTGGAAGGTACACGTGACGCCGAACTCCGTCTCGATACCCATGATTCGTCGCTGCACACTTCGACAGTACCGCTCCGAACAACCGACCATCGGCTGCAACGGCATCTACGGTCAACCTGTGATGTTCGATGCCGCCCGGTACAGCCGCGCAGACCGTGTCCTGTTCGAACGCAGCGGCGCGCTGCGCCCGTCCCCCGCAGACCCGACGCTGCGGATTCTCAGCCGCCTCGCCGACCACAGCGTGCTGTGGATGGGGTGCGCCGCGGTGGGCATCGCGGTCGGCGGCACCCCTCGCCGCGCCGTGGTCCGCGGGCTGCTGTCGGTGGCCGGCGCCAGCGCCCTCGCCAACGGGGTCCTCAAGCCGCTGCTGCCGCGCCGCCGCCCCCCGGCCCGCGTCGAACCGCACTTCCGGCGCCGCAACGTGCCCATGCCCACCTCGTCGTCGTTCCCGTCCGGGCACGCCGCCTCGGCCGCCGCGTTCGTCACCGGGGTGGCGCTCGAATCCCCCGCCACCGCCGCGGTGGTGGCGCCGCTGGCCGCCGCGGTCGCCTACTCGCGGGTGCACACCGGGGTGCACTGGCCCACCGACGTGCTCGTCGGCGCCGCCGCCGGCGCCGCGGTCGCGCTCGGCACCCGCCGCTGGTGGGCGGTGCGCGTCGACGAACCCGCGGTCGCCGGGACCGCGGTGGAGGCCCCGGCGCTGCCCACCGGGCGCGGGCTGCTGGTCGTCGTCAATCCCGGCTCCGGGACCGACGAGAGCGACCACGAGGACCTGCGGGCGGCGCTGCCGGAGGCCCGCATCGTCACGCTGCCCACCGGCGACGACCTCGCCGCCGAACTGGACCGGCTGATCACCGAGCACCACCCGGTGGCGCTCGGCGTCGACGGCGGCGACGGCACCGTCGTCGCGGTCGCGGCGGCCGCGGTCGCCGCGGGTCTGCCGCTGGCGGTGTTCCCCGGCGGCACCCTCAACCACTTCGCGCGCGACGCCGGCGCCGCCGAACCGGGCGACACCATCCGCGCCGTCGCCGGCGGACACGCCGTCCGCATCGACCTCGGGCGGGTCACCGTCCCCGACACCCCCGGCAACGGCACCGGCACCGGCGACGGCGGCACCGAGTACACCTTCGTCAACACCGCCAGTCTCGGCGGCTACCCCGATTCGGTGCGGCTGCGGGAACGCTGGGAACCGCGCATCGGCAAGTGGCCGGCCGCGGCGGCGGCGATGACGCGGGTGTTGGCGACCGCGTCACCGCTGACGGTGCGGATCGACGGCACCGAGATGGCGCTGTGGCTGCTGTTCGTCGGCAACGGCCGGTACACCCCGACCGATCGGGTCCCGATGTCCCGGCCGGCGCTGACCGGCGGCACCCTCGATCTGCGGTACCTGCGGGCGGACCGGCGCTGGTCCCGGCTGCGGCTGCTCACCGCGGTGGCCACCGGCAGCCTGGACCGGTCCCCCACCTACACGCAGCGGAACGTGGCCGCGGTGTCGGTGCGCATCGAGGGACCGCCGGTGGCGCTGGCCACCGACGGCGAGGTCGTCACCGACGGCACCGTCTTCGAATTCCGCAGTGCCCCCGCGGCGTTGACGCTCTACCGGCTGCCCGACCCGTCCTGACCGGACGTGTCGGTGTCAGTGTCAGCGTCGGAGGCCGGCTTCTCCGCCGTCTCCGGGCTGTCCGCCGCGGCGGCGCCGTCGCCGGTGGTCGGCAGCATCGCCTCCAACGCGGCGCCGGTGATCCGCCGGAACGCGCGGCGCGGCCGGGGCTTCTCGAGCACCGCGACCTCGAGTTCCCCGATGCCCAGGGTCCGCGGCGTCGCCTCCGAGCCGGTGCCGCGCTGCAGCGCCGTCACCGCCACCGCGACCGCGGCATCGAGCTCGAGACCGGGCCGATAGGCCTCGCGCAGCGCGGTCGCGATCGGCTCGGTGGTGCCGCCCATCACCACGAACTGCGGTTCGTCGACGATCGACCCGTCGTAGGTGATCCGGTACAGCTGCGGCGCGTCCTCGGTGTCGGACCGGCCCACCTCGGCCACGCAGATCTCCACCTCGTACGGCTTGGGCTGGTCGGTGAAGATCGACCCGAGGGTGGAGGCGAACGCGTTCGCCAGCGACCGGCCGGTCACGTCCCGCCGGTCGTACGCGTAGCCGCGCATGTCCGCGTGCATGATCCCGGAGCGGCGCAGGCTCTCGAACTCGTTGTACTTGCCGACCGCCGCGAAACCCACCCGGTCGTACAGTTCGCTGATCTTGTGCAGCGCCTTCGACGGGTTCTCCGCGACGAACAGCACCCCGTCCGCGTAGATCAGCGCGATCACGCTGCGGCCGCGGCCGATGCCCTTGCGGGCCAGCTCCGAGCGATCGCGCATGATCTGCTCGGCGGACGCATAGTACGGCAGCGTCACTGCCCACCTCCTGCGGTGCGGTCGGCCACGATCGCGCGGGCCAGTTCGGACAACGTCGCTTCGGGCACCATCGTCGCCCCGGACGCGGTGATCATCGCGGCGGTCGGATAGATGCCGCGGGTGGTGTCGGGGCCGCCGGTGCCGCTGTCGTCGTCGGCCGCGTCGTACAGCGCCTCCACCGCGGTGCGCAGCGCGTACTGCTCGTCCGCGTCCGCCCGGAACAGCTTCTTCAGCGACGACTTGGCGAACAACGACCCGGACCCGACGGCGTGATAGCCGGCGCGTTCCTCGTACCGGCCGCCGACCACGTCGTACGAGACGATGCGGCCGGCGCGGCGCGAATCGATGGCGTCGAGATCGAACCCGACCAGCAGCGGCACCACGGCCAGACCCTGCATGGCCGCGCCGAGGTTGCCGCGCACCATCGAGGACAGCCGGTTGGCCTTGCCGTCGAACGTCAACGGCACACCCTCGATCTTCTCGTAGTGCTCGAGCTCGACCGCGAACAGCCGCACCATCTCCACGGCCAGGCCCGCGGTCCCGGCGATGCCGGCCGCGGAGTAGTCGTCGGTGATGTGCACCTTGTCCACGTCGCGGCTCGCGATGAGGCTGCCCATCGTGGCGCGCCGGTCCCCGGCGAGCAGCACCCCACCGTCGAAGGTCACCGCCACGATCGTCGTGCCGTGCGGGGCGATCTCGCCGAGCGACCCGAGCTGCCCGGCGAACCGGTTCTCCGGCAGCAACTCCGGGGCGTGCATCCGCAGATGCTCGGTGAACGACGACATCTCAGACGCGAGGTGCAGCCGGGGCTGCACCTCGCGATAGGGAAGGGACGAACGATCCGTTGTCACTGGCCGCCCTTCTGCACATAGGCCCGCACGAAGTCCTCGGCGTTCTCCTCGAGCACGTCGTCGATCTCGTCGAGAAGATCGTCGGTTTCCGACGCCAGCTTCTCGCGCCGTTCCTGACCGGCACCACCGTCGCCGACGACCTCGTCGTCGTCGCCACCACCGCCGCGTGTGGTCTGCTCCTGCGCCATAGCCGCGACCTCCTCGATCACTGTGGTGTCCGGCTCCGGTCGACGACCGGACGGGCCACCATCCTGCTCAGAACTCCACCCTACCGAGCCGACCCGGTACCGAGTGCGACTTGTGGTGCGGCGCGCCCGTGTGTCGGCGCGCACGCACCCCGGTCAGTGCGTCAACTGGTCCACCAGCTCGGCCGCCGACTCCACCGACTCGAGCAACGCCCCGACGTGCGCGCGGCTGCCGCGCAGCGGTTCGAGCGTCGGGATCCGCACCAGCGACTCTCCGCCGAGATCGAAGATCACCGAATCCCAGCTGGCCGCGGCGATGTCCGCGCCGAACCGGCGCAGGCACTCCCCGCGGAAGAACGCCCGGGTGTCCGCCGGCGGGGTGTGCACCGCGTCGAGCACCTGCTGCTCGGTGACCAGCCGCTGCATCGACCCGCGGGCCACCAGCCGGTTGTACAGGCCCTTGTCCAGGCGCACGTCGGAGTACTGCAGATCCACCATGTGCAGCCGCGGCGCGGACCACGCCAGCCCTTCCCGGTTGCGGAAACCCTCCAGCAGACGCAGCTTCGCCGGCCAGTCCAGCAGGTCCGCGCATTCCATCGGGTCGCGTTCGAGCAGGTCGAGCACCATCGCCCACTTGTCGAGGATGTCGAGGACCCGCTTGTCCTCGGTGCCGTCGTGGAACTCGGCGGCCCGCTCGTGGTAGATCCGCTGCAACGCCAGCCCGGTCAGCTCCCGCCCGTCGACCAGCGCCACCGTCTTGCGCAGCGTCGGGTCGTGGCTGATGTGGTGCACCGCGGTCACCGGCCGCGCCAGCTGCAGATCGGACAGGTCGACACCGGCCTCGATCAGGTCCAGCACCAGCGCGGTGCTGCCCACCTTCAGGTAGGTGGCCATCTCCGCCAGGTTCGCGTCGCCGATGATCACGTGCAACCGCCGGTACTTGTCGGCGTCGGCGTGCGGTTCGTCGCGGGTGTTGATGATGCCGCGCTTGAGGGTGGTCTCGAGCCCCACCTCGACCTCGATGTAGTCGGCGCGCTGCGAGAGCTGGAACCCGGCCTCGTCCCCGGACTGCCCGATCCCGACCCGGCCGGACCCGCAGATCACCTGCCGGGACGCGAAGAACGGGGTCAGGCCCGCCACTACCGCCGAGAACGGGGTGTCCCGCGACATCAGGTAGTTCTCGTGGGTGCCGTAGGAGGCGCCCTTGCCGTCGACGTTGTTCTTGTACAACTGCAGCCGCGGCGCCCCCGGCACGCTGGACGCGTGCCGCGCCGCGGCCTCCATCACGCGTTCGCCGGCCTTGTCCCAGATCACCGCGTCCAGCGGGTCCGCGACCTCCGGCGCCGAATACTCCGGATGCGCGTGGTCGACGTACAGCCGCGCCCCGTTGGTGAGGATCATGTTGGCGGCGCCGACCTCGTCGGCGTCGATGATCGGGGCCGGCCCGTTGAAGCGGCCCAGGTCGAAGCCGCGGGCGTCCCGCAGCGGCGATTCCACCTCGTAGTCCCACCGGGTGCGCTTGGCGCGCGGCACCCCCTCGGCCGCCGCGTAGGCCAGCACCGCCTGGGTGGAGGTCAGGATCGGGTTCGCCGTGGGTTCGTTGGGTGAGGAGATCCCGTACTCGACCTCGATACCGATGATCCGCTGCATGGCATCGAGACTAGGTGATCACCGCCGCGGCGGGAGTGCGGCGGCCCCGATCACCCGGCGGCGGCGGTGCAGTCCAGGTAGTGGTGGGCCCCGATCGTGGTGAGCACCCACCGCACCGGCGGCGGCGCCCACGCCGCGTGCGGGTCGTGGCCCAGCCGCGGGTCGGTCACCGGCACGGCGCGGCCGCGGGTGATCACGGTGCAGCCGCCGGCGGCCCGCACGTTGCGCAGCCAGTCCACGTCGGTGCCGTAGGTCAGCGCGAACCGGTACCGGTCGCCGTCGACGAAGACGTTGACCGGGGTGCGGTAGAGCCGCCCGGAGCGGCGGCCGCGGTGCTCGACGACCGCCATGTACGGCAGGTGCGCCGCCAGTGGCCGCAGCAGACGATTGGTGACGACCCGGTTGAACCGGGCCAGGGTGGCGGGCAGCGGCATCGGGGCTCCCTCCGGGTGGGCCGGGCGCACCGCCTCGACGCTACGCCGACCGGCCGCCGTCCGGGCCCGGGTGGCAGCATGATCCCAATGGATGCGACACCCTGGTTCGAGCGCGGCTCCGACGAACTCGTCGCCGTGTACGACGACGCCGGCCGCTGCACCGGGCAGGCCCCGCGTTCGCAGGTGTATGCGCAGGGGCTGTGGCACGGCAGCGCCGGGGTGCTGCTGCGCTCCCCGGACCGCACCCGCGTCTACGTGCACCGCCGTTCCACCACCAAGACGGTGTTCGCGGCGCACCACGACTGTCTCGCCGGTGGGGTCATCGACGCCGGGGAAACCCCGATCGAGGCGGCCCGCCGGGAGTTGGCCGAGGAACTCGGCGTGACCGGAGTGGATTTGACGCCGCTGGCCGAGGCCTCGTGGGACGGCAGCTGGCGCGGCCATCCCCTGCGTTGTCACCTGTGGGCATTCGAAACCTGCTGGGGCGGGGAAGTGCGGCACCAGGACAGCGAGATCGCCGCGGGCTGGTGGTGGACCCTCGACGAGCTGCGCGCGCATGTGCGGGACCCGGCGTGGCCGTTCGTGCCGGACAGCCGGGTGCTGCTGGCGGACCTGCTGCAGCCGTGACGGGGTGGGCCGGGAGACACCCTCCCGGCCCACCCCGTCGGTTCACGCCGCTACAGGTACTGGCCGGTGTTCGACTCGGTGTCGATGGCCCGGCTGGTGCTGGCGTTCTTGCCGGTGACCAGGGTGCGGATGTAGACGATCCGCTCCCCCTTCTTCCCGGAGATCCGGGCCCAGTCGTCCGGGTTGGTGGTGTTGGGCAGGTCCTCGTTCTCGGCGAACTCGTCGACGATCGAATCGAGCAGATGCTGCACCCGCAGACCCGGGGCGCCGGTCTCGAGCACCGACTTGATCGCGTACTTCTTGCCGCGGTCGACGATGTTCTGGATCATCGCGCCGGAGTTGAAGTCCTTGAAGTACAGGACCTCCTTGTCGCCGTTGGCGTAGGTGACCTCCAGGAACCGGTTCTCCTCCGACTCGGCGTACATCCGGTCGACGACCCGCTCGATCATCGCCCGCACACACGCGCCGCGGTCGCCGCCGAACTCGGCGAGATCGTCGGCGTGCACCGGCAGCGCATCGGTCAGGTACTTCGAGAAGATGTCCAGCGCCGCTTCCGCATCCGGACGTTCGATCTTGATCTTCACGTCCAGGCGGCCGGGCCGCAGGATCGCCGGATCGATCATGTCCTCACGGTTGGAGGCGCCGATCACGATGACGTTCTCGAGACCCTCGACACCGTCGATCTCCGACAGCAGCTGCGGCACCACGGTGGTTTCCACGTCGGAGGACACGCCCGAGCCGCGGGTCCGGAAGATCGAGTCCATCTCGTCGAAGAACACGATCACCGGGGTGCCCTCGGACGCCTTCTCCCTGGCCCGCTGGAAGATCATCCGGATGTGCCGTTCGGTCTCGCCGACGAACTTGTTCAGCAGCTCCGGGCCCTTGATGTTGAGGAAGTACGACTTGGCTTCCTTCGAATCCTGCCCGCGGGCCTCGGCGATCTTCTTCGCCAGCGAATTGGCGACCGCCTTGGCGATCAGCGTCTTGCCGCAGCCGGGCGGCCCGTACAGCAGCACGCCCTTGGGGGGACGCAGCGCGTACTCGCGGAACAGGTCCTTGTGCAGGAACGGCAGCTCCACCGCGTCGCGGATCTGCTCGATCTGCCGGCCCAGGCCACCGATGTCGCCGTAGTCGACGTCCGGGACCTCCTCGAGGACGAGGTCCTCGACCTCCGCCTTCGGGATGCGTTCGAACGCGTACCCGGCCTTGCTGTCGACCAGCAGCGAATCGCCGGGGCGCAGCTTGAAGTTGTCGTCGGTGTCGGCGAGGTCCGCGTTCCCCGGGTCCAGGGTGCGCGCGGCGGCCGCGGCGAGCGGCGCGGCCAGCCACACCACGCGTTCCTCGTCGGCGTGCCCGACGACCAGGGCGCGGGTGCCGTCGTCGAGCAGTTCCCGCAGCGCGGTGATCTCCCCGACGCGTTCGAAACCGCCGACCTCGACGACGGTGAGCGCCTCGTTCAGCCGCACCGACTGTCCGGGTTCGAAATCCGCGGTGTCGAGATTCGGCGACACCGCCACCCGCATCTTGCGGCCCGACGTGAACACGTCCACGGTCTGGTCCTCGAAGGTGCTCAGCAGCACCCCGTAGCCGCTCGGTGGCTGCCCGAGCCGGTCCACCTCCTCCCGGAGGGTGATCAGCTGCTGGCGGGCCTCCTTGAGCGTTTCCATCAACTTGCCGTTGCGGACCGTCAGGGAGTCGAGGCGTGCCTCGAGGTCGCGTACCTGGTCGGACGGCTCGGCGAGCCGGCGTCGCAACGCGGCGACCTCGGTTCGCAGTTCGTCGATCTCACGGGCGGCAACCGAATCCGGGTTCTCTGACATGTGCGACTCCCTCCACTGTGGGTGTTTCCACGCTACCGGCAGTCGGGCCGATGTGCGGGGGGACACGAAACAGCCGTGTTCCGAACATGTGTCGCCGCACTCACACCGCCGGGGCCGGAACCACCGCGGCCACGATGTTAGCCTTGCCTATCTTTTGGTTTCTGTTCCGACGGTTCACACGAAAGGTGTCCTCCGTGACCATCCGCAAGCTCGCCGCCGTCGCGGCCACCGCCGCCGCCCTCACCGCCCTCACCGCGTGCAGCAGCGACGACGACCCCACCGAGACCGCCTCGGCCACCACGTCGGGCGCCGCCACCGGTGCCACCACGAGCGCCGCGGCCGCGGCCGCCGCGGTCACCGCCGAGGTCCTGCAGCAGCAGGTGAACACGTTCTTCGACCCGGCCGCCCCCGCCGACGCCAAGGCCGCCGTTGTCGAGAACGGTGCCGACCGCACCGCCGTGCTCGAGCAGTTCAACGGGGTGCTCGCGGGTTACCCGCTCACCGGCACCGTCGGCGAGGTCGCCGCCGTGGACGAGGACACCGTCACCGCCACCACCGAGGTCGCCGGCCCGCACGGTGGCGCCCCCATGCCGTTGACCTTCGAAGAGGTCGACGGCCAGTGGGTCATCGCCGACGAGAGCGTCTGCTCGATCTTCGAGATGGGCCACCTGCCCTGCAGCTGACACCGGCACGCCGGGGCCCGGACGCACCGGGCCACGGCACCACCCCGGTGGGGACGCTCAGCCCTTGCTGGGGCGGCGCTGCGGCTTCGGGGTCTCCACCCCGTCCTGCAACCGGCGGGCACTGACCAGGAACGCGGTGTGCCCCTGCATCCGATGCTCCGGACGCACCGCCAACCCCACCACGTGCCAGCCCCGCACCATCGACTCCCACGACCGCGGCTCGGTCCAGCAGGTCTGCTCCCGCAGCGCCTCCACCACCCGCGACAGCTGCGTCGTCGTCGCCACGTAGACGATGAGCACCCCCCCGGGCACCAGCGCCTTCTTCACCGTCTCGAGCACATCCCACGGCGCCAGCATGTCCAGCACCACCCGATCGACCCGCCCGTGGGTCTCCACGTCGTAGTCCGCCAGATCCGCCAGCTGTGTCGTCCAGTTCTCCGGGCGCTCCCCGAAGAACGTGGTCACGTTCCGCTCGGCGTGCTCGAGATGGTCCTCGCGCACCTCGTACGAGATCACCCGGCCGGTCGACCCGACCGCCCGCAGCAGCGAACACGTCAACGCCCCGGACCCGGCGCCCGCCTCGAGCACCGTCGCCCCCGGGAAGATGTCGCCCTCCTGCACGATCTGCGCGGCGTCCTTCGGGTAGATCACCTGCGCCCCGCGCGGCATCGACATCACGTAGTCCACCAGCAGCGGCCGCAACGCCAGATACGGGGTGCCGTTGGTGGAGGTCACCACCACACCCTCGTCGGTGCCGATCAGATCGTCGTGCAGGATCCCGCCGCGGTGGGTGTGGAACTCCTTGCCCGGCTCGAGCACCACGGTGTACTTGCGGCCCTTGGCGTCGGTCAACTGCACGCGATCACCGACCTGGAACGGTCCGCTACGCCCGAGTCCGCCTGCTGCCATCGCCGTGTCCACCCTCGTCTGCTCGCCTGCCGAATCGGCCCGGGCACTGCGCCGGACCGTCCCACAGCCTGCCAGGTCACCCGAGCGTCGCTGCACACACCCCACCCACCGCCGCCTCGTTCCGGCACTCGGTGTCATCATCGTCGGACGGCGGTTCACCCCCAGCCGCCGCGAAGTCCCGAGGAGAGAACCGAAGTGAGCGACGCGGCCTACTACGTGCCGACGACCGGCCCGGCCGGCACCACCGACAGCGCAGTCCACATCGAGTGGTTCCGCCCCACCGACCGCACCGTCAGCACCTGGGGCACCACCCTGCAGCACGGGGCGCCCCCGTCGGCGCTGCTCGCCCGCGCCCTCGACCGGTGCGGCGCCCGCCCCGGCACCCGCCTGACCCGCATCACCGTCGACCTGCTCGGACCGGTCCCGCTCACCGACCTCGAGGTCCGCTCCTGGATCGAACGGCCCGGCCGCAAGATCGAACTCGTCGTCGCCGAACTGTGGGCCGCCGGCCCCGACGGCACCCACCGGGCGGTGGCGCGCGGCTCCGCGTGGCGCCTGGAAACCGTCGAACTACCCGAGGTCGCGAACGCCGCCGACGAACCGCTGCCCCCGGTGTCCGAGGCCACCCCCGCCGAACCGGACGGCGACTTCTGGCACCACGGCTACGTCGAGACCCTCGACTGGCGGCTGCTCACCCCGCTCGGCCGCCCCGGCCCCGCCTCGGCGTGGCTGCGCACCGACACCGCCCTGGTCGAAGGCGAGGAACCCACCGGGCTCGAGAAACTGTTCAGCGTCGCCGACGTCGCCAACGGGGTCGGCTCGAAGCTGCATCCCGGCAAGTGGCTGTTCCTCAACACCGACCTGACCGTGCACCTGTTCCGCGCCCCCACCGGCGACTGGACCGGCATCCGCGCCGAAACCTCCTACGGCCCCGACGGTGTCGGCATGACCGCCGGATCCCTGCACGACGAACACGGCCCCCTCGGCCGCATCGTGCAGAACGTGCAGGTCCGCGCCCGCTGACCCGCGACCGACCCCGAGAAACGCCGCGCATCGCCCGGCACGAGCGGATATCCGACGCCAGGATCGCGCGGGCCCCGATCTCGGCGAGCCGATCCATCACCGCGTTGTGGCCCTTGCGCGGCACCATCGCCCGCACCGCCACCGAATCATCGTTCGCCAGCGGCGAGATCGTCGGCGACTCCAGCCCCGGCGTCACCTTCACCGCCTCGTCCAGCAGGTGCTTCGGGCAGTCGTAGTCGAGCATCACGTACTGCTGCGCGAACACCACACCCTCGATCCGCGCGATCAACTGGTTGCGGGCCGCGTCGTCCCGGTTCGAGCCCTCCCGCTCGATCAGCACGCCCTCGGACTCGCACAGCGACTCCCCGAACGCCACCAGCTCGTGCTGGCGCAGCGTGCGACCCGACCCGACCACATCGGCGATCGCATCGGCGACCCCGAGCTGAATCGAGATCTCCACCGCACCGTCGAGCCGGATCACCGTCGCCTCGATCCCCCGCGCCGCGAGATCCTTGCGCACCAGATTCGGGTACGACGTGGCGATCCGCAGCCCCGCCAGATCCTCCACCTTCCAGTCCCGGCCCTTCGGCGCCGCATACCGGAACGAGGACCGGCCGAACCCCAGCGACAACCGCTCGGTCACCGGCGCACCGGAATCCCCGGCCAGATCCCGCCCGGTGATCCCCAGATCCAGCTCCCCGGAGCCGACATAGATCGCGATGTCCTTCGGACGCAGGAAGAAGAACTCGACCTCGTTGACCGGGTCGAGCACCGTCAGATCCCGCGAATCGGTGCGACGCCGGTACCCGGCCTCACTGAGGATCTCGGCGGCGGACTCGGACAGGGAACCCTTGTTGGGAACGGCGACGCGCAGCATTCGGGACTCGGCCTCTCTGGGGAAACAGCGACAAACGGGGGCGGGACGATTCAGGCAAACAGGCTGGGATCGATCGACGATCACAGATGCTTGTAGACGTCCTCGAGCTTCAGACCGCGCCCCACCATCAGCACCTGCACCCAGTACAGAAGCTGCGAGATCTCCTCGGCCAACTCCTCGTCGCTCTGGTACTCGGCGGCGATCCACACCTCGCCGGCCTCCTCGATCACCTTCTTGCCCTGCGCATGGACGCCGGCGTCCAAGGCGGCAACGGTGCCGGACCCCTCGGGACGGGTCACGGCACGCTCGGACAGCTCGGCGAACAGGGATTCGAAGGTCTTCACGGGAGCCCATTGTTTCATGACCGGCCCGGTGCCCTGCGCGCGGCGTCCCCCGTCAGAAATCCAGCACCCGGCGACTGTCGAAACGCCGCGGCCGCCCCGTGATCGGATCGTCGAACTCGAGGGTGCGCGCCAGCAGCCGCAGCGGATCGGTGAAATCGTCGGGCGCGCGGCGCCGGAACTGCGGATAGAAGTTGTCTCCCACGATCGGCGCCCCCAGCGAATTCAGGTGCAGCCGCAGCTGGTGGGTGCGGCCGGTGCGCGGAAACAACCGGTACCGGGCCCGGTCCCCGGCCCGTTCGACCAGTTCGATGCGGGTCTCGGCGTTCGGTTCCCCCGGCACCTCGACGGCGGTCAGCTCCCCGTGCCGCTTCCGGATGCGGCTGCGCACCACCCGCGGGAACTGCACCCCGGGGCGGTGCGGGGCGATCGCCTCGTACACCTTGCGGACCCGCTGCTGCTCGAACAACTCCTGATAGGGCCGCCGCAACGCCGGATCCACGGTGCACAACAACACCCCCGCGGTCATCCGGTCCAGCCGGTGCACCGGCACCAGATCCGGCAACCCCAGGTCCCGGCGCAGCCGCACCACCACCGTCTCCCGGATGTGCGCGCCCCGCGGGATCGTCGCCAGGAAATGCGGCTTGTCGACCACCACCAGCCCCGCGTCCCGGTACAGCACATCCACCGCGAACGGCACCGGCACCTCCGGCGGCGGCTCCCGGTAGAAGTACACGAACCGGGTCGGCTGAAAGCGGGTGTGCACGTCCACGGCGCGGCCGTGCTCGTCGACCAGCTCCCCGGCCGCGATGCGCCCGGACCAGTCCTCCCCGGGATGCGCGGCCTGCAGGTATTCGACGACGGTGCGCGCGGCGGCCCCGGCGGGCATCCGCACCCGGTCCGGGCCGAGCCCGTCCCGGATCGGCAGCGGCGCGGCCGGCACGGTCAGGAACCGACCGGATCGGGCACGCAGTCCTCGCACACCAGCGTCTGCGCCCGCCCGTTGACGTCCGGATGGTTGCGGTACCGCGAGGTCGGCGCCTCGCACAGCGAACACCGCCCCAAGGTCACCGCATCGTCGGAGAATTCGACGTTCATGCGCCCGTCGAACACGTACAGCGAGCCCTCCCACAGGCCGCCGTCGCCGAACGTCTCGCCGTAGCGGACGATGCCGCCGTCGAGCTGATACACCTCGTCGAAACCGCGGTTGCGCATCAACGCCGACAGCACCTCGCACCGCACCCCACCGGTGCAGTAGGTGACGACCGGCTTCGACTTGAGGTGGTCGTAGCGGCCGCTGTCGAGTTCGGCGACGAAATCGCGGGTGGTCGCCACGTCCGGCACGATCGCATCCCGGAACCGGCCGATCTCCGCCTCGAACCGGTTGCGGCCGTCGAAGAACACCACGTCGTCGCCGCGCTCGGACATCAACGCGTGCAGGGCCAGCGGCGACAGGTGCTCCCCGCCGCCGACGACGCCGTGCTCGTCGACCTTCACCTCGTCCGGCACCCCGAAGGTGACGATCTCGGGACGCACCTTCACCGACAACCGCGGAAAATCGGTGCCGGTGCCGTCCGACCACTTCACGTCGGTGTCCTTGAACGCCGGATAGCTGCGCAACCCCCGCACGTACTTCTTCACATCGGCGATGTCCCCGCCGACGGTGCCGTTGATGCCGTGCTCGGAAATCAGGATGCGCCCGGTCAGGCTGTGCGCCGACGCGAGCGTGTGCTGCCACAACCGGATCGCCTCCGGATCGGGCAGCGGCGTGAACTTGTAGAACAACACGATCTTCGGGACGGCCATGCTCAGCGCTCCCCGGAGACGTGCAGTTCCCGCAGGTCGGCCACCGTCAACCCCTCCAGGGTGGACCGGAACACCCGCCGCGGCGAACCCGGCACCGTCGTCAGCGACGGCACCACCAGCACCGTGCAGCCCGCGGCGTCGGCCGCGGCCGCCCCGGTCGGGGAATCCTCCACCGCCAGGCACTGCGCCGGGTCCAGCCCGAGCAGCTCCGCGGCCCGCAGGTACGGCGCCGGATCCGGCTTGCCCGCCGGCACCTCGTCCCCGCACACCGTGTGATCGAAATGGGTGCGGCCCAGGGTCTCGAGCGCCACATCGCACAACCGGCGGCCGGTGTTGGTCACCAGCGCCTGACCGAGCCCGGCCTCCCGCACCGCACCCAGCGCGGCCCGCGCCCCGGGCCGCCACGGCAGCCCCTGCGCGAACAGCTCCGCCATGAACGCGTTGAGCCAATCCTCCGCGGCGGTCTGCTCGTCCGGGGTCGGGGCGAGCCCGAGACCGTCGAAGGTGCGCCACACCGACAGATCCAGCGGCCCACCGATCGTCGCGATCCGGGTCTCCTCCGACATCGGGCCCCCGAGATGCAGCGACAACTCCCGCATCCCGATGTCCCACAACTGTTCCGACTCGAGCAGCGTGCCGTCCATGTCCCACAGCACCGCCCGCAGCGCGCCGGCGTGCGCCGACGTGCCGAGGACGGAATCGATCAGCTCAGACATTGAAGTACTTGGCCTCCGGATGGTGCAGGACGAACGCGTCGGTGGACTGCTCGGGATGCAACTGCAGCTCCTCGGACAGCTCCACCCCGATCCGCTCCGGTTCGAGCAGCTCGACCAGCTTGATGCGGTCCTCCAGGTTCGGGCACGCCCCGTACCCGAACGCGAACCGCGCCCCCCGGTAGGCCAGCTTGAAGTAGTCCGCCACCTCGGCCGGATCGTCGTCGGCGGCGGTCCCACCCCCGGCGAACGCCAGCTCCTGCCGCACCCGCCGGTGCCAGTACTCGGCCAGCGCCTCGGTCAACTGCACACCCAGGCCGTGCACCTCCAGGTAGTCGCGGTAGGCGTTCGCGGCGAACAACTCGTTCGCGAAATCCGCGATCGGCTGCCCCATCGTCACCAGCTGGAACGGCCACACGTCGACCTGCCCGGTGCGCTGCGCCTCCTCCCGCGACCGCACGAAATCGGCGATGCACAGGAACCGGGGCCGCTGCTGCCGCGGGAACGTGAACCGGAACCGCTCCGGCGCGTCCGGCCGCGGCTCGGTCAGCACTACCACGTCGTCGCCCTCGGACACCGCCGGGAAATACCCGTACACCACCGCGGCATGCGCCAGGATGCCCTCGGTCGACAACCGGTCCAGCCAGTACCGCAACCGCGGCCGACCGTCGGTCTCGACCAGTTCCTCGTAGGTCGGGCCGTCACCGCCGCGCTGCCCGCGCAGCCCCCACTGACCCAGGAACAACGCCCGCTCGTCGATCAGACCCGCATAGTCGGCGACCGCGATGCCCTTGACGACGCGGCTGCCCCAGAACGGCGGCGTCGGCACCGGCAGATCCGCCGCCACATCGCTGCGCGCGGGGATCTCCGCCGGGGTCTCCGCGGCCTTGCGCTTCTCCGCGATCCGCTTGCTGCGTTCGTGCCGGGCCTTGCGTTCGGCGGCCTTCTCCCGCGCGGCGATCGCCTCCGGGCTGTCCGGCGCCGGACCCTCGCCACGCTTGACGGCCATGATGCGGTCCATCAACGCCAGCCCCTCGAACGCGTCCCGCGCGTACGACACCTCGCCCTCGTAGATCTCCGCCAGATCGTCCTCGACGTAGCCACGGGTCAGGGCGGCACCACCGAGCAGCACCGGGAACTGCTCCGCCACCCCGCGGGCGTTGAGTTCCTCGAGGTTCTCCTTCATCACCACCGTCGACTTCACCAGCAGCCCGGACATGCCGATCACATCGGCGCGCTTGTCGATCGCGGCGTCGAGGATCGTCGCGATCGGCTGCTTGATGCCGAGGTTGACGACCTCGTAGCCGTTGTTGGACAGGATGATGTCCACCAGGTTCTTGCCGATGTCGTGCACATCGCCCTTCACGGTCGCCAGCACGATCCGGCCCTTGCCGTCATCACCGGTCGACTCCATGTGCGGCTCGAGATACGCCACCGCCGCCTTCATCACCTCGGCCGACTGCAGCACGAACGGCAACTGCATCTGCCCGGACCCGAACAGCTCACCGACCGTCTTCATCCCCGCCAGCAGCGTGTCGTTGATGATCGCCAGCGGCGGCACCTCCGTCATCGCCGCATCCAGATCCGCCTCGAGACCGTTGCGTTCGCCGTCGACGATGCGCCGCTCGAGCCGCTCGAACAACGGCAGCGCCGCCAGCTCCTGCGCGCGGGACTCCCGCGCCGACGCCGCCGACACCCCCTCGAACAGCTCCATCAGCTTCTGCAGCGGGTCGTAGCCCTCGCTGCGCCGGTCGTACACCAGATCCAGCGCGACCTGCCGCTGCTCCTCCGGGATCCGCGCCATCGGCAGGATCTTCGACGCGTGCACGATCGCGGTGTCCAACCCCGCCTCGGTGCACTCGTGCAGGAACACCGAGTTCAGCACCTGCCGGGCCGCCGGATTCAACCCGAACGACACGTTCGAGATGCCCAGCGTGAAATGCACCTGCGGGTAGCGGCGGTGGATCTCCCGGATCGCCTCGATCGTCTCGACGCCGTCGCGGCGCACCTCCTCCTGACCCGTCGAGATCGGGAACGTCAGCGCATCGACGATGATGTCCTCCTGCGCCAGCCCCCAGTTCTCCGTCAGGTCGGTGATCAACCGCTCGGCGATCCGCACCTTGTGCTCGGCGGTGCGCGCCTGCCCCTCCTCGTCGATGGTCAGCGCCACCACCGCGGCACCGTGCTCGACGACGTGCTCCATGATCCGCTGGAACCGCGACCCGGGACCGTCCCCGTCCTCGTAGTTCACCGAGTTCACCGCGCAACGGCCGCCCAGATGCTCGAGACCGGCCCGGATCACGTCCGGCTCCGTCGAGTCGATCATGATCGGCAGCGTCGACGCCGTCGCGAACCGCGACGCCAGCTGCGCCATGTCCGCCGCCCCGTCCCGGCCGACGTAGTCGACGTTCAGGTCCAGCATGTGCGCGCCGTCGCGGATCTGATCCTTCGCGATCTCCAGACACTTGTCGTAGTCGGCCGAGAGCATCGCCTCCCGGAACGCCTTCGACCCGTTCGTGTTGGTGCGCTCACCGATCATCAGGATGGACGCGTCCTGCTCGAACGGCACCGCCGCATACAGCGACGACACCCCCGGCTCGGACACCGGCCGACGCTCGGCCGGTGCCAGCTCCCGCACCGCCTCCGCGACCTGCCGGATGTGCTCGGGCGTCGTCCCGCAGCAGCCGCCGACCAGCGACAACCCGTAGTCGGAGACGAACCCGGTCAACGCCTCGGCCAGCTCCTCCGGCGACAACGGGTACTCGGCACCGTTGGCGCCCAGCACCGGCAGACCGGCATTGGGCATCACCGACACCGGCACCTCGGAATGCTGCGACAGATACCGCAGGTGCTCGGTCATCTCCGCCGGACCCGTCGCACAGTTCAACCCGATCAGGTCGATACCCAGCGGCGCGAGCGCGTTCAGAGCCGCCCCGATCTCCGACCCCAGCAGCATCGTGCCGGTCGTCTCCATCGTCACGTGCGTGATGATCGGCACCCGCCGCCCGGCACGCTCCATCGCGCGGCGACTGCCGATGATCGCCGCCTTCGCCTGCAACAGATCCTGGCAGGTCTCGACGAGGATCGCGTCCGCACCACCGTCGATCATGCCGAGCGCGGCCTCCAGATAGGCATCGCGCAACGCGTCGAACGGCGCATGCCCCAAGGTCGGCAGCTTGGTGCCCGGACCCATCGACCCGAGCACGAACCGGCCCATGCCGTCGGGGCCCGGACCCATCTCGTCGGCCACCTCCCGGGCCAGGCGGGTCCCGCGTTCGGACAGGTCACGGATACGGTCGGCGATGTCGTAGTCGGCGAGATTGGGCAGGTTGCAACCGAAGGTGTTCGTGGAGACGGCATCCGCGCCGGCCTCGAAGTACGCGCGGTGGATACCGCGGATCACATCCGGCCGGGAGTCGTTGAGAATCTCGTTGCACCCCTCGAGGCCACGGAAGTCGTCCAGCGACAGATCCGCGGCCTGCAACATGGTGCCCATCGCCCCGTCTCCGACGACAACGCGCCGCGACAGCGCATCGAGCAAGGCAGAGTGCAATGGGGTGGACATGGCCACCAGACTAGTGGGCGCCCCATCGGCCGCTGGCCGTAGGCTGGACAGGTGAGCGAAAGTGAATCCGCCGACGGCACGGAAACGGACGTCCCCGTCCTGCGCAACCCGGTGCTCATCGCCGCGTTCGAAGGGTGGAACGATGCCGGCGACGCCGCCAGCGGCGCCGTCGAACACCTCGAGCTGATCTGGGACGCCGAACCGTTCGCCGAACTCGACTCCGAAGAGTTCTACGACTACCAGGTCAACCGGCCGCAGGTGCGCCTCGTCGACGGCGTCACCCGCGAGATCGACTGGCCGGCCACCCGCCTGTCCGTGTGCTCGCCGCCCGGCAGCGACCGCGACGTCGTGCTCCTGCGCGGCATCGAACCCAACATGCGCTGGCGCAGCTTCTGCGACGCGATCCTCGAACTCGTCGAGGAAATCGGCGCCCACACCGTCGTCATCCTCGGCGCCCTGCTCGCCGACACCCCGCACACCCGGCCCGTCCCGGTCACCGGCACCGCCTACAGCAGTGAAGCCGCCAAGAAGTTCAACCTCGAGAAATCCCGCTACGAAGGCCCCACCGGCATCACCGGGGTCCTGCAGGACGCCTGCGTCCGCCGCGGCATCCCCGCCATCTCGTTCTGGGCGGCGGTCCCGCACTACGTGTCCTCGCCCCCGAACCCCAAGGCCACCGTCGCGCTGCTGCGCCGCGTCGAGGACGTCCTCGACATCGAAGTCCCCCTCGGCGAACTGCCCACCCTCGCCGAGGAATGGGAACAGACCGTCACCGAGATGACCGAGGACGACGAGGACATCACCGAATACGTCCGCACCCTCGAAGAACGCGGCGACGCCGAAACCGACCTCGACGACAGCATCTCCACCATCGACGGCGACGCCATCGCCGCCGAATTCGAGAAGTACCTGCGCCGGAGGGGACCGGGCGGCCTGTCCCAGTGAGCAGCGCCCGCACCACCCTGCAGCGCGCCGCACTGTACGTCGGGGGGTTCCTCGGACCCTTCGGCGGCGGGGTCGTCATCTCGATGCTGCCCGAGATCGGCGCCGACACCGGCGTGAGCACCGGCGACGCCGCCCTCACCATCACCGCCTACCTGGGCCCGTTCGCCCTCGCGATGCTCGTCTCCGGCACCCTCGGCGCCCGCTGGGGCCGCGTTCGGACCGTGCGCACCGCCTACGCCGTGTACGCCCTCGCGGCACTCGCGTCGGCGCTCGCGCCCACCATGACGCTGCTGCTCGGCACCCGGGTCCTGCAAGGCGTCGCCAACGCCTTCACCACCCCACTGCTGCTCGCCGCGCTCGCGATGATCACCCCGAAAGACCAGCTCGGACGCGCCCTCGGCCTGTTCGGCGCCATGCAGGCCGCCGGTCAGACCATCGCACCACTCGTCGGCGGCCTTGCCGCGGAAGTCGGCTGGCGATGTGCCTTCGTGGTGCTCGCCGCGGCCGCCCTCGTGCTCGCCGTGATCGGCCTGCCCAGCGG
>NZ_JALPTB010000082.1 GCF_023218075.1 Rhodococcus sp. HM1 | reverse complement strand
GACAGGTCCTGCCGCTGCCGCACACCGATGAGCTTGCGCACGCTCGACGCCGGACCCGGATCCTGACCGCCGAGCTGCGCGAGGGTCGTGCGCAGGTCGAGCAGTGAACCCGCCATCGCCTCGCAAATCTGGGTGGCGATGCGATCCTCGGCGACCGGGTCACCGGGGCTGGACAGCTCGATCAGATCCTCGATGGCCTTGCCGAGCGACGACTTGCTGCCCATCGCGACCCGCTCGTTCGCGAGGGTGGTGCGCGCCAGTTTCCAGCCGCCGCCGAGGGCACCGACCACGCAGTCGTCGGGAACGAACACGCCGTCGAGGAAGACCTCGTTGAACAGTGCGTCGCCGGTGATCTCGCGCAGCGGCGAGACGGTGATGCCCGCGGACTTCATGTCCACCAGGAAGTAGGTGATGCCCTTGTGTTTCGGTGCGTCGCGGTCGGTGCGGGCCAGGCAGATCGCCCAGTCCGCGACCTGGGCGAGCGACGTCCACACCTTCTGCCCCTGCAGCTTCCAGCCGCCGTCGACCTTCTCCGCGGTCGTGCGCAGCGCCGCGAGATCGGAACCGGCGCCGGGCTCGGAGAAGAGCTGGCACCAGACGATGTCGCCGCGCAGCGTCGGCATCGCGAATCGCTCGATCTGCTCGGGGGTTCCGTGCTCGAGGATCGTGGGCACCGCCCACCAGCCGATCACCAGATCGGGCCGCTCCACGCCGGCCGCGGCGAGCTCCTCGTCGATGAGAATCTGCTCGGCGGCGCGGGCGCCCCGGCCGTACGGGGCGGGCCAGTGCGGTGCGAGGTAACCGGATTCGGCAAATGCGTTGCGCCGCTCCGGTTCCGGAAGACCGGCGAACTCGGCGATCTCGGCGCGGATGCGGGCGCGCTCGTCGTCGAACTCCGACAGGTCGATGCCGAGGTGACGGCGGACGCCCGCGCGGGTCAGCGCGGTGACCCGCGCACGCCACCACGTGGACCCACCGAGCAGCTGGCGGGTGGCCACGGCGCGACGCAGATACAGATGGGCGTCGTGCTCCCACGTGAACCCGATGCCGCCGAGCACCTGGATGGCGTCCTTGGCGGTCTGCACCGCGGCGTCGAGCGAGACGGCGGCCGCGACGGCCGCGGCGATGGGCAGTTCGTCCGGCGCGGCGTCGGCGGCGGAGGCCGCGTCCCATGCGGTGGCACGGATCTTCTCGGTGCGGCACAACATCTCGGCGCACAGGTGCTTGACCGCCTGGAACGCACCGATCGGCTGCCCGAACTGTTCGCGGATCTTCGCGTACTCGACCGCGGTGGTCAGCGCCCAGCCGGCGATGCCGGCGAGTTCGGCGGCGGCGAGTGTCGCGGCCAGGTCCCGGACCAGACCGGAACGTACGGTCACGACACGGTCGGCGGTGACCGCGACCGAGTCGAGCCGCACTCTCGCCAGCGCACGGGACTTGTCGAGGGTGTCGAGGGGTTCGAGATGCAGGCCGGGGCTGTCGGCGTCGACGAGCGCCCAGCGCTCCTCGTCGCCGGCACCGGCGAGGCGGACAAGGACCGCCACCCCGGGTTCCGCGGCGATCGCGGGTCCGGCGTCGCCGCCGAGGGTCAGGCCGTCGGTGGCGTCGGTCGCGTCGACCGCGAGATCGAGCGCGGCGGCCACGGGCACCGTGCCCTCGCTCAGCAGGGCGGCCGTCTTGGCGGCGGAGTCGCCTCCGGAACCGAACACGAGCGCGGCGAGCGCGGTCGTGAGAACCGGTCCCGGTGCCAATTCGTTCGCGGCCTGCTCGAGCATCACGGCCAGATCCACCGTGGTGGCGCCGAGCCCGCCCGCGCATTCGGGAACGGCCACCCCGAACAGGCCCAATTCGGCGAGCGAACCCCAACCCTGCTGCCACATTTCCGCTGGCTGGTGGCGTAACTTGTCTATCGGAGACGCGGAGCGCGCCCAAGCACGCACGGAGGCCTGGACAGCCCGCTGCTCCTCGGTGGTGGCGATACTCACAGCGGATCTCCGCCTTTCGAAAATGACATCAACGTCTAGAACGTGTTCTAATATGACACCGGTTCAGAGTCAAGGTGTGAGGAAAAAGTCCATGACGATACCGCCCAGCTCGCGTTCGACCGGAAGTGGAACACTGTCCGCCCTCACCGAGGACGACCTCAGTTCCAACGCCCAGAAAGAACGCCGCAAGCGGATACTCGACGCGACCCTGGCGCTCGCCTCCAAGGGGGGATACGAGGCCGTCCAGATGCGCGCGGTCGCCGAGCGCGCCGACGTCGCGGTCGGCACCCTCTACCGGTACTTCCCGTCCAAGGTGCACCTGCTGGTGTCCGCGCTCGGCCGGGAATTCGCACGCATCGACAGCAAGGGCAAGATCCCGCCGGGCCACACCCCGCTCGAACGCATGAACCTGATCCTGAGCCTCATCACCCGCGCCATGCAGCGCGACCCGCTCCTCACCGAAGCAATGACGCGCGCGTTCATGTTCGCCGACGCCTCGGCCGCCGCCGAGGTCGACCGGGTCGGCCAGCTCATGGACCGGCTGTTCGCCCGCGCGATGAACGAAGGCGAGCCGACCGAGGAAGAGCTGGCCGTCGCGCGCGTCATCAGCGACGTGTGGCTGTCGAATCTCGTGGCGTGGCTGACCCGCCGCTCGTCGGCGACCGACGTCGCCCGCAGACTCGAGCTCACCGTCGAACTGCTGCTCGGCGACGGCTCCCGCCGGCCCTCCCAGGTGCCCGTGGCCGGCTCCTAGGCGCGCCCGGAACGGGCCCTGTAATCGGGAACACGCCCCGAACCGTGCATCCGGAGCGACGGGCGGGACCTATTCCCCTACCGTGGGAAGAATGAGCGCCCAAGACCTCCCGATCGACCTGCGTCGCGCACTCGTCACGGTCGCGCGATCCCCCCGACTGCTCGTGGCGTCGGACTACGACGGAACGGTCGCGCCCATCGTCGCCGATCCCGACAAAGCGTTCCCTCACGCCGAATCGGTCCGCGCCCTGCGCGCGCTCGCGGGGCTGCCGTCGACGTCGGCCGCCGTCATCTCCGGCCGCGCCCTCAAGGACCTGGCAGCGCTGTCGCGTCTTCCCGCCGAGGTCCAGCTGGTCGGTAGCCACGGCTCCGAGTTCGACATCGGATTCGTGCACGCCATCGACACCGACGCCAAGGAGTTGCTGCGCGGCATCATCTCCGGACTCGACAACGTCGCCCGGCTCTACGACGGCGTGCACGTGGAGATCAAACCGGCGAGCGCGGCCCTGCACGTGCGCAATGCGAGCGAACGCGACGCCGAGCTCGCGCTGGCCACCGTCCGCGCCGACCTGGCGCGCCTGCCCGGCGTGCAGGTCACCGAGGGCAAGTCCGTGATCGAGCTGTCCGTGGTGCCCACCGACAAGGGTCGCGCGCTCGACATCATCCGGCATCAGGAATCGGCGACCGCGGCGGTGTTCTTCGGCGACGACGTCACCGACGAGAAGGCGTTCCGGTCGCTGCACGGGCCGGATGTCGGAATCAAGGTCGGCGAGGGCGAGACCAGCGCCGAGTTCCGGGTTTCGAGCACCGAGGACGTCGCCGCGGCCATGGCGTTCCTGCTCGACCAGCGCCGCACGTGGCTGTCCGGTGCGGACGCCCCGCGCATCGAGCGTCTCACCATGCTCGCGAGTCCCCGGACCAAGGCCCTGATCACTCCCGACGGCACCATCTCGTGGCTGTGCCATCCGGAACCGGATTCGGCCGCGGTGTTCGCGCATCTGCTCGGCGGGGAGGCCGCCGGTCACTTCACGATCGGCCCGCTCCGCGAGGCCCTGCCGCTGAGCCAGCGGTACGTCGACTCCACGATGACCGTGGTGACCCGGTGGGCGAGCCTGGCGGTCATCGACTATCTGCCGCACGACGTCGAACCCGGCCGTACCGATCTGACGCGCGTCATCACCGGCACCGCGAAGGCGGTCGTCACGTTCGCCCCGCGCCCCGAGTTCGGACAGGGGCAGGTCATCCTCGAGGCCGTCGACGACGGCCTGCGGGTGTTCGGCCTCAACGAGCCGTACGTGCTGCGCTCCCCCGGCGTGCGGTGGGACATCACCACCGACGGAACACAGCAGACCGCGCATGCGGTGGTCGATCCGTCGGAGAACGACATCATTCTCGAGTTCCGTTGTGGCACAGAAGATATGGGACCTCACCCGGTTCCGGAAGTGGAGCGGCGCGCGCAGGCCGAGGCGTACTGGTGGCAGTGGGCCGCGGAACTCGACCTGCCGCCGGTCAAACCGGACCTCATCAAGCGGTCGGCACTCACGCTGCGCGGCCTGGTCCACGAGCCGACCGGCTCTATCCTGGCCGCGGTGACGACCTCGCTGCCCGAGGAGATCGGCGGCGTCCGCAACTGGGACTACCGCTACTGCTGGCTCCGCGACGCCGCGCTCACCGCCCACGCCCTGGTCAGCGTCGGTTCGCTCGGCGAGGCCGAGGCCTACCTGGACTGGGTGCACCGCGTGCTCGAGACGATTCCCGGGCCGGAACGCCTGCATCCGCTGTATTCGCTTGCCGGCGGCCCGCTTCCGCCCGAGGCGGTGCTCGACAATCTGCCCGGCTACGCCGGATCCCGGCCGGTGCGGGTCGGCAACGCCGCCAACCAGCAGGTGCAGCTCGACGTGTTCGGGCCGATCGTCGACCTGATCTCGGCTCTCGCGCACCGACGCGAGGAACGCGGCATCCCGCACGCCGAAGCGCTGACCGACCGCGATTGGGACCTGGTGTGCGCCATGGTCACCGCCGTGCAGCGGCGGTGGTTCGAACCCGATCACGGCATCTGGGAGATCCGCGACAACCCGCGGCACCACGTGTACTCGAAGGTGATGGGCTGGCTCACCGTCGACCGGGCCCTGACGCTGGCCGCGAAGTTCGGCCGCACCGCCGGTGAAGGGTGGACGGAACTGCGGGACGAGATCGCCGACGAGGTGCGGGAGAAGGGCTGGAACGAGGACGTCCGCTCCTACACCGCGGCCTACGACGGCACCGACCTCGACGCCGCGACGCTGTTCGTCGGTCTGACCGGCCTGGTCGATCCGAGCGACGAGAGGTTCCACGCGACGGTGGTCGCGACCGAGGCCGAACTGCGCAGCGGCTCGACGGTGTACCGGTACCGGCACGAGGACGGACTGCCCGGCACCGAGGGTGGTTTCCACCTGTGCGCCGCGTGGCTCGTCGAGGCCTATCTGCTCGTCGGCGCCCGCCCTCAGGCGGAGGCCCTGTTCGCACAGCTCGTGGCAGCGGCCGGACCGACCGGTCTGCTCAGCGAGGAGTACGACCCGGTCGCCGAACGGGCCCTGGGCAACCATCCGCAGGCGTACAGCCACATCGGGCTCCTGCGCTGCGCCCAGCTTCTGTCGGGACACTCCACCTAAGGCGCCTACCGAAACGACACCCGCTCACGTCCTGGACGTGAGCGGGTGTCGTTTTCGTCGGCGAGGTTCCGAATCAGCTCGCCAGCGCGTTGTCCGCGGCGTGGTATCCGGCGATCCGGCCGAACACCGCACCGTTCGTCAGCCCGGAGCCGCCGGGGTAGTTGAAGTAGAAGATGCCACCGACGAGCTCACCCGCCGCGTACAGCCCGGGGATCGGGTTCATGTCGGTGTCGAGGACCTGGGCGTCGGTGTTGATCCGCAGACCACCGAAGGTGAACGTGATGCCACAGGTGACCTGGTAAGCCTCGAACGGTCCCTCGTCGAGGGTGTTCGCCCAGTTGGTCTTGTTCACCGCGAGCCCGCGGGTGGACCGGCCGTCCTTGATGTTGGGGTTGAACTCCACGGAGGTATCGACTGCGGCGTTGTAGGCCGCGACCTCGGCGAGGAAGCCGGCGGGGTCGACGCCTTCGAGCTTCTCGGCGAGCGCTTCGAGCGTCGGGGCGGTGACCTTCGTGACCTGACGGATCTTGTACTCGTCGCGCAGCAGGTTCGTGGTCTTCTGGTCGAAGATCTGCCACGCGAACTGGTTCGGCTGCTCCAGGATGCGGCGGCCGTACTTCGCGTAGGTGTAGTTGCGGAAGTCCGCGCCCTCGTCGACGAATCGCTTGCCCTCGGCGTTGACCAGGATGCCGAACGGGTAGCTGTGCTTCTGGAAGCCGTCGCCGACGGCGAGATCACCGAATTCGGGCGCGTTGCGCTCCCAGCCGACGGCGTGGCAGCCGGACCAGTTGCCGGTCGGGCTGGCACCGATGCCGAGGGCCATCCGGTGGCCGTCGCCTGTGTTGAACATGGTGCCGCGCACCTTCGCGAGGTCCCAGGACGGGCCGAGGTAGCGGGTGCGCCACTCGGTGTTCGCCTGGAAGCCGCCGCTGGCGAGGATGACCGCGTCGGCGTGCTCCTCGCGGGTCTGGCCGTTCTGGGTGACCTTCACACCGGTGACACCCTCGTCGCCGTGGATCAGGGAGACCACGCGGGCGCCGTACTCGATCTTGATCCCGTCGCGCTCGGCGGCCTTGGACAGGTAGTCGACGAGGCCGGGACCACCCCCGTTCACCTCGACGGTCAGGCCGCCCCAGAACTTGAACTTGCCGTCGACCTTGAACGCCTGCCGGCCGTAGATCGGCATGAAGCGCACACCCTTGTCCTTCATCCAGGACAGCGTCGGGTAGCTCTGCTCGACGAGGATCCCGGCGAGGTCGGGGTCGGTGCGGTACTCGGTCACCCGCGCGAGGTCGTCGAGGAAGTCCTCGGCCGTGTACGAACCGAAGTCCGTGTTGGCGACCTCTTCGTCGGTCAGGTCCGGCATCAGGCGGCGCAGGTCGTCCACGCCGTCGTACGCGACGCGCATCGCGCCGGCGGTGAAGGCGGTGTTGCCACCGCGGCGGTCCTGGTCGGCCCGCTCGAGCACCAGGACTTCCGAGCCCCGTTCGCGGGCGGCCAGCGCTGCGCAGAGGGCAGCGTTGCCGGCTCCCACGACGATCACACGGCTTGCAGTCATCGGTCTACCTCTCGTCGAAAATGAAGATTCGTGAATATCGGCACCGGCGCACGTCAACGGAATGCGCTGGGTTGGAGATGATTTCGGGATGCACGGGGGTGGCGAGCACGCCCCGCCGTAGTTCGGGTCAGTACCGCGCGGTGGGCGGAAGTTCGTGGCCGAACAGGTTGAGTCCGTACTGGACGTACACCGGAGCGGTGGTGTTCATCATGTGGTTCATCGCAGCGTGGGCATCGCGCCACATCCGCTGGATCGGGTGCGAGGTGTGCAGGGCGGCGCCGCCGGTGTTGACGAACAGGCGGTCCGCCGCCTGCACGGCGCGGGCACTCGCGTTGACCTGGTTCCGCCGGACCTCGATCCGGAGATCCTTGGTGATCGTCTCGCCCGCCGCGGCCATGTCGTAGACGCGATCGATGTCCCAGAGGAAGTGCTGGATGGACGCCTGGATGTCGGCCGCCGCCTCACCGAGGATGGCGAGGCTGTTCGGGTCCTGGCTGGCACTTCCCGACAGTCGCGACACCCGGGCGCGGCTGTGCTCGATGTACTCGCGCAGGACGCCCTGGCAGATGGCGAGGGTGCCCGCCGTGATCGCGCCCGAGAACATCGTCTGGCGGGGGATCGAGTAGAGCGGGTTGTCCAGGCCCATCGCCCGGGCAGCGGTACCCGCGACGATCTCCTCCTGGTTGATGACCCGGTGGGCAGGCACGAATGCGTCGCGGACGATCAGATCCTTCGAGCCGGTGCCGCGCAGGCCCATGACCTCCCAGGAGTCGGCGACGATCTCGTAGTCACCACGGGGAAGGCAGAAGTGATGCGTGCCGGTTCCGTCCGGCTGCCCGTCCTCGTTCAGGATCAGGCCCCCGATCATCACCCACTGGCACTGATCGGTGCCCGAGGAGAAGGACCAGCGTCCGTTGAAGATGTACCCACCGTCGACGGGCTTGGCGCGACCCATCGGCGCGTAGGGAGATGCGACCCAGGTGTCCTCGTTCTCGCCCCACACCTCTTCCTGCAGCTGCGGGTCGGTCTGCGCGAGCTCGTGGGCGTGCACACCGACGACGCCGGCGACCCAGCCCGTGGACGAGCATCGACTGCCGAGCTCGAGCAGGGTCTCGAAGAAGTCTCTGGGGTGGCACTCGTAGCCGCCGTAGCGCTTGGGCTGGAGCATGCGCATAGCGCCGATCTCGCGCAGCTGGGCCGCGCTCTCGTCGGTGATCTGTCCGGCTGCTTCGATTTCGGCGGCGTGGTCGCGCCAGTAGTCGGACAGTTCCAGCACGCGGGCTTTGACCTCGAACATCAGCTACCTCTCGTTTCGTACTCTAGTCGACATCGGCGGCGGGGAGCAGGGAGGCGACGGGATCCGCCCGCCGATGTCCCCAGTAGTGGGCGTCTTCGTACCGGGCCGGACGCCAGGTGTCGTCGACGAGGATTCCGCCGGTGCCGAATTCCAGACCGAATCCCGAAGGGGTGCGCACGTAGAACGAGAGCATCTCGTCGTTCGTGTGCTTGCCGAAGGTCGTGATCAAGGGTGCCTCGCCGTCGAGGACCTTGTCGTAGGCGCGTCCGACCGCATCGAGGTCGGACACTTCGAGCATCATGTGCCCGATTCCCGGTTCCACATCGTCGATCTCGGCGAAAGCGTACGAGTGGTGCCGCTGATTGCAGTGCAGGAAAAGAAGTTCCGCCTGCCGCTTCGGCGAGTTGACCAGGTCGGTGAACTTCATACCGAGCACGTCGACGTACAGATTCCAGTACACCTGCCGGTCGGTGACGACCTGGAGAACGTGCCCGAGTCCGTGTTCGCCTGCAACGAAGGACACTCCGGTCGGTGACGCGAAGCGCTCGAGGGACTCGGTGAGCCCGTAGTAGATCTCGATCGACGCGAGGCCGTCGGGATCGGCGAACGAGAACAGTTCGATGACACCGCGATTGCGTGCGTCCTCGGGGGAACCCGGCGTCGTCGCGTATCCGGCCGCATCCAGCTTTGCGCGCAGAGCTTCGAGTTCGGCGGGACCGCCGACCTCCCACCCGATCACGCCGACGCCGTCGCGATCGGCGCGACGAACCTCGACGCGGTAGATCTTGCCGTCGACGCGGAAGCGGAGAACGTCATCGGTCTCCTCTGCGATCTGCATGCCGCACAACGCAGTTCCGAATCTCCTCCATTCGTCGAACCGCGTCGTCTCGACGACGAGATAGCCCAGTGCCTTCACGGTCGGGGTCACGGAATGTCCTTCCTCGGTCATGGCGCCGACGCGGTGTTCGGCCGCGCTTCGGCGTGACAGTCCCCGGCCGGATGGACGAAGACCAACGGTTGTGGACCGTCGGTGACCTGGTGGCCGGGACGGACACCATCGTGTGCTGCGTCACCGAGACAGACCAGAGCTGTGTTCCAAAGCCTGAAACTTCGGTTCCGGTAGGTGTTCGTTCCAACTCTCGGAACCTTTCGGTGGTGTCCGGCGCAACACTGCGGCACGCTCCCGGCAAACAGCATTTCGCTGACCGACGATCGAGGAGAGATCAATGACCCCGTTCACCGAGGAGGCGACCAGCAAGGTTGTCGACACCCCCAGTGGGCAAGTGCACTACCACGAGTACGGGGAAGGCCGGCCGGTCGTGTTCCTCCACGGTTCGGGTCCCGGCGCGACCGGGTGGAGCAACTTCTCGGCGAACATGAAGGCGCTCGGATCCCAGTTCCGGTGCCTCGCGGTGGACATGCCCGGATGGGGTCGTTCCGCGGCGGTCACGCCCGCCGAGCGGTGCCATCACCGGACGGCCGTCGAATTCCTCGATGCGCTGCAGATCGAGTCCGCCGCGTTCATCGGCAACTCGATGGGAGGCGCGACGTGCCTGAAGGTCGCGGCCACCGCACCCGAGCGCGTCACCCACATCGTGACCATGGGCGCGGGCGCGGGCGGCTCGAAGCTGTTCGGGCCGGCCGACGGACCGACCGAAGGTCTGAAGGTCCTGCAGCAGGCCTACCGCGATCCGTCACCGGAATCGATGCGCGCGCTGGTCGACGTCATGACCTACGACCCCGCGTTCGCGAGCGACGCGCTCGCCGAGGAACGCTCCCGTAACGCGAAATCCGTTCCACACCACCTGGAGAACTTCATCACCGGGATCGGCAAGGACCGCCCGCACCGCGCGACCGACGCGGAATTGGCGTCGATCTCGGTGCCGGCGTTGATCATCCACGGCCGCGACGACCGTGTGGTGCACTTCGAGAACGGCCTGAAACTGTGCACCCTCATCCCGGACTCCCGGCTGTTGCTGCTCAACCGGTGCGGGCACTGGGCTCAGCTCGAGCACGCCGAGGAGTTCAACCGATCCGTGGCAGGGTTCCTGGCCGCCTGACCCGGCACGCCCGAATCCGGACGGTCCCCGACCGGGACCGTCCGTCACACGACGCCGCTGCGATGCGGCGGGTCGCAGATCCGACCCGCCGCTTCGCAGCGGCCGTATTCGTATTTCCCCGGGTGCCGCGGCCGGTTGCGGCGCCGAGCGGCTACGAGGTGCGGTCCCGGGGCTCGTCGTCGCGCTCCTCCTCGGACGAGACGAGCAGGTTCGACAGCATCCGTGCGTACCGGACGACCCTCTTGGAGAGTTTCGCCTCGTCGAAGCCGACGCTCCGGACCGAGACGGACAACGCCCCGATGGGCCGCCGGCCCCGCATGACGACTGCACCGACACAACTGACGCCCAGGACAGTCTCTTCCCGATCGACCGTGTATCCCAGCGCCCGGGTGCGGGCGAGCTGGTCGACCAGGAGCTGCGGTGAGGTCAGCGAGTTCCGCGTCAATCGCAGCAGGGGCGGAGCAGGAATCGCATCACGCCCCTCGATGTGGATCTGCTCCGCCAGCAACGCCTTGCCGAGCGCAGTGGTGGTGAGCGGCAACCGTGCACCGACGCGCGTGGGAAGCGCCACCGAATCGGGCCCGAAGATCTTCTCCACGACCATCACCTCGTTGCCGCGCCGTACCCCGAAATGGACGACCCCACGGGTTTCCACGTACAACTCGGTCATCAACGGGCGCGCCAGGCTGACCGGCCCGTCCACCCGGCCGAGAATCGAACTCTGCGCGAGCTCGAAGATCTGCCAGCTGGGCCGGTACTTGCGACCGTCGCGTTCGAGCAGGCCGCTGGCGACCATGTGGGACAGCAAGCGGTAGGCCGTCGACTTGGGCAGTCCGTTCGCTTCGGCGACCTCGGTGACACCGAGGGACTCGATACGGCCGCGGAAGGAATCGAGGACACTGAGCGCCTTCTCCACCGACGTCATCTCCATCATGTCCAGCGGAGACTCCCGCGGATCGGCACCGGGCCGGCCCGGGTCGGTCACTTCGGCGGGTCCGGTGTTCCACCGAAACTTGGGATTCTGGGACATCGTCCGTCCTTCCTGTCGACGAAACGACCCCCCCGGCGACGTTCAGCGGGATCTGAATATAGGTCACGGCGCACGGCCCGGAAAGACGCATGGATCAATCGGCTCGATTGTGCCAGCCTTTGAAACACAAGGGTGGTCGCGGTCACATTCGGCTTTCTAATGTTGCGCAGCAGACCGCCGACCGAACGAAGACGGCGGGTGACGAAGGGCTCGAAATGTTCGACGCTGATGGCTTTCGAGAGGTGCTCGGCAACCACCCGACAGGCGTCTCGCTCGTGACCGGCCTGTCGGAGGACGGGACTCCTCTCGGGATGATCGTGGGAACGTTCAATTCGGTCTCACTGGATCCTCCTCTGGTCTCGTTCATGCCGATGAAGACCTCACACACCTGGTCGAAAATGCGCTCGGCCGAACGCTTTTGCATCAACATTCTGGCTGCCGACCAGCAGGACCGGTGCGGCAAGTTCATGCGCACCCCGGCCGAGGAACGGTTCGCGGACTGGCCGTGGTCGCCGTCTCCGCTCGGCTTGCCGATCCTCGACGGCGGGGTCGCCTGGATCGAGTGCAGCCTCGACCAGGAGATCGAGGCCGGCGACCACTGGATCGTGCTCGGCCGCGTCGAGTCGCTCGAGGTGGCCCGATGCGCACCTCCGCTTCTGTACTTCCAAGGGGGATATGGGCGTTTCGCCCCGAAATCCCTTGTGTCGCTCCCCGATCACGACCTCAGATTCGGGGTGCGCGACGCCGAACTGGCCCGGCCCGTGCTCGAACGCCTCGCGACCGCACTCGACGCCGAATGCTCGACCGTCATCACGATCGGTGATGCAGCGATGGCCGTCGTCGGGTCCGCAACCGGACCCGGTGTCGCGAACACGCGGCGTCTCGGCCTGCGGATGCCGCTGGTACCGCCGGTCGGCGATGTGTTCGCCGCGTTCAACGACCCCGCGTTCGCCGAGGCCTGGATCGACCGGCGCACGGACCGCAGCGAAGGCGCTGCACGCGGCCTGCGGGCCCGGCTCGACATGGTCCGGCAGCAGGGCTGGTCGGCTTCCCTCACCACCGGCAACTACAGCGACCTGGCACTGCATCAGGCCTTCCGCAACTTCACGACCGGCAACTACACCCCGGCTGAAGAACGCCGAATCCTTTCTGCGGTAGCAGAATCCACCGAGTACTACTCCCCCGAGCCGATCAATCCCAGGACGATCTACACCGTCGGATCCGTGGTGGTTCCCGTTTATCACGAGGACGGCAGCCTCCGTTCGGCGCTGCGGGTCGGCCAGATCGACAGATCCCTCACCGGCTCCGAACTACTGACGCTCGCTGACGAACTCGAGGATGCCGCACGAGAGATCGAGTCGATCCAGCGCGCCGACGACAACGTGACGTTCCCCCTGCGCGCCGGTCTCGCGGCGCGCTGAGTCGACCCGACTCCTCCGAAACTCCAAGGACAGATATGGGTACACAGATTTTCTCTCTGGTGGTGCTGGCAGCCATCATCACCATCGGAACCTGGAAGTCGATACACATCGGCGTCCTCGCCCTCGTTGCCGCATTCGGGGTGGGAACACTCCTCGACGGGCAATCGATCAAGGACATCATGTCCGGATTCCCGGTCAGCATCCTTGTGCTGCTGCTGGGCATCACCTACCTGTTCTCGATCGTCCGGGAATCCGGTGCGATCGACTGGATCGTGCAGAAGACGCTGGCGCTCGTCGGCGGTCGTGCCTACGCGATCCCGTGGGTGTTCTTCCTCCTCGCCGCGCTCCTCGGATCCATGGGCTCCTCGCTGACCTCCCTGGCGCTGGCTCCCATCGCGATGATCTTCGCCGGCAAGCATCGGCTGCACCCGCTGCTGATGGCCTTGACGATCGTGCTCGGTGGCGGTGCAGGCGGGTTCGCGCCGACGTCGCTGTTCGGCATCATCACCACCGGGGTCTCCCTGGACAACGGCATCGAGCCCCATCCGTGGCTGCTGTTCGCCGTCGCGTTCGCGATCAACCTGGTGCTCTTCGTCCTCGCCTTCGCCGTCCTCGCCCGGCGCACCCGGCCGGCGGCGGAACCCGACGCGTCCGGCGGGACGTCGGCGGGTCCGTCGGACGCGCACCCGGAACCCCTCCGTCCCGGTGGAGGTTCGCTCTCCGCCGCCGGCGCGGCGCCCGCACCGACCGCCACCGCGGTCGCCGTCGAAGACGAAGCCCCTGCCGTCCTCAGCCTGTCGCGTTACCAGCTCGTCTGCCTGACCGCGGTGGCAACGCTGATGGGTCTCGTCATCGCCTTCATGTTCCTGGACATCGATTCGGATGTGGGGGTGCTCGCGCTGGCGCTCGCCCTGGTGATCTCGGTGCTCTACCCCGGCCGGACCCGCGAGGCGATCAAGGGCGTCGACTGGTCCACGATCCTTCTCGTCGGCGGCATCCTCACCTACGTCGGCGTCATGCAACGAATGGGGACCGTCGAACTTCTCGGGCACGCCGCCGAATCGGTCGGGTCCCCGCTTCTGGCCGCGTTCGCCCTGTGCCTGGTCGCCGCGTTCGTCTCCGCATTCGCATCGACCACCGGCATTCTCGGCGCGCTCATCCCGTTGGCGATTCCGGTGATCGCGATCGGCGGGCTTCCGGGATTCGGGTTGATCATGGCGATCGCCATCTCCTCGAACCTGGTCGACAGCACGCCGTTCTCGTCGCCCGGCGCGACCTGCATCGCGAACGCCGAACCGAGCCAGCGTTCCAAGCTGACCAGAATGATGCTCGCCTGGGGCTTCGCGATGATCGTGATCGGCCCGGTCGTCACGGTCACCACGCTGGTGGTTCCCGGTATGTGACCGCCGGTTTGATCGGCACACCGAAAACGACACCCGCTCACGTCCTGGACGTGAGCGGGTGTCGTTTTCGCCGGCGGTCGGTCGGCAGTTCACGTGATGCCGACGAGGCGGTACGCCTCCCGGATCGAGTCGACCTTCCCCTTCCGGTCCGGGTCGCCACCGAAGTAGGTCAGGCCGACGTCGACGGTTGCCTGCAGCGCGTCGGTGAACGTCGCTCGCGGTGTCAGCCGGGCCATCGCCAGGTAGGTCAGGACCGCGACGTCCTCGACCGTGAACACGCGTGCCCCGTTCTTGGTCATCGTGAGCAGGTTGTGCACCGCCTTGTTGTGGATGCTGCTGTTGAAGTGGACCCAGCCCTGATCGTTGCGGTTGCTCGGCAACTCACCGGGACGCAACGCACGGAAGTTGTTCATGTGCGCGGGATGTCCGGTTCGGGTGGGGTCTTCGAAGTCGCGGAGCGGTCGGCCGTCCGGGCGGAGCCCGGCACCGATCTTCCAGTCCCACGTGCCCACGTCGTGGCGGTCCGGCGCGGTGTACCAATTGCCGATGACGACTCCCGCGACATCCGCGTACGACTCGTTGAGAGCCCCGGACTGGGTTGCGTACACGAGGTTCGAGGTCGACTCGATCGCCCCGTGGGTGAGTTCGTGGCCGATGACGTCGAGGTACCGCGACAAGCTCACGAGCCGGCCGTTCCGGGAGATCTGCCCGTACCACATCCGGCGCTTCCACCAGAAGGCGTTCAGCAGCGTCGGCGGGGGTTCCATGCTTGCTGCGGTGGCGTTGACCAGCGAGATCAGATCCATGCCCTTGTCGTCGATGCCGTCGCGCTGCAGGACGACCTTGTAGAAGTCCTGAACCCGGGAGGCGTTGAGGTGCGCGGAGACGGCGGCCCGGTTGGTCGTGCCGAAGTCGCTCGTGGGGGCCTCGACGGGATTGCGCGGCACCGGTGGGTCGCTGTCGAGATCCGCGAACCGCAGGTCGTAGGTGTGGACCGCACGCAGCGGATCGGAGAGCCGGCAGGTGGTACCGCCCGGATCCACGAGCTGGCCGAGGAACGTCTGGTGGTCGTCGTTCTCGTCGACTCCGACGCACCGGGCCGGGGTCGGAAGCGCGGTCGCCACCGCGCTGTAGCAGAACAGGATCTCTCCGTCGTGGGCATCGACGAGGTAGTCGAAGGACGGCGGGACCGGGCGAGGTCCCATCCCGCGCACCTCGTCCGCGTCGCCGACGGCTTCGTCGCCGGTGGTGGCAGGCTCGGCCGGGACCTCGGTGAACAACCATGCCAGGTGCCACGACCCCGAGTCCTCGTCCTTGTAGAAGGTGAGGGTCGCGCCCACCCCGACGTCGGGAGGCAGATCATTGCCGGTGTACCGAGCGAGCCTCGCGAGCGCCTCCGCTCGATCGAGAGACTCGATCGGGTCGACACCGGTGACCTCGTCGAGCCGCGCGTTCACACTCACGAGTTCGCGTGATTCGGTCATTTCGACGACGGCCCCGGACCCGAAGACCGGGATGTTCCGTGACGTCTGGTGGAAGCGCACCTGCCGGGTTCCGGCCGCCCGCAGGTCCTGCTCACCGTCGAACACCAGACCCGGTACCCGTTCGGGCCGTTCGGGTTCCACCAGTGATTCGAGGGACGGGCGGTCGTCGCTCCGGAGCAGCTGATCCACGTAGAACCGGGCTGCCGCCTCGTTGCTGGTGAAGATCGGTGCGGGAGCGTCGAATTCCGGCGCGACGGCCCCGGCCGGGAACGACTCCGGCGACCGTGCGTTCTCATCCGGGGACACCGCCGGGTCCTCGGCGACGTGGTAGTGGAGGAATTCCAGGGAAGTAGACATACGAAACACCCTCGGTTTCTTGCATGTTCGAGTCCGGCGACTGCCGCGTACGGCTCGCCGCGGTCGCGAGGTGCGGCCACGATTCGACGGTAGGGCGAGCGGCCGACCACCACACGAGTAGTCCGCTACCTCAATCTGCGCGGCGGAGTGCTACCGATTTGCGCAGCGGCCTGCAACAGTCGGGTAGCACGCGGTCGCCGACGGGAAAGACAGCCGCGCGCGGGATGCCGCGCGCTGGCGTCTTCCTGCCGCGCGGCTGCCGCCTACGCGCGAACTATTCGGCGCACCAAAGACTTTCGGCCGGACCTGCGGTGCGTCCGGGGAGCAGTTCGGTCTCGAGCGTCTCGACCTGACCGATCCCGGAGTGCGACGGGGCCGCGAGCAGGAGTTCGCCGGTGCGGCGGCCCTTCTCCTTCTGCGGCTGACGCATGGTGGTCAGCCCCTCGCGCAGCGCCTCGTCGATGCCGTCGAAGCCGGTGATCGACAGGTGCCCGGGCACATCGAGCCCGGAGTTGTGCGCCCACGCGAGCGCACCCAGCGCGAGAACGTCGGTGGTGCACATGAGCGCGGTGATCCGCGGATCGGCCGTCATCGCTTGTGCGGCACCCGCTGCACCGTCGTCGGCGGTGTGGGCGTACCGCTCGACGACGGTGAGTTCGGCGGGATCGAGTCCGGCGGCGGTCATCGCCTCCTGCACCCCGCGGATCCGTTCGTGCTGCACGTGGAAGCTCTCGGTGGCGAAACGCGAGGCGTCGGCGACACCGTCGTGGCGGTCGCGACCGAGACGCATGGAGACGATGCCGATCCGCTGGTGTCCCAATCCGATGAGGTACTCGGCGAGGCGTCGCATGGAACCGCGGTCGTCGATGCCGACGAGCGGTGCGGTGGCGATGCCGCGCGGCTGATCGCACACCACGATCGGGAGGTGCCGTTCGAGGACGGCCGCCAGGTAGGGGTCGCCGTCGGGTACCGAGTAGACGACGAAACCGTCGACGGAGGATCGGTGCACGACCTGGGCGGCCTCTTCGTCGTCGCGGCCCGGGCCGGCCGGGACGAGAAGCAGACCCTGTCCGGCGGCCTCGCAGGCCTCGGACAGTCCGGACAGAAAGGTCATGGCGGCGGGGTCGCGGAACGAGTAGCTCAGCGCTTCGGTGAGCAGGACACCGACGGTCCCGGCCTTGCGGGTGCGCAGCGACCGCGCCATCGGGTCGGGCCCGGGATATCCGCGCCGCTTGGCGACCTCGAGGACGCGTTCGCGCAGTTCCGCGGACAGCTGATCGGGCCGGTTGTACGCGTTGGAAACCGTGGTCCGCGAGATCTTCAGCTCGGCCGCGATCGAGGCCAGAGTGGCCTGGCGACGAGGCTGACGGGACCTGGGCATGCACGGACCGTAGCTGTGTGTTGCCCGTCACGGCCACCCGGGTCCGGTCAAAAGTCCCGATCCGGTCCGCTAAAGTAGAACGGTAACGGTTTCCAATAACGTTAGGGTTGCCTCCCGCGGACACGCCCGACGTCGAATCCAGGAGAAGGATCAGTGCGACTGTCCCCCCGCACGCGTGCCGCCACCGCCGCCGCAGCCCTCGCCTGCGCCACCGCACTGAGCCTGACCGCGTGCGGCTCGACCGGCGACACGGATTCGAACGAGATCAAGGTCGTCGCATCGACGAACGTGTGGGGTTCGGTCGCACAGGCCGTCGCGGGCGACCGCATCGAGGTCCGGTCCCTGATCACGGAGCCGTCCGCAGACCCCCATTCCTACGAGGCCAGCCCGACCGACGCGGCGGCGATCAGCGACGCGTCGCTCGTCGTCTACAACGGCGGCGGCTACGACCAGTTCGTCGACGACGTCCTCGAGGCCACGAACACCGGTGCGGCGACCGTCGACGCCTTCGCCCTGTTCGAGTCCGGCGAGAACAGCGACCTGCACGACGGGCACGCGCACGGAGCGGAGACAACCGGTGGGAACACCGCGGCGACCGGTGACGACGAAGCGCACGACGAGGGCCACGAAGACGAAGGCCACGAAGCCGAGGGCCACCGAGAGGACAGCCACGCCACCGAGAGCCACAGCGAGGACGGCCACGAGGGCCACGACCACGGCGGCGTGAACGAGCACGTCTGGTACGACCTCGCGACCGCCGACGCCGTCGCCCACTCCGTCGCCGACCGCCTCGCGGAACTCGATCCCGAAGGGGCGGACGTCTATCGCGCCAACGCCGAGGCGTTCCACACCCGGTTGCACGAGGTCTCCGACGGCATCGCGGCCGTCGCGGCCGAGCACACGCAGGCACCGATCGCGCAGACCGAACCGATCGCGCACTACCTGGTCCTCGCGGCGACGCTGAACGATCTCACCCCGACCGACTTCACCAACGCCGTCGAGAACGGCACCGATCCCTCCCCCGCGTCCATCGCCGCCACCCGCCAGCTGCTGCTGGACAAGCAGGTCCGGGCTCTGATCTACAACCCGCAGACCGAGGACAAGGTCAGCCTCGAGATGCGCAAGGCCGCGGAACAGGCCGGCATCCCGGTCGTGGAGGTGTTCGAGACGCTGCCCGAGGGCGTCGACTACGTCCAGTGGCAGACCGGCACCGTCGAGAAGCTGGCCGCCGCACTCGGCACCCCGGCCTGATCCGCCCGCTCGAGAAACACGGAATCCGGTGAGCACACACAACCCCGACCGTTCCCCCTCCGTAGAACCCGCCGTAAAACTGAGTAACGCGCGGCTGGCGTTCGGCGAACGCACGCTGTGGGAGAACCTCGATCTGACCGTCCAACCCGGCGAGTTCGTCGCGGTACTCGGACCCAACGGTGCCGGGAAGTCGTCGCTGCTCAAGGTCCTGCTCGGCCAGCTTCCACTCAGCGCGGGCACCGCCACCATCGCCGGTACCCCGGCGAGGACCGGGAACTCGCACGTCGGGTACGTGCCGCAGCAGAAGTCGCTCGACGAAGGTGTGCCGCTCCGCGGCCGCGACCTCGTCGGCCTCGGTGTCGACGGGCACCGGTGGGGTACGGGGGTGCGTTTCTGGAAGACGCGGCGCACCGCGGTGGACGCCGCGATCGCCCAGGTCGGGGCCGAGTCCTACGCGAACGCCCCGATCGGTTCGCTGTCCGGCGGAGAGCAGCAGCGGCTGCGCATCGCGCAGGCACTCGTCGGCGACCCGCGTGTCCTGCTGTGCGACGAACCGCTGCTCAGCCTCGATCTGGCCAACCAGCACCTGGTGTCGGCCCTCATCGACCGGCGTCGCCGCGACCACGACACCGCGGTGCTGTTCGTCACCCACGAGATCAACCCGATCCTGCCGCTCGTCGATCGCGTCCTCTACCTGGTCGACGGCCAGTTCCGCATCGGCACCCCCGCCGAGGTCATGACCTCCGAGGTGCTGTCGGAGCTGTACCGCACCGACGTGGAAGTCCTCGAGATGCGCGGTCGCCTCGTCGTCGTCGGCACCGGCGACGCCATCGATGCGCTGGGCAGCGCCGGCGGCCTGCGCCCCGGCGAGGGCGTCCATCACGACCATCACGAGGATCACTGATGAGCAGCAAGTTCTCCGACGCGATGAGCCGCATGTTCGACTGGCAGGACACCGTCGAGTTGCTGCAGTACGACTTCGTGCAGCAGGCGCTGCTCGCCGGTGCGATCCTCGGTCTGCTCGCGGGCATCATCGGCCCGCTGATCGTGAGCCGGCAGATGGCGTTCTCGGTGCACGGCACGTCCGAACTGTCGCTGACGGGCGCCGCCGCGGCGCTGCTCATCGGCGTCTCGGTCGGGATCGGCGCGGTCTTCGGCGCCGTCGTCGCGGCGATCCTGTTCGGCATCCTCGGCACCCGCGCCCGCGAACGCGACTCGGTGATCGGCGTGGTCATGGCCTTCGGGCTGGGCCTGGCCGTGCTGCTGCTGTGGGCCTACGACGGCCGCACCGGCGCCGCGTTCTCCCTGCTCACCGGCCAGATCGTCGCGCCCGGCGGCACCGGGATCGCGGTGCTGGCCGTCTGCGCCGTGGTCGTCGTCGGCACGCTGCTCTTCATCTACCGGCCGTTGCTGTTCGCGAGCACCGACCCCGAGGTCGCCGCCGCGCGCGGTGTCCCGGTCCGGGCTCTGTCGATCGTGTTCGCGGTGCTGGTCGGCATCACCGCCGCGCTCGGGGTGCAGATCGTCGGCGCGCTGCTGGTGATGGCCCTGCTCATCACGCCCGCGGCGGCGGCCGCGCGGATCGCGAGCAGCCCGCTCGCCGCAACGGCCCTGGCGGTGGTGTTCGCGGAACTCGCCGCGGTCGGCGGCATCCTGCTGGCGCTCGCACCGGGCGTGCCCGTCTCGAGCTTCATCACCGCGATCGCCTTCGTCATCTACCTGGTGTGCCGGTTCGTCGGGTCGGCCCGGCAGCGGCGGGGCGCGGGCCGAGCGGTCGCCGCACACTGAGGTCGGGCCCGCCTGATCGGAGTCGATACGCTCCTTTCATGGCGACGGAGGACACGGCAGACAAGCAGAACCCCGGGACCGGGCGGTGGGAATTCTGGATCGACCGTGGGGGCACCTTCACCGACGTCGTCGGCCGGCGACCCGACGGCACGCTGGTCACCCACAAACTGCTGTCGGAGAATCCGTCCCGCTACCGTGATGCGGCCGTGGCGGGTATCCGCGTGCTGCTCGGCGTGCCCGAGGACGCACCCGTCGGCGCCGATCTCGTCGAGCAGGTCCGCATGGGCACCACCGTCGCGACGAACGCACTGCTCGAACGCAAGGGTGTGCGCACGGCGCTGGTGATCACCGCCGGCTTCCGCGACGCCCTGCGCATCGGCTACCAGAACCGGCCGCGCATCTTCGACCGCAACATCGTGCTGCCCGAACTGCTGTACGAGCGGGTGATCGAGGTGGACGAACGGGTCCGCGCCGACGGGACCGTGCTGCGGGCCCCCGACCTCGACACGCTCGAACCGGAATTGCGCGCCGCACACGCGGACGGCATCGACTCGGTCGCGGTCGTCTGCATGCACAGCCACCTGTATCCCGAGCACGAACGCGCGGTCGGGGAACTCGCCGAGAAGATCGGCTTCGGCCAGATCTCGCTGTCCGCGGTCGCCAGCCCCTTGATGAAGGTGGTGCCGCGCGGCGACACCGCTGTCGTCGACGCCTACCTGTCCCCGGTGCTGCGCAACTACGTCGACCGTGTCGCCGAGCAGCTGCCCGGGGTGCGGCTGATGTTCATGCAGTCCAACGGCGGCCTGACCGAGGCGCAGCACTTCCGCGGCAAGGACGCCATCCTGTCCGGGCCGGCCGGCGGCATCGTGGGCATGACCCGCATGTCGGAGATCGCCGGGTTCGGGAAGGTCGTCGGCTTCGATATGGGCGGCACGTCCACCGACGTGTCGCACTATGCCGGTGAGTACGAGCGGGTGTTCGACACCGTCGTCGCGGGTGTGCGGCTGCGCGCACCGATGATGGACATCCACACCGTCGCCGCCGGCGGCGGGTCGATTCTGCACTTCGACGGCAGCCGCTACCGGGTCGGTCCCGATTCGGCGGGTGCCGATCCCGGTCCGGCGTCCTACCGGAACGGCGGGCCGCTGACGGTCACCGACGCCAACGTGATGCTGGGTCGCGTCCAGCCCGAGCACTTCCCGCACGTGTTCGGTCCGGGCGGCGACCAGCCCCTCGACAGCGACACGGTGCGTGCCCGATTCACCGACCTCGCCGCGGAGATCCGCACCGCCACCGGCGACGAACGTTCCCCGGAGCAGGTCGCCGAGGGCTTCCTGCAGATCGCGGTCTCGAACATGGCGAACGCGGTCAAGAAGATCTCGGTGCAGAAGGGGCACGACGTCACCGAGTACGCGCTGACCACCTTCGGCGGGGCGGGCGGCCAGCACGCCTGCGCGGTCGCCGATGTGCTCGGCATCCGCACGGTGCTGGTGCCGCCGCTCGCCGGTGTGCTCTCCGCTCTCGGAATGGGTCTGGCCGACACCGCCGCGATGCGCGAGCAGTCCGTCGTCGTCGAACTGTCCGACGAGGCGATGCCCCGGCTGCACGCTGTCGCCGGCGAGCTGGAGGCCGACGCCCGTGCGGAGCTGCGGGACGAGGACATCCCCGACGACCGGATCGTGGTGAGCCGGTCCGCGCATCTGCGGTACGACGGGACCGACACGTCGGTGCCGGTACCGCTGGGCGACCCGGCGACGATGACCTCGGAGTTCGAGGCGATACACCGGCGCACGTATTCGTTCCTCATGGACCGGCCGCTGATCGTCGACGCGGTCGCGATCGAGGCCACCGGGTTGACCCGCCGTCCCGATCTGACCGGTCTCGGCAGTGCCGACGCCCGCGGCGAGCAGCCTCCCGCCCGGGTGAGGATGTTCGTCGACGGTGAGTGGCGCGAAGTGCCGCTGTACCGGCGCGAGCATCTGACACCCGGCACCGAGGTCGCCGGCCCCGCGATCGTCGCCGAGGACCTGTCCACCACCGTCGTCGAGAACGGCTGGCGGGCAACGCTGTCCGATCACGGTCATCTGGTACTCGAACGGCTCGAGGCTCTCGCCGGCGCGGACGTCGGCACCGAGGCCGACCCGGTGCTGCTGGAAATCTTCAACAACCTGTTCATGTCGATCGCCGAACAGATGGGCACCACCCTCGAATCCACCGCTCAGTCCGTCAACATCAAAGAGCGACTGGACTTCTCGTGCGCGCTGTTCGATCCGGGCGGCAATCTCATCGCGAACGCCCCGCACATCCCGGTGCATCTCGGGTCCATGGGCACCAGCGTCCAGGAGGTCGTGCGGCGCCGAGCGGGTTCGATGAAGCCGGGCGATGTGTACGCCGTCAACGATCCGTACCACGGCGGCACCCACCTGCCGGACGTCACGGTCATCACCCCGGTGTTCGATGCCGACGGCGACACCATCCTGTTCCACGTCGCATCGCGCGGGCACCACGCCGAGATCGGCGGCCTGACACCGGGTTCGATGCCGGCGGGCAGCCGCGACATCCGTGAGGAGGGCGTGCTGTTCGACAACTGGCTGCTCGTCGAGAACGGCAACTTCCGCACCGACGAGACGCGGGAACTCCTCACCTCCGGGCCGTATCCGTCGCGCAATCCCGACACGAACCTCGCGGATCTGCGCGCCCAGGTCGCCGCGAACGCGCGTGGCGTCACCGAGGTCGGCCGGATGATCGAGCACTTCGGACTCGACGTCGTGCAGGCCTACATGCGGCACGTGCAGGACAACGCCGAGGAGGAGGTGCGCCGCGTCGTCGACCGGCTCGAGGACGGGCACTACCGGTACGAGACGGATTCGGGTGCGGTGATCGAGGTCCGCGTCACCGTCGACCGCGAATCACGTTCGGCGACCATCGATTTCACCGGAACCTCCGCCCAGCTGCCGACGAACTTCAACGCGCCGACGGCGGTGGCGCGTGCCGCGGTGCTGTACGTGTTCCGGACACTCGTCGCGGACGACATCCCACTCAACGACGGATGCCTGCGCCCGCTGCACATCGTCATCCCGGAGGGGTCGATGCTCGCGCCCGAGTACCCGGCCGCGGTGGTCGCGGGGAACGTCGAGACCTCACAGGCCGTGACCGGCGCGCTCTACGCGGCGCTGCGGGTGCAGGCCGAGGGCGCCGGCACGATGAACAACGTCACCTTCGGCAACGCGCGGCACCAGTACTACGAGACGCTCGGCTCGGGATCCGGCGCGGGCGACGGCTTCGACGGCACTTCGGTGGTCCAGACGCACATGACGAACTCGCGGCTCACCGACCCGGAGGTCTTCGAATGGCGGCTGCCGGTGCTGCTCGAGGAGTACTCGATCCGTGCGGGCAGCGGCGGTCGCGGTCGCCGGCACGGCGGTGACGGCGGCACCCGGCGGATCCGGTTCCTCGAGCCGATGACCGTCAGCACCCTGTCCGGGCACCGGCGTGTTCCGCCCTACGGCATGGCCGGCGGCGAGCCGGGGTCGCTCGGCGCGAACCGGATCGAACGCGCCGACGGCTCGGTGACCGAGATGGCCGGGTGCGATTCGGTGGACGTCGGGCCGGGCGACGTCCTGGTCGTCGAAACACCGGGCGGAGGGGGGTACGGCCGGCCCTGACGAAACCCCGGGCACCGGACGGCCCGGTGCGCGAGAATCTCGGTATGGCGGCTCTTCGCACTTGGTAGGGGCGGGTGTCGATCGACCCCATTGCCGTGTCGGTGATTGAAAAAGGGCCCGCGCCCTTGTGAGCTGGGTGTTCTCAGGCATCCAGGACAGCAAGGAACGCGGGCAT
>NZ_JALPTB010000081.1 GCF_023218075.1 Rhodococcus sp. HM1 | reverse complement strand
CCCCTTGTCCGAGCGAACGGTACATTCGATCGATTGAAGGAGACGAGCGATACATTCGCTCGGAAAGGACGGGGGCGGGCGGGCAGGGATCGTGGACTCAGGACCGGGAGTCGTCCCGGACGAGCACGAACGGCGACGCCGCCACCCGGGACCACGGTGCCACGGCGAACGTCAGCCCGAGCATCGTCCGCTCGTCGAGGGCACGGAATTCGTCGCGCACCCACCGCCACGGAATCGGGCCGTCGGAGCCGTAGGAGACCACCACCGCGGGCCGGCCGTCGAGCCAGGACGGCTCGGTCGCAACCCGGATGGGCAGGTCCTCACGGAGCGTCCCGTCGTCGGTGACGAGCAGATTGGCCGCGGTGCCGTCGGCGGCGACGCGCTTGCCGTACCAACGCGGCATGCCGCCGAGAGCGATCGCGCGCGGTGCCGCAAAGCGCAGCAGGGCCGGTCCGACGAAGACGGCGCGGTAGGTTCCCGGCGCCATCGTCACGTCCGACGGCAGCGACCGGAACCGTTCGCGCAGTCCGCGAATCGACCCGGGCAGACTCCGGATTGCGTCGGTCTCCCCTGTGTTCACGCCGTCTCCTCGATCTTCTTGCGGGCCGCGTACCGCTCGGCGAACCGTTCGGCCATGGCGGCGATCGTCAGGCTCGGGTTCACCCCGACGTTCGCGGGGATCGCCGAGCCGTCCACTACGTACAGGCCCGGATGCCCGAACACCTCGTGATCGGTGTCGACGACCCCCTGCGACGCGTCGGCGCCGATCGCCGCGCCGCCGAGGATGTGCGCGGTGATGGATTTGCCGCCGATGCTTTCGAGCAGGAGGTTCAGGGGACGACCGCCGATCGAGTCGGCGAATGCGCGCACAACGGCATTGGCCTGCGGCAGGTAACTCGGTGCCTGCCGGCCCTCGACACCGCGGGAGCGAAGCACCTTCCGCCACGGCCGGATCGGCGACCGAGCGTAGTCGAGCCGGATCTCGCTCTCCACGTCCTGCATCACCGTGAACACACTGAGTCGTTCGATGAAGTTGCGCGCGAACATGGTTCGCAGCTGCCGCAGGGGATGGCGCAGCAGGATCGCTGCGGCGTCCCGTCGGCGGCGGCGTGGATCGGCGCCGTCGACGAGCGGCCCGACCTGGAACCGCATGTGCCAGCCGCCGACGTATCGGTTCTGCGTCACGTGAGTGCGTTCGTCGGGGTAGAACTCGCTCGAAATGGTCGGTCCGCGAGTGAGATCGGCATCGACGTCGTCGGCGAGGACCGCGGTGATCGCCTCCGAGTTGGTGCGCACACGCTCACCGAGCCGCGCGGAGACGTTCGGGAGGCCACCGTTCTCGCGGGAGCGGAACAGCAGTTCCACGGTGCCGAGCACTCCGGCGGCGAGCACCACCTCGGGTGCGCGCAGTCGTTCACCGCTCGCCAGGTGCACCTCGTACCCCTCGTCGAGCGCGGTCACCGACGTGACCTGCTGCTCGGGACGGATTTCGACGCCGCGCCGCTCGGCGAGCCACAGATAGTTCAGGTCCAGGGTGTTCTTGCTGCCGTACGGGCATCCGATCAGGCACCCACCGCACAGCCGGCAGCCGGTGCGGTCGGGCCCGTCGCCGCCGAAGAACGGATCGGGCACCGTGACGCCTTCCTCGCCGAACCAGATGGCCATCGGGGTGGGCCCGTAGGTGTCCTCGGCACCGAGCTTCCCCGCGACGACCCGCAGATGATCGTCCATCGGGCCGCTGAACGGCGCACGGGTGCGCCCCAGCATCCGAGCGGCGGTCGCGTAGTGATCGGACAGCTCTGCGCGCCAGCCCTTTTCGGAAGTCGGCCAGGACGGATCGTTGAAGAACGCCTGCTCCGGTTCGAGGAGCACACCGGCCCAGACGATGCTGCCGCCGCCGACGCCGGCGCCCCCGATGATGCCGACGTGCGCGAACACCCGCTGCCAGAAGAACCCGCGCAGTCCGAGTTCGGGCAGCCACAGGTATCGGCGCGGGTCACGGCGCGCGGCCGCGAAGTCTGCCCGCGAATGCCGCCTGCCCTGCTCGAGCACCAGCACACGACGTCCCTGCTCCGCCAGCCGCAGAGCGGTGACCGAACCGCCGAATCCGCTGCCGACCACGATCACATCGGCAGCGAATTCCGGATTGTCCTCGGCTTCCACGGGCACAGCATAGATCCCGGTACGTGACGAACCGGACAAACGCCCGGTGAGCGGATCGGTCGGGGCCACCCCGTCCGAACAGGGCGTCGACGTCCGCGATTCCCGGAACACCGCTCTCCGAAGCCGATTTTCGTCGCACGCGAATTTCACGGCGACTGGCTTTTTTCTGCAAATGGGCTATGGTCGGGTCCTGTCGGGTTGTTCAACCCCTTTTTCGAGAGGAGAAAAATGGCCGACAAGGGTAAGGCACTCAAGAAACCGGCGCTGTCCATCAAGGAGCGTCGCGCGGAAAAACGTCGCAAGCAGGCGAACGAGGGCGAATTCGTGACGAGGCGCAAGTCGAACTGAACCGCCGGGAGACGCCGTGACCACCTCAGCTCAGGAACTCCTCGACAGCCTGTACGAGCAGTTCACAACCATGTCCGATCAGACGGCCGGCGGCCCGCAGTCCGCGTTCCTCCACAGCCGCCGGGCCGCCCTGGCTCGCGCCCGCCTGTTCGTCCTCGATCAGCAGGCCGCCGAATGCACCGTGACGGTGTGATCCGGAAAAATCCATCGAATCGGTGAACGACGAAAAACAGGAAACACACGTGAAAAGAGCACTGTCGGCCCTGGACAAAATTCAGGACAGACTCGAAAACGAATTGGATTCCCGACCCCCGGTGTCGGAAAAAGATGCGGGCTATCGGTCCGGAATTTCCGAAGCGCTGGTGTGCGTGATGGAGATGCGCCGCTCGCTCACGAACTGACGAGACCGCAGGGGGATTGCAGGGGGATCGCAGGGGGACCGAGCCGGAGGCGGCGCGCGGGTAGCGCGCCGCCTCCGGTGTCTGGAGAATGGGAGAGTTCCGCTGTTCCCGCGCTAGGAGGCGTCCGTGCCCGACGGACCGTTGATCGTCCAGTCCGACAAGACCTTGCTCCTCGAGGTCGATCACGAGCTTGCCGACGCGGCACGTCAGGCGATCGCGCCCTTCGCCGAACTCGAACGCGCCCCCGAACACGTCCACACCTACCGGGTGACGCCGCTGGCGCTGTGGAACGCCCGCGCCGCCGGGCACGACGCCGAGCAGGTCGTCGACGCACTCGTCACCTATTCACGGTTCGCTGTGCCGCAGCCGCTGCTGGTCGACGTCGTCGACACGATGGCTCGCTACGGGCGCCTGCAGCTGACGAAGAACCCCGCCCACGGGCTGACGCTGGTGAGCCTGGACCGCGCGGTGCTCGAGGAGGTGCTGCGCAACAAGAAGATCGCCCCGATGCTCGGTGCACGCATCGACGACGACACGGTGGTGGTGCATCCGAGCGAGCGCGGCCGGCTCAAGCAGATGCTGCTCAAGATCGGCTGGCCGGCGGAGGACCTCGCCGGCTACGTCGACGGCGAGGCGCACCCGATCACCCTCGACTTCGAGTCCGACCCCTGGCACCTGCGCGACTACCAGGAGATGGCCGCCGAGTCCTTCTGGGCGGGCGGCTCGGGCGTGGTGGTGCTGCCGTGCGGCGCGGGCAAGACGATGGTCGGTGCCGCCGCGATGGCGAAGGCCGGCGCGACCACGCTGATCCTGGTGACCAACACTGTCGCCGGCCGCCAGTGGAAGCGCGAGCTGATCGCCCGCACCTCGCTGACCGAGGACGAGATCGGCGAGTACTCGGGCGAGAAGAAGGAGATCCGGCCGGTCACCATCGCGACCTACCAGGTGATCACCCGCAAGTCGAAGGGCGAGTACCGCAACCTCGAGCTGTTCGACTCCCGCGACTGGGGTCTGATGATCTACGACGAGGTGCACCTGCTGCCGGCACCGGTGTTCCGCATGACCGCCGATCTGCAGTCGCGGCGCCGGCTCGGCCTCACCGCGACCCTCGTCCGTGAGGACGGCCGGGAAGGCGACGTGTTCTCGCTGATCGGCCCGAAGCGGTACGACGCGCCGTGGAAGGACATCGAGGCGCAGGGCTGGATCGCCCCGGCCGACTGCATCGAGGTGCGGGTCACGCTCACCGACGCCGAACGGATGGCGTACGCGGTCGCCGAGCCGGAGGAACGGTACAAGCTGTGCTCGACCGCGCGCACCAAGATTCCGGTGGTCGAGTCGATCCTCGCGAAGCACGGCGACGCCCCCACGCTGATCATCGGCGCCTACATCGATCAGCTCGACGAGCTCGGGGAAGCGCTCGATGCCCCGGTGATCAAGGGCTCGACGCGCACGAAGGAACGCGAGGCGCTGTTCGACCGGTTCCGCAACGGGGAGCTGAAGGTTCTGGTGGTTTCGAAGGTCGCTAACTTCTCCATCGATCTGCCGGAGGCGTCGGTGGCGGTGCAGGTGTCCGGCACGTTCGGGTCCCGCCAGGAGGAGGCGCAGCGCCTCGGCCGGCTGCTGCGGCCCAAGCAGGACGGCGGCCAGGCGCACTTCTACTCGGTGGTCTCCCGCGACACCCTCGACGCCGAGTACGCCGCCCACCGGCAGCGGTTCCTCGCCGAACAGGGTTACGCGTACCGCATCACCGACGCCGACGACCTGCTCGGGCCCCAGATCGGCTGACGCGAATCCCGGTCACACAGGACGGTATTCCTGCTCGGGACGGCCGGTGGTGCCGTACCGCAACTGCATTCGAAGGTGGCCCTTGGCGACGAGGGCCGCGAGATAACGCTGGGCGGTCGCGCGTGACACCCCGATGGTCACCGCGACCTCCCCGGCGGACAACGGCTCTCCCGATTCCCGAAGTGCTTGCAGTACAAGGTCTTTGGTGACCGAACGTGGGGGCGCTTCGCGGGCGGCCGGCAACACCGGCCGCAACGCCGCCAGCGCCGTGTCGATCTCGGCCTGGGTGAGCTCCTCCCCCGCGACGACCCGGCGGTACTGCGCGTAGGCCGCCAGACGCCGGGCCAGTTCGGTGCTCGCGAACGGCTTGACCAGATACACCAGCGCACCCGCGGCGAGCGCCGCACGCACCGTGGCACCCTCACCGGCGGCACCGAGCACGAAACTGTCGCACTCGAGACTCCGGATCAGGTCGACCCCGGACCCGTCCGGCAGGTACACGTCCACGAGCGCGAGGTCGACGGGACCGGCCCGGACCGCGTCCCGGGCCGCCGCGACGCTCCCCGCGACCGCCGCGACCTCGAACCCCGGCACACCCGACACCACGGACGCGTGCAGATCCGCGACCCGGAAGTCGTCGTCGACGACGAGCACCCTCAGATCCGTTCCGCCCATCCCGCATCTCCCTCGTCGAGCACCCCGGTCAGCGTCGCCAGGAACACCGCGCCCCCGGTCGGATTGTCCGGGGTGCGCCGACCGCCGCGGTCCGCGAGCACGACGTCGCCGCCGTGCATCCGCGCCACGCGTCGTGCCAGCGCCAGCCCCATCCCCCGGCCGCCCGGCACGGACGAGTCGACGCGGGTCGTCGCGCCCTCGGCGAAGACGTCGGGCAGCTCGGCGTCGACACCGTCACCCGTGTCCGCGACACTCACGTGCAGGTCGGCGCCGTCCTCCACCAGCTCGACCTCGACTTCGGCGGGACTGCGCCCGCTCACGCGGGCCGCCTCGATCGCGTTGTCGAGCAGGTTGCCGAGCACGGTGGTGACGTCGACGGGCACCTTCACGATGGCGTGCACCCACGTGTTCTCACCGAGCACGAGGGTCACGCCCTGCTCACGCGCGTGCGCCGCTTTCGCGGCGAGGAAGGCGTGCAGATACGGGTCGGCGAGCGCGTCGGCGCCCTCGAGCTCACCGAGCGGACCCGAGCCGAGGACCTGCTCGATGTACTCGACGGCCTGCTCCGCCCGCCCCTGACGGAGCAGGCCGTCGATCAGGTGCAGCCGGTTGGCGAATTCGTGCCGCTGGGCCCGCAGCGCGGTGCTCATCGACTTGACGGCGCCGAGTTCGCGCGTGAGCGTCTCGATGTCGGTGCGGTCGCGCACCGACATCACCGTGCCGAGGTCGCGGCCGTCGCGCACGACCCGTCGCGAGACGGCGACGACGACCCGATCGCCCGTGGTGGCGGCGACCGGCGTGCCGTCCGCGCTGCGCAGCACGTCGAGCAGGCGCGGGGTCATCCCGAGCGTGTCGACGCTGCGGCCGATCCCGTCGTCGAGATCGAGCAGGCGACGCGCCTCGGCGTTGACGACGGTGACGATGCCGCGGACGTCGGTACCGACGACCCCCTCGGAGATCCCGTGCAGCACGACCTCCTGCTCCCGGACCAGTTCGGTGAGCTGCTCGGGTTCGAGCCCCAAGGTGAGCCGCTTCCAGCGGTTGGCGAGCAGCAGCGACCCGACGGCACCGCACACGAGCGCTGCGAGTGCGATCAGGACGGCGTCGGCGAGGTCGCTGCGCAGATCGGCGCGCACCCTGTCGGTGGAGATGCCCACGCTCACCTCCCCCACGACCCTGCCCGAGGACGGGTCCGTCACCGGAACCTTGGCCCGCACCGAATCACCGAGCGTGCCCCGCTCGCTGGTCACGACCTCGCGTCCGGCGAGGGCCTCGGCCGGATCCGTGCTCACCCTGCGCCCGAGCTGTTCCGGATCGGGATGGGCGAGCCGGAGCCCCTGATCGTCGGTGACCACGACGAACAACGCCCCGGTGGCGGTGCGGACGGCCTCGGCGGCCTCCTGCACCGCACCGGACTCGAGTGCGGGGTTGTCCGGCGAGACCACCCCGTCGTCGGCGGCCGCGTAGCGTGCGACCTCGTCGCGGACGGTCACGTCCGCGGACACGGCCCGGGCGATCGCGAGCGCCCGCTGACCGTGCTCGTCGGTGACGCGGTCCTCGGTGGTGGTGGCGAACACCGTGAATCCGATGCCGAGCGCCACCGCCACCACCGCGGACTGGAACAGCAGTACCTGGGTGCGAAGTTTCACCGCGTCGTCCCCGTTCGTCCCACCTGCCCAGTGTGGCCCGGGCGGATCTCAGCCGAGCGGAATCTGCCCGAGGAGCACGCCGACCACCAGCATCGCGATCGACACCACCCCGGCGCGCCACAGCACCTTGCGGTGGTGGTCGGCCAGTGGCACCCCTGCAAGGGTCACCAGCAGCAGGATCGCGGGGACCAGCGGGCTCTGCATGTGCACCGGCTGTCCGGTGATCGACGCACGTGCCATCTCGACCGGTTCGATGCCGTACTGCGCCGCCGTCTCCGCCAGGACGGGCAACACCCCGAAGTAGAAGGCGTCGTTGGTCATGAAGAACGTGAACGGGATGCTGAGCACGCCCGTGATGACCGCGAGGAACGGGCCGAGCGAATCGGGGACCACACCGGTCAGCCACAGTGCCATGGACTCGACCATCCCGGTGCCCTGGAACACGCCGGTCAGGACCGCCGCGGCGAACACCATCGCGACGACCGACACGATGCTCGACGAGTGCCGTGCGATCGCGGCGGACTGGTCGACGACCCGCGGGAAGTTCACGGCCAGTGCGAGTCCCGCGGCGATCATGAACAGCACGGGGATCGGCAGGATGTCGAGGACGAGGACGACGAGCAGCGCCACCGTGAGGAGCGCGTTGAAGGGCAGCAGTCGCGGGCGCAGGGTCGGGCGGTCGGGGTCGAGACCCGCGGCGAACTGCCCGACCTCCGCGTCGGTCGTGTCCGAGTCACCGGTCGTCGTACCCACTCCCGAGGGACCGGCGCCGAGCGGCATCATCTCGGGCTTCCACACGAGCCGCCCGATGCGGCGACGTTCGAGGATGCCCAGGTGCACGGCGAAGCCGAGGACGATCAGGAGTCCGACGACGAGCGACGGGATCATCGGGACGAACACCTCGGACGGCGACAGCCCGAGCGCGCTGGCCGCACGCACCGTCGGCCCACCCCACGGGATGATGTTCATCGTGGCGTTCGCCAGACCCGCGACGACGGTGAGGACGACCGGGCTGACCTTCAGTTTCAGGTAGAGCGGCAACAGCGCGGACGTGGTGATGATGAACGTCGTGGACCCGTCACCGTCGAGGGACACCACCATCGCCAGCACCGCGGTACCCACCACGAGCCGGGCCGGGTCGTCGCGCACGAGCCGCAGGATGAGCCGCACGAGCGGATCGAACAGGCCGACGTCGATCATGATCCCGAAGAAGACGATCGCGAAGAACAACAGTGCCGCAGTGGGGGCGAGACTTTCGACGCCGTCGACGATCATGTCGCCGATGCCGGTGCCGGCCCCGGCGATCAGTCCGAACGCGACGGGGACCAGGATCAGGCCGACGACCGGGGTGGCACGTTTCGACATGATCAGATACATGAACGTGGCGACCATCAGGAAGCCGAGGATGACGAGCATTGCGGTGCCCACTTTCTGACTGGGTCGGGCCGGACCGGGCACACGTCGGCCACGGCCGCTGCCGCGACCTGGGGTCGGTGTGGGAATCCGGCACCGAAAGCCGTCCGGGGTGTGATCTCTGCTGCCGCCGAAGCGGTGTGATCTCTGCTACATCAGAGTGTGTGACCGCGCCCCGTGCGGAGTCACCGTTGAGCGCGATAGCGCCGTTCTGCGCATTCTGCTCGAGCCCATCGCGATCGGACCGCCGGAACGGTTCCCATATGCTGGACGACGTGCGCCGATTCGAATTCCCCGTCGACCTTCCCCACGCCAAGTCCGTGAACCAGACCCTCGCGGAAGTGCGCAGCCTGCGGATCTCCGGCATCGTCGTCGCGCTGTTGTGCGCGGCCGGAGCGGCGTGGCTGTTCACGCTCGGCAAGCCCTGGGCCTACATCGTCGGTGCGGTGCTGGTCGTCGCGGCCGTCACGTCGGCGTGGGTGGCGTTGTGGGCGCCGCGGAAGGTCGGATCGGTGCAGGACCTGTACCACGAGAGCCCGCTGGTGCCCGCCGTGGTCTCCGAGATCCGGCCGCGTGGTCTGACGTTGCTGGCGCTGGTCGACATCGCCAAGCCCGGCACCGCCGACCGCCGATTCGCGCTGGTCACCCGCAACGTGCAGGCGGTCCCGGGGCATCAGAAGCGCGTCGGCGAACAGGTGCCGTGTGTGGCGGTGCTGTCCGATCGCACGACCCGCAACACGACCGGGTCGTGGCAGATGGTCAGCCCGATGCCGATCGCGTGGGGAACCCGCGACGCAAAGGTGCTGCGCGAGGCGACCGACGCGATCGACGACGCCGAATGGAAGCTGCTGAAGAGCAAGGTCGATCTGTCCGAGAAGGTCAGCTTGACCGAGGACCACCGGCTGGTGCTCGATCGCGACGATCTCCCCGGCGAATTGCGCTGACATGCAGGTGACGTCGCTGTCGGACGGACGGGTTCATCTGACCGTCCCCGTCCCACACGACGTCGACACGATCACCTCAGCGTGCCAGGACCGGGAGATCGCGGACTGGACGACGGTGCCCGATCCGTACACCCGCGCCGACGCGGTGCGTTTCGTCGGCGACATCGTGCCGCGGGGCTGGGCCGCGAGCGCCCCGAACTGGGCGATCCGCACCTCTCCGGACGGTGCGTTGCTCGGCGTCGTCGGGTTCCTGCATCACGAACGCACCGCCCCGGAGATCGGCTACTGGATCGCGCCGGATGCTCGCGGTCGCGGTTTGGCCACCGCCGCAGTGAATCTGGCGTGCGATTTCGCGTTCGACCCGGACGGGCTCGCGACCACTCGGATCGAGTGGCGGGCATTCGCCGGCAATCTGGCCTCGGCGGCGGTCGCGCGGCATGTCGGCTTCCGGTTCGAGGGGACGCTGCGCCGCGGCACCCTGCATCGCGGGGTCCCGCGCGACACGTGGATCGCCGGTCTGCTGTCCGACGATCCACGTGTACCCGCGGACGGCTGGCCGATCTGACGCTGCCGGCAGGCGGATGCCGTCAAGCCAGGTGCGGCAGCACCTCGTTCTCGAGCAGTTCGATCCCCGACGTGTCGTAGGCCGCTTCCGGGAAGTAGAAGATCGCGTAGCCGAGGCCCTGCTTCTTCAGGGCCGTGAGGTTCTCGACGATCTGCTCCGGGGTGCCGACGGCGGGCATCCCGCGGAACGCGTTGAGGGAGGCGTCGGCGGCGGCGGCTCCGACCAGCGGTTCGAGCCGGGCGCGGAGGTTCTCGAGGCGGTCCTGCACCTCCGCTTCGGTGCGGCCGATGGCGACGTTGTAGTTCGCGGAGCGAACGATCGCGTCGAAGTCGGTGCCGACGGCCGCGCAGTGCTCGCGCAGCACGTTCGACTTGTGCGCGAATCCCTCGGGGGTGCCGTCGAAGTTGGTGTACTGCGCGTACTTCGCGGCGATCTTCAGCGTGACCTTCTCGCCACCGCCGGCGATCCACAGCGGAATACCGCCCTCCTGCAACGGAAGCGGACGGACGATCGCACCGTCGACCTGGTAGTGCTTGCCCTGCAGGGTCGCCGACCCCGTGGTCCACGCCTGCCGGAAGATCTGCACCCCCTCGTCGAGGCGGGCAAGTCGCTCACCGGCGGAAGGGAATCCGTATCCGTAGGCGCGCCACTCGTGTTCGTACCAGCCGCCACCGATACCCATCTCGATGCGCCCGCCGGAGACGATGTCGGCGGTCGCGGCGACCTTCGCCAGGTAGGCGGGATTGCGATAGCTCATCGCGGTGCACATCTGGCCGATGCGTACCCGCTCGGTGACGGCCGCGAACGCGGAGACGAGCGACCACGCCTCGTGGGTCGCCTCGTCCGTGGCGGCGGGCACGGTGTGGAAGTGGTCGTACACCCAGATCGATTCCCACGGGCCGTTGTCGGCGCGGACGGCGAGGTCGCGCATCACCCGCCACTGGTCGGCGGGATCGATGCCCACAAGGTCGAGCCGCCAGCCCTGGGGAACGAAGAGTCCGAATCGCATTGATGTCCTATCTCGATCGGTTGGTGACCGTATCGACGAGATCCGCCCCCGGGTCCGGGGCCGGTTCGGTCGTCGCGGCCGACGGTACCGGCTGGAGCGTCCGGCGTGGCCACGGTGAGTATCGCGGAACGTAGCGGAACATGCAGGCCGCACCGGCCACCGCGAGACCGCCGATCGTGACGGCACCCGCCGCGAGCGACACGGCCGCGACCGCCCCCACCAGGAACGGGCCGACGAACATGCCGCTGTCGTGCGTGAGGCGCCACGCGGCGAGGAACTCGGCCCGGGTATCCGGTGGGGCGGTGTCCGCCCCGAGGGTCATGATCACGCCGTTGCCGAGCCCGTTCCCGATACCGAGGACCACCGCGACGACGGTGAGCGAGACGACGTCGTCGGCGAACGGCAACATCAGGAACGCGACAGCGATGATCACCAGCGACGGCACCGCGACGACCCGGCGACCGTACCGGTCCATCAGGATCCCGGCCGGATACGAGAACAGCAGGTCGACGGCGCCGCCGATACCGAACACGATCGACACGGTCACCGCGTCGAGCCCGATGTGGGTGGCCCACAGCGGAAGTACCGCTTCCCGGGACGCGCGCGCCGCGCCCATGAGCAGCGATCCGGTTCCGAGGGTGCACAGCAGCACCCGGTGCCGGCTCAGGATCGTTCCCAGCCCCACGGCAGCGACCGGGCCGGTCGACGACGACGAACGCGGGGTCTCCGGTGCCCGTGCCATGAGGATGCCCGCGAGCACGACACCGGTCACCTGGACGACGAGGCCACCGCGCACCCCCATGAGGTGGATCGCACCGGCGCCGATGAACGGCCCGAGGAAATTGCCGAGCCGCCACATCGTGGCGAACATCGCCATGGCCCGCGCCCGGGCTTCGATAGGCACCGCCTCGGCGAGATAGCTCTGCCGCGCCAGCCCCCACACCGCGTTCGCGAATCCGGTCAGCAAGGCACCGACGGCGAGCACCACCGGAGTCCAGGCGGCGATCGAGACCCCGATGCCGAGGGCGCCGAGCACGCTGCCGCCGATGATCGCGCGCCTCTCCCCCAGGCGCGCGACGATGCTCCCGGCGGGCAGGTCACCGAGGACCGCGCCGAACGCCACGAGCGCGACGATCAGCCCGGCCACCGGCAACGGGGCCCCGAGTTCCCGCGCGAGCAGCGCGAGCACCGGGGCCCCGGCGCCCTGCCCGATCCCGAAGATCGCGGAGGGCAGAAAGACCGTGGTGACGAGAGGTTTCAGGTCGAAGGCCGGTCTCATGCAGTGGCGGCGTCCGACTCGGCGACCGCGGCGTAGCGGCTCACCGGCCGGTCCAGCCCGTAGTGCCCGCGCAGGGTGGTGGCGGTGTACTCGGTGCGGAACAGACCGCGCTCCTGCAGGATCGGCACCACCTTGGCGGTGAAGTCCTCGAGCCCGCCCGGCAGGTAGGGCGGCATGACGTTGAAGCCGTCGGCGGCTTCCTGCTCGAACCACAGCTGCAGTTCGTCGGCGATCTGCTCGGGGGTGCCCGCGAAGGTGCGGTGCCCGCGACCGCCGCCGAGCTTGCCGATGAGCTGACGCACCGTCAGGCCCTCGTTCTCGGCGAGGTCCTTGACGAGCTGGTAGCGGCTCTTGTTGCCCTGGATCTGCTCGATCGGGGGCAGCGGCGGCAGTGCTGCGTCGAGGGCATGCTCGGTCAGATCGACGCCGAGCATGTTCGAGAGCTGCCGCAGCGAGTAGGCCGGCGAGATCAGGTCGGTGAACTCCTGCTCGAGCGCCTTGGCCTCCTCCTCGGTCTCCCCGATGAACGGCACGATGCCCGGCAGCACCTTCAGCGACTGCGGGTCGCGTCCGGCCTTGACGACGCGGGCCTTCAGATCGCGGTAGAAGGCCTGTCCCTCGGCGAGGGTGCGCTGCGCGGTGAACACGGCCTCGGCGTAGCGCGCCGCGAAATTCTTTCCGCTCTCGGACGATCCGGCCTGGACGAGCACGGGGCGGCCCTGGGGGCTGCGCGGCGAGTTCAGCGGGCCGCGCACCTTGAACCGTGCGCCGTCGTGGTCGACGGTGTGCACCTTGGCCGGATCGGCGAACCGCCCGGACTCCTCGTCCAATTCGATCGCGTCGTCTTCCCAGCTGTCCCACAGCGACACCGCGACGTCGACGAACTCGGCCGCGCGGTCGTAGCGGCCGGCGTGGTCCGGGGTGTCGTCGTAGCCGAAGTTGCGGGCCTCGTCGGCGCCGCCGGAGGTGACGATGTTCCAGCCGGCGCGGCCACCGCTGATGTGGTCGAGCGAGGCGAACTTGCGGGCCAGGTTGAACGGCTCGTTGTAGCCGGTCGACGCGGTCGCGATGAGGCCGACGTGCTCGGTCACCACGGCCATCGCGGACAGCAGGGTGACCGGTTCGAAGATCGCCTGCGTGTTGTGCTCGACGCGGGGGCCGACCGCGAGTCCGTCGGCGAAGAACACCGAATCGAGCTTGCCGCGTTCGGCGATCTGCGCGAGTTCCTGGAAGTGCTTCACATCGAGGACGCGGTGTGCTTCGGTGCGGGGGTGACGCCAGGCCGCCTCGTGGTGGCCGACACCCATGAGGAAGGCGTTGAGATGAAACTGCTTGCGTGACTGTGACATTCTTCTGATCCTGTGTGCTTCGGGTGGGTCAGTGTTCGGGACGCCAGCGGGAGAGTCGACGTTCGATCGTGACGAGGATGCCGTTGAACGTCAGCCCGACGAGCGAGATCGCGATGATGCCGGCGTACATGGCGGGGATCTGGAAGTTGAGCTGCGAGGCCGTGATCAGATAGCCGAGTCCTGCCTTCGCACCGACCATCTCGGCGGCGATGAGCACGAGCACCGACGACGCCGCGGCCATGCGGATACCGGTGAAGATCGTGGGGACCGCTGCCGGGAGGATCACCTTCTGAAACAGCCGGTAGGACGGCAGCCCCAGCGACCGGGCGGACTTGACCAGCAGCGGATCCACCGTGCGCACACCGGAAATGGTGTTGAGCAGGATCGGGAAGGTGCTCGCGTAGATCACCAGGGCGATCTTGGAGGTCTCCCCGATACCGAGGACGAGCACGAACACCGGCAGCAGCGCGAGAGCCGCGGTGTTGCGGAACAGCTCGAGGATCGGATTGAGCAACTCGGCGACGGGCCGGTACCAGCCGATCGCGACGCCGAGCGGAACGGCGACGAGCAACGCGATCGAGAACCCGATGAGAGCCCGGGAGAGGCTGGCGCCCAGATGGTCTGCCAACTGTCCGCTCGTGATCAGATCGGCCAGCGATCCGAGCACGGTCGACAGCGGCGGCAGGAACACTTCGTCGACGAGACCGAGCCGCGGCGCGGTCTCCCACACCGCGAGGAACACGACGATCGCGACCGCCGGCTTGATCCCCTTCCACGCCAGCGCACCGGCCCGGCGGCCTGCGCGTCGTAATTTCGTCGGATCCGTTGCGACGACGGTTTGTTCGACGACGGCCGGTTCGGTGTCGACGGGCCGGGTCAGGGTTGCGGTCGGACTAGACATGCTCCACCTCTTCCGTTGCGGTGCCGAGTTCGAGGTCGCGGGCACGCTCGACCTCGGAGTGCAGCAGTGACCAGATCTCGTGCCGGTAGTGCCGGAACGCCTCGCCGGAGCGCACGTCGTCGACGTTCCGGTCGATGTCGACGTAGACGATCGTCTTGATCCGCCCGGGGCGGGAGGTGAGCACGGCGACGCGCTGCCCCAGGTAGATCGCCTCGTCGATGCCGTGGGTGATGAACAGGATGGTCTTGCCGGTTTCCTTCCAGATCCGCAGCAGTTCGTCCTGCAGGGATTCGCGGGTCTGGGCGTCGAGCGCGGCGAACGGCTCGTCCATGAGCAGAACCTCGGGATCGAACGCGAGGCTGCGGGCGATCGCGACACGCTGCTTCATGCCGCCGGACAATTCGTGCGGGTAGCGGTCGCCGAAGCCGGCCAGACCGACGAGGTCGAGGTAGTCGTCGGCGAGTGCGCGGCGCTGCTTCTTCGGCAGTCCCTTGGCTTCCAGGCCGAACTCGATGTTGGCCCGTGCCGTGCGCCAGGGGAGCAGTGCGTACTGCTGGAAGACGATGCCGCGGTCCAGGCCGGGCCCGGAGATCGGGCGGCCGTCCAGCAGGATCCGGCCCGAGGTCGGTTCGCTCAGACCGCCGAGCAGATCGAGCAGGGTGGACTTGCCGCAACCGCTGGGGCCGACCAGGACCAGGAATTCCCCGGCGGCGAGATCGATGCTGACGTCGTCGAGTGCGGTGAACGTGTCGTTGCTGCCGCGCACCGCGAACTGCTTGGTCACATGCTCCAGGCGGAGCTTCGGGGTGGTGCTCACTTCGCCGCCTCCTCGACGGGTTCACCGTTGGGCCCGGCGCTCGGGTCGTAGGTGCCGTTGGCGTAGGGGTTGAATTCGTTGGTGTAGATGTCCGAGGTGGTGAACTTGCCGTCCTCGAGCTCACCGTTGCGGGTCAGCCAGTCCAACCAGGTCTGGATCTCCTGATCGGTGATGACACCGCCGGGGCCGGCGACACCGGGGCTCTTCCAGTACTCGACGAGATCGGTGTTCTCGTTGCGGCCGCGGGCGTTGATGATCTCCTTGAACTTGGCGACCACTTCGTCGCGCGGGGTGGTCTGCGCCCACCGGATCGCCCGCGCGGTGCCCTGCACGAAATCGGCTACCGCATCACGGTTCTCGGCGATGAACTCGTCGCGGAAGACGTACGTTCCGTAGGTGAAGGCGCCGAACAGCGATTCGTCGGTGAACAGCGGCCGGATGCCGCCCCGTTCGACGGCGGTCTCCCGGAACACGCTGCCGAGCGTGCCGACGTCGATCTGTCCTTCGCGCAGTGCCTGCTCGGTGTTCACCGGAGGCACCACGATCAGCTCGACCTGCTTGATCTCGTCCGGCGTGAGTCCTTGCTGCGCAAGCCATTCCCGCACCAGGAACTCGTGATGTGCACCGAGGGTGTTCATCCCGACCTTCTTGCCGATCAGGTCCCGCGCAGTGCGGATCGGGCTGTCCTCGAGAACGTAGTAGCCGTTGAACGACTGCTTGTCGGAACCGTAGTAGCCGATCACCGACGTGATCGGTGAGTTCGCGGCCTGGAGCTTGATGACCGCGCCGTTGAACGCACCACCGAAATCGGTCTGGCCGGTCGCGGCGTTCTGGATGGACTGCGGACCGCTGGTGTTGTCCCCGATCCAGTCGAGCTTCACCTTCTCGTAGAACCCGAACGCTTCGGCGAGTTCGGGATAGGTGACCTGTGCGGCCGTCCCCTCGTACCGGAGCACGGTCTTGCCGTCCTCGGTGGTGGTGACATCCGAACCGGACGAGCATGCGGCCGCGACGGACGTGACGGTGAGCAGTGCTGCGACGACGGCGACCGACCGGGTGAGTCGGGCGCGCAGCGTGGAATGCGACATCGTGAAAGCTGTTCCTTGCGTTGAAAGAAGGCCCTACGGACTCGGGCCGGGCGGGTGGCGTTACCGCGGGCAGCAATCGTCGATACGCATGCGACGGAGCGCAGATAACGAGTGCGGTGCGATACAGCCGGAAGATCTCTGCAACGCGCGGTCGTCGGACCTGCACGTCGGCGGTCGCTGGGTCAGCGACAACACTCCGAACACTCGTACACGGCAATCCCCCTGTGCGGCGATATGACTTCAGCAAGAGTGCCGTCCGGGGGCGACGCGCTCAACGGTTCTGCGCAGCCTGATCGGAACTCGCGACTCCAGCCCCTAAGCTCGATCGACGATCGACGAGGACGGGAGCGCAGGTGGGCGGAGACGACGACCCGGTGTGGACTCGGCGGCGGTTCCTGGCCGGCATGGCCGGGACCGCGGCGGCCCTGATGGGGATCACCGCTCTGTTCTCGGCCGAGGCGATCGCACGCCCGGCCGCCGCTGCCCCGCCGGTCCGCGACACGATCTGCGGCATCCTCGCGTTCGTCGTCCCCGGCAACGACCCCTATTCGCGGCACCAGGGTGTGTCCACCGATCGGGTCGGTGGCGCCACCGAGGACGCCGCGGCCTCGCTCGAGCACACCTTCGACCACGCGTCGCCGGTGCCGCTGCTGGGCCGGGCCGGCGGGAACCTCCCCGGGGCGGCCGCCGTCGCCGCGCTGGTCAACATGTATGCGGTCACCGTCGACGCGGGGTCGCTCGTCGGTCCCTTCGCGGCACCGTTCGCGAATCTGAACCACGCAGCGAAGGGCCGCGTCTTCGAATTGCTCGACACCGAACCGCAGTTCGGCGGAACGATGCTCACCTACGTGGTCAACGCGATTCCCACGCTCGCCGCGTTCGCCGCGTATTCGGAGGTTTCCGCGTTCGACCCCGACCGCCGGGTCGTCACCGGCCGGCCCGTCGGCTGGGAACTGGCCCGCTACGACGGTGTCGCCGACGGGTGGGACGAGTTCGCGGGCTACTACCGCGGCGTCGACCGGATCGAGGAGTGACGTGCGGGACGTGATCGTGATCGGGTCCGGCGGTGGCGGGCCGGTCGTCGCGAAGGAACTCGCGGCACGCGGACTGGACGTCCTCGTCGTCGAGGCCGGGCCGCGCTTCGCGGATCCCGAGAGCGAGTGGACGCATTTCGAGGACGACGCGAACAATCCCCTCACCGGCTTCTTCCGGCAGGGTCCCGGCGACCGGTCGCGCACCCCGTGGCTGCGCGACCTGCCGCAGAATTCGTACGTGTGGCAGGTCGCGGGGGTCGGCGGAACCACGCTGCACTACTTCGGCAACTCGCCGCGCGCGGTGCCGGGCGTGTTCGTCGGCTACGACGGCGCGGACCGGAACATGTACGACACGGACCACCTGTTCCCGTTCGGATACGACGAATTGCGCCGTTACTACGAATGGGTCGAGGCAACCCTGCCGGTGCAGACCGCCCCCATGGGCACGAAGGAACGGATCTTCCTGCGCGGTGCGGCCGCGCTCGGCCTGCCGCACCAGACAACGCACGACACGAGCGTGGCCTCGCACCGCGCGCAGCAGAACGCGATCCTGCAGCCGGGCGGGACCGCCGGGCGCACCCGCGACCCGCAGCGGTTGCGCCACCCCGAGGCGCGGGGCTGCACGATGTGCGGCCACTGCTACCAGGGCTGCTACCTGCCGGCGGGTGCGCCCCGCAACCTGAAGGCGAAACGGTCGACGGACAACTCGTACGTGCCGATGATGCTCACCGCCGAGGCGTGGGCGCCGCACGGACGGGCCGCGACGCTGGTGACCGACGCGACGGTCACGCAGGTACTGACCGAGGACGTACACGGAGAGACGACCGCGCGCGGGGTGCGGTTCCGCACCCTCGATGGCGAGGAATACGAGGAGCATGCACAGGTCGTGGTGCTCGCCGCGGGCGCGATCGAATCACCGCGCTTGTGGCTGGCGTCGGACCTGCCGAACCCGAACGACTGGGTGGGCCGCGGCCTGACGGACCATCACATGGATGCGGTGTTCGGGGTGTTCGACGAGGACACCGGCCAGACCCGGGGCGCCGGCTCGAATGCGCGCGTCGACCTGCCCGGATACGGCGGTATCGAACAGGTCGGGATGCCGCCGGCGCTGCAGGCGTATTCGCTGGCGTTCAGCGACTCCGGCATCCACGGCTACGGCCGGGCGGGCGGCGTCGTCGACGACGCCGGGGCCGACACTCTCGGCCGGTTGGTGGGCCGGGATCTGCTCGCCACCCTCGACGACGCAAACCGGACCCTGGCGGCACTGGTGATCACCGACGACGACGTCGAACCCGGCAATCGGGTCACCCGCTCGACGATGCTGCTTCCGGACGAGGGCGGGCTCGCACCGAAGGTGACGATGCGGCACCGGCGGCGGTCCGAACGCACGCGACGGAACCGGGAGTACTGCACCCGCAAGGCCGTCGAGCTGATGCGGGCCGCGGGCGCGCGCTCCGTGCACCGCTGCGACTGGCCACCGCTGATCCTGCACGCCCAGTCGAGCATGCGGATGGGGACGAGCGGGAACGACTCGGTGCTCGACGCCACCGGCGAAGCTCGTTGGGTGAAAAGACTTTTCGTCGCGGACAATTCGGCGCTCGCGAATTCGCTGGGCGGGCCCAATCCGACGTTGACGACGCAGGCACTCGCGACCCGCACGTCCGAGGCAATCTTCCGCACCTACTTCGGCGGCGACGCGTGGGTCGGGCGTGAGGACCCGGTGTCCTCCGTCGACGACCGGGTCACCGCGGCGGTGATCGCGCAGGGGTTGTGACACCGGATCGGTCTCGATGTTCGCGACGATACCCCGCGACGGTATCCGGTTCAGGCCCTCGGACGCGTTCGTCGACGATCGGCTCTCCGGCCGGTGCGGTACCGCACCGGCCGGGTCCGGACGAGAACCGAGTCAGTCGGTCGGGAACTCGACGATACGGCCCGTGCACTCGCCGAACAGGATTGCCGATCCATCTGCAGCTGTAGCTTTCGCCCGGAGGGTGACCTCGTCCCCGTCGCGCAGGAAGGTGAACGAGGATCCGTCGCTCAGGGTGACCGGTTCCGCACCGCCCCAAACCAGTTCGAGGAAGGAGCCGCGCTGGTCTTTCTCCGGACCGGAGATGGTGCCACCGGCGAAGAAGTCACCGGCACGCAGCCCTGCCCCGTTGACGGTCATATGGGCGAGCATCTGTGCCGCGGTCCAGTAGGTCGACGCGAACGGAGGCTTGGCAACGACGTCTCCGTTGAGGACAACCTCGAAGGTGACGTCGAACGACCAGGGTCGCTCGTCGGCGTCGTCGAGGTACTCGGCCAGCGGGGTGTCGCGGGTCGGCGGGGCGACCCGCACCGCGTCGAGTGCCGCCAGCGGTGTGATCCACGGAGAGATCGTCGTGGCGAAGGACTTGCCGAGGTTCGGGCCGAGCGGGACGTACTCGTAGTTCTGGATGTCGCGGGCCGACCAGTCGTTGGTCAGGGTGAGACCGAAGACGTGGTTGTCGGCCTCGGACAGGGGAACTCGTCCACCGGGCACGGGAGATCCGAGTACGAAGCCCATCTCGGCCTCGATGTCGAGCCGGCGGGACGGGCCGTAGGAGGGCACCCCGTCTGTCTCGGGGCGCAGTCCGTGCGGGCGACGGATGTCGGTGCCGCTGGCCACGATGGTTCCAGCGCGGCCGTGGTAGCCGACCGGAAGATGCTTCCAGTTCGGCAGCAGCGGGGGATGTTCGGGACGGAAGATACGGCCGACGTTCGCCGCATGGAACTCGTTGCCGTAGAAGTCGACGTAATCGGCCACGGTGAACGGCATGTGCAGGTCGACCCCGGCAAGCGGGCGGGCAACCGCAGCGATCCGGTCGGCGTCCGCGGCTGCGGACAGCACGCTCTGCAGGTCCGCGCGCAACCGATCCCAGGTGGCACGGTCGGCCGTCAGGAGGACGTCGAGGTTCGACTGGTCGACCAGCGGGTACAGGTCGGAGTCCTGCGCGACGAGATCCGAGAGGGCGACCACGTGATCGCCGACGCGCACGCCGAGGCGCGCGGCGGTGCCGGGCGTGGAGAAGGACCCGTAGGGCAGGTGGGCGATGCCGAAACCTTCGGTGGCGTAACGCGCCACGAAGCTGTCGGGCGAGGGGGTGGTCATGGGTTCTCCTGGTGGATCGGCTCAGTTTCCGTGGTCGGAAGCGATGTTCGGGATCAGGTCGAGTTCGTCGAGGGTGTCGAGCGGTTCGGCGATGCTGCAGGTGCCGAACGATTCGAACATCGTCCTCCACTGGGCGGCGATCGCCCGCAAGCGCTCCGCGAGAACGCTTCCGTCGGTTTCGGCGAGTGTCGTGGCGACCGCTGCGGTGTCGGCTCCGTCCAATGCTTCTCCGGTGGCGACGGCGATGTTCAGGAAGCCGTGGTGCACGAAGCCGGTCGAGTCGTCCCGGTAGCGCACGGCGCGGTGCAGGCCTGCGGTCAGTTTGAAGGATCGCTTCGCGGCGACGGCAGTCGTGATCACCTCCGCGAGGTCCTCGACGGAGGGGAACGCTTCGGCCACCAGTCCGCCGGTGCGCGCCTTCAGCCGCACATCGGTTCCGGTGAAGCTGTCGAGAAGGCCTGCGCGAATGTGCGGTACGGCCAGTTCGACGTGGACGCTGTACCGCTCGGTCAGAGCGGCGGCGTCGGCGACGACCTGTCGGGGATCGAGGTCGTCGGTCTTCAGTTCGAGGCCGCCGACCCGGATCGCGGGCGCGACTCTCTCGACCGCGGCCAATGCCACATCGAGGCCACCGGCGGGCACCACCACTCCGACGCGGAGCGGGCCTTCGCCGGTTGCGTCGACCAGGCTCGCTGCGGCGTCGAGTGCGTCGACCGGCAGCAGCAGCGGCCCGACCAGACGGCCGAGCGGGGTGCCGCGTCGGGCGATGTGGTCGGGCACCGCCTGGCCCAGGGGGGCGCGTCCGGGCGGGAAGACGGCCGCGTCGTCGAAGAAAGCATCGAAAACCTCAGGGCTGCAGACTGATTCAGGCATCGATCCACCGCCCTCCCGACCAGGACGAGGCGTAGCGGGCGTCGTCGGAGGCGAGTGCGGCCTCGCCGAGCAGCAACGGCCGGAAGGTGTCGACCATGATGCCGGTCTCGTCGAAGAAGTCCTTCCCGAGGCTGGCCTCGATTGCGCCCGGCTGCGGTCCGTGGGCGTGGCCACCGGGGTGCAGGGAGATCGACCCGATGCCGATGCCGGAACCCTTGCGCGCTTCGTAGTTGCCACCCACGTAAAACATGACCTCGTCGGAGTCGACGTTCGAGTGGTAGTACGGCACCGGGACCGACTGGGGGTGGTAGTCGACCTTGCGCGGCAGGAAGTTGCAGATCACGAAGTTGTGGCCTTCGAAGACCTGGTGCACCGGCGGCGGCTGGTGGAGCTTGCCGGTGATCGGCATGAAGTCCTCGAGCGCGAAGACGAACGGGTACAGGCAGCCGTCCCAGCCCACCACGTCGAAGGGGTGGTGCGGCACGACGTGCACCGTGCCGGTGATGCCCGACGCTCCCCGGTGCTTGATGTAGACCTCGACGTCTGTCTCGTCGACGAGCAGCGGCTCGCTGGGGCCCTGCAGGTCGCGCTCGCAGTAGGGCGCGTGTTCGAGCAGTTGGCCGGTGGACGAGAGGTACCGCTTGGGCGGTCCGACGTGGCTGTTGGACTCGACCGCGAACAGACGCAGTGGTTCCGAGCCCACCACCCGCCACCGGTGGGTAGTGGCCCGGGGGATGACGATGTACTGCTCGGCGCGCACTTCCAGGGCGCCGAAGACGGTTTCGACGATCGCTTCGCCGGACTCGACGTAGACGCATTCGTCGCCGATCGCATTGCGGTAGAGCGGCGAATCCGATCCGGCGACAACGTAGTACAGGCGCACGTCATCGTTGCCGAGCAACAGGCGACGGCCGCGCACCGCGTCGGTGGAACCCGGATCACCGTCGACAAGATCGTGCAGTCGCAGGTGACGGGGCAGCAGCGGTTCGTTGGGGACCAAATCGTGATCCGGCAACTCCCAGCGGCGAGCGCCGACGATCGCCGAGGGGATGTAGCGGTGATAGAGCAACGAAGAATCGGAGGAGAACCCTTCTTCTCCCATGAGTTCCTCGTAGTACAGTGCGCCGCTGCCGTCCCGCAGGACGGTATGGCGATGGCGCGAGATGGTTCCGACACTGCGGTAGTGGACCACGTTGGCTCCCTCTGGCGATGACGTGACGAGCCCCCCTGCGTCGTGCAGGGACGAAAGACTCGGCGGAATCCCCGTAACGGTGACCACAGTGATGAGGACGAGGACGGTTCTCAAACGCCGATGTGCCCTGGAAAGGATGCAGCGCACCCGCTCTCCGTCCGCGCTCGCGCGGCACAGGTCGAGGCCTACTCGCCGTCTAGCTGGGGATATGCCGGTGACTTGGCTGGCAAGCCGACGATGAGGAGCGGTGTCGTGCACGCAAACGCAGGCCTCAAACTGAAATGTTTTTGAAATGTTTTTCGTGTCAGACTTTGGTCCTGCCTGCTCCGTGACTTGGAGCACAACCCGATCTTCCGGCCGTAGCGCCGCCCCCATACAAGACGCCCCAGAAAAGAGGTTTCTCTGTGAAGACCATCGACACCGAAGTTCTCATCGTCGGCGGAGGCGGATGCGGCCTGACCGCTTCGATCATCCTGGCCGACCTCGGAGTGGACTCCCTGCTCGTCGAACGGCACCCCTCCACCTCTCACCTGCCCAAGGCACATCTCCTCAGCCAGCGCACGATGGAGATCTTCCGCCACCACGGCGTCGCCGACAGCCTGTTCGCAGAGGGCTCCCCTGTGGACAAGATGTCGAAGGTGCGTTTCGCGACCTCCCTGGGCGGCGACGGCCACCTCGACCGTCGCACGATCTTCTCGATCGACGCCTTCGGCGGCGGATCGCTGCGCCATCGGTACGAGATGGACAGCCCCGTCGTGTGCACCGATCTTCCCCAGATCCGACTCGAACCGGTCCTGCGCGACCACGCCGAGCAGCGCAATCCCGGGCGCGTGCTGTTCCACACCCAGCTCGAATCCTTCGCCGCCGACGACGACGGTGTGACCGCGGTGATCTCGGACCGCGACACCGGTGAGCAGACCGAGGTCCGCGCTCGCTTCATGATCGCAGCCGACGGCGGCAAGACCGTGGGCCCGGCCCTCGGCATCCAGACCATCGGCGAGAAGAACGTCCTCGATATGGTGACCGTCTACTTCGAAGCAGACCTGTCTCCCTGGGTCCCCGACGACGGCACCTTCCAGACCTGGTTCGCCAACGTCAACGCCAAGGGACTGTGGTCCAACGGCAACCTCGGTCCTCGCGGCCCGCACCCCTGGGGTGCCCGTTCGAAGGAATGGGCCGTGCACTTCTCGATGCCCGTCGAGGAAGGCAAGAAGTTCGACAACACGACGGTTGTCCCGCGTATCCGGGAACTGCTCGGCATCCCCGAACTGGACCTGAACGTGCTCAGCGTCAATCACTGGATCATCGAAGGCGTGCACGCCGAGCGCTACCGCGAGGGACGCATCCTCCTGGCCGGCGACGCCGCCCACAAGCATCCCCCGACTTCTGGACTCGGTCTGAACTCCGGCATCGGCGACGCCCACAACCTGTGCTGGAAGCTCGCCGCGATCCTGCGGGGCTGGGCCGGCATCGACCTGCTCGACAGCTACGAGGCCGAGCGCCTGCCGGTCGCGCAGCAGAACATCGACTGGGCGATGATGACCTTCCGCGCCCACGCCATCCTGCCCGCCGCCGTCGGCCTCGTCGCCGGCGACCAGGAGAAGAACCGCCAGGCGCTCACGAACCTGTTCGTCGACGGCCGCCGCGGTGAGATCCGCCGTAGCCTCGTCGCCGAGGCCACCACGTCGCTGCGCCGCGAATTCCAGGCTCACGACCTGGATCTCGGAGTTGTCTACGAAGACGGCGCGGTCCTCGCCGACGGAACCGACGCCCCGGGACGCGACCCGGCCGGCCTCGAAT
>NZ_JALPTB010000080.1 GCF_023218075.1 Rhodococcus sp. HM1 | reverse complement strand
GGCGAGCACCGCGCCCCCGGCGGCGCACCGATCCCCGGTCCGCTGCGCGGCGGTCGCGTCATCGGCATCCTCGAACGCGCCGCGGTCGCGGGCGCGGTGCTCGCCGGGTGGCCCGAGGGCATGGCCATCGTCCTGGCCGTCAAGGGCCTGGCCCGCTATCCGGAGCTGCGTGAACCCCAGGCCTCCGAGCAGTTCATCATCGGCACCGGCACCAGCGTGCTGTGGGCGCTCGCGGTGTGCGGGGTCGGATGGGCGCTGATCACCTGAGCGCCGCAGCCTCGTCCCGCACCGCGTCGTCGATCCGGCGCTGGATCCGGCGCATCCCGCGCAACCAGCGGTCGGTGTCGGCGGCGCGTCCCGCGTAGTACTCGGCGACCTCGGGATGCGGGAGGATCAGGAACCGCTCCCCGGACAGGGCGGCCATCACCGAATCGGCAACCTGCCCTGGCGTGAGCACACCGGTTTCGAAGACCACCCGTCCCGCGGCGTCGGTCGGCAGCAGGTCCGTCGCGACCCCCTGGGGGCACAGGCACTGCACGATCACTCCCCTGTCCCCGTAGGTCGCGGAGAGCCACTCCGCGTGGGCGACCGCGGCGTGCTTCGACACCGAGTACGGCGCCGACCCCAGCATGGTGAGCAGACCCGCCGCCGAGGCGGTGACGACGAAGCGGCCGCGGCCACGGTCGAGCCAGCCCGGGAGCAGCGCCCGCGCGGCGCGCACGTGCCCCATGACGTTGACGTTCCAGGACATCTCCCACGCGGCCTCGGCGTCGGGGCCGTCGGCGACCACGCCTGCGTTCGCGAACCACGCGTCGACCTCCCCGAGTTCGGCGACAGCCCTCGCGACGAGCGCGGCCACGCCCGCTTCCCCGGCGGCATCACCGGGGGCGGCGATGCCGCCGATCTCCCGTGCCACGGCGGCACAGGCGTCGGCGTCGCGGTCGTTCACGACGACCCGCGCGCCGGCCTCGGCCAGTCGGTGCGCGAGGGCGCGACCGATCCCGTTGCCGGCGCCGGTCACGACAACGCCTGCGTCGCGCAGCCAGTCCGGGTACTCGATCGTCTCCACCAGCTTCCTTTCTCGTCCGTTCGCCGCCCCGTGCGTGGTTTCGGTAGTGGGGACTACCGAAACCACGCACGGGGCGGATGCTCCGAGAGCGATCACATCTTGCTGAGAGCGTCGGTCCCGCCGGCGAGCATCGCCGCGACGACACCGACCGCCGTCACCCCTGTCATCACCAGCGCAACGGCGGCGACCAGCGGATAGCCGCCGTTGGACCAGTACTCGAACAGGATCGTGCCCATCACCTGGGTCTGCGAGGCCCGCACCAGCAGCGACGCGGTGAACTCGTGGGTGAGCAGGACGAACAGCAGTGCCGCGGTTCCACCGAGGCTGCCGCGCATGAGCGGCAGCAGGACCTTCACGTTGGTGGCGACGAACCCGGCGCCGCTCACCCGGGAGGCCTCGAGGTAGGCGTCGCCGAGTGCCAGCATCGACGACAGCTGCATCCGGGTCGCGAACGGCAGCATCAACGTGACGTACACCAGGACGACCACCCACGGGGTGCCGTAGAGGACGATCGGCCCCTGCGTGTAGGTGAGCAGGAACGCCGCACCGAAGATCACCGCCGGCACACCGAGCGGAATCGACACGAGGACGTCCGCGATCACCCGCAGCACCGGGTAGTTGCGTCCCCGGACGATCAGGTTCGCCGCGACGAACCCGAGCGGCAGCACGATCGCCATCGCGATCAGCGAGAACATCACGCTGTTGCCGATCGCGGTGGGGACCGCGGACCCGGAAAAGATCGTGCGGAAGTTGTCGAACGTCAGCGCCGAGAAGCTGATGGTGCCGCTCCAGTACCGCGACAGGGCCACGAACACCAGCGCCAGGATCGGCAGCACCGTCGACAGCAGCGAGAACAGCAGGATGATCGCCACCCCGGTCTTCGAGGGACGGCCCTGCGACCGGAAGGCCTTGCCGCCGTGGGTGACGAAGCGTCGTTGGTTGCCCAGCAGCGCCTTCTGCGCGAACACCACCACGATCCCGACGATCAGCAGCGGCGACCCGAGTGCGGCGGCGGTCGCGAACTGCGCCGGTGAGTCACTGATCTGGAAGTACATCTCCGTCGTCAGCACGCTCACACCGGTGTTGGTGCCCAGCAGCAGGGGTCCGGTGAACTGGCCCAGGCCCAGCAGCAGCGCCACGCCGGCGCCGTAGATCAGGGTCGGGCGCAGCAGCGGCAGCGTGATCTTGAAGAAGACCTTCCATTCCGGCATGCCGGACACCTGTGCCGCTTCGATCATCTCGGAGTTGATGTTCTCGAATCCGGACCGGACGAACATGTACACGAACGAACTCAGCGAGAACCCGGTGATGATCACGATCCACTGGATCGAGTAGATGTCGATCGGGCCTTCCTCCAGGTGCGACCACCACGGCAGATTCCGCAGCATCGCGTTGAGATAGCCCGGCCGGGGCGAGAGCAGGAATGCCCACCCGACGATCGCCGCGACCGCGGGAATCACGATCGGCAGGATGGGCAGGATCTCGAGCACCGCCAGCCGGCGCGGCAGGCGGTTCGCGCCCCACGCCAGCGCGGTGCCCAGCACCATCGCGATCGTCAGCGAGCCGAGCGCGAGACCGACCGTGTTCCACAGAATTCCACCGAGCCGTTCGAGACCGAACGCGCGCTCGTATCCCGCGGCTCCGTCCTCGAATGCGGTCGATTGCAGCCGCACCACCGGGACGACGACCAGATATGCCAGCAGCGCGACGAACGCCACGACACCCAGCCGACGCGCCACCGACCGGACGGCGTCGCTCTGCAATCCACCGGTGACACTCGGGCGCTGTTCGCCGATGTCGTTGCCCGGCAAGGTCACCACAGCCATCGCCCTCACCCCGCCAGGGCGCCGACGAGCGCCTGCTGAGGCATCGCGAGTGCGTTGCCGTCGGTGTCGAAGGTGCGGCCGTCGACCGGTTCGAACGCGAGAACCATCGCCGCGCCCCGGGAGACGGTCCGCGGTGCCCGGGACGAGTCGTACGTCGGGATCCGGGCGTGCAACTGCCGCCGTGCCGAACCCTCGACCGCCACCGAACACATGACATCCAGATGCAGGCCACCGTATTCGACATCGTCGACGTGCACCGCGATCCCGGCCTCGCCGGACCGCAGATCCGCCGCATCGGCGACGAGGCGCACCTTCTCCGGCCGCAACCGGATCACGAACGAGCCCACCGACGCCGCCGCTCGCGGCTGCATGCCGTGGATCTCGGCGCCCAGTGCGTACCACCGGCCGTCGACGTACTCGCACGGCAGCCGGTTCGACATGCCGGTGAAGCCGGCGACGTATTCGTCGACGGGTTCCTCGAACACCTCGCGCGGGGGGCCGATCTGCACGATCTGCCCGGCGCGCATGATCGCCATGCGGGTGCCGAGGGCGAGCGCCTCGCTCTGATCGTGGGTGACGAACACCGCGGTGAACGGCTTGCGCTGGTGCAGATCGTGCAGCTCGGCGCGGACCTGGTCGCGGAGCCGGGCGTCCAGGTTGCTCAGCGGCTCGTCGAACAGCACGAGGTCGGGGTGCGAGACGAGACCGCGAGCGAGCGCGACGCGCTGCTGCTGCCCACCGGAAAGTTCGGCGGGCAGCCGGTCGAGGAGGCGTTCGCAGTCGACGAGGGCCGCGGTCTCCTCGACCCGGCCGCTGTTGAGCGCGTCGGTGAGCTTGCGGGACTTGAGGGGGTACGCGATGTTCTTGCGGACGGTCATGTGGGGCCACAGGGCGTACGACTGGAACACCATGCCGATGAACCGCTTGTCGGGGGTCAGGTTCACTCCCCGCGCGCCGTCGAAGACGACCTGGTCACCGAGGGTGATCGAACCGCTCGCGGGTTGTTCGAGCCCGGCGAGGCATCGCAGCGTGGTGGTCTTGCCGCAGCCGGACGGGCCGAGCAGCACCAGGAATTCGCCGTCCTCGATCTCGAGGTCGAGGTGGTCGACGGCCACGGTCGGGGGCTTGCCGTCGAAGTTTTTCAGCAACTGGCGGATCGAGACATGGGACATCGTGGACTCACTTTCTGACCGGCAGGATTCAGGCCTCGGGGGCGAACAGGGCCGACGCCGGCTCGCGGAGACGGTCGGGGTTCGGGGCGTCGTCGGAGCGGGCGCTGTCGGTCGCGAGCAGATACAACCGTTGCGCGTGATCGTCCGCGCTTCCCCACAGCACGCTCGAGCCCAGGGCCCGGCGGTAGTAGAGGTGGGCGGTGTGTTCCCAGGTGAAGCCGATGCCACCGTGTACCTGGACGTTGGTGGCGGTCGCGAGATCCGCGGCGTCCCCGCAGGCGAGTGCGGCGATGGCGGCCGCTTCGGCGAGATCGCGATCGGTACCCTCCTCGACAGCCCAGATCGCGTGTGCCACAGCGGAATCGGCGAGTTCGACGGCGACGGCCACTTCGGCGAGCATGTGCTTGATGGCCTGGAACTCGCCGATGACACGGCCGAACTGGACGCGTTCCTTCGCGTAGGCGACCGCCGCGTCGAGGCACGCGCGGGCGACTCCGAGGCTGTCGCACGCCAACGCCACGAGAGCCTGATCGCGCACGCGGCCGGGTTCGGGGCGGTCGGTGAGCAGGGTCGCGGGGACGTCCTCGGCGTGGACTCGCGCCAGACCTCGGGTGGCGTCGGTCGTCTGCATCGGCTCCACCGTCAGATGGGTACGGTCGACCGCGTACAAGCCCAGGGATCCGTACCTGTCGACAGCGTGGACCAGGACCGTGTCCGCCGCAACTGCGTCGAGCACGAACTCCGCTCGGCCCGTGAGGGTCACGCCCTCGCCGCCGTCGACGGCACGGAAGGTGCCGTCACCGGGCGTGTCGAGATCGTCCCCGGGGACCACGGTGGCGACGATCCTCGTTCCCGAGGCGATCTCCTCGAGAAGGTCGCGGGCGAGGGGGTGCTCTGCGCAGCGCGCGAGCGCGGTGGCGGCGATGACGCTGCCGAGGACCGGGACGCGGGTCAGTTCCGCGCCGAGGGTTTCGAGGACGGCCGCCACGGTGGCGTAGGAGGTTCCGAGTCCGCCGTGAGTTTCCGGGACGGCGAGGGCACCGACTCCGATCTCGCGGCCGAGCACGGACCACAGGTCGTGGTCGAGGGGACCGTCGCGGTAGACCCGCTCGGACCGTCCGTCGGCCGGGTCGGCTCTGCCGACGGCGGCCCGGATGGTGTCGACGAGGAGCGCCGTGTCCTCTGCGCCGACCGCGCTCGAGAGAATCATGCTGTCGCCTTTCCTGGGGGTGCCGGAGCCGGTTGGACTGCTGCCGGCGTCGGGGATCTGCTCAGTCCGAGGACGGGAGGGGGCGGGCCTGTTTTTCGGCGAGCACCGCGTCGCCGATCGCCAGGGGGCCGGCGCCGGGCCGTACGCACAGCACCTCGACTCCCCCGCCCTCGTATCGCTTTCCGATGAGCAGTCCCGGAGTCGTCGCCGCCGGGGCGGCCGGTGCCGCGTCGGCGGACATCGGCTCTCCCCCGCACAGCAGGGGGCCGGCCACGTTGTCGTCCACACGGACGATCACGACTTCCGCGCCGCACACGGGGCTCTTGAGACGTTCTCCGACCTTCATGTTTCATTCCTCTCGTGTCCGGGACCGGTTCGGTCACCGGAGGCTCGCCGGGGGTGCCGGGATCGGCGCCCCCGGCGGCCGGGGGTTGTTACTGACTGGAACCGAACAGCCGCGCGAACTCGGCCCGGAAGGCCTCGGTGTCGTCGGCGGTGACGATCCGGCTGTTGACCCAGATGTCGTCCGCGGACGTCGCGGCCGTGGAGATGCCGGGCAGCACGGAGCCGGCGCGGTCGGCGACGGCCTCCTGTCCCGCCTTGGTCACCAGGAAGTTCGCGAACAGCTGTGCGGCGTTGGGATGGGGCGCGTTCGCCAAGACTCCGGTGAGGAAGGGAGCACCGAAGACCGGTGAGGGCAGACCGGAATCGACGGGCGCGCCGGCTTCTTTTTCCGCGGTGAGCGGCATGGTGTAGACGGCTGCGGCGATTTCACCGGAGGTCAGCGCCTGGGCCATCGCCTGGGCGCCCGGGTAGGTGCGGGGCTTCTGGCCCGCGAGCTTCTCGACGAAGTCGGGAGACACCGTGTCGCCCAGGAAGTCGTAGAAGTCCACGACCGCGGACGACACCGGAAGCATCACGCCGATCTTCCCGTCCGCGAGCGAGGGATCGAGCAGCCCCTCGTATCCGTCGATGCCGTCCGGGACCCGGCTGGTGTTCCAGCCGTAGGTGAGAACCGCAGCCGACGAGAGGAAGATCCGGTCGTCGTCGCGCAGGAACTTCTCGCGGTCGAACTCGGCGGCGCCGAAGGCCGGGCCGGTGACCGGGACGAAGTACCCCTCGGCCAGGCGCGTGTCCACCCAGGGCCGGGAGGCGGTTGCGATGACGTCGGCCGTATGACGACCGGTTTCCGCTTCCGCCGCGAGCTTGGTCTGGAGGTTGGCGTCGTTGTCGCGCACGATCTCGACCTCGATGCCGTACGCCGACTCGAATCGGGAAGCGAGTTCCTGGAGGTTGTCCGTCGGCTGGCCGGTGAAGTAGGTGACCGAGCCCTCCTGCTCGGCAGCCTCGACGAGCTCCGCCCAGGCGCTGTCTCCGGCGGGGCCGAGATCGTCGGCGGAGACCTCGGTCGTGGCACCGGATCCACACCCAGCGACAGCGAAGGTCACTGCGGCGATACCTATTCCGGCGATCGAGCGACGAAGCGACGCGAATCTCATGGCAGACCTTTCGGGGAGGTTTTGAAAGAGTCGAGCGACGTGCGCCGGGGACGCACGGGGTCGAACGGTGGGTCGCGGAGGGTGCTCAGCTTCCGGAGGTGGCACGGCCGTGGACGCGACTGCGCGCCTCACGCCAGGTCAGGCCGCGGTCCGCACGAGCCTCCGCGGGGAGTCCCAGAAGCCGCTCGGCGACGATGTTGCGCTGGATCTGATCCGAGCCGCCGGCGATGCTGTAGCCGGGGGCGCCGAGAACGTGCGCATTCCATTCGTAGGTACCGGGGATACCGGTGTCGGCGATGAGGTTGCGGCCCAACACCGTTCGGGCTGCAGCGGAGACCGCGGCAAGCTTGTCGACCCACTGGATCTTGCGGACCGATCCGATCGCCGAGGGAGCGGCTCCGCCGTCGCGCGCCTGACGGTCGCGCAGCAGATCCACCGCGGCCAGCTGCTGACGCAGATACACCCGGGCCAGCTGCTCCCGCACGCGCGGGTCCTCGTCACGGCCGAGCCGCCGGGCCGTGGCGACGAGCTGGGAGAACTGTCCGCCGACGTTCGCGGTGTTCGAACCGCCCTCGCGCTCGAAGGCGAGCGTGGTCAGGGCGACGGACCATCCCTTTCCCACCTCTCCGAGACGCAGGGAGTCGGGGATGCGGACCCGATCGAGGAACACCTCGTTGAAGCTGCTGCCTCCGGACATCTGCCGGATCGGGCGGATCTCGACGCCAGGGGCGTCGAGGGGCACGAGGAATGCGGTCATGCCCTGGTGCTTCGGCTGATCGGGATCGGTGCGGGCGATGAGTTCACCCCATTCGGCGAACTGTGCTCCGGACGTCCAGACCTTCTGCCCCGAGACGATCCAGTCGTCACCGTCCCGCACCGCGCGAGTTCCCAGATTCGCGAGGTCGGAGCCGGCATCGGGCTCGGAGAACAGTTGGCAGGCAAGAAGCTCACCGCGAAGCATCCGCGGCAGGAACCGCTGCTTCTGCTCGTCGGTACCGAGGAGCCTGATGGTGGGGGCGATGAGGTGCAGGGTGACCGAGACGAGCTCGTGCGGCGGGAGCGGGCACAATTCGTTCTCGATCCGCGCGAAGGCTTCGGCGATCTCGGTTCCGGCTTCCGCGCCGCCGTACTCGCTCGGCCATCCGAGCGCTCCGTAGCCGGCGTCGAACTTCTCGCGCTGCCAGGTGCGGTGGCGGTCGAGGAGCGCTCGCTCCTCGTCTTCGCCGAGATCGTGGAAGACCGAGACGTCGTACTCGTCCTCGCGGACGGTGAACGCCAGTCGGGCCAGGGTGTCGGTCACCCAGGTGCGGGCACGGGTCTCGAATTCCGAGAGGGACATGAATACTCCACTGGCTGAGGCTGTCCGGGGGACGGGACAGTCGGGCTTCTGGTCGGTCCGCGGCCGGTGGCAGAAACTATCCGCTCGGCATCCATTGGGAACATACGCATATTAACGGAGATTTGGATCACAGTCCAGCAGTACGGGAGACGCGTGTCACCCCGCGACCGCCGGCCCGGCGCGGACCGCCGGTGCCGGCCCCGCACGTCGCGCGCGGGGGCCGGCACCTGGGACTCGAGGACGTCAGTCCAGGTTGTAGAGGGCCGCGGCGTTGTCGTGGAGGATCTTGCGCGCGTCTTCCTCCGACAGGTGCGCGAAGTTGCGCCGGAGGTAGTCGTCCGGGCGAATGGCATCGCTCGCCGGTCCCGGGGACATGGACGTGGGGTGGGGGTAGTCGGTCTCGTAGAGCACGTTGTCGGCGCCGAGCTGTTCGATCGCGCTGCGTGCGGAATCCTGCTCGAACCAGAAGCAGCCGAAGATCTGCCGCTTGAAGTATTCGCTGGGCAGCAGTTCGTAGTTCGGGTGCTCCTTGTGCACGCCGCTGTTCCGCCACTGCCAGTCCATGCCCTCGAGCGCGAACGGCATCCAGCCGATACCCGATTCGACCGAGACGAACTTCAGATCCGGGAAGCGGTCGCAGATGCCGCCGAAGATGAGCTGGGAGATCGTCCGGGCGTTGTCCATGAAGAACGAGATGCCCATCATGCCGTAGTTGGCCGCCACGCCGTTGCTCTCGTGCCCGAAGCCGCTCAGATCGACCTCACCGGAGGCGATGTGGAAGTTGATCGGCAGCTTCTTCTCCTGCGCCGACGCCCACAGCCGGTCCCAGTACGGGTCGGTCAGCATCGGCAGCCCGAAGGCGGCCGGGTTCTGGGTGAACACCAGGCCCTTGTGCCCGGCGGCCGCGACACGCTCGACCTCGGCGAGGGTGGCCTCCATGTCCCAGAAGGGCAGGATGCCCACCGGAACGTAGCGGCCCGGCGCGAACTGCGCCCATTCGGTCAGGTAGTCGTTGTAGGCGCGGACACACTCGAGCTGCAGTTCGTTGGAACCGTTGGACTGCAGCGTCTTCTGGCTGAAGACCGCGACGTTCGGGTACAGGATCTGCGCGTGGATGCCGTAGTCGTCCATGAGCGCCAGGCGCTTGCCCGGATCCCACGAGCGCGGATCGGTGTCGACGAAGCGCGGAGGGCAGCTCGGCGGGTACTCGTGCCAGCCGGCCATCGCCGGGGCGCCGACGGCGCTCATACGGGTTCCGGAGACGAACCACGCCTCGTCGCCGCGCGCCTCGTCCCACCGCACGTGAGGAACGAGATCGCCCCACTTCTTCGACATCCGGGACGTCCACAGGTCCGGCGGCTCGACGACATGGGTGTCGGTGTCGATGATCTTGATATCTCGAAGGTCGTACACGAGAACTCCTCTTGTGGAGATAGGGAAGGGAAACTGTCGGTGCGCAGGTGCGCGGGAGGCGGCGACCTCAGGTCGCAGCCGGAAGGCTCCGTCGGATCGGGCCGGAATCTCTGTCCGGTCGGGCGGAGAGGCTCTACTTGATCGCGCCGGCGATCTTGAGTTCGACGATGCGGTCCCAGTCCAGACCGTGTTCGAGCAGCACCTCGTCGGTGTGTTCTCCGTGATGAGGGGCTCGCGTCAGCGTCGGGGCCTGCCCGCCGAAGGAGGTCGGTGCCGTCACCATGTCCAGGGTCCGCCCGTCCTCGTACTCGACGGTGCGGACGAAGCCGTTGGCCAGGGCCTGCGGATCCGACAGCACGTCGATCGGCTTGCGGAAGACGTCCCACTGGCCTTCCTGCTTGCCGAGGATGTCGGTCCACTCGGCGAGGGTGCGCTGTTCGAAGACCTCGGTCAGGATCGCCGTGCACTCACGGGAATTGCGCGCGCGGTCCTCGAAGGTCGCGAAGCGCGGATCGTCGATCAGGTGGGACAGGCCGATCGCCTCGCACAGGCCGGGCCAGAACTTCTGGCTCTGCAGCAGCGCGAGATGGATGTAGCGACCGTCGCTGGTCCGGTAGATGTTCGAGACGGGGTTGACCGGGTTGTGGCGGTCGGGATACGGCAACTCGTCGGCGCCGACCATCTGGCAGCCCGCGATCGTCGCCTGCATCGCCCACGCACCGACGGAGAACAGCGAGGTATCCACGACGATGCCCTCACCGGTGCGTTCACGGTGGAGGAGGCCGGCCGCGATCCCACCGGCCAGGGCCATGCCGCTCTGGGAGTCGCCGAAGGCGGGTCCCGGCATGTTGGCAGGCCAGTCCAGGTCGTCCGGAGCGATGGACCCGGCGGCCCCCGAGCGTGCCCAGTAGGTGATGCCGTCGAAGCCGCCCTTGTCGCTGTCCGGGCCGGCCACGCCCTGGGCGGTGCCCCGCGCGTACACGATCCGGGGATTGCGGGCGAAGATGTCGTCGACGTCGATGCCGAGTTTGGCGCGCGCATCGGGCAGGAAGTTGGTCATGAAGACGTCGGCGGATTCGACGAGCTTCATGAGGACCTCGCGGCCCTCCGGGTGGGCGATATCCAGTGCGACGGCACGCTTTCCGCGGTTGTTGATCTCGAACAGGCTCGCGAGGCCGTCGACGTGGGCGGGGACACCCCAGGCCGCGGTGGACCGGGTGGGGTCACCGAAATCCGAGTGCTCGACCTTGACGACGTCGGCTCCCCAGTCGGAGAGGATCGCGGCCGCCGAGGGGACGAACGCGTACAGCGCCACCTCTACGACCTTGATCCCGTTCATCACCGTGGTCATCGAGTGTTCTCCTTCGTCGTCTCGCGGCCGCGAACGGCCGCGCGCAGGATGGGAAGTCAGCGCCGAACGACTCCGCGAGAGGCGGTCCGGAATTCGGCGGATGCTCGGACGTGAGCTGAAAACACCGTAACTATAGCAATGTTTTGTGCGTTGTACATCACAATTTTCGGGAGGCCGTGAGGCGACGCCGCGCGGGATGGGTCAGTAGAGCGACTCACCCCCATCCACCACGAGGTTCGTGCCGGTGACGAACGCCGAATCCGGACTCGCGAGATACAGCGCGGCAGCGGCCATGTCCGCCGGGGTTCCCGCCCTGCCCATCGGCACGGTCGCGGCCCGCTCGTCGAACAGGTTGTTGCGGTCCTGGGCCAGTGGGGTCGCCGTGATACCGGGCGACAGCGCGTTCACGCGCACCCCGGTGGGCGCGAGCTCGTAGGCCGCGAGGCGGACCAGCTGGTTGAGTCCCGCCTTCGAGGTGCCGTAGGGAACGAGCGAGGGACGCGCACCGAGCGCCCGGATCGAGGAGACGACGATGATGGACCGGTTTTCGTCCGTGCGCTCGACCATCGATCGCGCCGCCGCCTGCACGCAGAGGAACGTCCCCGTGAGATTCAGGTCGATGCAGTCCTGCCATTGCTGCGGTGTGAGTTCGAGGAAGGGCACCACGCTCCCGCTGCCGGCATTGGCGACGAGTACGTTGAGCGGCCCGTTCCGGTCCTGGGCGGTTTCGAACATCGCGGCGATCGAATCCGCGTCGCTGATGTCCGCGACGACGCCCGAGACCCGAGCCGTGTCCTCGCACCGCGTCTGCAGTCTCCCGACCGCCGCGTCGAGCACCTCCGGCCGGCGTGCCGCGAGGGAAACCGTCGCGCCCGCTTCGAGCAGACGTTCGGCGATCCCGTAGCCGATTCCTTCGCTGCCCCCGGTAACCAGGACATGCTGACCGGCGAGAGTCCTTGCGCCCGTATTCGTTGCGGAAATGTCGCGTGTAGGTGTGTTCTGAGTCATAGAAAGTGGTATAGCATTAACCAACCGAAACATACATATATTTGGGGGTAGCCTTGATCGCGGAACTCTCTCCCTATACTCGGCCGCACGCTCACCCCCGCCCGGACGAGTGCGGGTCCCTGCAGACGACGAGGACACCATGACTCGCAACTTCACAAGTTCGCAGTCGGATACCGCCGCGCGACGACGCGCGGTAGCCATGACTCGCAACGAAAAGGTCTCGCGCACCGTGGCACGCATGGTCGCCAGGGAGATCGCAGACCGGCAGCTGGCTCCCGGTTCACCCCTCGAGGCCGAATCCGAGATGGCGCGGCGCTTCGGCGTCGGCCGTGCGTCCGTTCGCGAGGGGCTGCGCCTGCTCGAGGCGCAGGGCCTGGTGACGGTACGGCAGGGACTCGGCGGCGGACCGATCGTCTCCGAACCCACGGGGAGCGAATTCGGCGACACCCTGTCGATGTATCTGCAGGCGAAAGGCGTTCGATTCCGTGAGGTCGCCGAGGCGGCACTGGAGATGGAAGGCCTCGCGGCCGCGATGCTCGCCGATCGCGTCGCAGCGGGCGAGGACGTCGATCTCGACGCACTGGCCGGCAAACACATCGTGCCGGAGATGTCCGACGACGAAGTCATCGACACCGCAGTCGGATTCCACCAGACACTGCGGGAGATGTCCGGAAACTACATCCTCACCCTCACCGGGTCGGCGCTCGCGCACATCTACACCTTCCGCATGCTCGAAGCGCACCCCGATGTCTGGGACGACGAGGAGCGCGAAGGCTTCGAAGGACCCCACAAGGCGATCCACAACGCCATCGCCGCCGGCGAGTCCGAACTTGCCCGCCGTCTCGCACGCGAGCACATGCGCGAGGTGATCGACAATCTCTCCGCTCTGAACCCCCGGATGCTGAACGAACGCGTGGATTGGCGCTGACTGTCCCACCTTTCGGTCTCGACCTGCATCCCGGGCACCCACCCGTGACCTGAACATCGACCACCGGCGATCCGGCGCGCCCGCACGGCCGCCGGATCGTCGCCGCAGGTCGTCGTACCGAACCGGAGATCAGCTTGCCGTCGAATCCTGTTCCCGATCCGAAACGTCCACGCGGGCGCACCGCACTCCCCCGCGCGGGCTGGGCGGTCGCCTTCGCCACGGTCGGGGTGTTCATGGGCATCGGGGTCGTGAGCCCGATCCTTCCGTCCGTCTCCAGCGAACTCGGCGGGTCGCCGGCCCAGGTGTCCCTGCTGTTCACCAGCTACATGGCGGTGATGGGCCTGGCGATGGTGGTCACCGGATGGATCTCGAGCCGGATAGGGGCACGTACCACCCTGCTGATCGGCCTGTCGCTCATCGCACTTGCCGCGGTGGGATCGAGCGCATCGTGGGCCCTCGGGCAGATCATCGGGTTCCGCGCCGGATGGGGGCTCGGCAACGCACTGTTCGTCGCGACGGCCCTGGCCGCGATCGTGGCGACGATGCCCGGACACCATTCACGCGCGATCACCTGCTACGAAGCCGCAGTGGGCGCCGGGATCGCCACCGGCCCGCTGCTCGGTGGCATCCTGGGGCAGATCTCCTGGCGCGCCGCGTTTCTCGGCTCCGCCTCCCTGATGGCTCTGTCCTTCGTCGTTCTGGCGGTGGTTCTTCCTCGCACGCCGGGAGCATCCGAACCGACCGCGATCACCGCACCCTTTCGCGCCCTCGCCCATCGGGGGCTGTTCTCGGTCGCCGCGGTGTCGCTGCTCTACCATCTCGGACTCTTCGCGTTGTTCTCCTACGGACCGTTCGTGCTGGGATTCTCGCCCGTTCGAACAGGTTTCATCTTCTCCGGCTGGGGCGTGTGCCTGGTCTTCGCGTCCGTCGTGGCCACACCCCGCCTGAGAGTATCGGTGGGCGCCGTACCGACCGTCGCGGCCGCTCTCGTCCTGTTCGCGACGACTCTCGCGATCGTCGCCGTCTTCACGGACAACCGCGCGGTCGTAACGACCTGCATCATCGTCTCCGGCCTGTTCGTCGGACTGCTCAATGCGCTCGTGACCGAGATCGGGATGCAGGTGTCCACCGTGGACGGAGCCACCGCGGCGGCGAGCTACAGTTTCGTCCGCTTCGGCGGCGGCGCCTGCGCACCGTGGCTTGCCGGGTGGCTCGGCGAGGTCACCAACCCGCACGTGCCGTTCGCGGTGGCCGCGGGCGCCACCGCACTCGGACTGGGGGCCCTTGCATTCGGCCGACGAAGCCTGTCCGAGCTGCCCCGTCGCGGAGCCCCCGGTCCGCGGCCCCACGACCGGCAGACCCCTGCGGAGGGCGGGCCGATCGCGCCTGCCGCCGGCCCTTCCACGATCAGGGGGTGACGTAGACCACTGGACGCGCTATGCTCCTAACAACCTAAATATACGCATGTTTTCGGGCGCTCTTCTGCCCGGACGGCAGCTACCCTTCCCGGCATCGAAAGGCCTCTCATGAGCGAACTTTCCCTCGGATCCGGTTCCGTCGTCGTGACCGGCGGAACCGGTGGTCTCGGCACCGCGGTCACCGAACGTCTCCTCGCGACCGGCTCGCGGGTCGTCGTCCCCTGGTACGACGAGGCCGAAGCGAGTCGGCTGACGCCACACCCCGATCTCGTCCTCGTCAAGGCCGATCTGTCCGACGAGAACGACGTCGAGCGGGTCGTCGGCCTCGCCACCGCGGACGAATCCCGGCCGTTGACCGGACTGGTCAACCTCGTCGGAGGCTTCCACTCGGGGAGCCGCGTCCACGAGACACCCGTCGACGTGCTCGACGCCCAGCTCTCCCTCAACCTGCGGATCGCCTACCTCGTCACCCAAGCGGCACTGCCCGAACTCATCCGGCGCGGTGGCGGTTCGGTCGTGTGCATCGGTTCGGCAGCCGCGACACACCCGTTCCCGGGCGCCGCCGGCTATATCGCCTCGAAAGCCGCTGTCGCAGCGCTGGTCCAGAGCATGGCGGTCGAGTACGCTCCCGACTCGATCCGTGTCAACGGCCTGGTGCCGTCCATGATCGACACCCCTGCCAACCGACAGGCCATGCCGAACGCCGACACCTCCTCATGGGCCCGCCCGGCCGACATCGCCGAGGTCATCGCGTTCCTGCTGAGCGACTCCGCCCGGTCGGTGACCGGCGCACTGATCCCCGTCACCGGGACCACCGCCGGTCATTGATCGCACACCCCGTGGACGCAGGAGGACCCCGCAGCCGAAGCCGCGGGGTCCTCCTGCGTTCGGTTCACCGAAGGCCCAACGCGGACCTCACGCCGAGCCGGTCCGCGAGGGCCGCCAGGTTTGCACGTCGCTCCGCGACGGTCGCACCCTTCCAGCCCGCGTCCGCCCACACGACGAGGTCGTCGAGTCCGTGTTCCCGATACCGTTCGAGATCGGCCGCGGTGGTCTCCTCGGTCACCTCGACCCGCACGTAGCACGGGAACTCCGCGTTCCCGCCCGTCTCCAGGCGGTGCCGGCGCAGTACGCCCACCAACTCCACGGCCTCCTCGAAAGTGGGTGTGCCCGAGGAGATCCAGGCGTCACCGAGACGAGCTGCACGAGCAAGCGCGCGGGGCCCGTTGCCCCCGTAGACGACCGGCACGGCCACGGGTCGAGGATGCAGCCGGACCTCGTCGAACCGATAGAAGGTGCCCTCGTGGGAGAACGACTCGCCGCCCCACGCCTTGCGCAGGATCTCCACGCACTCGTCGGTGCGGGAGAACCGCCCGGCGAAGGGCACGTCGAGCGCGGCGAACTCCTCTTCGAGCCACCCGGCGCCGACACCGAACAGCAGCCTCCCGCAGCTGAGTTCCTGAACGGTGATCGTGCTGCGCGCGGTGTGCAGGGGATGACGCAGCGCGGTGACATACACGGCCGTGCCGAGCCTCAGGCGTTCGGTGACCGCCGCGATCGCCGCGTGCAGGGCGAGCGGATCGGTGAGTTCGGTCGTGTCGTCGACGATCGGCCCCGAGTGATGCTGGCGGGTCCCCGCCGACGGGTGCTCGCTCGCGTACGCGGCCGGGTGCAGCACGTGCTCCCCCAGCCACAGCGCGTCGAACCCCAGTTCGTCGGCGGCGCGGGCCAGCTCGAGCGCGTCGTGGGGGGTGGTTCCGTAGGTGCACAGTCCGAGCGTGGACACGGTCTCTCCTCGAGGTCGGGTGACGGCGACATTCGTGTGGTGGCGGCGTTCGTAGAACGCCGAAGGGGCACGTCCGGTGGCACGAGGCGGCCGGACGTGCCCCTTCGAGGCGGACTCCCGGTCAGGCCGGGAGCAGCCCGAGCGCCCGGCGCGCGAGCGGCGCGACGAGCTCCCCGCGCTGTCCCATCCGCGGATCGGTGGTCTCCCCGCGCACGAACCGCGCGTAGAGCTGCTGCAGGATGACCACGGTCTTCCAGCAGCCGAAGGCCTCGTACCAGTCGATGCGCGAGAGGTCGAGCTCGCTGCCCGAGGCGTAGCGCTCGACGATCTCCGCCCGCGACGGCAGGTCCAGTGCGTGCATGCCCGGCACCACGATGAACGCCGCATCCGAATCCGGGTCGACGGTCCGGTCCGGCCAGTAGTTGAGCAGGGTGCCCAGGTCGACCAGCACGTCACCGGTGGTGGCCATGTCCCAGTCGAACACCGACTTCACCCGATCGGGGTTCTCGTGCGGGAACTGGCAGTTGTCGACCTTGTAATCGTTGTGCACGATCCCGGCCCGCTGACTCGCCGGAACATCGGCCCGGATCCGACGGCCGACCTCCTCGACGAGTTCGGCGACCTCGCGTCCGGGCGCGTACTCGGCAACCGCGTCCCACCGGGCCGACCAGCCGGCGACCTGCCGTTCCAGATATCCCTCCGGCCGGCCGAGATCGGCGAGATCACACGACGCCGGGTCGACCGCGTGCAGATCGGCGAGCGCATCGACCACGGCGAAACCGATCCGCCTTCCGGCATCGGCGTGCTGCGCCATCGAGTCCGGGATCTCGTCCCAGACCACGACTCCTTCGCGGTACTCGGAGACGAAGAACTCGGCCCCCACGACGGAGGTGTCCGCGCAGTGCAGCAGCGCGCGCGGAGCCCGGTCGTATGCGCGGTACAGGCGGGAGAGCACCCGGTGCTCACGCGCCATGTCGTGTGCGCCGCGCGCGATCTTCCCGAAGGGCGGCCGCCGCACGACCAGAGGCCGGTCTCCGAAGGACACCCGGTAGGTCAGATTCGCGGAGCCGCGCGGGAACTGCAGCACGGAGAACTCCCCGTCGAGTCCGTCGACGTGGGACCGCAGGTACGTCTCGAGCGCGTCCCAGTCGAGTTCCTCACCGGGACGGACGGGGGCGACCTCGACGCGCGGCTCCTCCGCGACACCGGTCATCACTGCACCCCCAACGCGGGCAGCCCGAACTTGGCCTCCGCTGCGGCGTCCTGGGCGAGCAGGTGGGCCGTGGGGAACAGTCCCTCGGCCGGCGTCGCCGTCTTCAGCAGCTGCTTGGCGATCTGCTGCTTGTGCAGTTCGGTCGCGCCGTCCGCCAGGCCCATGTGGTAGCTCTCGAGCAGCCACTTGCCGAACGGCATCTCGGTGGAGATGCCGAGCGAGCCGTGCAGCTGGATCGCGCGGGAGACGACGTTGTTGAGGACCTTCGGCATCACCATCTTCACGGCGGAGATGTCTGCGATGACCTTCTTGTAGTCGTCGAGCCGGTCGATTTTCCACGCGGTGCGCAGCACGAGGAGACGGAACTGCTCGAGGTCGACCCACGACTCGGCGATCATGTCCTGCACCATCTGCATGTCCGCGAGCGAGCGGCCGCGGGTCTGCCGCGACACGGCGCGTTCGAGCATCATCTCCAGCGACGCCTTGACCAGGCCGACGGTGCGCATCGCGTGGTGGATGCGACCGCCGCCGAGCCGGGTCTGGGCGACGGCGAAGCCCTCGCCCTCCTCCCCGAGCAGGTGGTCGGCGGGGACGCGCACGTCGGTGTAGCGGATGTAGGCGTGGGTGCCCTCGGATTCCTGGTGACCCCACACGCTGACGTTCCGGACGATCTCGATGCCCGGCGTGTCCATGGGGACGACGAACATCGACGCCCGCTTGGTGCGGGGGGCGTCGGGGTCGGTCACGGCCATCACGATGAGGAACGACGAGAACCGGGCGTGCGAGGAGAACCACTTCTCGCCGTTGATGACGTAGTGGTCGCCGTCGCGGACGGCGCGGGTGACGAAGCTCGTCGGGTCCGAGCCGCCCTGGGGTTCGGTCATCGAGTAGCAGGAGACGATGTCGCCGTCGATGAGCGGCTGCAGATAACGCTCCTTCAGTTCCGGTGTGCCGTAGTGCGCGAGGATCTCCGCATTACCGGAATCCGGTGCCTGGCAGCCGAACACGACCGGCCCGCTGTGGGTGGCGCCGAGGATCTCGTTGAGCAGCGCGAGCTTGAGCTGGCCGTAGCCGGGCCCGCCGAGCTTCGGGCCGAGATGGCAGGCCCACAGGCCCTGCTCCCGCACAATCTGCTGCAGCGGACGGATGAGTTTGTTGCGCGTCGGATCGGTCACGTCCCACGCGTGTTCGATGACGCGGTCGACGGGCGCGACCTCCTCGTCGACGAACTTCTGCACCCAGTCCAGCTTCGCCTGGAACTCGGGGTCGGTTTCGAAATCCCATGCCATGTCGATCGTCTCCTGCCGTTGTCGTGAAGATTCGGGGTGGTCAGCGCGTGAGGACGGTGCACGCACTGATACCGGGGGCGCCGTAGACGTGGGTGAACCCGACCTTCGGGTCACCCGGGACCTGCCGGTCTCCGGCGGCACCGCGCAGCTGCACGACGTTCTCGTACACCTGGCGCAGGCCGGTCGCGCCGATCGGTTCGCCGTTGGCGAGGCAGCCGCCGTCGGTGTTGACGGGAATCGCCCCGCCGATTTCGGTGGCGCCGGACCGGATGAGGGTCTCCTGCTCGCCGTGCTTGCACAGGCCCGTCTCGGCCAGGTGCATGATTTCGGCACCGGCCTCGGTGTCCTGGATCTGCGCCACGTCGACGTCGCTCGGGTCGATCCCGGCGGCCTCGAACGCCGCCCGGGAGGCGGTCACCGTCGGCCCGTCGGCCCGTTCGGGTGAGGTCCACGGGCTGAACACCTCGAACGAACCGAACAGCCGGGACCGCAGTTCGGCGGCCTCGAGGAAGACCGGGGTGTCGGTGTAGCGGTGGGCCTGGTCGGCGCGGGCGAGCACGAGCGCGACCCCGCCCTCTGCCGGGGAGCAGAACATGTACTGGGTGAGCGGGTCGTTGACCATCGTGGCGCCGGCGATCTCCTCCTCGGTCAGAGGGGTGCGGCGCCACGCGTGCGGGGCGAGCGAGCCGTTGCGGAACGCCTTGGCGGCCACCGTGGCCAGCAGCGATTTCGGCAGTCCGTGTTCGACGAGGTACCGCTGGATCTTCATGGCGAAGAACTGGGTGGTGACCATCATCCCGGACTCGCCGTACCAGCGGCCCAGCCCGTTGTCCTCGGGGCGCGGGTTGAACGCGCCGCGGGGATGCTTGTCGAACCCGACGACGAGACCGAGATCGGCCTCGCCGGACCGGATCCGGCTGACCGCCGAGGTCAGCGCGCTGCCGCCGGTGGCGCATCCGTTGGAGACGTTGACGAAGGGCAGTCCGGTCAGGCCCAGGGTGGACACGAGGGTGTCGGCGTTGCCGGCGGAATCGCTGCCGCCGTAGGCGAACTGGATGTCCTTGAACTCGACTCCGGCGTCGGCCATCGCCTGCCGGGCCGCGTAGGCGCCCTGTTCCAGGCCGCTCACGCCCTCGGTGCGGCCGAACCTGTGGATGCCGATACCGACGATCGCGACCTTCATGCCGTCTCCTCCTTGCTCGGTGCGAATGCGAAGGTGACGACCTCGGTGCCGTCGTCGTCGACATGGTTGACGATGCTGCACAACCGCATCGGCATCCCGATCTCCAGCGACTCCGGGTCGTTCACGGTGAGACGGGACTCGACGATCACGTCACCGAGGTCGATGTAGCCGACCCCGAAGGGGGTGAACGGTTCGGTGTGCAGGAACGGCTTCTTCGGGGCGAAGGACTGCACGGTGTAGGACCAGAGCACCCCCTCGGTGGGCAGAGCCTCGGGGTTCATCTCCGCGGCGCCGCAGCGGGGGCAGCTGTGCTGGATCGGGAAGGTGACGGTCGCGCAGCGGGCGCAGCGGGCACCGCGCAGCGCGCTGCTCGGGTCGTCGTCCACGAACAGGACCGGGTCGATCGGTCGGGTGGGTGCCGTGGTCATTCGTCCTCCCCGGTTCCGGCGCTCGCGCGCTCGGTGTCGATCTCCCAGACGGGCAGGACCACGGGGTTTCCGGCGGCGTCCTCCCCGAGGTCCTCGAAGGTGCAGCGGACGGGGGTGCCGGCGGTGACCTCGGCGCGACCGGGCAGGTTACCGATCAGGCGCACGCCGGCCGCCTCGCCGTCGAGGTCGACGACGATCACGGTGTACGGCACCGGGAACAGCGGATGGACCTGATGTTCGACGACGGTGTGGCTGTACACGGTGCCGGTGTGGGCTGCCGGCTTCCACGACACCTCGGTGCTCGCGCAGTACACGCAGCGGGGCCGCGGCAGGTGGATGCGCCGACCGCAGTCCTCGCAGGTGAGGATCTCGATGCGGTTCTCGGCTGCGGCGGAGAAGAAGCCGGCGCTTCCCCGTTCGGTGACGAGGGGACGGAGCCGGGCGGTGGTAGCCGCGCTCGCGGCTGCGGCGGCGCTCATGCCGCCACCAGGATCAGCGCGGATGCCGCCGGCGGCGGAGCCGAGGTGACCAGGGAGACCTGTGCACCCTCGACCTGACTCGTGGAGGTGCCGCGGATCTGCCGCACCCCTTCGACGACGTGGTTCATTCCGTGGATGTATCCCTCGGACATGTGTCCTCCACTGGTGTTGATCGGTATCGCTCCGCCGAGATCGATCTGGCCCTCGGCGAGGAAGTCGCCGGTGTCGCCGCGCTTGCAGAACCCGTAGTCCTCGAGCTGGATGAGGGCGGTGATCGAGTAGCAGTCGTAGATCTGGGCGACGTCGACGTCCGCCGGTCCGAGACCGGCCCGGCTGTAGAGCGTCTCCTGGCATTCCCGCGACGGCAGCGCGGTGATGTCCTCGCGCATGAGCGTCGGGTACATCAGGCCCGGCTGCGGATGACGGCAGGTCGACATCGCGACCGACCGGATGAGCGCCGGAGCCTGCCGCAGGTCCTTCGCGCGTTCGGCGGTGGTGACGACGACCGCTGCGGCACCGTCGGTTTCGAGACAGTAGTCGAACAGCCGCAGCGGCGACGACAGCATGCGCGAGTCGAAGTAGTCGTCGAGCGTCATCGTCCGGTCGTACATCTGCGCGGCAGGATTCGCATTGGCACGCTTGCGGGTCACCAGAGCGATCTGCGCCAGTTGCTCGGAGGTCAGACCGGTCTGGGTCATGTAGCGCTGGGCCACCAGCGCGAAGTACTGGCCGGACGAGAGCAGCCCGTAGGGGCCGAAGAACTCCTCGAAAGTCTCGTTGCCGCCCACCTCCGGGGTGACGACCGGAGACAGACCGAAGCGGCGGCCGGAGCGGCCGTTGAGCGAGCGGAAGACGACCACGGTGGTCGCCTGACCACTCATGATCGCGGCGACGGCCTGGGCGACCATCGCGGCCGGGCCGGAGCCGCCGGGGCCGGCTTCGCCCCAGTAGGTCAGGTGCGGGACGCCGAGGCCGTCGGCGAGGGCCGCGCACGAGACGAGATCCATGTCGTTGCGGACGACGCCGTCGACGTCGGCCGGGGTCAGTCCGGCGTCCTCGAGGGCCGCCGCGGCGGCCTCGACGGCGAGCGCCGTGACGGAGACACCGGAGTCCTTCGAGAACGCGGTGGTTCCGATTCCTGCGATGGCGCAGGCATCCCTGCGCCAGGTCGGGTCGGTGGGCATGTGTGAGTCACCTCTGTGTCGTGCCCGCTGCGAGCGGGCGGGAAGTCAGTTCGCGGTCAATCCGCCGTCGGCGGCGATCGCTGCGCCGGTCACGAAGGAGGCGTCGTCGGACAGGAGGAAGGCCACCACCGACGCCATCTCGGCCGGTTCCGCCGAGCGCCCGAGCGCGGTGTTCTCCACCACCCGGCTGCGGGTCGGTTCCGGTTCCGGGCCCTGCAGCGCCCGTGAGTTCACGCGCAGGCCCGTGGTCACGAGACCGGGGCACAGGCAGTTCGCTCGGATGTTCCGGTCCGCGTAGCCCATGGCAACCGACCGGGTGAGCTGCAGGACACCGCCCTTGGACGCGTCGTAACCGGGGGTGTTCAGGTTGGTCGCCACCAAGGATGCGACCGAGCCGACGGTGACGATCGAACCGCCGCCGGCCTCGAGCAGGTGCGGCAGGGTGGCACGCAGCGGCAGGAAGGTGCCGGTGAGGTTGACCCGCAGGATGCGTTCCCAGTGGGCGAGTTCCATCTCGTGGAGCATCGCCGTCCCGTTGACCCCCGCGCAGGTCACCACACCGTCGAGGCCTCCGAACTCGGCGACCGCCGCAGCCACGGCCTCCTCGACGGAGGCTTCGTCGCCGACGTCGCACCGCAGCCCCAGCGTCTGCGCGCCGGTCTCCGCAACCGCGTCGGACACCGACTCGGCGGCCACACCACGAGCATCGGTCACCGCGACCGCTGCGCCCTCGGCGGCGAGTCGCTTCGCGACGGCTTCGCCGATGCCGCTGCCACCACCGGTGACGAAGATCCGGCGTCCTTCGAGCCTGCGCGGCACCGGGGCGGTCTCGGGCCGGGTTTCGTTGTCCAGAGCAGTCACAGTCGTACCCCCGCGTCGACCGGCAGTGCCACGCCGGTGATGAAACGGGCTTCGTCCGAGGCGAGGAACAACACGGCGTTGCTCATGTCCTCGGGCGCGACCCAGCCGATTCCCATGGGGTTGCGGTCCTTCGAACGCTCCCACAGGTCATCGGGCCCGGGGTTCTCGAGATCGGGCCCGAAGATCCGGAAGGTCGCGTCGTTGTGCAGCATCGGGGTCTCGACGGCGCTGGGGTTGACCGTGTTGACGCGGATGCCGTGGGGGCCGAGTTCGGTGGCCAGCGTCCGCATGAGGCCGACGACGCCGCTCTTCGAGGCGTTGTAGTGCCCGATGTTGGCCGAGCCGAGCATCGCCTGGATGGAGCTGGTGATGACGATGGAACCGCCCCGACCGCCGCGGATCATCTCGGGGACGACGGCACGGACGGTGTGGAACACGCCGGTGAGGTTGACGTCGAGCATGTCCTGCCATTCGGCGTCGCTCAGCTCCCAGGTGGGCCGGAAGCCGACGATGCCCGCGTTGGCGCACACGATGTCGATGTGCCCGAAGGTCCCGATCGCGGCGGCCACCGCCGCATCGAGCTGCGACTGGTCCCGGACGTCGGCTACGCGGGACAGCACCTTCCGGCCGGTCGCGGCGACCAGCGCCTCGGTCTCCTTCAGGTCGTCCTCGGTGGCGAGGGGGTACGGCACCGAGTCGATCGGCGCGCACACGTCCAAGAGGACGACGTCCGCACCTTCCTCGGCGAGACGCAGGGCGTGCGAGCGGCCCTGGCCGCGCGCCGCGCCGGTGATCAGCGCGACTTTTCCTTCAACTCTTCCCATGGGGGTGACTCCTTCTCCGGCGATCCCGGGACTACTGGTTGAACAGGCGGCCGAAGCGGGCCTTGAGATCCTCGAGTGCTGCCGGGGTCATCGCCTCGGTGTTCTGCGGGGCGACCTTGTCGACGGTGGTGACGGACGAGGCGATGTTCGGCAGGACCGCGGCGTTGCGGAACGAGATGGCTTCCTGACCGGCCGGCGTGATCATGTAGTTGGCCAGGACCTGTGCCGCGTTGGGATGCACGGCGTCGGCGAGGATCGCGGTGTACATGGGGGCGCCCCACACGACGTCTCCGAACGCCGAGTCGACGGGCGCGCCGGTCTGCTGTTCGCTCTTCTGGTCCTGCACGAACGCGGCGACGGCGATCTCACCGGAGGCGAGGGCCTGCGCCAGCGGCAGTGCGCTGGGGTAGATCCGCGGGGTCTGGGCGGCGAGCTTCTCGAGGAAGCCCTCTCCCCCGACCTGTTCGAGGTAGCTGTCGTAGAAGTCGACGTGGGCGGTCGAGGTGGGGGTGACGATGCCGATCTTCCCGCCGGCGAGGGACGGATCCAGCAGGTCGCTGTAGCTGTCGATGCCGTCGGGCTGTCGCTGGGTGTTCCAGCCGAAGGTCAGCACCGAGGCGTTGGTGACGAAGTAGCCGGTGTCGTCCTTCAGCGTCGTCACGTCGTATTCGCTCGCGGAGTCGGTGAAGGCGGGGCCGACGGGTGCGGCGAAGGCTCCGTTCGCGCCGTTCTCCACGGCCCAGGGGACGCTGGCCTGGGTGACGATGTCGGCGACACGGTTGCCGGTCTCCGCCTCCGCGCCGATCTTCTGGTGCAGGTTCGCGTCGACGTCACGCACGACGTTGAGACGGATGCCGTAGTCGGCCTCGAAACGGCGGCCGAGTTCGGCGAGAGCGTCCGCGGCGTTCGACGAGTAGATCGTGACCTCGCCCTCCGCCTTGGCCGCCTCGACGATCTGCTGCCAGGCATCATCGCCGGCCGGACCGGTGGATCCGATCGAATCGGACGAGATGCGGTCGTCGCCGCCGTTTCCGCCGCAGGCCGCGACAGCCGCCGCGAGGGCACCTGCGGTCAGGGCCGACAGGAAGGCACGCCGGGTGCGGCGGGTGTGGATGGGGTTCATGTGGGGCTCCTGGTGGTCGGTCGGGGTGGGACCGAGATCTGTCAGGGGGTGGAGGTGCGGCCGCCGTCGACGGGGATCACGGCGCCGGTGGTGTAGGTCGAGCCCGGTCCGGCGAGATACAGTGCTGCACCGACGATCTCGTCCGGATTTCCCGCGCGCTGGAGAGGCATCCCCCGGAACAGCTCATCGGCCGATTCCATGTCCCAGGCCTTGCTGATGTCCGTGAGGAAGGCACCGGCCATGATCGTGTTGACGCGCACGTTGGGCCCGTAGGCCTGGGCGAAGCCCTTGGTCAAGGTGTTGAGCCCCGCCTTGGCGGCCGCGTACGGCAGGTCGGTGGTCATCGGCCGCTCGGAGGCGATCGAGCTGATGTTGATGATCGATCCCCCGGAACCGGCCGCCATCCGGGGCCCGACGAGGCTGGTGAGCCGGAACGCGCCCTTGAGGTTGACGCCGATCACCTTGTCGAACAGTTCTTCGGTGACCTGGTCGAGGCTCGGGTACAGCGGCGCCATGCCCGCGTTGTTGACGAGGATGTCCAGGTGCCCGAACTCGTCGTAGATCCGTTCGACGAGTGGTTCGTGAGCGTCCCAGTCACCGACGTGGAAGGCGAGCGGAAGTGCCTTGCGGCCGGTGGTCTCGGCAACCTCGGCGGCCAGCTTCTCACAGCTGTCGACCTTGCGGCTGACGATGACGGTGTCGGCGCCTGCGTTCGCGAAAGCGAGAACCATCTCGCGGCCCAGGCCGCGGCTACCGCCGGTGACGAGCGCGACCTTTCCTTCGAGAGGAAGTGGATGCGAAGTCATGATGGCTCCTGTCGATGAGGTCGGCGCCGGGGGCGCCGACCTCATCGACAGGAGCCATCA
>NZ_JALPTB010000007.1 GCF_023218075.1 Rhodococcus sp. HM1 | reverse complement strand
GGGCGGGACAGGGCGAAGGGGGCCGTGCCGGTGACCTGCGCGGCGGGGGCCGGTGCCTGCATGACGCACACCTCTCGGTAGCGGTGAAGTGGACGATCGCGTGGGGCACACGACCACACAAGAACATATACGGTTAGGCTAACCTTTGGTGCTGCCACGTCGGGGTCGGTGTCGAACCGCATTCGCCCGGGTCGAGTCGGGCGAACGGGAGCTTTGACCCGTATTCGATTTCGGTTAGCCTAACCGAAATATCTCGGGTGTCGGGGGCCGGTGACGGCAGCGCCGGCGCATTCGTAGCAGAAGGAGAAGCATGCTGGATCGGGGAACGATTCTCGCCGACACCGCCCGGATTCTCGAGGTGGAGCCCGACGAGCTGGACCCGACGGCGAGCCTGGTCGACCAGGGTCTCGACTCGGTGCGTCTGATGGCGCTCGTCGAACACTGGCGCGGCGCCGGAGCCGACATCGATTTCGTGTCGCTGGCGTCCGCTCCCGATCTCGACCAGTGGTGCACGCTGCTCACGCGTTCCTGACCGTCTCACGTTCCGGGATTCCCCGGTAACGCAGAGGGTACCGCTGTCTCCACCCAGGGCTGCTGGTTCGCCCCACCCTTCGCCGCGACGCTCGAAGGACCCGAAGACTCCGCTTCGGGCCTTCGGGCAGGTCCGCCCGAACCTCTTGAAGGGCAGGCGAATCGCATGGTGGCTTCACAGTTCTCCGAGGTGCGTCCGCGACGGCGGGCCGCTGCAGCGGCGATCCTGACGACCGCGGCGTTCCTGACCGCCGGTGTCGTCACGGCGCCGTACGCCGCGGCGGATCCCGACGTGCGCTCGGATGCCGGGGAGATCCCGGACGGCCTGGACGACTTCTACACCCAGCAGATCGAGTGGGGTTCGTGCGACGGGTTCAGCACCGACGGATCCGACCTCAGCACGCTCGAGTGCGCGAAGGTGAACGTTCCCGTCGACTACGGCGATCCGCAGGGACAGACCGCGCAGATCGCGGTGTCCCGCATGGCGGCGACCGGTGAGAAGGTCGGTTCCCTGCTCGTCAATCCCGGTGGCCCCGGTGCCTCCGGGCTCGGCATGGCAGTGGTGGGGACCGGAACGCCGCTGGCCGAGCACTTCGACGTCATCGGGTTCGATCCGCGCGGCATCGGAGCGTCGACCCCGCAGATCGTGTGCCTGACCCCCGAGGAGAAGGACGAGGACAGGGCCGAGGCCGATCTCGACCGCAGCCCGGAGGCTATTGCCGAGGCAGAACAGGAGGCGCAGGAGTTCGCGGCACAGTGCGCCGAACGAACCGGCACGGACGTGCTCGCGAACGTCGGCACACGGGATGTCGCCCGGGACATGGACGTCCTCCGCGCGGTGCTCGGCGACCGGCAGCTCACCTACCTCGGCTACTCGTACGGCACCCGGCTCGGCACCGCCTACGCGGAGCAGTTCCCGCAGAACGTGCGCGCGATGGTCCTCGACGGCGCCCTCGATCCCCAGCAGAATTCCGACGAACAGGTGCTGAACCAGATGGCCGGATTCCAGCAGGCGTTCGCCGAGTTCGCAACGCGCTGCACGACACTCGCCGGGTGCCCGCTCGGGGACGATCCCGCCGGGGCGGTGCAGCGGTTCCGGGAACTCGTCGACCCCCTCGTCGACAGCCCGGCGGCGACTGCGGATCCGCGTGGCCTCAGCTACTCGGATGCGATGACGGGCGTGATCGCGGGTCTGTATTCGCCGAACATGTGGGAGCCGCTGATGGCGGGGCTCGACGAGCTGGCTGCGGGCAACGGCGACACGCTGCTCATGCTCGCCGACCTGTACGAGGGGCGATCCGCCGACGGCGCCTACTCGAACTCGGCGGAGGCGATGACCGCCGTGCGATGCGTCGACGATCCTGCCTCGACCGACCGGGCGGCGCTCGGTGAACTCGACACTCGCCTGCGCGAGGCCGCACCGTTCCTCGACGACGGTTACGGTTCCGGTCAGGCACCTCTCGACACGTGCGCGTTCTGGCCGGTGCCGCCGACGAGCACCCCGCACACCGTCGAGGTGTCGGGACTGGCACCGGTGCTGGTGGTGTCCACCACGGAGGACCCCGCGACGCCCTACCAGGCCGGTGTCGATCTGGCGGATCAGCTGGGCGGTGTCCTGGTCACCTACCGTGGCACCCAGCACGGGGTCGCGCTGACCGGACAGTGGTGCATCGACACCCCGGTCGTGTCGTACCTCGTCGACCTGACCGTGCCGGACGGCGACATCACCTGCTGATCGCTTCCCACCCACGGCGATGCAGCCCCGCACGACCGCCGGTCGTGTGGGGCTGCGGCGTCAGGATGCGTCGGCGGGGCGGCCCGGGATCGTCGCCGCCGCGACGGCCAGCGCGATCGTCGCGATCAGCACCGCGGAGAACACCGGATCGATCGACGCGGCGACCTGCCCGGCATCCGGGGCATCCGTACCCCCGGCCGCCGCGTTGGCCAACGCCCCGAACACCGCGACCCCGACGGCACTGCCCAGTCCGCGCGCGAACGCGTTCGCCCCGGTCGCGACGCCGCGCTCGGACCACCCGACGCTCGCCTGCGCCGCGATCAGCGAGGGGCTGGCGATCAGTCCCATCCCGAGACCGATGAGCACACAGCACGCCGCGACGTGCCAGATCTGCGAGTGCACGTCGAGCCGCGTCAGCAGGGCCGTGCCGCAGATCGCCGGTACCGCGCCGATCAGCGCGGTCACCCGGAACCCGACGCGCAGATACAACCGTCCCGACTGCGACGCCGCGACCGGCCAGCCCATGGTCAGCGTCGCCAGGGTGAACCCGGCGACCAGGGCAGTGGTGCCGAGCGCTCCCTGCACGAAGGCCGGAACGTACGACGTCAGGCCCATCACCACCGCGCCGACCATCACGGCGACCGCGCTCGTCGACAACAGCACCCGCCGCGTGAACACCCACACCGGCAGGATCGGATCCGCGGCCCGCCGCTCCACCAGGCCGAACACCACGAACAGGGCGGCCGACGCCAGGAAGATCGCCGCGCTCGGCACCGACGCCCACGCCCACGACTGGCCGCCCTCGAGCAGACCGAGGATCAGCAGCCCGGCGGCCAGCGCCAGAACCGTCGCGCCCGCCCAGTCGATCGGCCGACGTTCCGGCCGGTCCTCCGTCCGCGACTCGTCGAAGCTGCGGATGAGCACCCACGCCGCGAGCGCGCACAGCGGAAGGTTCACCCAGAAGATCCAGCGCCAGGATGCGAAGTCCGAGAAGATGCCGCCGATCGCGGGCCCGACGACCGAGGACATTCCCCACACGCTGGCGATGTAGCCCTGCGCCTTCGCGCGTTCGGCGACGGTATAGATGTCCCCGGCGATGGTCTGCGCCATCGGCAGCACCGCCCCCGCGCCGATGCCCTGCACCGCCCGGAACGCGATCAGCGCGGGCATGCTCCACGCCAGCGCACACAGCAACGATCCGAGAGCGAACACCGCGATCCCGAACAGCAGGACCGGTTTGCGGCCGAACACGTCGGACAGCTTGCCGTACACCGGCACGAGCACCGCCTGCGTCAGCAGATAGCTCGAGAACAACCACGGGAACTGGGTGAATCCGCCGAGGTCGGCGACGATCGTGGGGACGGCGGTCGCGAGGATGGTGCTCTCGAGCGCGACCAGCGCGGTCGCGAGCATCAGGGCCAGCAGGATCGGACCGCGTTCCGACCGGAACCCGACGTCCACATGTACCGTTCCCGCTGCCATCGTGCTCCCGTCGTCGATCGGATCGTGTCCGAGTGTCTTCGACATTGTCACGGATGGGAGATCTGTCACCGGCTTGGCGTGGATGTCGCCCGCGAGCACTAGGGTGACATCGTGCGTCCTTCACTCGAGTCCTACTCCCACCTCGCCGGCGGCAAGGTCCGCGACCTGTATGTCATCGACGACGAGCACCTGCTGCTCGTGGCCAGCGACCGGATCTCGGCCTACGACCACGTGCTCGCCACCCCGATTCCCGACAAGGGCCGGGTCCTCACCGCGATGAGCGTGTTCTTCTTCAACCTGCTCGACGCGAACAACCATCTCGCCGGTGAACCCGACGACGAACGCATCCCCGAAGACCTCCTGGGTCGTGCGCTGGTCGTCAAGCGGCTGCAGATGGTGCCCGTCGAATGCGTCGCCCGCGGCTACCTCACCGGTTCCGGCCTGCTCGACTACCAGGCCACCGGCTCGGTGTGCGGAGTGAAGCTGCCCGAGGGGCTCGTCGAGGCGAGCCGCCTGCCGGAGCCGATCTTCACCCCCGCCACCAAGGCCGACCTCGGCGACCACGACGAGAACATCAGCTTCGAGCAGGTCGCCGAGAAGGTCGGCCTGAACCTCGCGATGAAGCTGCGCCAGGACACCCTCGACATCTACGACCGCGCCGCGATGTACGCGTCCGAGCGCGGCATCCTGCTCGCCGACACCAAGTTCGAGTTCGGTCTCGACAAGGCCGGCAACCTGGTGCTCGCCGACGAGGTGCTCACCCCGGATTCGTCGCGCTACTGGCCCGCCGAGGAGTACGAGGAAGGCAAGGTGCAGCCGAGCTTCGACAAGCAGATCGTCCGCAACTGGCTGACCGGGCCGGAATCCGGCTGGGACCGCAAGTCCGACACCCCGCCGCCGGCGCTGCCGCAGCACGTCGTCGACAAGACCCGTGCCCGCTACATCGAGGCCTACGAGCGGATCTCCGGGCTGTCGTTCGACGACTGGATCGGGGGGCAGTGATGCCGGAGTCGGCACCCCTGTCGGCGCCCCCGGTCGCCAAGAAGGTTCCGATCGAGCGCACCCATCACGGACACACCTTCGTCGACGAGTACGAATGGTTGCGCGACAAGGAGAACCCCGACGTCATCGCATATCTCGAGGCCGAGAATGCGTGGACGGAACAGCAGACCGCGGACCTGGCGCCGCTGCGCGAGAAGATCTTCGACGAGATCAAGTCGCGCACGCAGGAAACCGACATGTCGGTGCCGACCCGGCTCGGCGACTGGTGGTACTACGCCCGCACCGCCGAGGGGAAGCAGTACGGAATCCAGTGCCGCTGCCCGATCTCCGGCCCCGACGACTGGACACCGCCGGAACCGGCGCCGGGCGTCGAGTTGCCCGGCGAGCAGATCCTGCTCGACGGCAACGCCGAAGCCGAGGGCCACGAGTTCTTCTCCATCGGCGCGTTCTCGGTCAGCCACGACGGCACGCTGCTCGCCTACTCGACCGACGTGGTCGGCGACGAGCGGTACACGCTGCGGTTCAAGAACCTCGTCTCCGGTGAACTGCTGCCCGACGAGATTCCCGGCACCGCGCCCGGCGCGACGTGGGCGATCGACCACACCCACGTCTTCTATCTCACCGTCGACGAGTCGTGGCGGCCGGACACGGTGTGGCGGCACCGCCTCGGTACCGACCGCAGCGAGGACGTGAAGGTCTTCCACGAACCGGACGAGCGGTTCTGGGTGTCGGTGGGCTCGACCCGCAGCGAGAAGTACCTGATGATCTGGGTCGGATCGAAGATCACCACCGAAGGGTGGGTCCTCGAATCCGAGAACCCGACAGGCGAATTCCGTGTGCTGCTGCCACGCCGTGAGGGTGTCGAGTACAGCGCGGAGCACGCCGTCGTCGCGGGTGAGGACCGATTCCTCGTGCTGCACAACGACGTCGATCCCGCCGGCGTGAAGGCCGAGAACTTCGTGCTCGCGGAGGCGCCCGTCGACGATCCGTCCGCACTGCACACCCTCATCGAGCACCGCGACGACGTGCGGCTCGAGGACGTCGACGCGTTCGCGGGTCACCTGGTCATCGGGTACCGGCGTGAGGCGCTGACCCGGCTCGCGGTGTGGCCGCTGACGGCCGACGGCTACGGCGATTTCACGGAGATCGAATTCGACGAGGAACTGTTCTCCGTCGGACCGGGCGCGAACCCCGAGTGGAACCAGCCGACGCTCCGCCTCGGGTTCACGTCGTTCATCACCCCGAGCCGGGTCTACGACCTCGTCGTCGACACCGGCGAACTGCTGCTGCGCAAGGCGCAACCGGTGCTGGGCGACTTCGATCCCACCCGGTACGAGCAGCGCCGGGAGTGGGCGGTCGCGGAAGACGGCACCCGGATTCCGCTGTCGATCGTGCAGCGCAAGGACCTGCCCGAGGGTCCCGCCCCGACACTGCTCTACGGCTACGGCTCGTACGAGGCCAGCATCGATCCCGGGTTCTCGGTGGCACGGCTGTCGCTGCTGGACCGCGGCATGGTGTTCGCGGTCGCCCACGTCCGCGGCGGCGGCGAGATGGGCCGGCACTGGTACGAGAACGGCAAGGCGCTCACCAAGAAGAACACCTTCACCGATTTCGTCGCGTGCGCGCAGCACCTGATCGACACCGGGGTGACGTCCCCGGATCGTCTGGTCGCGGACGGCGGCAGCGCGGGCGGTCTGCTCATGGGTGCGGTCGCGAACCTCGCGCCCGAGTTGTTCGCGGGCATCCTCGCGAACGTGCCGTTCGTCGATCCGCTGACCTCGATCCTCGATCCGTCGCTGCCGCTGACCGTCATCGAGTGGGACGAGTGGGGCAACCCGCTCGACAATCCCGAGGTGTACGCGTACATGCGCTCGTACAGCCCGTACGAGAACGTCGAGGCCAAGGACTACCCGGCGATCCTGGCGATCACGAGCATCAACGACACCCGGGTGCTGTACGTCGAACCGGCCAAGTGGGTCGCCAAACTGCGCGCCACCAAGACCGGCGATGCGCCGCTGCTCCTCAAGACGGAGATGAGCGCCGGGCACGGGGGAGTGTCGGGCCGCTACGAGAAGTGGCGCGAGGTCGCGTTCGAGTTCGCATGGGTGCTCGCCACCTCGGGGGCCTACCGGCCCTGAGGGTTTCGTTCCCCAGCGGTTTCGTTCACCGCAGTTTCGTTCGCCGCACCGGCCGTCGTCGCGATCTTCGCGGCGGCGGCCGGTTCCTTTTCGCGGTCACGGTGGACGAGGACGGGATTCGTCCGCGATTGCGGAGATCGTGGGCGTGCGCACCGAACCGTCGGTGCCCGACCCGAAGGAGAGCCCCATGACCGTCCTCGTCACCGGCGCAACCGGATCCGTCGGCCGCCTGCTCATCGATACGCTCCTCGCGCGCGGCGAATCCGTCCGCGCGATCACCCGCACCCCCGACACTGCTGCACTGCCCGACGCCGTCGAGGTCGTCGGCGGCGACCTCTCGATCCCGGGCGGAGTCCCCGGGGCCGCCTTCACCGGCGTGGACCGCGCGTTCGTGTTTCCCGCGGCCGGCGTCGACGCGTTCGTGGACGACGCCGTGGAGCACGGCGTCGAGAAGTTCGTGGTGCTGTCGTCGCTCGCTGCGGCACAGGAGTTTCCGCGTGACGTCGGGTCCGCCAGCCAGGTTCATCACAGCGCGGTCGAGTCGGCGGTGACCGAGCGCACCGACAACTGGACGATCCTGCGCCCCGGCACGTTCGCGGCCAATCTGCTGTCCTGGGCGTGGTCGATCCGGTCCGGCGCGCCGATCCGGGCACCGTACGTGCGCTCCGCGCAGGCACCGATCCACGAGGCGGATGTCGCCGATGCGGCCGTCGCCGCCCTCACCGACGACCGCTGGATCGGGCAGGCCGTTGCGCTGAGCGGTCCCCGCTCGCTCACGCGCACACAGCAAGTCGAGGCTCTCGGCGCCGGACTGGGCCGCGCCCTCACTCTGGTCGAGATCTCCCCGGACGAGTTCCGCGCCGAGACGGCGCAGTTCCTCGACGACGGCATCCTGCGGATGCTCCTCGACTACTGGCGCGACACCGTCGAGGTCCCGGACGCGGTGCGCCCGGGCGTCGCCGACCTCACCGGCCGGCCGGGCCGCACCCTCGAACAGTGGGCGCGCGACCACCGCGCCGACTTCGGCGTGGAGATTCGGTCGTCAGGTATCGCACCTAGATAACTAGGCTGTCCTATTGACACATGTGCGTCGCCCGTCCTACGCTCAGCCGAGCTTTGTGTGATCCATGTCACTACCTCAGCATCCGACGCCCGCGTCGTGAACGAAGGATGGAAGCCTCATGTCCAAGACGTGCAGATCCGCCGGTCGAACCTCGGTCCTACGGGCCGGCATGCTCCTCGCGATTCCCGCGCTGATCGCCGGGACGGCCTGCGGCACGGACAGTGCCGAGGACTCGGGTGGCAGCTCGGTCGAGGCGCCGGAGGGCGCCTTCGCCGACAACCCGGCCACCGGTACACCGATCAAGATCGGGCTGATCAACCCCGAAGGTGGACCGGCGATTTCGATGCCGGAGAACCGGCAGGCGGCGGAGGCGGCCGCCGAGTACGCCAATGCGCATCTCGGGGGCGTCGCCGGGCACCCGATCGAGGTCGTTTCCTGTGCGGCCAAGGAGGACCCGGCGTCCAACCAGGACTGTGCCAACCAGATGGTGGAGCAGGGCGTCTCGGCGGTCGTCGTCACCACCTCCGGAAACGGTGCCGCGATGGTCCCGATCATCACCGGGGCCGGCATCCCGTATCTCACGACTTCCGGGACGAGCGCCGCGGAGCTGACGACACCCGGAACCTACGTGCTGAGCCCCGGTTTCCCGGGTGCCCTCGCGGGCATGGCGGCATACGCTGCCGAACAGGGGTACAAGAAGGTCGCCGCGTACGTGATCGACACCGGTACGGTGATCGCCTCGACGGAGGCGGTGGGTAAGGGCACATTCGACGCGGCGGGTGTGGAGCTGCAGGTCGCTCCGGTGACACCCGGAACTCCCGATTCCACACCGCAGGTCAGCGCGGGGCTCGCGGACGGGACCGAGGCGGTCGCGGTGATCGGTGACGGGACGATGTGCACGTCCGTGCTCAAGTCCCTGCAGACACTCGGTGCAACCCAGGCGAAAATGGTCATCCAGCCGTGCCTCGACCCCGCGGTCGTCGACGCGGTCGGCGATACGCTCGACGGGTCGCTGGTCTTCATCGGCGCCGACATCGATTCCGACGGGCCCGAAGCGGTCCTCTACCGTGCGGTGATGGATGAGTACGCCCCCGATGTGGAGATCGGTGGATTCACGAGCACCGGCTATGCGGCGATGCTCGGATTGATCCGTGCCGCACAGGGTGTGCAGGGTGAACCGACCGCGGCCGCGGTGAACGAGGCGATCAAGACCGCCAAGGACGTTCCCATGCCGGCGGCGGACGGCATCACGTTCACCTGTGACGGCACGGCGATGCCGATGATGCCCACCGTGTGCAGCAACAAGATGATCCGGGCAACTGTTGCCGAGGGCGGCCAGGTCACCTCGCCGGTCGTCGTCGGATGACCCGCTGGGTAAGGGAACACATCGTGGCGCGACGTGCCGTTCGGGCACCGGGAAACGAGTGAGTGATGTCCGAGCACTTCGCTTTCCTCGCACTGGGGTTGGGCAACGGCGCCGTGTACGCGGCGCTGGGGCTCGCCCTGGTGATGACCTTCCGTAGCTCGGGCGTGGTCAACTTCGCCACCGGCGCGATCGCCCTGTACGTGGCCTACACGTACGGGCTGCTCCGGAAAGGTGAGTTGCTCAACCCGATTCCCGGAATGCCGACGACGGTGGACGTGGGCGGGCCGTGGGGATTCGTCCCCGCGGCTCTCCTGTCGCTCCTGATCGCGGCGCTGCTGGGAGTGTTCCTCTACGCGGCCGTGTTCCGGCTCGTGCGGAACGCACCCCCGGTGGCCAAGGCGGTGGTGTCGATCGGCGTCATGCTGGTCATCCAGGCGCTGCTGGCGATCCGTGTCGGGACGACACCCGTGTCGGTCAAGCCCATCCTGCCGAACGGTGCCGTCACGCTCCTCGGCGTCCGGATTCCCGAGGATCGTCTGTGGTTCGCGGTGATCGTCGTCGCGATGACGGTGATTCTCGTCGCTCTGTTCCGTTACACCCGTTTCGGTTTGGCAACTCGCGCGGCTGCCGAATCGGAGAAGGGTGCGCTCGTCACCGGACTCTCACCCGACCGGATCGCCCTCGGCAACTGGGCGCTGAGCACCGTGGTGGCGGGCATCAGCGGCATCCTCATCGCGCCGATCGTTCCGCTCGTCCCGGTGTCCTACACGCTCTTCGTGATTCCCGCACTCGCGGCCGCGCTGGTCGGGAACTTCACCGCGATGGGACTGACCGTGGCCGCCGGTTTCGCCATCGGGATGTTGCAGTCGGAGATGACCCACCTGCAGGCGACGGTGGACTGGTTCCCGCGGGCGGGAATGGCCGAACTCGTGCCGCTCGCACTCATTCTCGTCTTCCTCGTCTTCCGGGGAAAACCACTGCCGACACGTGGTGCGATCGTGAAGTCCACCCTGGGACGGGCGCCGCGTCCGCAGAAGATCCTGCTGCCGGCGATCGCCGGCGTCGTTGTCGCGGTCCTGGCGCTACTTCTCACCTCGGGAAGCTTCCGCGGGGCGGTCATCATCAGTATCATCCTCGCGGTCGTGGGGCTGTCGCAGGTCGTGGTGACGGGTTTCGCGGGACAGATCTCGCTGGCCCAGCTGACCCTGGCCGGTGTCGGGGCATTCTCGTTGAGCCGGTTGACGGTCGATCTGGGCATTCCGTTCCCGATCGCGCCGATCCTCGCGGCTATGGTGGCGACGGTGATCGGCGTGATCGTCGGGCTCCCCGCCCTCCGGATCCGTGGCTTGCCGGTCACGGTGGTCACTCTCGCCCTGGCGGTGTTCCTGGAATTCGTGTGGTTCCGGAACACCGCGCTGAACGGCGGAATGGGAGGAGCGCCGGTCGCGAAACCGACCCTGTTCGGAATCGACCTGTCGATCGGATCCGGGGCGGGCTACCCGCGGACGGTGTTCGGGTTCCTCTGCCTATTCGTCCTCGTGATCGTCGCGCTGGCGGTGGTCAAATTGCGAACGGGCCGGTTGGGTGCTGCCATGCTCGCCGTTCGCGCCAACGAGCGCGCCGCGGCCGCGTCCGGGATCAACGTGGCGCGAACGAAACTCGCGGCGTTCGCGATCGGCGCGTTCATCGCCGGACTCGGCGGATCCCTGATGGCCTACCAGCAGACGGTGGCAACCGCCGAGTCGTACTCCACCATCGGCGGGATCGCGATGTTCGCGATGATCTACATCGCGGGCGTCACGCTGGTGAGCGGTGGCATCCTCTCGGGGGTGCTCGGTGCCGGCGGTGTGGTGTTCGTCCTCATGGACCGGCTGCTGGGATTCGCGGACTACTACGCGCTCATCGGCGGTGTCCTGCTGGTCCTCACGGTGATCGGTTACCCCGAGGGCATCGCCGGTCAGGTGGTCGTGCAGATGCAGCGGCTCCGAGGCCGGTTCGGTTCCGGAACCGGCTCGAAGACAGAAGATCTCGACGATATCGGAAGCGGCGCGACCGCGTCCGGGGCGGAGTTGCCCACGGTCTCCGCGGACAGCGACACCGCCGGGAAGGTGGTCCTCGCCGCGGACGGCCTCACGGTGACCCACGGAGCCGTCACTGCACTGGCCGACTTCGCCACCGAAGTGCGGTCCGGCGAGATCGTCGGACTCATCGGGCCCAACGGTGCGGGAAAGACGACCTGCATCGACGCGTTGAGCGGATTCGCGAAGGCTGGAGGGTCGGTTGCGCTCGGGGACAAGCGGATCGACGACCTTCCACCGCACCGGCGGAGTCGGCTCGGACTGGGCCGGACGTTCCAGGACATGTCGCTCTACGACGATCTCTCGGTTCGGGAGAATGTCGCCGTCGGTACGTTCGCCGCCGGCGGGTGGCGACGTGGGAAGGAGTCGGTCGAATGGAGAGACTCCCTGTTCCGGATGCTCGGTCTCACCGCGCTGGTCGACCGCCCGGTCGGTGAGTTGTCGCAGGGACGCAAGCAATTGGTCTCGGTCGCCCGCGCGCTGGCGGGACAACCGCAGGTGCTGCTGCTCGACGAACCCGCCGCAGGTTTGGCGACTGCCGAGAGTCGTTGGCTCGGAGAGAAATTGAAAGTGGTCCGGGATGCGGGCGTGACGATCGTCATCGTCGACCACGACATGGACCTGGTCCTCGAACTGTGCGATCGCATCGTGGTCCTCGATCTCGGCCGGGTGATCGCGAACGGTACCCCGGCCGAGATCCGGACGAACGCGGACGTGGTCGCGGCGTATCTCGGTGCGACCCAGAGCAAGGCGGAATCGGGCACATGACGACGACGATGATGAACTGCGACGGTCTCTCTGCGGGCTACGTCCGGGGCAGGGCGTGTGTGCGCGATGTCGGCTTCGAGCTCCGGGCCGGCGAGATCATGGCCGTGCTCGGGCCCAACGGGGCGGGCAAGACGACCCTGCTGATCACCCTCGCCGGGTTGCTGACGCCCCTCGCCGGGACGGTCGAACTCGACGGGGTACGGATCAAGCCGGGCAGCGCCCGAACCGCATCGAAGGCGGGGATCGTGCTCGTCCCGGACGATCGGGCGCTGTTCACCGGACTGACGGTGACCGAGAACCTTCGCCTCGCGCGCAGGCCGGGTGGCACCACGATCGCGGAGGTGATCGACTACTTCCCGCAGTTGGGCGAACGGCTCGACGTGTCGGCGGGCCTGCTGTCCGGCGGGGAGCAGCAGATGCTCGCGATCGGGCGCGCGTTCATGCAGGCACCGAAGGTCCTGCTGATCGACGAGCTGAGCATGGGACTGGCGCCGGTGATCGTCGAGTCGCTGCTGCCGGTGATCCGGCGCTTCGTCGACGAACGGCAGGTTGCCGCCGTGCTGGTCGAACAGCACGTGCACATGGCGCTCACCGTCGCCGACCGCGCGCTGGTGCTCCGGCACGGCGAGGTGACCACGACCGGCGCCGCGGCCGACCTCGCCGCGGCACCGGACGTGCTCGAGCGGGCCTATCTCGGGCATGCGGCAGGCACGGACTCGGTCGTCTACTGAGGCCGCCCTGCCGCGACGAACCGCTGGTGCAGTTCCCCGATGCCCTCGATCCAGGTGTCGAGTGTCTCGCCGGGCTGCAGGAACCGCTGGGGGTCGCGGCCCATGCCGACGCCGGCAGGGGTCCCGGTGAAGATCACGTCTCCGGGATACAGCGTGACGTTCTCCGACAGGGCGGCGATCAGGGCGGGCACCGGGAAGATCATGTCCCGCGTCCGGCCCCGCTGGACCTCGTCGCCGTCGATCCGGCACCCGAGTTCGAGATCGTCCGGGTCGGCGAACTCGTCCGGGGTGACCAGCCACGGACCCTGCGGCGCGAAGCCCGGGAACGACTTGGCGAGACCGAACTGCGGTGCGGGACCACGCATCTGGGCCACGCGTTCGGAGATGTCCTGTCCGACGGTCACGCCGGCGAGGTGCGACCACGCGTCGGTCTCGGCGATCCGGTGCCCCTGTCGTCCGATGACGACGACGAGTTCGACCTCCCAGTCGACGTTGCCACCGTCCGGGATGACGACCTCGGTATCGGGACCGGAGAACGACGAGACGTACTTGGTGAACACCGGAGGCAGGTGCGTCGGCGCCTCCATACCGGATTCGGCGGCGTGCTCGCGATAGTTCAGTCCGATCGCGAACACCTGCCGCGGTGCGGGCGACGGGGCGCCGAGGCGGGTGCGGTCGATCGCCGTCGTGGTCGTGCCTGCCGGGTCCACCTCGGAGGCCCAGGCCCGCACCTCGTCCCACGACGTGAAGACCGAGGGCAGATCCGGACCGAACCTGTCGTCGGACGCGGTGGCGATATCGACTGCGCGCTCGTCGCCGGGATCACCGACGACGAGGACGGCACGGTTGTCGAGGTTGGCGATGCGCACGGTTCGTTCTCCTTGGGGGCTCCGGCTGAGCGTTCCCACTACTACTACCGGACTCGGACCACCCGGGAATCACACCGGCCCTCCGCACCGGTTCGGGGACGGTCGTGGCTCGTCGGTTCTCGGGTCAGCTGCCGAACAGCGCGTTCGTCAACGTCGTCTCGGCCGTGAGATCGAGGCCGTCGGCGGACTTGCCCACCGCGACCTCGTACGTCCCTTCGGTGATGCGCCACTTGCCGGCAGTGCCGTCGAAGCGCGCGAGGAGTCGCGGCTCGGCAACCAAGGTCACTCGGTGCGATGTGCCGGGTTGTAACTCGACGCGTTCGAAGCCGAGCAGCCGCTGCCGCCGATCGCCTCGGTGAGGTACAGCGTCCGCTGTCACAACCGGTGCAGGAATCCGACCCATCCTCCTGTGCACCGGCTCCGAATCGCTGATGGACGCTCGGAGGAGCGTTTGCGCGTCGATCCGATCGACGTGTGGGAACGAGAAGGAGAACCCATTCGTGCGAGCCCTGGTCGAAGCTGCTTTCCTCGCTGTCCACACGCCTCTCGTCGAGGCCTACACCTGGCTGCTGTCGGTGGTGCCGATGTAGGAACCGGCACTCCTCGGCCCACGGCGGAATCGCCCCGGTGTCCCGTCGACGATCGGAAGGAGAACGCTCCATGACTGCTGCGAGCGGTAACGCCCAACCCGGCAAGGAATCCCGCCCTGTCCGGACCGAGAGGAGTTTCCTCGACATGTTCGTCCAGGCGTGCAACCGAAACGATGTGTCCTACACCGATTCGGCGCGGTCGGCTCGGGACCTGGATGCAGCACGACGGGACCGGGACTGAGCCGGTAATCCCTGCCCCTCCCGTGACGGGAACCGGCACCGGGTCAGCCCGGATGCCGGTTCCCGTCACCCGGGGTGGGGCGGGGATTGCGGGCGTAGCGGACCTGAGGGCGGCCGGCCCGGCCGTACTCGGTGATGCGGACGAGCAGACCGTCGTCGGCAAGACGTTCGAGGTACCGCCACGCCGTCACACGCGATACCCCGACCGCTGTCCCGACCTCGGCGGCGGTGCGGGGACCGTCCGCCTCGCGGAGGAACCCGGCGATCCGGTCGAGGGTCGCGGGGGAGATGCCCTTCGGCGCGGACGCCTTTGTGTTCGACGTGCGCAGCGCGGCCATCGCCCGATCGATATCGTGTTGCGCGACTGCGGTTTCCGCTGAACCCAGCGCGGTGCGGTAGGCGACGTAGTGCTCGAGCTTGTCGCGCAGCGCGGCGAACGTGAACGGCTTGAGCAGATACAGCACGATGCCGCGGGACACGGCGGTGCGGACCACTTCGAGATCCCGGGCCGAGGTCACGGCGATGATGTCCGGGCTCGGCCGCAACCCTCCCAGTGATGCCGCCACGTCGAGCCCGCTCATGTCGGGCAGGCCGATGTCGAGCAGGACCAGGTCGATCGGTTCGCCACGGCGTACGGCCGCCGTCGCCGCCCGCAGTGCGGCGGTGCCGGTGTGCACCTCGTCGACCACCTCGAATCCCGGTATCCGCCCGAGGTATTCGCGGTGGGCCTGCGCGATGAGCGGTTCGTCCTCGACGATGAGCACTCGGATCACGAGCGACCCCCGAGGGGAATTTCCGCGACGATCATGGCGCCGAGGGACGGTTCGGTGCGCAGGACCCCGCGGTGGCGGGCGACGACCTGCGCGACCAGTGCCAGCCCGAGTCCGCGATGTTCGGATTTCGTCGAATATCCGCGCTGCATCGCCTGCGCCAGGGTGTCCGGCGACATTCCCGGCCCGCTGTCGGCGACCTCGACGATCATCGTCGAATCCTCTTCACGAACAGTGACTTCCACCCACGGTTCGTCGGCGGCGCGGGACGCGTCGATCGCGTTGTCGATCAGGTTCCCGACGAGAGTGACGAGGTCGCGGGACGGCACCGACGGCACCGGACCGAGCGCGGTGTCCTCCGTGACGGTCAGTTCGACGCCGCGCTCGGCGGCCTCGTCGACCTTGCCGAGCAGCAGCGCCGCGAGCGCCGGTTCGGCGACGTCGGCGGTCAACCGGTCGATGAGGTTCTGGGACACCGCCAGCTCGCGCGTCGCGAACGCCACGGCCTCCTCGGACCGGCCCAGCTCGACCATCGTGATGATCGTGTGCAACCGGTTCGCCGACTCGTGGGCCTGGGCCCGCAGCGACTCGGCGAACCCGCGCACCGAATCCAGCTCTCCGAGCGCGCCGCGCAACTCGGTGTGATCGCGCAGGGTCACGACTGTCCCGATCCGCCGGCCCTCCCACTGCACCGCGTCGCTGCCCACCACCAGCACCCGGTCCCGGGTCAGGTGCACCTCGTCACGCACCTCCTCGCCGGTCGCGAGCCTGCGCAGGGTCTCCGGCAGCGACTCGAACGACACCGGCCCGGACCGGAGGCCGAGCAACCTGCGGGCCTCGTCGTTGACGACGTCGACGCGCGGTGTCCCACCGCCCGACGTGCCGAACACGACCAGGCCCTCACCGATCGCGCGCAGCACCGCGTCGTGATGCTCGTACATGCGCAGCAACTGGTCCGGATTCAGCCCCAGCGTCTGCCGCCGCAGCCGGCGGGCGATGAGCACGGCGCCGGCCGCGGTCACCGCCAGCCCCGCCGCGACGACCGCGACGATGCCGGGCAGGCCGCGCAGGAAGGCCTCGGAGATGCGCTCCCGGGTCACCCCGACCGACACGAACCCGGCGAGCGTGCCGTCGTCCGCGTACACCGGGGCGATCGTCCGGATCGACGGCCCGAGACTGCCGGTGTACGTCTCGCTGTACGTCTGCCCGGCACGGGCCTGCTCGATGTGGCCGGTGTAGGGAAGCCCGATCTGCTCGGGCACGGGATGGGTCACCCGGATCCCGTCCGGGTCGACGACCACGACGAAATCGACGCCCGTGGAGGTGCGGATCCGCTCGGCGAGCGGCTGCAGCGCCGCGGTCGGATCGGGGGACCGCAGACCTTCGGCGACGTCGGGGAGCTGGGCGGTGGTCACCGCGACATCGGTCACGGCCAGGCGGGTCGTGGCGTCGGCGTCGCGGCGTTCGTCGACGACGAACAGCGCCCCTGCGGCGATCGTGACCACGGTGAACACCACGAGCTGCAGGATCAGTAGCTGCCCCGCCACGCTCATCGGCCGGCGTGTGCCGTGACGGTTCACCGGCGACCTCCCGTGAACACTATGTACGCAATCTTCTCCGTGCGCCGACCCACCATCACCATTTTGGTAGGTGGAAGTGATACCGGTCACCACCCGGGCGTGGAACATCCCTACCAGGGTCCCGCAGCAGCCGGCCGTACCACGGTCGAATCCCGAGTCCTACCGGCTGCCACCGAATCCGTATCCGTGATCGAAGGGCAACCCATGAGCACCACAGCAGTGTCTCTGCGCAAGGACCGGGCGTCCCGGCGCAAGGACCGGACCCACTGGCTGTACATCGGCGTCGTCGTCGCCGTTGTCGCCGGTGTGCTGGTCGGCTGGCAGGCACCGGACGTCGGCAAGTCTCTCGGCATCCTCGGCACCACGTTCGTCGACCTCATCAAGATGATGATCAGCCCGGTCATCTTCTGCACCATCGTGCTGGGAATCGGCTCGGTGCGCGCGGCCGCCAGCGTCGGCCGCATCGGTGGTCTCGCCCTGATCTACTTCGTCGGCATGTCGACGGTCGCGCTCGGCATCGGCCTGTTCGTCGGCAACCTGCTCGACCCGGGCAGCGGTCTGACCCTGGACGCATCCACCGCATCCTCCGGTGCGGCACTGGCCGAGAAGGCCCACGAAGCCGGCGGCACCGCCGAGTTCATCTCCGGGATCATCCCGACCTCGATGCTGTCCGCGCTCACTTCCGGCAGCGTGCTGCAGACCCTGTTCGTCGCGCTGCTCGTGGGCTTCGCGATCCAGGGCATCGGCAAGTCCGGTGAGCCGATCCTGCGTGGCGTCGCGCACGTGCAGAAGCTCGTGTTCAAGATCCTGACGATGATCCTGTGGCTGGCCCCGATCGGCGCGTTCGGCGCGATCGCCAATGTGGTCGGGCAGACCGGCCTGAGCGCGGTCCTCCAGCTCGGTGCGCTGATGCTCGCGTTCTACCTGACGTGCCTGGTGTTCGTGTTCGGTGTCCTCGGCACGTTGCTGCGCGCGGTCGCCGGGGTCTCGGTGTTCAAGCTGGTCCGCTACCTGGCCCGCGAATACCTGCTCATCTTCGCGACGTCCTCGTCCGAGTCGGCGCTGCCGCGCCTGATCGCCAAGATGGAGCACCTGGGCGTGCAGCGCACCACCGTCGGTGTCGTCGTACCCACCGGCTACTCCTTCAACCTCGACGGCACCGCGATCTACCTGACGATGGCCGCGCTGTTCGTCGCCGACGCGATGGGCCGCCCGCTCGCGCTGGCCGAGCAGCTGTCGCTGCTGGTGTTCATGATCATCGCGTCGAAGGGTGCGGCCGGGGTGACCGGCGCCGGGCTCGCCACCCTCGCCGGTGGGCTGCAGAGCCACCGCCCGGACCTCGTCGACGGGGTCGGCCTGATCGTCGGTGTCGACCGGTTCATGTCCGAGGCGCGTGCCGTCACGAACTTCTCCGGCAACGCCATCGCGACCCTGCTGATCGGCACGTGGACCAAGACCGTGGACCGTGCCCGCGTCGACGAGGTGCTGGCCGGCCGGTTGCCGTTCGACGAGTCGATGCTCGGCGACGACGACGGTCACCCGGTCCCGGAGAAGGAACCGCAGCTGCAGAAGGTCGCCGTGTAGCGCGACCCGTATCCGCCCGCCGCGGCCCGGACTCCCCACGGAGTCCGGGCCGCGCCTGTGTCCGGGGTCCGGTCACAGGCGCAGCGGCTTGACGGGGGAGTAGAGGAGGGACGGGTCGGAGCGCCAGTCGACGTCGGGAACGTCGATGTACAGCTCGATCTCGTTGCCGTCGGGATCTGCGATGTAGAGGCTGTGGGTGATGCCGTGATCGCTGGCCCCGAGGATCGGAACCCCGGCTTCCCGCAACTGGGCCAGGGCCGCGCGCAGTTCGTCGTCGCTGTCGCCGATCTTCAGGCCGAAGTGGTACATCCCCACCCGGCGTCCGGCGGGCAGGGCGGCGGCGTCGGGCCCGACCTCGATGAGCAGCAGTTCGTGATGGGTTCGGTTCGACGGTGCGGAGAACGCGGCGACCGGCATCGCGGGTGCACCGTCCGCCGTCAGCCGGCGCCAGCCGAGGACCTCGCCGTAGAAGTGCGCCGAGCGGGTGATGTCGCGGACGTAGAGGACGACATGGCCCAGTTCCTTGATCTCCATGAACTTCCTTGCGGTGTGGTTGTCCGGGCTGTGCGCTGTCGACCTGGGTGCGGCTGGCACGGTAGGTGGGCCGGACCGGATCGGGCAGTTCGCGGTACCGGTCGAGATACCTGGTGACCGCCGGAGCGTATCCGATCGTGCCGCGCTGTGAGTCGATCCGCCGGCCGGGAGGAAACCGATGCGACCGGGAACGTGGCCGGGATTCGTGCACCGAGCAAACTCCGCAATCACAGCGGGCCGACTACGTTGGTCCGCATGACCACACCTCTTCAGGACATCGCGATCAACACCCTCGCCGGTGAGCCCACGTCCCTCGCCGCATTCGACGGCCACGCGCTGCTCGTCGTCAACGTCGCCTCCAAGTGCGGCCTGACGCCGCAGTACACGGCGCTGGAACAGCTGGCGAAGAACTACGCGGACCGCGGCCTGATCGTGGTGGGTGTGCCCTGCAACCAGTTCATGGGCCAGGAACCGGGCACCGCCGAGGAGATCCAGGAGTTCTGCTCCACCACCTACGGAGTCACCTTCCCGCTGCTCGAGAAGATCGAGGTCAACGGCGAGAACCGGCACCCCCTGTACGCGGAGCTGACCAAGCACGCCGACGCAGACGGCGAGGCCGGGGACATCCAGTGGAACTTCGAGAAGTTCGTGATCGCACCCGACGGCACCGTCGTCGACCGGTTCCGTCCGCGCACCGAACCGGACGCCCCCGAGGTCGTCGCCGCGATCGAGGCCGTGCTGCCGGTCTGACCTGAAGCCATGTTCTCGAACGAAGCGCGCGACGCGCTGTACGACATCATCCGCATGCGCCGTGACGTGCGCGCCGAGTTCGCCGGTGAAACCGTCGACGAGGATGTGCTGTGGCGCATCCTCGCCGCGGCCCACCACGCGCCCAGCGTCGGCAACACCCAGCCCTGGGACTTCGTCGTCGTGCAGGACCGGCAGCGGCTCGAAGCGTTCGCCGAGCACGTCGCCGGATGCCGCCAGGCGTTCGCCGATTCGCTCCCGGAGGACCGCCGCCGCACCTTCGACCCCATCAAGATCGAGGGGATCGTCGAGTCCCGTACCGGCATCGTCGTCACCTACGACCCGGAACGCGGCGGTAAGCACATCCTGGGCCGGCACACCATCGACGACTCCGGGTTGTTCTCCGCGGTCCTCGCGATCCAGAACCTGTGGCTCGCCGCGACCGCGGAAGGGCTCGGCGTCGGATGGGTGTCGTTCTACGACGAACCGTTCCTCACCGAGTTCATCGGTGCGGAAGGCGCGGTGCGGCCGATCGCGTGGCTGTGCGTCGGGCCGGTCACCCGTCTCCAGGAGGTACCGGACCTGGAACGCTTCGGCTGGCGCCGCGGCCGTCCGCTGACCGACGCCGTGCACCGCGACCGCTTCGGCGGCGCCTACGACACGCCGGACACCGCCGAAGCCTGAGTCACGGCAGCCCGAGTCGCAGCCGCCCGGGTCACAGCGCGGTCGCGACCTTCCAGGCCGAACGGATCGCGCCCTCGATGTATCCGACGTCGCCCGCATCGCCGACGACCCGCACGTCCGTCCCGGACCCGGCGAGGTCGTCGGCGAGCGGCGCCGCCGCCGACACTCCCGACGCCATCACGACCAGATCGGCAGGGGCGGTGAGGGTTTCGGTACCGACCTGGAACTCGACCGCGTCCGGGGTGATGCGCTGGACGGTCGCGTGCCGGTGGACGGTCACCCCGACCTCCCCGGCATGACGAACCGCGGTCCAGCGCCGCGGCATCGCCATCGGCACACCCAGCTGCTGACCTTCTTCCAGCAGCGTCACCTGCCGGCCCCGCTCGGCCAGGAACTCGGCGAGTTCGAGGCCCACCAGCGAGCCACCGATCACCACGACGTTCCGGCCCACGGGCAGGAACTTGCGGGTCACCGAGCGAACTGCACCGGGCCGCTTCGTGATTCCCGACAGCGCACCGAGCTTGCCCGCCGTCCGCAGGAACCACGGCTGACCGGAAACATCACCGCTGCCGGTCATCAACGCCCGCAGCGTGTCGCCGGTGTGCACGTGCGGCAGATCGCCCCCGGGCACACCCGGGCGCTCGCGCACCGCGCCGGTCGCGATCACCACGACATCGGGGTTCAGTGCCTGGATCGACGCCGCGGTGGCCTCGGTCTTCAACCGGACGTCGATGCCGAGCCGCCGGACCTCGGCGGTCAGCCAGTTCAGCAGGCGCTCGTTGTCGGGGGTGGTCAGCGTCGAGAACCACAGGGTGCCGCCGAGCCGATCAGTCTTGTCGAGCACCGTGACGTGATGGCCGCGTTCGGTTGCGATGCGCGCAACCTCGAGACCCGCGGGCCCGGCACCCACGACGACGACCCGCTTCGCGGCGGCGGTCCGCACGAACGGCACCAGCGTCTCGTTGCCCAGCGCCGGATTCACCGCGCACACGGGGGTACCGTCCCAGAAGTTCTCCTGAACGCACACATAGCAATTGATGCAGGGACGCACCTGCTCCGGGGTTCCGGCCTTCAGTTTGCCGACGAGATCGGGATCGGCCAGCAGCTGGCGGCCCATCGCGACGAAATCCGCCTTGCCGTCGGCGATGGTCTGCTCACCCACCTCGGGAAGCATCCGGCCCACCGCGATCACCGGGATCGACACCGCCCGCTTCACCTCCGCGGCCAGGTCGGTGTACGCGCCCACCGTGTTCGGAAGCGGACCGTCGGTGAAGTTGGAGAACGGATTCCGGGCCCATCCGGTGACATGGATGGCGTCCGCGCCGGCCTTCTCGAACAGCACCGACGCCTGCACGGCCTCGGCGGTGGTCAATGCGCCGGCCTCCCCGTACTCGCGTCCGGCGACACGCACGATCACCGCCAGCGAGTCGCCCACCTCGTCCTTGACGGCCCGGATCACCTCGCACGCCAGCCGTGCCCGGTTCTCGAGCGAGCCGCCGTACTCGTCGGTGCGCCGGTTGTCGGCGCGGGACAGGAACGCACCGAGCACATAGCCGTGCGCGCAATGGATTTCGACCGCGTCGCCGCCGGCAGCCTTCACGCGGGCCGCGGCCTCGGCGAAACACTTGATCAGCCAAGGGATGTCGTCGGCGTCGGCCTCGTGGAAAGTGGCCTGCTTGCCCTGCACGACGCTCGCCATCTTCTGCAGTTCCTCGCCGGTGTTGTCGGCGAGCGCGCTCATGTCGGGGCCGGCCTGCGGCGTCGACGGCACCAGCAGCGGACGGTCCTGGACGGTGTCGATCCGGGCGACCTTGCCGTGGTGGGTCATCTGCACGCACAGTTTGCTGCCGGACACGTGCACGGCGTCCGCCAGCGCCTTCAGCCCGGGGATGAACCGGTCCTCGGACAGGCCCGGTTCCTTGGTGCTCGCGCACCCGATCGGATACGCGACCGCGCAGCATCCGGTGATGATCAATCCGGTGCCGCCCGCGGCGCGCGCCGCGAAATGATCGATGTCGCCCTGCTCGATCTCGCCGTCCACGCACAGATTCATGTCCATCGCGGGCAGCACCACCCGGTTGGCCAGGGTGAGCGGGCCGATGGTGCCGGGGGAGAGCAGATGCGGGTACGTCTTCTGGCGGGTCGTCACGGGCCGACGCTAAACCGCGTCGGCGCCGGGGCAGGACGGCCGTCTTGGTGAACGGGACCTCGTCGTTCGGTGGGAGTTGTTCAGTGGCGGGTCAGCACGACCGGCACCCGCGTGAACCCGCCCGCCGGATACGCCGCGTGCTCCGGAACCGCGCCGGTCGCGGTGATGTTCGTGGTCGCGGCGAGCAGTTCGTCGACCAGTGCGGTGAGCTCGAGTCGCGCGAGCGGCGCACCCGGACAGTTGTGGATGCCGCGTCCGTAAAGCAGGTTCGCGGCCGGGTCGCGGTCGAGGCGGAACTCGTCGGGGTCACCGAAGACGGCCTCGTCGCGGTTCGCCGACGCCCACAGCACTATGATCCGTTCCCCGGCCGGGATGCGGCGGTCCGCGACGGTCACCTCCCGGGTGGTGCGACGGCGGTTCGCGATCAGCGGTGCCTGCATCCGCAGGATCTCGTCGCACGCGGCACCGATCCGGTCGGGTTCGGCCCGCAGATGCTTCTGGACCTCCGGATTCGACGCGAGGAACGCGACCAGGATGCCGACGCACGCAGCGATCGTGCTCAGCTCGCCGACCGTCCAGTTGCGGATCATCGACACCAGCTCGGCATCGGTGAGCGGCCTGCCGTCGACCCGCTCGCCGAGCAGCTCCGCGGTCACGTCGGGAGTCCCGGTCGCCGGCCGACCACGGCGCTCGTCGAGCTGTTCGCGGATGTAGCCGTCGAACTCCAGCGCGATCGCCGACATCGCCGCCCGGTCGAGGGCGCGCGTCGCCTCCCGGTTCTTGCGCGTCCATTCGCGCAGCGGCTCGTGCAGACGGTCCGGCCACCCCATGAACCGGCACTGGATCCGGTTCGCGAACGGTTCGGCCAGGCCGGACATGATCTCGGCCTCGCCGGGCCCGAGTGCGTCGATCAGGTCGCGGGCCACCTCGCGGCACGCCGGTTCGAACGCGCGCATGCGGTCGGGCGTGAAGTACCGGTCGTTGATCGCCCGGAACGACGTGTGCTCCGGCGGGTCCATGCCGTTGGGCACCGACGGATGCGACGACACCGCATTGTTGAAGGTCGCGGGGTCGTCGAGGATTGCCACGACATCGGTGTGACGGAACACCGTCCAATCGCGGTAGGCGCTGTAGGCGACGGGGCAGCGGGCGCGCATCTCGTCGTACGCGGTGATCTGATCCGCCTGCACCTGTGGGGAACGCGGGTCCCAATCCACGTGCGGTTCGCTCTGATCGGACATGACACCTCGCTCCGGTCGGCAACGGATCCGATCCCAGTGTGCCCACCGCGCTGCTCTCGTCGCGCAGGTTTCAACCGGAGGACGATCTCCGTTCATCCGCGCCGGGCATCGTGATGGTCGTGAGCACGGAACTGATCGTGTCGGTGTCGGGAATCCGGGATGTCACCCGCGAAGCGGTCGACAGGTTCGCCCGCGAGATGGATGCGCGCGGAGTGCCGCTGTCGCTGCTCGTGGCGCCGCGGCTGAAGGACCACTACCGGCTGGTGCGCGACCCGGCGACCCAGGAATGGCTCCTCGAACGCCGGGAAGACGGCGACGCGATCGTGCTGCACGGCTACGACCAGGCCGCGACGAAACGCCGCCGCGCCGAATTCTCGGCGCTGCGCGAGCACGAGGCGCGGCTGCGGCTGCTCGCCGCCGATCGCGTGCTCGAGGCAACGGGACTGCGCACCCGGCTGTTCGCCCCGCCCCGCTGGGTCGCCTCGGCCGGGGCGGTCGCCGCACTGCCGCAGACCGGGTTCCGCCTCCTGGCCGACGCCACCGGCGTGCACGACCTCGACCGGGGCACCGTGGAGCAGGCGCGCGTGTTCGGGATCGGCGACGGGGCGCGCGCCGAACCGTGGTGGTGCCGCGCCATGGTCATCGGCGCCGCGCGGGTCGCGCGGCGCGGCGGACTGCTGCGCCTGGCGATCTCCGGGCCGCAACTGAGCAAACCCGGACCGCGGCAGGCCATCGTCGACGCCGTCGACATCGCGCTGCACCACGACGCGCAGCCGACCGTGTACCGCTGGCAGCCGCGGGCTCTCGGCCACGTCGCGTGATGCCGTTCGACCTCTCCCGTCGTACCGGGACCGGCCGGTAGTGTCTGCGGACATGGACGCAGACGTGATCGTGGTGGGGGCGGGTCTCGCCGGGCTGGTGGCGACCGGGGAGCTGATCGACGCCGGGCGCAAGGTGATCCTGGTGGATCAGGAGAACGCGAACAACCTTGGTGGACAAGCCTTCTGGTCGTTCGGTGGGCTCTTCTTCGTCGACAGTCCCGAACAACGTCGCATGGGTATCAAGGACTCCTACGACCTCGCGCTGCAGGACTGGATGGGCACAGCCGGCTTCGACCGCGAGGTCGAGGACCGCTGGCCGCGCCGCTGGGCGCAGGCGTACGTCGAGTTCGCCGCGGGGGAGAAGCACGCGTGGCTCGCGCAGCGCGGGTTGAAGATCTTCCCGATGGTCAACTGGGCCGAACGCGGCGGCTACGACGCCGGCGGCCACGGCAACTCGGTGCCCCGATTCCACATCACGTGGGGGACCGGCCCCGGGCTCGTCGAGATCTTCGCCCGCAAGGTGCTCGCCGCCGCCGACCGCGGCCTCGTCACTTTGAAGTACCGCCATCAGGTCGACGAACTGGTCGTCACCGACGGTGCGGTCACCGGCGTGCGCGGCACCGTCCTCGAACCGACCGACGCGGCGCGCGGTGTGAAGTCGTCCCGCACCGCCGTCGGCGACTTCGAGTTCGGCGCGGGCGCCGTGATCGTCACGTCCGGCGGCATCGGCGGCAACTACGACCTGGTCAAGAAGAACTGGCCGACGCGGCTCGGTATCCCGCCGAAGCACATGCTCAGCGGCGTGCCCGCCCACGTCGACGGCCGCATGCTCGAGATCACCGAGAAGGCCGGCGGGAACATCGTCAACCGAGATCGCATGTGGCACTACACCGAAGGCATCACCAACTACGACCCGGTGTGGCCGAACCACGGCATCCGCATCCTGCCCGGCCCGTCGTCGCTGTGGCTCGACGCCACCGGCAAGCGCCTGCCGGTGCCGCTGTTCCCCGGATTCGACACGCTCGGCACCCTCGAGCACATCGTCACCACCGGCCACGACCACACCTGGTTCGTGCTCGACCAGAAGATCATCGAGAAGGAATTCGGCCTGTCCGGATCCGAACAGAACCCGGACCTGACCGGTCGCAACATCAAACTGCTGCTGCAGCGCGTCCGATCCGGCGCGCCCGGACCGGTCGAAGCGTTCAAGCAGCGCGGCGTCGACTTCGTGGTGCGAGACAACCTCGCAGACCTCGTCGCCGGCATGAACGAACTGGCACCCGAAGCCCCGCTCGACTACGCGACGGTGCGGTCGGTGGTCGAGGCTCGCGACCGCGAGATCGCCAACAAGTACACCAAGGACCTGCAGGTCGCGGCGATGCGCGCGGCACGCGCCTACCTGCCCGACAAGATCGCGCGGATCGCGGCGCCGCACCGCATTCTCGACCCGAAGGCCGGACCGCTCATCGCGGTGAAGCTGCATCTGCTCACCCGCAAGACCCTCGGCGGTCTCGAAACCGACCTGTCGTCGCGGGTCCTGCGATCCGACGGCAGCGTGTTCGACGGCCTGTTCGCCGCCGGGGAGGTCGCCGGGTTCGGCGGCGGTGGCGTGCACGGCTACCGCTCGCTGGAAGGTACGTTCCTCGGCGGCTGCATCTTCTCCGGGCGCGCCGCGGGTCGAGCCGCGGCCCGCTAGGTTTCCGCAGCAGCCGGGCGTCGCATCGATCCGGGTGAGACGCCCGTGACCCGCTTGAACGCCCGCGCGAATCCGTCCGACGCGGTGATGCGACGCGACCCGAGGACGTCGACGCTGCCGTGCAGGGCCACGACGCGGTCGTCGTCACGCTCGGTATCAGCGAGAACCCGCTGCGAGTCCGGGCACGCGGACCGGCCCACACCCCTCTCGACGTGCGCTCGCGGGGAACGCGCAACGTGATCGACGCGATGCGCCGCCACGGTGTGCCCCGGCTCGTGGTGCAGACGTCGTACGGCGTGGGGGAGACGCGGGGCAGGCTGCCCCTGCGGTACAGCCTGATGTTCAAGCTCCTGCTCGGACCCCGGATCGCCGACACCGAGGTCCAGGACGGTCTCGTGCGGGACAGCGGTCTCGACTGGACCGTCGTACAGCCGGTGAACCTCACCGACGAACCCGCCGACGGCACCGCCACGGCCGCGGTCGACGGCGCGATCTCGAGGTGGCATGTTTCCCGCCGCGACGTGGGGAACGTCCTCGCGGACGCGGCGGGAAACGGCACCTACCGGCGCGCCACGGTCGCGGTGTCCTAGACCTCGATGTCGGATTCGTGCGGCAGGACGCGGAATTCCGTTCCCTCCGGCGCCATTTCGCTGTAGCGACCGTAGAAGATGCCGTTGGCCTGCTCGGCGATGATGGCCTGGTGGATCGGGACGGCGACCCGCGGATTCACCGCGCGCAGGTAATCGACTGCCTCCCAGATCTTCAGCCACGGCGCCGCGGACGGGAGTGCGAGGACGTCGACGCGCTCGTGCGGGATGTACAGCGAGTCACCGGGATGCAGCAGCCGGGACGGGTTCTCGTCGTCGCCGAGCAGGAACGCGGTGTTGTCGATGACCGGCAGATCCGGATGGATGACGGCGTGCCGGCCGCCCGTGCCGCGGACGGTCACCTCGCCGATCTCGAACGTGTCGCCCGGACGCACCGCGGTCCAGCCACCCTCGAGCAGGTCCGCGGACTGCGGATCCGAGAACAGCTTCGCGTCGGGGTTCGCGTCGAGCAGGGCGGGCAGGCGCGCGGCGTCGGCGTGGTCGGGATGCTGGTGCGTGACCAGGATCGCGTCGAGCCCGGTGATGCCCTCGAAGCCGTGCGAGAAGGTGCCCGGGTCGAACAGGATCTTCGCGCCGCGGTGTTCGACGAGCAGGCAGGAGTGTCCGAAGTGGGTCAGTCGCATGGGCGCAAGTATCTCCCACCTGCTCGCCGCCCGGCACCTTCCGCGATCGACTATATTTTGCTTAACTACTGACGTACTATTGTGGTGAAAATACATTCTTCAGAGGAGATGTGATTGTGAAGTACGTGAGTTTCGAGGTTGAGGGTCGTCAGAGTTGGGGTGCCGTGGTCGACGGGCAGGTCTACGACCTGGGCGTGAACGGCGCCGACGTGGCCGCTTCCCTGCGCGACGCCATAGCCGCGGGTCTGCTGCGCGATTCGCTGGTCGACGGCCTCGAGCCCGTTGCCGAGGAGTCCGAGGTTTCCTTCCTGCCGGCCGTGCCGAACCCCGCCAAGATCATCTGCGTGGGCGTCAACTACCGGTCGCATCTGGAGGAGACCGGTAAGGCCGAGGTCGGTGCCCCGACCCTGTTCACGCGGTTTGCCGACTCCCAGACCGGTCACCTGGTCCCGGTCGAGATCCCGGCGGTGGGCACCCAGTTCGACTACGAGGGTGAGCTCGCCGTGGTCATCGGCGCTCCGGCCTTCAAGGTTCCCGCTGCCGAGGCGCAGTCGGTGATCGCGGGCTACAGCATCTACAACGATTTCACCGTGCGTGACTGGCAGCGCGCCACGACGCAGTGGATCCCGGGGAAGAACTTCCCGCGCACCGGCGCGATGGGCCCGTACTTCGTGCCGGCCGCCGACATCGAGGACATTCAGGAATGCACCCTCGAGACGCGGGTCAACGGTGAGCAGCGCCAGAAGGCCACGATTGCGGACATGCGCTGCCCGATCGACCGGTTGATCGAGCACATCTCGACCTTCACCCCGCTCGCGCCCGGCGACATCATCGTCACCGGAACCCCGGGTGGTGTGGGCCTGTTCATGGACCCGCCGGCGCTGCTGAATCCCGGCGATGTGGTCGAGGTCGAGATCACCGGCCTCGGGGTCCTGCGCAACGAGATCGTCGCGGAGCAGTAGCCGATGGCCATCGCGGTCTGCACGATGTCGCACTCGCCGCTCATCGGCGAGATCGAGCCCGCCGGTGGCGTGCTGGGTGAGATCGATGCGGCGACGGACGAGATTCGGAAGGCGATCGAGGACTTCGATCCCGAGATCACGATCGTCTTCGGACCCGATCATTTCAACGGTGTCTTCTACGACATGATGCCGCCGTTCTGCATCGGCTCCGAGGCCATCGGCGTCGGGGACTGGAGCACGCAGCAACGCGCGTTGCCGGTCGACCGGGAGCATGCCGCCCGGCTCGTGCAGGCGGTGTTCGACGAGGAGATCGACGTCGCCCAGTCCGAGCGGCTGTATGTCGACCACGGCATGACGCAGACGCTCGAGATGCTCTACGGCGTGGACTACGAGCGTCCCATCGTGCCGGTGTTCGTCAACGCGGTCGGTCTGCCGCTGGTGCCGATGCGCCGCGTGCGCAGGTTCGGTGAGGCGATCGGCCGCGAGGCCGCCCGCTGGAACAAGCGGGTGCTGATCGTCGGATCCGGAGGTCTGTCGCACGATCCGCCGGTCCCGAAGCTCGAGGGGGCGCCGGAGCAGCTGCGTGAGCGTCTGATCGACGGTCGTCACTACACCCCCGAGCAGCGGGAGGAACGGCAGCGCCGGGTCATCGAGGCCGCGCGCGAGCACGTGCGCACCGGCACCGGTCAGCAGCCCCTCAACGAGGAGTTCGACCGGCTCGTCATGGACACCTTCGCCGAGGGTCGTCTCGACGCGGTCGACGGATGGGCCACCGACTGGATGGCGCGTGAGGGTGGGGGATCGGCGCACGAGATCCGTGCGTGGGTCGCCGCCTTCGCGGCGGTCAACGCCGTCGACACCCCGACGGTCGCAGGCCGCTGGTACTGGCCGGTCCACGAATGGGGTGCCGGTTTCGGCATCATGCTGACCGATCCGGTCGGTTCCTGAGCTCCGATCTTCTGGGCGGCACAATGTGTTGCCTCTCCAGCCACCCCGGTACGGGCAGATCTGTCCATACCGGGGTGGCTCTCTTCATGCCCATCGCGCCCGGCGAATAGCCGGAGTCACTAATTGGGGCGAAGTGTGGTTGCGGTCATGTGACTCTAGTCTCTAGAGTGACGACTCTAGAGACTAGAGTCTTTTTTCCCGTCCTCGATCCTGCCCACGTGCGGGTGCCCTATGAAAGGAACTCCTGTCATGCCTTTGGCAGTCGCCGCCCTGTCCCATGCGCCGTCATTCGGCAATGTCGACCCGGGAGGCACGACGATGGCGGAAATCGAGGCCGCAATCGGTGAAGTGCGCTCCTTCGTCGAGAGCTTCGACCCCGAGGTGGTCGTCGCACTGGGCCCCGATCACTTCAACGGTCAGCTGTACTCGCTGATTACCCCCTGGGCGATCGGAGCCGAGGCCGTCGGTGTCGGTGACTACGGCACCACAGCAGGCCCGGTGCCCGTCGACGGGGACATCGCCCGAACCCTGCACGCACTGGTCCTCGAACAGGGAATCGACATCGGCCGGTCCGAGCGGATGACGGTGGACCACGGCATCCTGCAACCGCTCGAATTCATCTACGGCCACCCCTTGAGCCGGCCCATCGTTCCGATCTTCGTCAACGCTCTCGGATTCCCGCTCACGCCGATGCAGCGTGTCCGGTTGTTCGGGGAGGCCGTGGGCCGGGCGGCGCAGCAGCTCGACAAGCGAGTTCTGCTGGTGGCCTCCGGCGGCATCTCGCACAACCCGCCCGTCCCGCGCTGGGACGACGCCCCGGAACCGGTGCGCCGGCGCCTCGTCGAGTACGCCCCCAGTCGGGAGGAGCGCGCCGCCCGCGAACAGGCGATCGTGAAGGGTATCCAGGCCATCGCCGACGGCAAGGCCTCGAGCGCACCGCTCAACGAAGCCTGGGACGCGCTGGTGCTGAACACCTTCCGCTCCGGTGAGCTGTCCGCCGTCGACGGTTGGGACAACGACCGGTTCGTCGCCGAAGGGGGCAGCGCGGCCCACGAGATGCGCAGCTGGATCGCGGCGTACGCCGCCCTGTCCACCGCCGGCCCCTACCGGCTCACCGTCGACCACTACTGGGCCGTGGAGACCTGGGGCGCCGGCTTCGGTATCCAGGCCGCGATCGGAGCGTGAGGACATGTACGAGTTCAAGACCTTCTGGGAAGCCGTCGCCGACCTGCCGCACCGCCTCGAATATCTCGAGGTGAACGGCTGGCGCACCCGCGTACTCACCGTCGACGGCCCCGGCGGACCCGACGAGCAGACCGTGGTCCTGCTCAACGGAACCACCGGCCACATCGAGGCCTTCACCCAGAACATCCGTGCTCTGGCCTCGAAGTACCGGGTGGTGGGATACGACTATCCCGGTCACGGCTTCACCACCCTGACCGACCACGACCTCGAGATCCCCGAATACGAGGAACACCTGCTCGCCCTGCTCGACGTGCTCGGCCTGGACCGCGCGCACCTGTGCGGCGAGTCCCTCGGCGGCTGGATCGCGATCAAGTTCGCCGGCCACCACCCCGATCGGGTGCGGACGGTGATCCTCAGTGCCCCGGGCGGTCGCGTCACGACCGCCGAGCGGGTCGACCGTGCCCAGTCGGTCAGCCGCCAGGCCGTCACCGAACCGACCTACGACAACGTCAAGAAGCGGCTGCAGGTCGTCATCCACGACCCCGGCAAGATCACCGACGAACTGGTCCACATCCGGCAGGCGGTGTACTCCCGCGACGGCTTCGGCGACGCCATGCACCACATCGCGGTGCTGCGTCAGCCGGAGACCCGCTACCGCAACCGGGTCACCGACGAGGACTTCGCGGCGATCCCCGTACCTGCATTGCTGGTATGGACCGACCACGAGCCCAGCGGCGGACCCGAGGTGGGAAAGGAACTCGCCGAGTCGATTCCGGACGGCCAGTTCCTGCTCATCGAGAATGCGGCGCACTGGCCGCAGTGGGAGGACCCCGAAACCTTCAACGCCACCGTCCTCGACTTCCTCGCACGAAAAGGCTGAACCATGACAGAGACCAGCGTCATCGAACAGATCGCCGACGAGCTCTATCGCGCCCGCCGCGACGTCACCACCATGGACTTCGTCAGTCCGCGGCTGCCCGAGCGTGATCTCGATGCGGCGTACAGCATCTCCGAGCTCGTCGCGGCCCGGCGGGAGGCCGAACTCGGTGTGCGTCGTGTCGGCCGTAAGGTCGGTCTGACGAACCCGCTCGTGCAGAAGCGGGTCGGGGTCTTCGAACCCGACTACGGCATCATCCACGACGACATGGTCCACTCCTCGGGCGTCGTGATCCCCGCGTCCGCGCACAACTTCCTGCGCATCGAGGCCGAGGTCGCCTTCGTCCTGGCGAAGGACATCCTCGTTGCCGACCCCGATGCGATCGAGGACGCGATCGAATACATCACTCCCGCATTCGAACTCGTCGATTTCCGCTTTGCCGGCAATGTCGGGAAGATCGTCGACACCATTGCCGACAACGCAGGGTGCGACGGGGTCGTCCTCGGCGAGGAACGACACGCCTACGGCGAGGTCGATCTCACCGGTGTCGAGATGTCGATCACCACCGCGACCGGTGACGAGATCACCCGGGGCATCGGAAGCAACGTGCTCGGCCACCCGATCAAGGCGGTGCAATGGCTCGCCGAGACGGCACTGCGGATCGGGCATCCGTTGCGGGCCGGCGAGATCCTGCTCTCGGGTTCGATCGGATACATCGAGCCCTGGCCGGCCGACGTCGAATGCACCGCCACCATCACCGGACTGGGTTGCGTGCGCGCAACCCTCGATTCGAAGGCATGAACCGATGACCGAGAACACCGAGAACACTTCCGGGTCGACACCCGCCGTCACCACCGAGATTCGCGTCGCCATCGAACAATTGGTGGCGGAGCATCATTGGCTGCTCGACCACGGTCACGCCGACCGGCTCTACACCCTGTATGCCGAGGATGCGGTCTCGGTCGGGCCGCTCGGCACCATGAACGGCCGCGACGCCATCAAGGCGTGGGGGGAACGCCGGGTCACCCAGGACGCGGGAACGGTCCGCCACTTCTCGGGCGGCACCCGACTCGCCTGGAAGGACGGAGTCCTCACGGGCACGACCTACTACACGACGTTCCGCAGCACGCAGGACGATCCGCTGCGCCCCGCCAGCGTCGGCGAGTTCCGCGAGGAGTACGTCCAGGTGGACGGGGAATGGCGCATTCGCCGCCGGGAGATCGTTCCGGTCTTCGGCGGCGAGAACGCAGCGGCGCACGCTCGTCGGCTGGCCGAGGCCGACAAGTGACGAGCATCCCCGCCCTCCTCCACGTCGCCACGCCGTCGTTGAGCATCGTCGAAAGCGGCTTGTTCAACGGGTACGACGGGGTTGTCATCGATCTGCAGCACGGTGAAGTCGGGTTGGAGACCGCCTGCACGATGCTTCGGGCGATCCCGCGCGACGTCCGATACCGGTACGTGCGCGTGGCGAGCATCGACTCCGGTCCGATCGGTCGCCTGATGGACAGCGGCGCGCGCGGCATCATCGCTCCGACCGTCGAAAGTGCCGATGAGGCAAGAGCACTCGTGGCGGCGACCAAGTATCCGCCGCTGGGTCGCCGCAGCCTGGGGCCCAGCCGCCCCCAGCTGTATTCCGGCAGCAGCTACACCGAGGCCGGGAACGACGCGGTCGAGTGCATCGTGCAGATCGAGACGCGCCGTGGCCTCGACGCCGCCGAGGAGATCCTTTCGGTGGACGGTGTCGGGTCCGTCTACATCGGACCGGCGGATCTGGCCGTGTCCTTCGGTCTCGGAGGCGGGGCCGACTGGGCGGACGGTCCGGTGTACGACGCGATCGTCGAGATCGCAAAGGTCGCACGAGCATACGGACGAACCTGTGGAATCTACGCCGGTTCCCCCACTTACGCAGCCGCTCTGGCTCGTGCCGAGCTGATCGATTACGTGGGGCTCGGGATCGACCTTGTCATGGTCGGGGCCCAGGCACGCCAGAACATCGCATCCCTGAGGAGTGAATCGTGAACACGGACGTCCTGATCATCGGCGCGGGCCCCACCGGTCTCACGCTCGCGAACCTGCTCGGCCAGCACGGTGTGCGCACGGTGCTGATCGAGGCACTCGACGAGCTCATCGACTATCCGCGGGCGGTCGGTATCGACGACGAGGCCCTGCGGGTCATGCAGTCGATCGGCCTCGTGGACAAGGTGCTGCCGCACACGGTCCCCGACCAGCAGGTCCGGATCGTCAACGGCGAGATGAAGGTCATCGCCGAGATCAACCCCACGACACGTGAATTCGGATGGCCGCGGCGCAACGGCTTCGTTCAGCCGCTGGTGGACCAGGTCCTGTTGGCGGGCTTGGAGCGTTTCGAGACGGTCGACGTCCGGCTCGGGACCGAAGCGATCGACCTCACCTACACCGACGACGAAGCGACGGTCACCGTCAAGTCGGGGGAGGTGACCTCGCAGATCACGGCGCGCTACGTCATCGGGTGCGAGGGCGGCCGGTCCTTCACCCGGACCCGTCTCGGCATCGAGTTCGAAGGCGAGACCCGCAAGCAACGCGGTCTCGTGATCGACGTCGCCGACGACCCGATCGGCACGCCGCACGCGGTGTTCGGCGGTGACCCTACGCGTGGCTACGCCACTTTGAGCCTCCCGCACGGGATTCGGCGCTGGGAGTTCATGATGCTCGACGACGAGGGGGAGGAGCTCGTCGAATCGGACGAGTTCATCTACGGTCTCCTCGCCGATCACGTGCCCGACCCGAAGCGGCTGAACATCATCCGTCGACGTGTCTACACCCATCACGCGCGGTTGGCGTCCCGGTTCCGGGAAGGACCGATCCTCCTGGCCGGCGATGCCGCCCACGTCATGCCGGTGGTCGCCGGGCAGGGATGGAATTCGTGCATTCGTGACGCGATGAATCTCGGTTGGAAGCTGGCTGCGGTGGTGAAGGGGCAAGCCGACGATGCGTTGCTCGACACCTACGCGGAAGAGCGTCGCGACCATGTGAAGGCAATGGTCGACCTGTCGGTCGGCATGGCCAACCTGGTCACCAACCGCAGCAAACTGCGTTCTGCGGCACGTGATGCCGCAGCAGTGGTCGTCGACCGGTTGCCGCGACTGAAGGCGTATGTCTCCGGGCAGGGCTTCAAGCCCATGCCGCGCTACGAGCGCGGCGTCGTGGTGCCGGCGCGGGTGCCCCGGTTGAAGTCGGTACCCGTTGCGGAGGACTTCAAGTCGGCTGTCGGTACGTTGTTCCCGCAGCCGCGGGTGTGCACGACGGCCGCGACCGATCGGCTGCTCGACGATGTGACGGGGTCCGGCTGGCGAATCTTCGTGTGGAACAACGATCCACGGCAGCTCGTCGACAAGGAGAACCTGGAGCGACTGGAGTCGCTCGGCGCACGCCTGGTGCATCTGGTACCTGCCTCCCAGCTTCCGTGGGCAATGGAGAACGCGGGGGACGGTGTGCACGTAGTGGGCGATCCGTCGGGCGTGCTCAAGTCCTGGTTCCATCAGCGGCCGTTCTCGGCGGTGGTTGTGCGACCGGACCATGTCATCGCGGCCGAATGTCTCGCTCAGGATCTCGACTCGACCTTGGAGTCGGTGTTTTCCGCTGCCCGACTGCGGCCAGCAGAATGCATTCCTCAGTGAAAATGCAATAAAGCTTGACCAATATTAAATCTGTGACATAGTCGATGTTGCGGGCGTCACATCTGCACGACCCATCAAGATCGCCCGGAACAGTCGGATTCCGGAACAGCCGGATTCAGGGAAGAAGGAATTCATGAAGCGGACCTTGTCTGTGCTCGCCGGAAGCGCGGCGTTGGCACTTGCGTTGACCGCGTGCTCCAACGGATCGAACGACGGCGCCGCATCGAAATCGGACAGCGGTCTCGACATCGTGAAGGTGGGGCTTTTCCCCTCGTCGGCGGTGGGTGCCTTCCAGATCGGCATCGACCAGGGCTTTTTCGCCGAGCAGGGAATCGAGATCGAACTCGTCATGGGCCAGTCGAGTGCTGCGCAGTTGCCGGCCGTGAATTCCGGGAGCCTCGACTTCATCCTGGCCAGCCCGACCACGCCGCTGGTCGCGAGCAGCAAGGGCCTCGACGTGCCGATCGTGTCCGGCTACGCCAAGAACCGCCCCGGCACCCTGGGTGACTCCGTCGCCGTGCTCGTCGGCTCGGGCTCGGATATCAAGTCGGCGAAGGACCTCGAAGGTAAGCGGGTCGCGATCAATGCCCTCGGGAGCATCGGCGAGATCGGCATCAAGGAAGCGGTCGCGAAGGACGGCGGCGATCCCGAGTCGATCACCTTCGTCCAGCTCGGGTTCGACCAGGTCGCCGCGCAGCTCGAGAGCGGGCAGATCGATGCCGGAATGGCCGGACCGCCGTTCATCGGGCAGATCCTGAACAACGGTGGCGCCGTCGTCAGCGACTTCATCCCGGCGGCGGGCCTCGATGGCGCCGAGCTGGTCATGGTGGCCGGCAGGAAGCTCATCGACACCAAACCCGATCTGGTCGAACGGTTTACGGAAGCCCTCGACGAAACTCTCACCTACGCCGAAGCACATCAGGACGACGTCCGCGCCCTGTTGCCGAAGGTGATCGGCACCGCCCCCGAGGTCGCTGCGAAGACCGAGTTCATCCAGTGGGATGCGAAGTTGGACGCCGACGCGATCGACCAGTTCAGCACCCTGCTGGTGAAGTACAACGTCATGAACAAGGAGCCCGGCGAGAACGTCGTCTGGAACCACTGACCGCGTGGGTCGGGCCGCGAGGCCCGACCCACCCCATGCCTCCGCAACACTCGAAAGGTTGCCTGCCATGAGCGTGGCACAGCGAGAACTGGAGAAGCCCGTGGCGGTTCCGCCGCAACGGGACAGTTCCCGAACACCCAGTGCAGTCGCCCCGTACAAGCCGCTTCTCCTCGGCGTGGCCGGCAGTCTGGGCTTTCTCCTGATCTGGCAGGTGTTCTCTGCCATCGGACCGGTCGGTTCGCACTATCTGCCACCCCCGACGGTGGTGTTCGCGGAATTCGTCGAGAACCTGTCCGATCCCGATTTCTGGACCTCGGTCGGCTACACACTGCGTGCCTGGCTGATCGGTCTGGTGGTCTCCAGCGTCGCCGCCATCGTGGTCGGCGTGATCATCGGCTCCAGTACGTTCCTCAGGCGGGCGACCCACTCGACCATCGAGTTCCTTCGGCCCATCCCCGCGGTCGCGCTCATCCCGCTGGCCGCGCTCCTGTACGGACCTGCCCTCAGCGCCGAGCTTCTGATCGTCGTCTACGCCTGCTTCTGGATCGTGCTGGTCCAGGTGCTCTACGGCGTGGCCGACGTCGACAAGGTCGCCACGGACACCGCCCTGACCCTGCAGATGAACTTCTGGCAGAGGGTCCGCTACCTGCTCTTCCCGACCCTGCTTCCCTTCCTCATGACCGGCATACGCCTGGCCGCCACGGTCGCGCTGATCCTGTCCGTCGGCGTCGAGCTGATCATCGGCACCCCGGGTCTCGGCCAGGACGTCGCACTCGCACAGATCAACGACGACGCGCCGGCGATGTTCGCCCTCATCGTCACCAGCGGCGTGCTCGGCATGCTCGTCAACTGGCTGATGGGAACGATCGAACGCAAGGTTCTCTTCTGGCACGCCTCGGTGCGTGGAGGTGTGAAGTCGTGAAAACACTGAAGAGTCTCGGATATTTCGTCGGCCTGCCGATCGTGCTGATCGCAGCGTGGTGGGCGGCCACGCAGGGTGGTGGCAGCTTCTACGTTCCCGACCCGGACCAACTCGTCACCGCGTTCCGCACCGTGTGGCTCGGCGACGGATTCACGCAGGACGCTCTCCCCAGTATCGCGCGTCTGCTGGTCGGCCTGGCGCTGTCCATCGTCCTCGGCGTCGGTCTCGGTATCGCCATCGGTTCGATCGACTGGGTGCGATGGCTGCTCAGTCCGCTGCTCGAGTTCCTCCGCGCGGTCCCGTCGACGATCATGATCCCGGTCCTGCTCCTGCTGATCGGCATCAACGACGCCATGAAGGTCACCGTCATCGTCCTCGGATGTCTGTGGCCCATCCTCCTCAACACCATCAAGGGCGTCGCCTCCATCGACGAGGTTCAGAGCGACACCGGCCGGGTCTACGGACTCACCGGCATCGACCGGATGCGGTATCTCGTACTCCCGGCCGCGTCACCGCAGATCTTCGCCGGCATCCGCCAGAGCCTCGCGGTCGGCCTCGTCCTGATGGTCGTCTCCGAGATGTTCGCGGCCACAGAAGGAATCGGCTACGCCATCATCAACTTCCAGAATCGGATCGACATCCCCGAGATGTGGAGCGGCATCGTGCTGCTCGGGCTGCTCGGCGTGGCGCTGTCCGTGTTGTTCCAGATCGTCCAGGGCCGAGTCCTCGGCTGGTACGAAGGATTGAAGGAAAGTGCGAATGACTGATCACCAAGACGTTCGACTCCGCGTCGACAAGGTCAAGAAGGTATACAGCCGGGACGGCAAAGAGTTCGAAGCGGTCAAGTCCCTCACCTTCGACCTGCACCAGGGTGAATTCGCCTGCCTCGTCGGCCCGTCGGGAAGCGGCAAGACCACACTGCTCAAGTGCATCGCCGGTCTCATGGCGCCGACCTCGGGTGCGGTCGTGCTCGACGGCAGGCCCGTCAACGGGCCGGCCAGGGGTATGGCCGTGGTGTTCCAGGAGTACGGTCGCAGCCTCTATCCCTGGATGACGGTGGCCGCCAACATCGAACTGCCGCTCAAGATCGCCAAGCTGTCCAAGGCGGAGCGTCGCGCGCGTGTCGACGAAGCTTTGCACTCGGTCGGCCTCGAGCAGGCTCGCAACAGCTACCCCTGGCAGTTGTCCGGGGGCATGCAACAGCGCGTCGCCATCGCCCGCGCGGTCGCCACGCACCCGAGCGTCCTGCTCATGGACGAACCGTTCGCCGCGGTCGATGCGCAGACCCGGGCCGACCTCGAGGACCTCGTCCGCTCGGTGTGGAAGCGGCACAACATGACCATCCTCTTCGTCACCCACGACATCGAGGAGTCCGTCTACCTCGGTGAGCGGGTCCTGGTGTTGTCGAGCTCGCCCACGGTGATCCAGGACGACGTGAAGATCGACCTGCCGGACGAGCGGGACCAGCTCGGCACACGCTCGCTCACCCGCTTCAGCGAACTGCGCGCCCATGTCTACGAGCAGGTGCAGATCGCCAAGACCAACAAGACCGGAATGGTCACCTCGCGACAGGCTGCGGTGTTGTGACCGCGATGAACATGCAGCAGAACAACATCGATGCAGACGTTGTCGTCGTCGGCGGAGGTCCCGTGGGGCTCACCCTCGCCCTGCTTCTCGCCGACGAAGGTGCCCGGGTCTCGGTGATCGAACCGATGACCGCCCCCGGGGACCTGCCCCGCGCCATCAGCATCGCCGACGAGTCATTCCGCATCCTCGAGCGTCTGGGCTTGGCGGACGACCTCAAGGCGGAGTCCTATCTGGACACCGGGGCACGCTATTTCGGTCTCGGCGACCGCTTGCTCGCCCAGTCCAAGCCCGTTCCCTCCCGTACCGGACACCCCGCGAAGTCGCAGTTCGATCAACCCGTCCTCGAACAGCTGCTGTGGGACAGGGCGGTCGAACATCCCGACATCGACTTCCGAACGGGCCAGCGCGCGGTCGCGATCACCCAGGACGGCACGACCGTCACGGTGACCACCCGCTCCGAGGACGGCGTCACCTCGACCGTCGTCGGATCGTGGCTGGCCGGCGCGGACGGTGGCCGAAGCTTCACCCGCGATGCCCTCGGTGTGCCCCTGGTCGGATCGACCCAGGAAGAACGCTGGGTGGTCGTCGACCTGCTGAACACGACCCGCGAGAAAGAGCCCTACGCCGAGTTCCACGGCAACGGCGCCCGGCCGTACGTCTACGTCCCCGGCATCAAGGGACGACTGCGTCTGGAATTCATGATGCTTCCCGGCGACGACGCCGAGGAGATCACCCGCCCGGACAAGATCCGCGAACTGGTCCTTCCGTTCCACCCACAGGTGACCCCGGAGGACATCCGCCGCGCAGTCGTCTACGTCGCCCACCGCCGGCTCGCCAAGACCTACCGGGCCGGACGCGCATTCCTCGTCGGTGACGCCGGCCATCTCATGCCCCCGTTCTCCGGCCAGGGACTCAATGCCGGTCTTCGCGACGCGTCGAACCTGGCCTGGAAGCTGCGGGCGGCACTCGACGGTGTGGGCACCGACCGTCTGCTCGACAGCTACGAGTCCGAACGTCGTACCCATGCCAAGAAGATGGTGCGCATCTCGCACATCACCGGCTCGATCGTCATGGCCCGCGGCGTCGCAGCCGCCGCCCGCGACGTCGTCTTCTCCGTGGCGCGACTGTTCCCGCCGGTCCACGCCTATCTGTCCTCCATGCGGTTCATCACCCCGCCGGACTACTCCAAGGGCGTCGCCGTCGAACCGGCACGTGAAGTGGACTCCCGCTTCGCAGAAGCCGTCGGCAAGGCCATGAGCCAGCCGACGGTCGAGACCGCCGAGGGCACCACCTCGCCCCTCGACGCGCATCTCGGAACCGGATGGGCGATCCTCGAACTCGGCACCACAGGTGCCGGGCAGGTTGCGCGCGATCCGTTCTGGAACGGCGTCCCACGGGTGCGTCTTCTCCCACGCGGCCACCATCGTGGCCCGCAGGAGACAGGGCCCTCCGATCTGACCGACCTCACCGGCGCGTTCGTCGACCCGGCCCGCCCGCTCGGGGTGCCCCATGCCGTCGTCGTTCGCCCGGACCGCTACGTCGCGGCTGTGTTCACCGCTGCCGACGAGGCACGGGTCGTCGCCGCACTACGGACCTACGTCGACCTCTCGCGCAGCGTCGACCGCTCCCGGAGGAAAGAGAACAGATGAGCACTTCAGGTATCGACCGCTACGACGACCTGTTCTGGCGCGACGAGTACGAGCCGATCACCGAATCCGACGACTTCCTGCAGGAGATCGCCGACAAGGCCGATCTTCCCTCGCTGCTGGTGGCCATCGCCGCGGCCACGGGTGACACCGCTGTCCTCACCGAGGACCTGCGCCCGCCGCTGACGCCCGTCGACACGATCGGGCACCCGCACGGGGGGATGTCGGAAGCCCAGCAGCACAAGGCCCGCGAGCTCGCGCTCGCAGGGCTGCGCCGCCTTCGCGACGAACGGATCACCAGCGTCGGCATGCTTTCCGACACCGCGGTCACCGACGTCCTGGGCTACCTCACCGGCGGCAACGCCGACTGGTCCGACTCGCTCAAGCACGAACTCGATCTGGCCGAGGACAAGAGTGCCGCTCCCGACTGGCGCTTCGAGGACGTCGCCGAGGGGCGCCGCTTCGAGGTGCTCATCGTCGGTGCGGGTGTCTCGGGTATCGCCGCCGGGCACCGTTACCGTCAGGCCGGTGTGCCCTTCACGATGATCGACGCCGCCGATCGGCTGGGTGGTACCTGGCAGAAGAACCACTACCCTGGAGTGCGCCTGGACACACCGACTTTCGGGTATTCCTACTCGTTCGCGCAGCGGGTCGACTGGCCCCACCAGTTCGCCGAGGGTGGGGAGATCGACGACTATCTGAACACGGTCGCCGAGCGCGCCGGACTCATCGACCTGATCGAGTTCGGCACCCGACTGGTGAGTTCACGCTGGGACGACGAGGCCGGCGCGTGGATCGTGGTGACTCGGGACGCGCAGGGCGTCGAACGCACCCGCACGTTCCAGGCGATCGTCAGCGCGGTCGGGCAGCTCGACATCCCGAACATCCCCGACTTCCCGGGAGCCGAACGCTTCCGCGGAGTCACCATGCACTCGCAGGAGTGGGACGACTCCTACGACTGGCGTGGCAAGCGGGTCGCGGTCATCGGTACCGGTGCCAGTGCCTATCAGATCGTGCCTGCCATCTACGAAGAGGTGGCTTCGCTCACCGTCTTCCAGCGCAGTGCCCCGTGGATGCTGCCCGCCCCGACCTACCACGACAACCATTCCGAGGCGTTCGCCTGGCTGGTGCGCAAGGTCCCCTACTACGGTCAGTGGTACCGGTTGTGGGTCATCACGCAGGGAATCCCCGGACGATTCCACACCGTCCGCGCCGAAAAGGACTGGCCCGGTGCGCCGTTGAGTGTCTCCGCCACGAACCGGAAGGTGCGCGACGAACTGATCGCGCGGCTGACGGAGCAGTTCGAGGGACGACCGGACCTGTTGGAGATCGCCGTCCCGTCCTACCCGCCCGGTGCGAAGCGGATGCTGCGCGACAACGGCGTGTGGGCGAAAGCGCTGATGGCCGAAAGCACTACGGTGTCGACGCACGCCATCGTGGAGTTGACCGAGACCGGAATCCGTACCGCCGACGGGACGCACCACGAGGTCGACCTCATCGTCTACGCCACCGGATTCAAGCCGTCGGACTACCTCGACGGTGTCGAGGTGATCGGTCGAGGCGGGGTGGAGATCCACGAATTCTGGAAGGGCGACGCCCGCGCGTACAACGGCATCACTGTGCCGGGCTACCCGAACTTCTTCATGCTGTACGGGCCGAACATCGGTGGTGTCGTCGCCGGCAGCCTGCACTTCATGCTCGAGCGCGCCGGGGAGTACTCGCTCGAGGCGATCCGTGAGGTCCTCGACCGGGGCGTCAAGGCTCTCGACGTCACCCCCGAGGCCCTGGATCGCTTCGTGGAGTGGGTCGACCGGGAGAACCGTCTGATGGCGTGGGGTCAGCCCTACGTGCGCAGTTGGTACCAGAACAGCGTCGGCCGGGTCTCACAGGTGTGGCCCTACACCAACGCCGAATACTGGAAGATCACCGAGCACGTGAACCCGGACGACTACGACTTTCTGCCATGACCTCCGTGAGTGCGGATACGGGAGAGTTCGCGGTCGACACCGGTGTCGTCCGTGCCGAAGTCGTCGAAGGGGTCGTCGACGCCCGGGGTGTGCGGTACGGCGCGCGGCTCGATCGAGCCGACCGTGGTTCCGCGCTGGGACCGCCGACCACCGCGCAGTCGCCGCCTACCGCCTTTCCCCAGATCGGCGGGATGCTCGACGGGATCCTCGGGCAGGCACTCGGTGAACTGCCCCAGCACGAGGATTCCTTCTCTCTGAGGATCCAGGCACCTGCCGACTCGGCCGGGCTTCCGGTGCTGTTGTTCGTTCACGGTGGTGGATTCACAACGGGTTCCGGCGAGTCGCGCTGGTACGACGCGCACGACCTAGTCCGCAGCGGACGGATTGTGCTCGTCACGGTCGGCTACAGGATCGGCGCGCTCGGCCACCTCGGTGGCTCGGGCGACGCCGATGCCTCGGCGCAGCCGCTACGGGATCTCGAGGTGGCAGCGCGTTGGGTACGGGACAACATCGCCGCGTTCGGCGGCGATCCGGCCAACATCACCATTGCCGGGGACTCCGCCGGCGCGTGGTACGCGCATGCGCTGAGTGTCCTGCCGCAGACCGGAGGAATGTTCGCCCGCACGCTGTTACTCAGCATGCCGCGCCTGGCCCCGTTGTCCGAGTGCGACCACGAGGCGCGGCGCGCGGCATTCGAGGATGCACTGGCACCGGAACGGTTCGCCACCGCTCCGGTCGAGTCGATCCTGGCCGCGCAGCGCACCACTGCGCTGAACTACCGCGGTGCGGGATTCGCCTTCGCCCCGGCCGCCGGGCCGCGGATGCCCGGATGGTTGGGGGAGCCGAAGCTGAGTGCCGCTCGGCTGCACACCTCGGCGCTACTGGTGGTCACCACCGCCGAGGAGACCGCGGCCTTCCTCAGAACACAACCTGCCGAGTCCTTCTCTCGAGAGAAGCTGGAGGACTTCGTGGCGCGCTCGTTCAGCGCTCCGGAGGCGGTGCTCGACCACACGGCCGAGCGGGAGTCGGGATACGAGCAGATGGTGCTCGCCACGACACTGTGGCAGTTCCGATCGGTGGCGTACGACCTCGCCCGAAGTGCCGCAGTCCCAACGAGACTGATGCGCCTCGATGTTCGCAGCTCCCTGGAACGGGCGTTGTCGCCGCACTGCTTCACGCTCCCGTTCGTCTTCGGCGACCGCCACGCTTGGCGCGGTGCGCCGATGATGGAAGGTGTCGATCGGGACACGTTCGAGTGTGTGCGGGCGGCGTTCCGGGACGCGATCGTCCCGTTCGTGCGTGACGGTTCCGGGACTGCTCCGGTGTGGCGACCGGAGAGCCCACGACTCCTCGCTGTCGAGGGGGACGGTGCTCGTGTGGTCGCTCCCGGCGACCTCACTGTCACAGCGGTGACCGAAGGTTCGGTCGGCCGCACTGGTAGAAAGCGATAGGGATCACTTTGTGGTCGCGTCGCGGTGAAAGGAGTTGAGATGGCGAGGCGTCGAGTTCATCAGTCGACCCCGGAAAACGAGCGGGCGATCCTCGATGCGGCGTTGTCCCTGGCCGTGACGGCGGGCTACGAGGGCACCACGATGTCCGAGGTGGCCAGGCTTTCCGGACTGCCGAACGGATCCATTTACTACCATTTCGAGAACAAAGAGAAGTTGTTTGCGGAACTCATCGAGTTCTGTTTCGAAATCTGGAAGAAGGACCATACAGGTCCGACGAACCGGGACCTGCTGCGCCGTAGCATCGCCGGGTCGGCGGGTGGTTCGGCGGATCCGGAGAACAAGGCCGAGGCTTTCTGGATCCTCGCCCTGATGTTCGCGCTGGATCGCCGCCTCGAGGACAATCTGGCGCGCAAGAAGTACCTCGAAGTCCGCAAGGAGATGTTCGAGCACATGGTGCGGCGGGTCGAACCGCTGATCCCGGCGGAGGTACTTGCCGAGGATCCGGAGTTCGGCCGAAAGATGGTCGTGCTCGGCCGTGCTCTGACCGACGGCTTCTATATCGCCGCGTGCGCAGGAGACGACATCGACTTCGCCGAATTCGCGGACCTGTCGGCAACCGCAGTCGAGGCGCTCATCGCGCGCCGTGCCGAACAACTGAGCAAGGAACGGAATTCATGACGCAGAAGACAGCCGTTGTGGTCGGAGGTGGTTCCGGCATCGGTGCTGCCGTCGCCACGGAGTTGCACGAACACGGATATCGGGTGGCGATCCTGTCGCCGTCCGGACGTGGGCGCAAACTCGCCGAGGAACTCGGCGGTGTGGGGCTGGACGGGACGAACCGCTCCGAGGAAGATCTTCGGGCCGTCGTCGACCTGGCCTTGTCGGAGTTCGGCCGGATCGACACGGTGGTCAACAATTCCGGGCACGGTGCCACCGGTGGTGTGCTCGATTTGACGGACAGCGACTGGCAGGACGGTATGGAGGGCTACCTGCTCAATGTCGTCCGGATGGCGCGTGTGGTGACCCCCCATTTCCTGGAGGCCGGGGGCGGCAGCATCGTGAACATCTCCACCAGTTCGCCGTTCGAACCGAACCCTCGGTACCCGGTTTCTGCGACATTCCGGGCCGGGCTCGCTTCGTTCACCAAGCTCTACTCCGACGAGTACGGCCCCTCGGGTATCCGCATGAACAACGTCCTACCGGGGTGGACCGTCGCCGACCCCTCCGCGGTCGCCCCCGAGTGGACCCAGCGCATCCCGCTGCGCAGGGCCGCCAGCACGCAGGAGATCGCTCGTGCCGTGCGCTTCCTTGCCGGCGAGGAAGCGAGCTACATCACCGGACAGAACATTCGCGTCGACGGCGGGGTCACCCGCAGCGTCTGAGGTCCGTCCGGGCGGCTGTGTCCGGCGGCTGCTCTCGCGGGCTCAGCCGAGCGACTGCGTGATGATCCTCGTGGTGAGCTCGTAGTGCTCGCGCAGCAGCTTCTCGGCGGTTACTGCGTCCCGAGCAAGTACGGACTCGAGGATCTCCCGGTGCTCTGCTTCGATATCGCGTGATTCTGCAGCCTGTGAGGGTGCCGTCCACTGGCGGTAGAGAACGGTGGCGTCGGCGAGGGTTGCCGCAAGGTCGATGAGTGCCGAGATACGGCAGGGTTCCAAGATCTTTGCATGGAAGTCCTGGTGGGCTTCGAGCCACTCGGGGCTGATGTGGTGAGGGTCGTCGGCCCTGCGGCGAGGTGTCCGCTCCAGCCTGTGGTGGGCGCCGATCAACTCCGATTCCCAGGCCAGGCTCCCGCGCTCGATGGCGAGAGCGACGCCGAACCCCTCGATCCGGCAGCGCAGTTCGGTGAGATCCTGGAGTTCGTCCAGCGTCAACTGGGCGACGAAGAAGCCGCGATTGGGAACGAAGGAGACGAGCTGCTCGCCGGCGAGCCTGGTCAGAGCCTCGCGCATGACGGTAGTACTGGCGCCGTACAGTTTGGAGAGCTCGCCGACCTGCAGCCTCTTTCCGGGTTCCCACCTCCCGCTCAGGAGGTCCGAGCGCAGAGCCTCCCGTGTTTGCGTGCTGAGAGAAGCCCATTTGTCTGTACGCGCCATGAGAACAATATACCGAAACGATCAGAAAATATTATCACGTGTCTTACTTCTGCCGCCTCGTCAGCGATCGAACCTTCGAACGCTGCCTAGCGTGGTGAGAAGCGGCGCAACCGCAGGCTGTTGCTCACCACGAACACCGAGCTGAACGCCATCGCCGCTCCCGCGATCAGCGGATTCAGCAGCCCGAGCGCGGCCAGCGGCAACGCCGCCACGTTGTAGGCGAACGCCCAGAACAGATTTCCCTTGATGGTGCCCAGGGTGGCGCGGGCGAGCCGGATCGCGTCGGGCGCCGACGTGAGGTCGCCGCGCACCAGCGTCAGATCGGATGCCTCGATCGCGACGTCGGTACCGGTACCCATGGCCAGGCCCAGGTCCGCCTGCGCGAGCGCCGCCGCGTCGTTGACGCCGTCGCCGACCATCGCGACGACCCGGCCCTCCCGCTGCAGCCGCTCGACGACGGCGACCTTGTCGCCCGGCAGAACCTCCGCGATCACGTCGTCGATGCCGACCTGCGCGGCGACCGACTCGGCGGCGCGATGGTTGTCGCCGGTGAGCAGCACCGGATGCAGACCCAGCGCCCGCAGTTCGGCGATCGCGTCCGCCGAGGTCTCCTTGATCGTGTCGGAGACGACCACCACGGCACGGATCGTCCCGTCCCACGCGACCCACACCGGGGTGCGTCCCGCGGTCTCGGCCTCGTCGGCGGCCAGGCGCAGCGACTCCGGTGCCGTCAGCGACCATTCGTCGCGCAGCCAGGACAGCCGCCCGGCCAGCACCGCGTGGCCGTCGACGACCCCGGAAACGCCTCGGCCCCCGTGGTTCTCGAAGCTCTCGACGTCGGAGAGGGTCCCGGCGCGTTCCGCGACGGCCCGCGCGATCGGGTGCTCCGACGCGTGCTCGAGCGATCCGGCGAGATGCAGTGTCTCCGTTTCGGATTCGCCGTCGGCCACGTGCACCGAGTCGACGCTCATGCGACCGCTCGTCACGGTCCCGGTCTTGTCGAGCACGACCGTGTCGACGCGGCGCGTCGATTCGAGGATCTGCGGTCCCTTGATGAGGATGCCGAGCTGGGCGCCGCGTCCGGTGCCGACGAGCAGCGCGGTGGGCGTGGCCAGGCCGAGCGCGCACGGGCACGCGATGATCAGCACGGCGACGGCTGCGGTGAAGGCCGAGGAGACGGGATCGTCGGTGAACAGGAGCCAGCCGACGAGGGTGAGCAGGGACAGTCCGATCACGATCGGGACGAACACCGCCGACACCCGGTCGGCGAGACGCTGCACCTCGGCCTTGCCGTTCTGTGCCTCGGTGACCAGCCGCGCCATCTGCGCGAGCTGGGTGTCCGCGCCGACCCGGGTCGCGCGGACCTCGAGCCGTCCACCGGCGTTGACGGTCGCGCCGACGACGCTGTCGCCGGGACCGACCTCCACCGGGACGGATTCACCCGTGAGCATCGAGGCGTCGACCGCCGAGGTGCCGGAGGTGACGACACCGTCGGTCGCGACCTTTTCGCCGGGCCGCACCACGAACACGTCGCCGACTGCGAGCTGCCCGATCGGGATGCGTGTCTCGGTGCCGTTCCGCAGCACGGCGACGTCCTTGGCGCCCATGTCCAGCAGGGCCCGCAGCGCCGCGCCGGACTGCCGCTTGGCGCGGGCCTCGAAGTACCGGCCGGCGAGGATGAACGTCGTGACCGCCGCCGCGACCTCCAGATAGATGTGCGTGTCGCCGTCGCCGGAGGGGAACAGATCGAACGCCATCCGCATGCCGGGCATGCCGGCGTGGGTGAACAGCAGGGCCCACAGCGACCACAGGTATGCGGCGATCACACCGACCGAGATGAGGGTGTCCATCGTGGCCGCGCCGTGACGAAGGTTGGTCCATGCGGCGCGATGGAACGGCAGCGCACCCCACACCACGACCGGGGAGGCGAGCGTCAGGGCGATCCACTGCCAGTTGTCGAACTGCAGCGCCGGAATCATCGACAGCAGCACGACCGGGACGGTGAGGGTCGCGGACACGATCAGCCGCTGCCGCCATGCCGCCGCCTCGTCGGGCTCGGCGGTTTCCGGGGCCGGCTCGGTCCCGGCAGGCGTCGGGGGAGGGGACAACGTCGCGCTGTAACCGGTGGCTTCGACGGTCGCGACGAGGTCCTCCGGGGCGACCTCTCCGGTGTAGCTGACCTTCGCGGTTTCGGTCGCGTAGTTGACGGTCGCGGTGACGCCGTCCATCCGGTTGAGCTTCTTCTCGATGCGGGCGGCGCACGAGGCGCACGTCATGCCGCCGATCGAAAGCTCGACCTCGTGCAGGGTGTCGCCGGTGGTCATCGGCTCCTCCTTTTGTGTGGACACTCCTCCTTTATACCCCCTGGGGGTATATCTGTGAAGTGCGTCGACCGGTGCCCGGTGTTCGAGGCCCTCCCGGTAAACTGCTGTTCGTCCGGTGTCCGTCCCCGGGCGCCAGCACTACTACCGAGGAGCAGCACGTGGCTCGTGTCGTCGTCGAAGTCATGCCCAAGGCCGAGATTCTCGACCCCCAGGGCCAGGCCATTGTCGGGGCGCTGTCGCGGCTGGGCTTCCCGGGCGTATCCGATGTCCGCCAGGGGAAGCGCTTCGAGCTCGAGATCGACGGCAGCGTCGACGACGCCGAGCTCGAGAAGATCGCGGAGGGTCTGCTCGCCAACACCGTGATCGAGGACTGGACGGTGCGCCGGATCGACGGTGAAGCATGAGCCGCATCGGAGTCATCACCTTCCCGGGCACGCTCGACGACGTCGACGCGGCCCGCGCGGTCAAGCTCGCCGGCGGTGAGGCCGTGAGCCTGTGGCACGGCGACGCCGACCTCAAGGGTGTCGACGCGGTCATCGTGCCCGGCGGCTTCTCCTACGGCGACTACCTGCGTTGCGGCGCGATCGCGCGCTTCGCGCCCGTGATGGGCAAGGTCGTCGAGGCGGCCAAGGGCGGCATGCCGGTGCTGGGTATCTGCAACGGCTTCCAGGTGCTGTGCGAGGCGGGCCTGCTGCCCGGCGCGCTCACCCGCAACGAGGGCCTGCACTTCATCTGCCGCGACCAGTGGCTCAAGGTCGAGTCGAACTCGACCGCATGGACCTCCCGCTACGAGGCCGGGGCCGAGATCCTCGTTCCCCTCAAGTCCGGGGAAGGCCGCTACCAGGCGTCGCAGGAAGTGCTCGACGAACTCGAGGGCGAGGGTCGCGTCGTGTTCCGGTACGCCGGCGACAACCCGAACGGCTCGCAGCGCGGAATCGCCGGCATCGCGTCGGCGAACGGTCGCGTCGTCGGCCTGATGCCGCACCCCGAGCACGCGACCGAGCCGCTCACCGGCCCCAGCGACGACGGTCTCGGCATGTTCTACAGCGTTCTGGACGCGGTCGTCTCCGCCTGACCGAATCCGGTACCCCGGCGATGGGTGCCTCTCCGTCGTTCGACGACGGGGAGGCACCCATCGCTCGTTTCGGCGGCGGTGAACGCCGGTGGAAATGTTCCTCTCCTGAAGTGGATGTCTTATTCTCGCGTGATGGATGTTCAGGCCGTTCACGACAAGCTCGAAATCAAGGAGCTTCTCTACCGCTACGCGCGGTCCGTCGACACCAAGGACTGGAAGGCGCTCGCCTCGGTCTTCACCGACGACGCGCACCTCGACTACAGCTCCGTCGGATATCCGCCGGGCTCACGTGACGAGGTCGTCGCGATCCTGTCCCGCGCGCTCGACGCGGTGCCCATGACGCAGCACTTCATCAGCAACATCCAGATCAGCCTCGACGGCGACCGCGCCGACGTGACCGCGATGTTCTACAACCCCATGCAACTGCCCGGAATGGACGCGCTGTCGTTCTGCGGCGGCAACTACCACCATCGCGTCGTACGCACCGCCGACGGCTGGAAGAGCGAGCACCTGGTCGAGGAGAACCTCTGGTTCGTCAACCCGCCGGCTCGGCAGAACTAGAGATCCCGAGACAAGGACGAGGGGCTCCGTCGCTGTCCCGATCAGCGGCAAAGCCCCTCGTCCCGAGTGTCCGGGAGCCGACCCCCCGATCGGGTCCCGGATCGATACCGGAATCCTCCCCCAAGGCGCGGTATCGATGATCATTCTGCCCGCTTCACCCACCAGTTTCCTGAGTAGGAATACGCATCTTTGTGGTGTTTCCTTGTGGCGGTCCCAGGCGCCACAAAGGCACACGGGAAGCGTTAGCTTCACTGCATGGCACTCAGCATCGGCATGATCACATTCGACAGCACCGATCCCGGACCGCTCGCCACCTGGTGGGCCGAGCAGACGGGCGGGCGCATCGACCAGGACAACGGTGGATTCTTCTACATCGTCGCCCTGCCGGACTCGCCGCAGCGGCTCGGCTTCCAGAAGGTCGCCGACCCCACGCCGGGCAAGAACCGCGTCCACCTCGACCTCGGCACCGAGAACCTCGACGACGAGGTCGCGCGGCTCGTGGCCGCCGGTGCGACCGAGGTGCACCGCGAGGACATGGGCGCGTTCCGCTGGGTGACGCTGACCGACCCGGACGGCAACCACTTCTGCGTCGCCTCCGGTCACTGACTATTTGCCGGTGTTGCGTTGTGGCGGTCCCAGGCGCCACAACGCAACACCGGAAGCGGCAGCTTCACCTGGTGTGGATTCCTCGCGGTGGTGCGAGGATGCAGGAATGTCTTCTCTCACACGCGCCGACGCCCAGGGGCTGTGCAATTTCGTCGACCTGTCACCGTCACCGTTCCACGTGTGCGCGACCGTCGCGGCCATGCTCGCCGACGCCGACTTCGACGAACTGGCCGAGACGCAGCCCTGGCCGACCGAGCCCGGGCGGTACTACGTGATCCGCGGTGGCTCGCTCATCGCGTGGACCACCGAGGGGGAGGGCGCGACGGACGCGTCCGGCACGACCCGGCCGTTCCGGATCGTCGGCGGGCACACCGACAGCCCCAACCTTCGGGTCAAGCAGCATCCGGACCTGGTGTCGGCCGGCTGGCGGACCGTCGGCCTCGAACCGTACGGCGGGGCGTGGCTGAACTCGTGGCTGGACCGCGACCTCGGTGTCTCCGGCCGCCTGACGGTGCGCAACGGCGCGACCGCCTCGGACGTGCTCGTGCACGTCGACGACCCGATCCTGCGGGTTCCGCAGCTCGCGATCCACCTGTCGGAAGACCGCAAGGGCGTGCAGCTCGACCCGCAACGCCACGTGAACGCCGTGTGGGGCGTGGGTACCGAACCGCGGTCGTTCATCGGCTATCTCGCCGACCGGGCCGGGGTGGCCGCGGACGCGGTGCTCGGCTGGGAACTCATGACCCACGACCTGGCGCCGAGTTCGCTGGTCGGGGTGGACGGCGATCTGGTCAGCGCACCGCGCCTGGACAACCAGGGCACCTGCTACGCGGGCGTGCACGCGCTGCTCGCCGCGGCCGAGCACGTCGTCCGGAACCCGGGCCCGTCCCCGATGCTCGTGCTGTTCGACCACGAGGAGGTCGGCAGCATGTCGGACCGCGGGGCGTTCTCCGACCTGTTGAACTCGGTGCTCGAGCGGATCGTGCTCGCGCGCGGCGGAGGTCGCGAGGAGTTCCTGCGCACCCTGGCCGGGTCGATCGTCGCCTCCGGGGACATGGCGCACGCGACGCACCCGAACTATGCGGAGCGGCACGAGCCGTCGCATCGGATCGAGGTGAACGGCGGACCGGTCCTCAAGGTCAACCAGAACCTGCGGTACGCGACGGATGCGGCCGGCGCCGCGGCGTTCGCCCTGGCCTGCGACCAGGCCGGGGTGCCGCTGCAACGCTACGTGCACCGCGCCGACCTGCCGTGCGGTTCGACGATCGGGCCGATCACCGCGTCGCGCACCGGGCTGACCACGGTCGACGTGGGCGCCCCGCAGCTCGCGATGCACTCGGCCCGCGAGCTGATGGGCGCCGCCGATGTCGGCTCCTACGCGGACGCTCTGACCGCCTTCCTGACACCGGCGGCCTGACCGATCCGGTCCGGCCGGATCGGGCTCACGTCCGGCGGTGGTACGCGACCGCGAGTCGTGCGAGTGCCACGGCTCCGACGAGCAGACCGAAATCGCGCAGCGCGATGTCGTAGTAGCCGGAGTAGGTCAGCAGGTTGACGATGATCCCGGCGAGCCATGCGGCGACGACCCAGGCTCCGATCCGGGGTGCGACGGCGACGAGGATGCCGGCCGCGATCTCGATGACACCGACGAGGTACATGGCCTGCTGCGCGGTGCCGGGGAGGATGTCGTCGATCCACGTGGCCAGGTAGCCGGGCCAGTCGGTCAGCAGGTTGGTGAACTTGTCGAGCCCGAACAGGATCGGGGCGACGGTGAAGACCGTGCGCAGTGCCAGAAACGCCTGGTAGCCGGGGTCGTGGAGGTCTGTGCGCGCGGTGATGGCGGTGGGGGATGAGGTGGTGGACATGACGGGTCTCCCTCTGTCCGAGTTCTAAAAACTATCTGCACTGATTTTAGAATCGGCGGCGACATTTGGTCAACGAAAATCGGTTTTACAATCGAGGGATGGATCGCGCGCAGCAATCGGGGATCGCCGCCCTCGCGGCACTCGGCGAACCCGCCCGGAGCCGGCTCTACGACTACGTCGTGAGCCGTCGCGAACCGGTGGGACGCGACGAGGTCGCCGCCGCCCTGGGTATCGCCCGCACGACCGCAGCCTTCCATCTCGACCGGCTCGTCGAAGAGGGGTTGCTCGAGGTCGAGTTCGCCCGCCGGAGCGGGCGCACCGGGCCGGGAGCCGGACGCCCCGCGAAGTTGTATCGCCGGGCCGCCCGGCAGATCGACGTAACCCTGCCCGCGCGGCGCTACGAATTGGCGGGCCGGTTGCTGGCGGATGCGGTCGACGAGTCCGACCGCACCGGCGAATCGCCGCGCGCGATCCTGTCGCGGCGCGCGGCCGAACTCGGCCGGCGGATCGGGGAGGACGCCGCCGGCGAGCGGACGGCCGAGGTCCTCGCGGATCACGGATTCGAACCGCTCGACGACGGGGGCGCCATCCGCCTCGGCAACTGCCCGTTCCATGCGCTGGTCGACGGGCACACCGACCTGGTGTGCGGCATGAACCTCGACCTGCTCACGGCGCTGCTCGAGGGCCTGGGCGACCGCACGCTGCGCGCGTGCCTGGATCCCGCGCCGGGTTTCTGCTGCGTCCGATTGGTGCCGTCCGACCGGATCGACCCCGCCTAAGGCCCACGTGGAGCCGTCCGCGATGCGAGACTGAGTGCACCTTCCCGCCGAGGACGAACGGTGGTGATCGATGATGAGCGGTCCGTCGTTCCCCGACCATCTGCTGACGGTCGACGAGTGGGCGGCCCTGCCCGAGTACGAGCGCTACCGGCTCGAGCTCTCCGAAGGGGTCCTCGTCGTGTCCCCGCACCCCGGGTACCTGCACCAGCACGTCACGTTCGCACTGGTCGACGCGCTCGCCGAGCAACTCCCCGACGAGCTGTGCGTCCTCGGTGACGTCGAGGTGCTGCTCCCCGGCGAGCCGCCGACGGTCCGCTGCCCGGACGTGATCGTCGTCGACCGGGCCCTCGTCGAGGCCGATCCGGACCGTGCGACCGCCGCCGATGTGCGGCTCGTGGTCGAGGTGACGACCGCCGGAAGCGGACGGACCGACCGGGTCACGAAGTTCTCCGAATACGCGGAGAGCGGGATTCCGCAGTACTGGATCGTCGATCTCACCGAACCGGCCGTGCTCGCGGCGTTCACCCTCGAAAACGGGTGGTACCGATTCGACGGCGAACAGGCGGGAACGATGACGCTGCCCGTGGCCGGTCGTGACGTGAGCGTGGACCTGGAAGCGCTCACCCTCATGCGGGCGAACACCCGGGGCGTGTCCGCCGACGCACCGGTGGCACCCGATGACGGTCCCCCCCGATAGACTGGCCGCGGCAGTGCGCGCCCGGCCTGCCGTTTCGATCCCAGAGTGAAGGGACCCGACGCCCAGTGTCACCGCAGGTGGATACCGTCACCCACGCCGCCGAGACTTCCGATCTTGCTCAGCCGTACGCCGAGCTGGGTCTGAAGGACGACGAGTACGCCCGCATCAAGGAGATCCTGGGCCGCCGTCCCACGGACGCCGAACTGGCGATGTACTCCGTGATGTGGTCCGAGCACTGCTCCTACAAGTCGTCGAAGGTCCACCTGCGCTACTTCGGGGAGACCACCACCGACGAGATGCGTTCCTCGATGCTGGCCGGCATCGGCGAGAACGCCGGTGTCGTCGACATCGGCGACGGCTGGGCGGTGACCTTCAAGGTCGAGTCGCACAACCACCCCTCGTACATCGAGCCCTACCAGGGCGCGGCCACCGGTGTCGGCGGCATCGTCCGCGACATCATGGCGATGGGTGCGCGCCCGATCGCGGTCATGGACCAGTTGCGTTTCGGTGCCGCGGACCATCCCGACACCCGCCGCGTCGTCGACGGCGTGGTGCGCGGTGTCGGTGGCTACGGCAACTCCCTCGGCCTTCCGAACGTCGGCGGCGAGACCGTGTTCGACGCCTCCTACCAGGGCAACCCGCTGGTCAACGCGCTGTGCGCGGGCGCGATGCGCGTCGAGGACCTGCACCTGGCGTTCGCGTCCGGCACCGGCAACCGCATCATCCTGTTCGGTGCCCGCACCGGCCTCGACGGCATCGGCGGCGTCTCCGTCCTCGCGTCCGAGACGTTCGACGACAGTGCAGGCGGCCGCCCGAAGAAGCTGCCGAGCGTGCAGGTCGGCGACCCGTTCACCGAGAAGGTGCTCATCGAGTGCTGCCTCGACCTGTACCGCGAGAAGCTGGTCGTCGGCATTCAGGACCTCGGCGGCGCCGGCCTGTCCTGCGCGACCTCCGAGCTCGCCGCCGCCGGTGACGGCGGCATGCGCATCCACCTCGACCGGGTCCCGACCCGTGCGAAGGGCATGACCCCCGCCGAGGTGCTGTCCTCCGAGTCGCAGGAACGCATGTGCGCGGTCGTCGCGCCCGAGAACGTCGAGGCGTTCATGGCGGTCTGCAAGAAGTGGGACGTGCTGGCGACCGACATCGGTGAGGTCACCGACGGCGACCGCCTGGTTATCACCTGGCACGGCGAGACCGTCGTGGACGTGCCGCCGCGCACCGTCGCACACGAGGGCCCGGTCTACGAGCGTCCCGTGCAGCGTCCGGACTCGCAGGACGCGCTGATCGCCGACACCACCGCCGGCCTGAAGCGCCCGGAGACGGCCGACGAACTGAAGGCCACGCTGCTGAAGATGCTCGCGTCGCCGGCGCTGTGCAGCCGCAAGTGGATCACCGAGCAGTACGACCGCTACGTGCGCGGCAACACCGTGCTGGCGGAGAACGCCGACGCCGGTGTGGTCCGCATCGACGAGGAGACCGGCCGCGGTATCGCCCTGGCGACCGACGCGTCGGGCCGCTACACCCAGCTCGACCCGTACGCGGGCGCGCAGCTCGCGCTCGCCGAGGCGTACCGCAACGTCGCCACCACGGGCGCGACCCCCAAGGCCGTGTCCAACTGCCTCAACTTCGGTTCGCCGGAGGATCCGGCCGTGATGTGGCAGTTCCAGCAGGCGGTGCGCGGCCTCGCCGACGGATGCGCCCAGCTCGGCATCCCGGTGACCGGCGGCAACGTCAGCTTCTACAACCAGACCGGCTCGACCGCGATCCTGCCGACCCCGGTCGTCGCGGTGCTCGGCGTCATCGACGACGTGCATCGTCGTATCCCGACCGGCCTGGGCCTCGAGCCCGGCGAGACGCTCATCCTGCTCGGCGAGACCCGCGACGAGTTCGACGGATCGATCTGGGCGCAGGTCGAGCACAACCACCTCGGTGGTGTGCCCCCGAAGGTGGACCTCGAGCGCGAGCGGCTCATCGCGGAGATCCTCGTCGCCGGTTCGCGCGACGGCCTGATCTCGGCGGCCCACGACCTGTCCGAGGGCGGCCTCGCCCAGGCGGTCGTCGAAGCGGCGCTCGCCGGTGAGACCGGTTGCCGGATCCTGCTTCCCGAGGACGCGGACCCGTTCGTCACGCTGTTCTCCGAATCCGCCGGCCGGGTGCTGGTCGCGGTGCCGCGCACCGAGGAGTCCCGCTTCACGGGGATGTGCTCGGCGCGCGACCTGCCGTGGGTGCGGATCGGTGTCGTCGACGAGGGTTCGGATTCCGTGGAGGTGCAGGGTCGGTTCGCGGTGACCCTGGCCGAGCTGCGAGAGGTCTACGAGGGCACTCTTCCCGCTTTGTTCGGGTAGCCATGGCCAGTACCCAGGTCGATCGGTTGGCGTTGATCGAGGCTCGCCAGGGCCGGGTCATCGCCGCGGTCACCGATTTCGGTGACCGTCACCCCCTCACCGCGCGGGTGTGGGGGTGGCTGAGCCTGGATTTCACCGGTATCGCCTTCGCGGCGTTGTTCTTCTGCTGGTCGCTGTCGCCGTCGCTGCTGCCGCGCGACTGGTTGTTCCAGGGTCTCATCGGCGGTATCAATGCGGCGATCGGCTACGGCGTCGGATGTGCGGTGGGCTGGGCCGTCTACCGGTTCGTGTTGTCGTGGGCGCGTTGGTGGCCGCCGCCGATCCCCGTGCTGCGGGCGATCAAGGTCGCGGTGCCGGTCGCCGCGATCGTCGCGTCTCTGATGGCGTTGGTGTTCTCGGCGGTCCAGCAGCGTCAGCTCGCGGCGCTGATGGGCGCGGAGGGCACGACGACCAGCGGCTACCTGCGCACCCTGGCGCTGGCGCTCGCGGTCTCCGGCCTGCTCGTGGCCCTCTGGCGCGGTCTGCGCGACATCGGCAGATGGATTGCGTGGCAACTGATCCGGCGTCACCTTCCGGCCGGTCTCGCGCGCACCCTCGGCGTGCTCGTGGTCGTGCTGGTGACGGCCATGCTCATCGACGGCGTCCTGATCCGGGGGACGTACGCGATCGTCAACTCCGCGTTCAGCATCCAGGACGCCGAGACCCGGCCCGGTGCCGTCCAGCCGATGAACCCGGAGAAGTCCGGCAGTCCCGAATCGCTGGCCCCGTGGGACACCCTCGGTTTCGAGGGGCGCAACTTCGTCTCCCGCGGACTCCACGCCGGCGAACTCGAAGCCGTCAACGGCACCCCCGCGAAGGAACCCATCCGCGTGTACGTCGGGCTCGGCACCGCCGACACCGTCGAGAAACGCGCGGACCTGGTGATCGACGAACTCGAACGCACCGGAGCCTTCGACCGCAAGGTGCTGGTGATCATCCCGACGACCGGTACGGGCTGGGTGAACCCCACCGCCGCGCAGGCCATGGAATTGGTCCACAACGGCGATCTCGCGATGGTCGCGTGGCAGTACTCGTTCCTGCCCAGCTGGATCTCGTTCCTCGCCGACCGGGACAAGGCCGCCGAAGCCGGCCGGATCCTCGTCGACCGTGTCCACGAACGCTGGCTCGCCCAGCCGCCCGACCGGCGACCCGAGCTGTACGTCTACGGGGAGAGCCTCGGAACCCAGTCGGGGGAGGGGGCTTTCGACACCCTCGCCGACATCCGCGAGACCGTGGACGGGGTGCTGTGGGTGGGGCCGCCCAACGCCAACCGGCTGTGGCATCAGCTCGTCGATCGCCGCGACCCCGGCACGCCCGAGGTGCAGCCGGTGTACGCCGACGGCATGGTCGTGCGGTTCACCGACGACGCGGAAGACCTCGACAACCCGCCCAGCCCGTGGTTGAACCCGCGCGTGCTGTACATCCAGCACGCGTCCGACCCGGTGGTGTGGTGGTCGACCGACCTGCTGTTCACACGGCCCGACTGGCTGTCCGAACCCCCCGGGCCGGACCGGCTGCCGCAGATGCGCTGGTTCCCGATCGTCACGTTCTGGCAGGTTTCGGCGGATCTGACGAACGCGGCCGGCGTACCCGACGGACACGGCCACAACTACGGCACCGAGGTGCTCGACGGATGGGTCGCGGTGACCCAGCCGGAGGGCTGGACCTCCACCGACACCGAACGGGTGCGGTTCGCGCTCGAGGCGCTCGCCGGCACCCAGGGGCCGGAGAAGTGACCCGCTTCGGCCTCGTGGGACCGGCTGTCGCGGCGGGAGCGGTCGTGTGGAGCGCGACCCTGCCGTCGGCACCGCTCGGCGCGCACGGGCGCACGTGGGCGTCGGCAGGGGTGGGCGTGTGCGCGGTGGTCGCCGCCCGCGCGTCGGGCATGAACCGCACCGAGCTGGGGCTCGACCCCGCCCGCGTCCCGTCCGGATTGCGCTGGGGCGGTGCGGTCGCGGCGGCGGTCCTCGGTGGCTACGTGCTCGCCCTGACCGTACCCGTGGTACGCGACCGGATCGCGGACTCGGCCGGAGCCGGCCGCGACGACTTCTGGACCTGGATCACGTTGCACATCCCGGTGGGGACCGTGCTCGCGGAGGAACTGCTGTTCCGCGGGGTCCTGACACCGCTGGTGAGCCCCGCGGTGCACGCCACCGCGTTCGGGTTGTGGCACGTGCGGCCGGCGATGATCGCGGGGGACAGCGTCGTCGGGACGGTCGCGGTGACCGGCCTGGCCGCGCTCGGTTTCGACTGGTTGCGCCGGCGCAGCGGCAGCGTCCTCGCGCCCGCCCTCGCGCACCTGGCGATCAACACCGGGGGAGCGGCCGCGGCACGTCTGATGGGGACCCGGCGCCGCCTGCGCGTGTCCTAGGCTGCCTACCCGTGGCACCCCGCAAACCCGTCGACCCCGCCGAACTCAGAGACGCCCTGCTCCGGGTCGCGCCGTGGCTGCGCGGCGAAAGCGACGACCGGCCGGCGCGGGCGGATCTCGCCGCGGCGGTCCGGCTCAGCGCTCGCACCCTCGAGCAGGTGGCGCCGGGAGCCAGCGTGGAGGTGCGGGTACCGCCGTTCGTGGCGGTGCAGTGCATCGAGGGGCTGCGGCACACCCGCGGCACACCGCCGAACGTCGTCGAAACCGAGCCCCGCACCTGGCTGCTGCTCGCGACCGGCCTCCTCGGATACGACGACGCGGTCGCGTCCGGGAAGCTCGATGCGTCCGGGAGCCGGGCCGCGGAGATCGCCCACTGGCTGCCGCTGATGCGGGTCGTGTGACGAGTCCCGGATAGGGCTTACCGGAACCTGCTCGTAGAATGGGTATGCCCCGCCCTTGTCCAGCCCCAGGGAGCACCCCGGTGACCAGTGCCGATCTGTCGGTCCACACTCGCAATCTTCTCGCCTCCGATGAACCCGAAAACGAGCCTCGCGAGGAGTGCGGCGTCTTCGGAGTCTGGGCTCCCGGCGAGGACGTGGCGAAGCTCACGTACTACGGCCTCTACGCGCTGCAGCACCGCGGACAGGAAGCGGCCGGCATCGCCGTCGCGGACGGCTCGCAGGTGCTCGTCTTCAAGGATCTCGGCCTGGTGAGCCAGGTGTTCGACGAGCAGACGCTCGCCGCGATGCCCGGCCACATCGCCGTCGGCCACTGCCGCTACTCGACGACCGGTTCGACGACCTGGGAGAACGCACAGCCGATCTTCCGGACGACCGCCGCCGGCACCGGTGTCGCGCTCGGCCACAACGGCAACCTCGTCAACACCGCGGAACTCGCCCAGCGAGCCCGTGAACTGGGCATCATCGACCCCGCCCGGCCCGGTGCCGCGACCTCGGACTCCGACATCGTCGGTGCGCTCCTCGCCCACACCGTCGCCGAAGGCACCCTCGAGCAGGCCGCGATGAAGCTCTTCCCGAAGCTGCGCGGCGCGTTCTGCCTGACCTTCATGGACGAGCACACCCTGTACGCGGCGCGCGACCCGTGGGGCATCCGCCCGCTGTGTCTGGGCCGCCTCGACCGCGGCTGGGTCGTCGCGAGCGAGACCGCGGCCCTCGACATCGTCGGCGCATCCTTCGTCCGCGACATCGAGCCCGGTGAGCTGCTCGCGATCGACGCCGACGGCGTGCGGTCGTCGCGGTTCGCGAACCCCGAGCCCAAGGGCTGCGTCTTCGAGTACGTCTACCTCGCCCGTCCCGACTCCACGATCGCCGGCCGGTCGGTGCACGCGACGCGTGTCGAGATCGGCCGTCGTCTCGCGAAGGAACACCCGGTCGACGCGGATCTGGTGATCCCGGTGCCCGAGTCCGGGACACCCGCCGCGGTCGGTTACGCGCAGGGTTCGGGCGTGCCCTACGGGCAGGGCCTGATGAAGAACGCCTACGTGGGCCGCACCTTCATCCAGCCCAGCCAGACGATCCGTCAGCTCGGTATCCGGCTCAAGCTCAACCCGTTGCGCGAGGTGATCCGCGGCAAGCGGCTCGTCGTCGTCGACGACTCGATCGTGCGCGGCAACACCCAGCGCGCCCTGATCCGGATGCTGCGCGAGGCAGGGGCTCTGGAGATCCACGTGCGGATCGCGTCCCCGCCGGTCAAGTGGCCCTGCTTCTACGGCATCGACTTCGCCTCCCCGGCGGAGCTGATCGCCAACGGCAGCGGCACCCGCGACGACGCCGCACACGTCTCCGAACACGACTTCGACGAGATGGTCGAGATGGTGCGCCGCTCGATCGGCGCCGACTCGCTCGGCTACATCTCCATCGACGGCATGATCGGCGCGACCGAGCAGCCCGCCTCACGGTTGTGCGCGGCCTGCTTCGACGGTCGCTACCCGATCGCGCTGCCGAAGGAGCACGCCGTCGGCAAGGACGTCCTCGAGGGCGTCGTCGACGTCGAATCGGACACCCCTACGGTCCTCGACAACGACAACGCGGACGCGTTGAGCCGTCCCTGAGGTCCGGACTTTTCTCTCCTCGCGCACCGACGGTCCCGGCCGGTCCGGTACCGTAGGTGCGCGGCCGGCTGCTTTCGGCGTGCACACGCGCGCCCGAACGACGGTGCCGGCACACCTGTTCACCACAACTCGAGGCTGGAGCCGACAACCCATGACCGAGGACACAACCCCCGGAGCTTCCTACGCAGCGGCGGGCGTGGACATCGAGGCAGGCGACCGAGCCGTCGAACTGTTCGCGCCGCTCGCGAAGAAGGCGACCCGACCGGAGGTGCTCGGCGGCCTCGGTGGATTCGCGGGCCTGTTCGCGCTCAAGGGTGACTACAAGGAGCCCCTGCTGGCGTCGTCCACCGACGGGGTCGGCACGAAGCTCGCGGTCGCGCAGGCGCTCGACAAGCACGACACCGTCGGTCTCGACCTCGTCGCGATGGTCGTCGACGACCTGGTCGTGTGCGGCGCGGAGCCGCTGTTCCTCCAGGACTACATCGCCGTCGGCCGGGTCGTTCCCGAGCGGGTCGCGGAGATCGTCGGCGGTATCGCCGAGGGCTGCATCCAGGCCGGTTGCGCGCTGCTCGGCGGCGAGACGGCCGAGCATCCCGGTGTGATGGCGGACGGCGACTACGACCTGTCCGCGACCGGTGTCGGTGTCGTCGAGGCCGACAAGCTGCTCGGCCCCGACCGGGTCCGTCCGGGCGACGTGGTCATCGCCATGGGCTCCTCGGGTCTGCATTCGAACGGCTACTCGCTCGCCCGCAAGGTGCTGCTCGAGATCGGCAAGATGAGCCTGACGGCGCACGTCGACGAGTTCAGCCGCACGCTCGGCGAGGAACTGCTCGAGCCGACCCGCATCTACGCCAAGGACTGCCTGGCGCTCGCCGCCGAGACCGAGGTCCGCACGTTCTGCCACGTCACCGGTGGTGGCCTCGCCGCGAACCTCGCGCGCGTCATGCCGAAGGGCCTCGTCGCCGAGCTGGACCGCACGACGTGGAGCCCGGCGCCGGTGTTCGGGATGATCGCCCAGCGCGGTCGCGTCGAGCGCGCCGAGATGGAGAAGACGTTCAACATGGGCGTCGGCATGGTCGCGATCGTCGCGCCGGAGGACGTCGACCGCGCGCTGGCCGTGCTCACCGCCCGGCACATCGACTGCTGGACCCTCGGTACCGTCCGCAAGGCGCAGGACCAGGACGACGTGCGGGCCGTGCTGCTCGGCGACCACCCGCGGTTCTAGCCGGATCGGCTTCCAAAGCAAAGCGCTGCGCCCGGGCCACCTGGATGGCCCGGGCGCAGCGCTTTGTGCTCAGGTGCGTGGCTGAGATCCCGGTACCGGGGAGCATCCGCGCCGGCGGGTGCGGAACCCGGACGACACACCGTGCGCGGGTGCGTCGTGCGCCAGTAAGGGGAGCCGGTGTTGCCGGCTCCCCGATCCGTGCGTGGGATTACTCTGGGTCAGCGACGCCAGTCGTCGTCCGAGTCGTCGTCCCAACCGGAGCGTTGTTCAGCGAAGACTTCGTCCCGGTGCGAGATGGGTTCACCACCAGACAACTCTCGCTGGAGGCTCTCGAAGTCGGTGGACGGCGAGCTGTACTTGAGTTGCCGTGCAACCTTGGTCTGCTTTGCCTTAGCCCGGCCGCGGCCCATGGCTAACCCCCTCGCGCTTTGACGGGGCGGCCTGGGGAATTTGGCGGCCCCGGTGATGTGAGTATTTTCCTGCGCTCCACTCTAGCGTGGAAAAGTTCGTTCCGCCTCCACACACCCCTCCAGGGCCGTGTCCGATGCGTCTCACCTGGGCACGACCTGCGGCGACAGCGCGGTTCGTCGGGGGTTCGTCTGGCGATCGGAGGTCAGAACACCCCCGGAATCGCGCGAACGGTGCCCACACGCTTGCCTCCACCGAGCACCGGCTGCGAGGCGAGCGTCGCGAGTTCCTCCGACAAGTCGACACCGAGACGGTGCAGCAGCGCCGCGGTCAACGGCAGCCGGGCGCGTTCGTGACCGTCGTCGATCTTGAACGCGAACGCGGTGCCGTCCGGCAGCGCGCCGGCGTGGATACCGTCGGCCCCTGCCTTGCACATCAGGCCCGGCACCGCGGTCATCAGGCGGACGTCGTCCTTGCCGGTTCCGGAGATCAGGAACGGGTGGGCGCGCAGCGCGTCGGCGACCGCCCGCTCGGGAGTGTCCGGGGCCGCGGTGACGAGCCGCGAGTACGCGCTCGCGAGGTTGAACAACGGCAGTGGAACGATGGGCAGGCCGCAGCCGTCGATGCCGAGTTCGGCGTCCTCGAAGTCGCCGGCCAGGTCCAGGACGGTGTCGACGACGGCCTGCTGCAGCGGATGGGCCGGGTCGAGGTAGGTGCGCGGATCCCAGTCGCTCGCGGCGCACGCGGCGAGCATCGCGGCGTGCTTGCCGGAGCAGTTCATGTACACCGTCCGCGGCGGCCGCCCGGACGCGAGGACCTCGGCGCGGGCCAGTTCGTTGCCCGGCAGGTCCGCCGGGCACTGCAGGTCGGTCTCGTCGAAGCCGTACTCGTCGAGCAGGTCCTCGACGAGCTCGACGTGCTCGGACTCGCCTTCGTGCGACGCGGTCGCGATGGCCAGCTCGGCCGTGGTGCGCGGGACGAAACCGTTTCGCAGCAGTGCCGTGGCCTGCAGCGGCTTGTTCGACGACCGCGGATAGATCGGCGTGTGCACCTCGCCCAGCGAGATCAGCACCTCGCCGCGCGGGTCCAGGACGATCAGGGACCCGCGGTGCACGCACTCGCGGAACCCGGACCGCACGACCTCCACCAGTTCGACGCTCACATCGCCCCCTGCACCTGTCGTACGGCGAGCCGCCGGCGGACCTTCTCGACGAGGGTCGGCGACAGATCCTGCTGCTGTTCGAGCAGCACCGCGAGCCGATCCGGGTCGCGTCCGGTGAACATATCCCGGACGGTGACGCCGTGTGCGGGAACGGACAGCACTTCGATCGGGTCGCCCGCAGCGACCGGGCCCTCGGCGACGACCTTCAGGTAGGCGCCGGTGTCGCCGCGCTCGGTGAAGCGTTTGACCCAGCGCGGTTCGGCCGCCCACCTTCCGAAGGTTCCGCAGGGGGTGCGCGGCTCGGTCACCTCGAGCACCAGACCACCGGTGCCGACCGCCCACCGTTCGCCGATCACCGCGTCGGTCGTCGGGATGCCGCTCAGCCGCAGGTTCTCACCGAACCAGCCCGCGGGCAGGTCCCGGCCGAGTTCGGACACCCAGCGCTGCGCCTCGTCCTCGCCGTAGACGTACACGGCCTTGTAACGGCCGCCGTGGTGCTCGGTGTCGCACTGACGGTCGCCGGTGAGGCCGTGCGGGCCGACGTGCACCGGATCGGACACAGGACGCTTGTCGATGGCCGTGACGGGAACCCGGCGGCTACCGCTGTCCCGGATCGCATGCACCACACACACCGCGTCCACCCGGCCGAGCCGGATGTCTGCGGCGGTCACCGGCCGCGCAGCCGTTCGACGGCCAGGCGGCCCGCCTGGACACCGGTGTCGTCCGGAACGGAGTCCGCGTCGATCGCCGCGGCGCAGGGTCCGGCGACCAACGCGGTTCCGGCGGGAACGGTGCGCTTGATCAATGCGAGCGCGATCGGGCCGAGTTCGTGGTGGTCGACGACGGTGCCCAGACGGCCCACGGTCCGGCCGTCGGCGGTCACCGGATCGCCGGGCTCGGGCCGTCCGTCGGCGGAACCGTCGAGGTGCAGCAGCACCAGGTGCCGAGGCGGCTTGCCGAGATTCTCGACCCGCGCCACCGTCTCCTGGCCCCGATAGCACCCCTTGTCGAGATGCACGGCACCGAAGCGGTCGGGCCCGCCGATCCAGCGGGCCTCGTGCGGGATGGTGCGCTCGTCGGTGTCGAGTCCGATGCGCGGGCGCACGGCCTCGACGCGCAGCGCCTCGAACGCCCACGTGCCGGCGGCGCGGGCGCCGGCTGCGGTGAGCGCCCCGAACACCTCGGTGAGCTTCTCCCGGGGCACCAGCAGGTCGTACGAATGGCCGGTCGGCCACGGCATGCGCCGCACGAACCCGCCGCCGGGCAGCGCGACCGCGTCGTACGGCCGGGCCGGCAGCGCCTCGAGACCCAGCGCGGCGAGGATGCGCGGGTCGCCGGACTCCGGTCCGAGCAGGCTCAGCACCGCCAGCTCGTTCCCGTCGCGGGGTTCGGCCTTGGCCCAGAAGACCATCTTGGTGAGGAACGCCAGCAGATCGGGTCCGCGCCCGGGTTCGGTGTCGATCCACGTGACACCGTCCAGATCGGTCTGCACGAAGTGGTGTTCGATGCGCCCGTTGGCGTCCAGGCTCAGGTTCTCGGCGGAGGTGCCGTCGGGCAGCGCTGCGACGTGCTGGCTCGAGATCGTGTGCAGCCACGAGAGCCGTTCCTCGCCGGAGATCGCGATGACGAACCGCGTCGACCGGTCGATCACCGCCGCTCCGAGCGTCGCGGCGCGCTGTTCACCGAGGGGATCGCCGTGGTGCCAGGGAAGTCCGGCATCGGGTGTGCCTGCGGGGGCGGCGACGGCGTCGGGGAGCGCGAGCAGTGGGCTTTCGGTCACGATCGGAAACTCGGCCACGACACCAGTCTATGGGGAACAAGGTCGTGGACCGCCAATGGATAGGGTGGGCGCCATGGCTGATCGGGTGCTGGTGACGCTGGACGGCGAGGTGCGGGACGCGGATGCGCCGCTGCTCCATGCCGATGATTTCGGTGTGCTGCGGGGGGACGGCGTCTTCGAGACATTGCTGGTGCGGGAGGGGCGGGCACGGACCGTCGATCGGCACCTGGCCCGGCTGGCGGCGTCCGCCGAGGCGGCGGGCCTGCCCGAACCGGATCGCGACGACTGGCGGCCGGCGATCGACTTGGCCGTCGAACAGTGGGGCAAGGACCGTGAGGGCGCGCTGCGGCTGGTGTACACCCGGGGCCGCGAGACCGGCGGTGGTCCGACCGCCTTCCTGCTGGTCACCCCGGTCGCGGAGCGGATCGAGGCGGCGCGGCGCGACGGCGTGTCGGTGGTGTCCCTCGAACGGGGATTCTCGGTGGATCTGGCGTCGCGGGCACCGTGGCAGCTCCTCGGCGCGAAGACGCTGTCGTATGCGACGAACATGGCGGCGCTGCGGCACGCCGAGTCCCTGGGTGTGGACGACGTGATCTTCGTCAGCAGCGAGGGATGCGTGCTCGAGGGTCCGCGTTCGACCGTCGTGATCGCCCGCGGCCGGACGTTGCTGACCCCGCCCCCGGCGCAGGGGATCCTGCCGGGAACCACGCAGCAGGCGCTGTTCGAGGTCGCGGAACAACGCGATTTCTCCGTCCGGTACGAAACCCTGCGCCCGGCCGACCTCATCGTCGCCGACGGGGTGTGGCTGGTGTCGAGTGTGGCGCTCGCGGCGCGTGTCCACACCCTCGACGGGCATCCTCTCGAGCGGCGGGCTCTGGACCGCGAGGTCGAGGAACTGGTCGATCTGGCGGTCGACACGATCGACTAGAGACCGCGGGCGGCAGGCTCCGGGTGAGCCGGGGGCCTCATTCGGGACGACTGTGTTTGTGGACACCGTGTCCGTATCCGGGGCAAATAGCTACTACAGTTCGTAGTAACACCGGATCGTCCTCGCGCGCGTCGCGGGGCCGATACGTTGTGCACTGAATTCGGGTGTGTCTGCCCACAGCCCGGATTCGGCGATTGTTCCTGGGCGTCACCACGGAGTTGCCATGGATGTGTTGGACCTGTCCCGGTGGCAGTTCGGCATCACCACCGTCTATCACTTCATCCTCGTCCCGCTGACCATCGGCCTCGCGCCGATGATCGCGATCATGCAGACGATGTGGGTGGTCACGAAGAAGGACCACTGGTATCGGCTGACCAAGTTCTTCGGCAAGCTGTTCCTCATCAACTTCGCACTCGGTGTCGCCACCGGCATCGTCCAGGAGTTCCAGTTCGGCATGAACTGGAGCGAGTACTCCCGGTTCGTCGGTGACGTCTTCGGTGCGCCGCTGGCCCTCGAAGGCCTCGTCGCGTTCTTCCTCGAGTCCACGTTCCTCGGCCTGTGGATCTTCGGGTGGACCCGGCTGCCGAAACTGCTTCACCTCGCGACGATCTGGCTGGTCGCGATCGGCGTGAACGCGTCGGCGTTCTTCATCATCTCCGCGAACTCGTTCATGCAGCACCCCGTCGGCGCGATCTACAATCCGGAGACCGGGCGCGCCGAACTCACCAGCATCTGGACGCTCCTGACCAACAACACGGCCCTGGCCGCGTTCCCGCACGCCGTCGCCGGCGCCTTCCTCACCGCGGGCACCTTCGTGGCGGGCATCGCCGGTTGGTGGATGGTCCGGAACATGAGGCGCGCCAAGGACTCCGACGACGCCGTCGAGGCGGACCGGCTCGAGGGCGACGCGCGGGGCATCTTCCGTCCGGCCGCGCGGCTCGGCATGCTCGTGATGATGATCTCCGGCGTCGCCGTGATCCTCACCGGCGACGTCCAGGCCAAGCTGATGTTCGAGCAGCAGCCGATGAAGATGGCCTCCGCGGAATCGTTGTGCCACACCGAGGTCGACCCGAACTTCTCTGTTCTGACCATCGGCACGCACAACGACTGCGACGGCGTCACCCACCTCATCGAGGTTCCGTTCGTCCTGTCCTACCTCGCCGAGGGCGACTTCTCCGGCGTCGAACTGCAGGGTGTGCAGGATCTGCAGGAGCAGTACGAGGATCAGTTCGGTCCCGGCAACTACCGGCCCAACCTGTTCGTGACGTACTGGTCGTTCCGCGCCATGATCGGGCTCGGTGCGGGCTCGCTGGCCCTGGCGCTGGCGGGACTGTGGGTCACGCGCGGCGGCCGTGTCCCCGACCAGAAGTGGTTCGGGTGGCTCAGCGTCCTCGCGATCCCGACCCCGTTCCTGGCCAACAGCGCAGGCTGGATCTTCACCGAGATGGGACGCCAGCCCTGGGTCGTGCACCCCAACCCGACCGGTGTGGACATGATCCGGCTCACCGTCGACCAGGGCGTCTCCGACAATGCCGGTGCCACCGTCATCACGTCGCTGGTTGCGTTCACCCTCGTGTACGCCGCCCTGGGCGTGGTGTGGTTCTGGCTGATCCGCCGCTACACGATCGAAGGGCCCCTGCCGCACGACGCGCACCCGCCGGGCGAGCACGACGAACCCGACGACGGCCGGCCCAAGCAACTGTCCTTCGCGTACTAGGAGAGCACGATCATGGGACTTCAAGAGCTCTGGTTCGTCCTCATCGCGGTGCTGTTCACCGGATACTTCGTGCTCGAAGGCTTCGACTTCGGCGTCGGCATGCTCATGCCCGTCCTCGGACGGGGCGGGGACGAGGTCGCCGACACCCGGCGGCGCGTGCTGCTCAACACGATCGGGCCGGTGTGGGACGGCAACGAGGTGTGGCTGCTCACCGCCGGGGGTGCGCTCTTCGCGGCGTTCCCCGAGTGGTACGCGACGTTGTTCTCCGGGTTCTACCTGCCGCTGCTGCTGATCCTGCTCGCGCTCATCGTGCGGGTCTGCGCGATCGAGTACCGCGGCAAGATCGACGACCCGACCTGGCGTCGCCGCTGGGACCTCGGCATCATCGTCGGATCCTGGGTGCCGGCCGTCCTGTGGGGTGTGGCGTTCGCCAACATCGTCCGCGGCGTCGCGATCGACGAGGACAAGCAGTACGTCGGCGGGTTCTTCGCGCTGCTGAACCCGTACGCGCTGCTCGGTGGTGTCACCACGGCACTCGTGTTCGCCTTGCACGGCGCGGTGTTCCTCGCACTCAAGACCGGTGACGAGGTCCGCGGTGACGCGGTGAAACTCGCGCACCGCCTGTCGATTCCGACGGTCGTCGTGGCCGGCGCGTTCGTGCTGTGGACGCAACTGGCCTACGGCAAGACCTGGACGTGGATCCTCGTGGCGATCGCCGCGGCCGCGTTGCTCGCCGTCGTCGCACTCACCCGCGTCGAGCGGGAAGGCTGGGCGTTCGTGTTCACGACCGTCGCGATCGCGGGCACGATCGTGCTGCTCTTCGGCTCGCTGTTCCCGAACGTCATGCCGTCGACGCTGAACGAGGCGTGGTCGCTGACGATCGAGAACGCGTCGTCGAGCCCGTACACGCTGAAGATCATGACGTGGGCAGCCGTCCTCGTCACCCCGGTCGTCCTGATCTACCAGGGCTGGACGTACTGGGTCTTCCGCCAGCGCATCTCGACCCATCACATCCCGAAGTCGATCGGCCTGCCGATCGGAGCGGGCCGGTCGTGACCACCCCCGACGTCACCCCCGCGCACCGTCCCGATTCCGCGGAATCCGGCGGTGCGCGGGGGCGTCGTCGCCCGATCGATCCGCGGCTGTGGCGCTATTCGGCGTCCGTCCGCGGATATCTCGTCCTGTCGGTCGTCGCCGCGCTGATCGACGTCGCGGCAATCGTGGTGTCCGCGTTGATGATCGGCCGGATCCTCGCAGGGGTCATCACCACCGACGCTCGCGCCCTGGGGGACTGGCGCACCGATCTGATCGTGCTGGCCGCGGCGATCGCGGTGCGTGTCGTCACCACCTGGGTACGCAGCCGTTACGCGCACCGTTCCGCGAGCCGGGTCGTCGCCGAACTCGAACACGAGGTACTCGCCGCGGCCGCGGCGACGCCGCCCCGCGACCTGGATCCGCGCCGCGACGAGATCGCCACGGTGCTCACCCGCGGACTCGGCGGCCTGACCGAATACCTCACCGGCTACGTGCCGGCGCTGCTGCTCGCGGTCGTGTCCACCCCCATCGTGCTCGTCGCCATCGCGACCCAGGACCTCACCTCCGCGATCGTCGTCGCCGTGACCCTGCCGCTCATCCCGGTGTTCATGATCCTCATCGGCCTGCTCACCAAGGGTCGCGCCGACCGCACCCTGCGCACGATGACCACCCTGTCCGCACAGTTGCTCGACCTGCTCGCGGGCCTGCCGACCCTGCGCGCGCTCGGTCGCGAGAAGGGACCCGCCGGCCGCGTCCGCGAACTCGGGGACGACCACCGCCGCGCCACCATGTCGGCGCTGCGGGTCGCGTTCCTGTCCGGTTCGGTGCTCGAATTCCTCGCGACCCTGTCGGTGGCGCTCGTCGCCGTCGGTATCGGGTTGCGTCTCGTCGTCGGCGGGATGCCGCTCGAGGCCGGGATCGTCGCGTTGATTCTCGCGCCCGAGGCGTATCTGCCTCTGCGTACCGTCGGCGCCAAGTTCCATGCCGCCGAGGACGGAATGGCCGCGGCGGAAAGGGCTTTCGCGATCCTCGACACCGCGTCCCCGGCTGCCGTCACGCCCGCGGGAGGACGCGCACTCGACGCCCGCGGTCGCGACCTCGTGCTCGACGGCGTGTCCGTTGCGGGTCGCGACGGCTACGCCCCGCACGACCTCGACGCGGTGTGCCGCCCCGGCACGATCACCGTGCTCACCGGCGCCAACGGCGCCGGCAAGAGCACCGCGCTGCTCGCGATCCTCGGTCTCGCCGAACCCTCGTCCGGCCGCGTCCTGATCGGCGGCGACGAAGTGCGCGGCACCGACGCCTGGTGGTCGCAGGTCGCCTGGCTGCCGCAGCGGCCGGTCCTGCTGCCCGGGACCCTCGCCGACAATCTCGCGCTCACCGGTGTCGACGCCACCTCACCCGGTCTTGTAGATGTCTGTGCTGCAACAGGGTTCGACGAGGTGCTGGACGAACTCCCGGACGGATGGGACACCCGGGTCGGAGCCGGCGGAACCGGCCTGTCCCTCGGCCAGCGGCAACGTCTCGCGCTGACCCGCACCCTCGCGTCCCCGCGTCCGGTGCTGCTGCTCGACGAACCGACCGCACACCTCGACACCGCGACCGAGGCGACCGTCCTGGCCGCACTGCGCGAACGCGCGGACCGCGGCGCGACCGTCGTCGTCGTCGCGCACCGGCCCACCCTGCTCGCCGCCGCCGACACCGTCGTGGAGGTGACCGCACGATGACCCTTCGCCGCCGAGCCTCGGAGCGAATGTATCGCTCGTCTCCTTCAACCGAGCGAACGATACATTCGCTCGGGAAGGCAGGGGGCGTCCGACGCGACCGCCCGATGGGCGATCTGCGCCGCGCCATGGCCCTGCTCGAACTGGAACCCCGCCGCGTCCTCGTCGCCGTCGCGGCCGGTGTCGCGACCCTCGGGGCCGCGCTGCTGCTGTCGGGGCTCTCGGCGTGGCTCATCATCCGCGCCTGGCAGATGCCTCCCGTCCTCGACCTCACCGTCGCGGTCGTGGCCGTGCGTGCCCTCGGCATCTCGCGGGGCCTGTTCCGCTACTGCGAGCGCCTGGCCACCCACGACGTCGCGCTGCGCGGCACCACCGCCGCCCGCGCCGGGCTCTACCGTCGGCTCGCGGCGGGCGACCCCGCCGCATCCGCAGGCCTGCGCCGCGGCGACCTGCTCACCCGCACCGGCGCCGACGTGGACGCGCTGGGCGATGTGGTGGTGCGCGCGCTCGTGCCCATCACCGTCGCGATCGTGCTGTCCGCGGCCGCCGTCGTCGCGCTGGCCCTGATCTCGCTGCCCGCAGCGGCGATCCTCGCCGGCGCCCTGCTCGTCGCCGGGGTGCTGGCGCCGTGGCTGTCCGCGCGCGCCGCCGCCCGCGCCGAGGCCGACGGAGCCGACGCCCGCGCCCGGTTCGCGCAGGACGCCGTCACCGTCCTCGACCACGCCGCGGAATTGAGGGTCGCGGGGCGGCTCGACGCCACGGTCGGCCGGGCCGAGACGGAGAATGACGCGGTGGTCGCCGCGACCGACCGCGCCGCGGCGCCCGCCGCGTTCGCCGAGGCCGCGACCCCGCTCGCGATCGGTGCCGCCGTGCTCGGGTCGCTGCTCGTCGGCATCACAGCGTTCGCATCCGATCCGACCATGAGCCCGATGTCGCTGGGCATCCTCGTGCTGTTGCCGCTCGCCGCGTTCGAGGCGGCGGGCGCGTTGCCTGCCGCCGCGCTGACGTTGACCCGCGCCCGGATCGCGGCCGGCCGGATCACCGATCTGCTCGACCGCGCCGACCGGCCCGTCCCGCACGGAACACGCCCGATCGGCGGTCCCGGGCACCTGCGCGCGACCGGGCTGCGCAGTGGCTGGCCGGGTGGCCGCGCGTCGGCCGCGCTCGACCTGGATCTGCCTCCCGGCGCACGCGTCGCCATCGTCGGGGCCAGCGGCAGCGGTAAGACCAGCACGATCATGACGCTCGCCGGCCTGCTTCCCGCAGCCGCGGGGTCCGTCACCCTCGACGGCGTCGCGCTCGACGAGCTCGACCGGACCGAACTGCCGCGTCACGTCGGGTTCTTCGCCGAGGACGCCCACGTCTTCGAGACGTCGGTGCTCGAGAACCTGCGCGTGGCGCGCGGCGACGTCGACGAGAACGACGCGACGGCCGCGCTCGAGGCGGTCGGGCTGGGGGAGTGGGTCTCGGGGCTGCCGGACGGGCTGCACACGACCCTCGAGGGCGGGGCCCGCGCGCTGTCGGGTGGTCAGCGCCGACGACTCCTGCTGGCGCGGGCGCTGTTGTCACCGGTGAAGGTGCTGCTGCTCGACGAACCGACCGAGCATCTCGACGCCGACGACGGCGCGCACCTGCAGCGTCTGCTGCTGGACCGGGACGCCGGGCTGGTCGACGCCGACCGCACGGTCGTCGTCGTCACCCACCAGCTGCCCGCCGGAACGGCCGCGGATCGGGTCGTCGAGGTCCCGGAGAGCATCCCCGGAAATAATCCGTTGCCGACCCTCTGACCGAGGCGTACGTTCGTCCGTACACGAGGAAGGAGGTGGTCTGGACAATGAGTGAATGTCGGACACGTGAGGTGGCTGCCGGCTAGCCGCTGTCGCCGACGACGGTATTCACCGACCGCGCGCGGCTGGCGAATCCCAGGTAGTCACCCGGCCCCCGAGCCCCCGGTCTGTCCGGCCGGGACCTGTGAGGGAGTGGATGCGTCCGCCCTCGCCGGTATGGCTCGGGGGTCGCTCCGTGTCTACGGGCGGATCACGGTGTAGGGGGACAGCGATGTCGAGCGCGGGTCGGCGCTCGTTCAGCGGAGGTGACCGCTCAGCGGATACGACCGCTCAGCCGATGTGACGCGACAGTCGCGCCGACAGGTGCGGCTTCAGGTCGCCGTCCGCGGTGATGCGTTCCTCGACGTACGCGAGGTCGCCGCCTTCGATGATTCCGTAGAGACGCTTGGCGCCGCCGACGACCTCACCGGACTGGCTGCGGATCACCACGTCCGTCGCGATCTCCCACGACGACTGGGTCAGGGCCGTTCCGTAGTAGAGCTCGACGACACCGGAGCTGTGGCTGATCAGCAGCTCGAGGGTTTCGGGATCCTCGCTGCCCACGGCATCCTGCCCGGCGACGCGCCAGTAGCCGCTCTCCCGACGATCCGGGGCGGCGTACTCGCCGTTCTCGTCGAGTCTCCAGGACCGCGACTCCCACACGAGGTAGTCACCACCGTCGTGCGAGACGACGATCTGCTGACCGAAGTGGTAGTCGCCGGTCCGGGGATCGTTGCCCTCGCCCTCGCCGCGCCACACGCCGACCATGGGCAGCAGCGCCAGCAGCGCGGGATGCAGATCCGGCCCGAGCCGCAGGTTGGCGGTGTCCTCGGGCAGAGGCAGCCCCTGCAGGACCGGAACGTTCAGGTCCGCGGTCGCCTTGGCGCGCTCGATCGCGTCGGCGACGGCCTTGTCCCCGCTGCCGCGAACGACACCGGGGTTGTCACCGGGTTCGCTCGTCACGACTCGTCGGTGACCAGACGGTAGATGGTGTACAGCGTGAACCACGTGATGAGCAGCGCTGCAAGGACAAGCAGGACCTCGAAGAAAATGACCACGGGCACATCTTAGACCGCGGCCGTGAGGCACGAAAATCGGCCGTCGGCATCAGACCGTGCGGAGGCCCGGCAGGGCGAATAAGGTACTTCCGATCCGGCAGCATCGGCCGGACACACGCATTTCGGAGGTCGCGTGCGCCCGTTTCGCACTACTGTTCTGTCCGCAGCGGCGCTCGCTGCCCTGTCCGTGCCCGTCGCCGCGGCAGCGCCGGGGAGCGGTTCGAGCCTGCCCGGCTCCGGTCCGGTGATCCATCCCGACAACGCGGCGCTCGACTGCCCGGACCTGCTGATCGTCGCCGTCTCGGGTGCCACCGATTCGACCGCCGACCGGAATCCGGTCGAGGAGGAAACCCGCCAGTTGTGGTCCAACTGGGTCGGCAACGTGACCGTCCCCGTGGGCGAGGCCAACAGCGCGGATCCCGGTTCGGTGGGTTGGATGTACGTGCCCTATCCCTCCACCTACGGCCTCGGCCTGTTCGAGGACGTGCCCACCTACCAGGATTCGGTGGCCGCGGGGGTGGCGTCGACGAACCGCATCCTCGACGAGCAGAAGACCCGGTGCAGGGACAGCACGCGATTCGTGCTCGTCGGCTACAGCGTCGGTGGGGAGGTCGTCGAGCGCGTCACCCGGGAACTCGGGCATCGTCCCGCCGATGCCCACGTGAGCCCCGACGACGTCGCCGGGGTCGTTCTCATCGGCGACCCCTACCGGCCCGCAGGAGCCGATTCGTTCGGTGAGCCGGGCCCGGCCGGCGGCGGTTTCATGTCGTCCGAACCCGCCGACTACGGCGCCCTCGCCGACCGCGTCCGGTACTCCTGCCGCCCCTACGACATCGCGTGCGACGCCCCCGAGGACATCGCGATCCTCGAACTGGCGCTCGGCGTCCTCGGGCAGATGCGTTTCACCCTCGCGAACCCCCTGCAGACGATCACCGACGGTGAGCGGGTGATCTCCGCGATGGCGGCCCGCGCGGCCGCGCACATCGTCTCCGACGAGGACTGGTGGCAGTCCGACGAATCGCTGCTCGACGTCCTGCGCACGGTCGCGGACCAGAGCCGCCGGGTGCCCGGCGAGGACCGCGGCCCCGAGCGGCGCCGGGAGCTGCTGGACTGGGCCATGGGCCCCGGAATGCCGGTCGTCCAGGAGAAGCTGCGCGCCGAGGGCGCCGGTTTCGTCGAGGACAACAGCGGCGTGGTCGATCTCGTCCTGAAGCCGTACATCTTCCTCGCGTTCTTCCAGCACATCGCGTACTGGAACAACAACCCGAACGACCCGTGGTACTGGGAGAGCGAGAAGATCGTCGACTGGATCAGTGAGCTCGCCCGCGCCGAGCGCGGGGACGAGCTCGCCCGCGCCGAGCGCGGGGACGAGCTCGCCCGCGCCGAGCGCGGGGACGAGCTTGCCCGCGCCGAGCGGGACCGGGATCCGGCCGGCAACTGACGCGAACCGAGCGAAGGGGCCCGTTCCGATACGGAACGGGCCCCTTCGCTGTGTCGGTGCTTGTTACTTGGCGACGGTCACGTCGACGTTGTGCACACCGGCCGCGGTCGGGCTGATGGTGGAGTCGCCGTTGCCGACGCTCGAGAGTGCACGGACCTTCCAGGTGCCGGGCGCGGCGAAGAAGCGGAAGTCGCCGGTCGCGGAGGCGACGACCTCGGCGGTGAACTCATCGGTGCCGTCGAGCAGGCGCACGAATGCACCGCCGACGGGCTGGCCGTCTGCGTCGAGGACCCGGCCGGTGATGACCGTTTCCTTCTCGACGTCGACGCCGGCAGGCAGGCTCTGGCTCTGAACGGGTGCTCCGCACATGTTTCTTACGCTCCCAACTCGATCGGTGCGCCGACCAGCGAGCCGTACTCGACCCAGCTGCCGTCGTAGTTCTTGACGTTCTTCTTGCCGAGGATCTCCTGCAGCACGAACCAGGTGTGGCTCGAGCGCTCGCCGATGCGGCAGTAGGCGATGGTCTCCTTGGAGTCGTCGAATCCCTTGTCCGCGTACAGCTTTGCAAGGTCCTCGTCGGACTTGAAGGTGCCGTCCTCGTTGGCGGTGGTGCTCCACGGGATGTTGATGGCACCGGGGACGTGGCCGCGCTGCTGCGCCTGCTCCTGCGGGAGGTGCGCCGGCGCGAGGATCTTGCCGGAGTACTCGTCGGGGGAGCGCACGTCGACCAGGTTGGCCTTGCCGATCGCGGCGATCACGTCGTCGCGGAACGCGCGGATCGAGGTGTCCGGCGTGGCGGCCTTGTACTCGGTGGCCGGGCGGGTGACGGGCTCCTTCGACAGCTCACGACCGTCGAGCTCCCACTTCTTGCGGCCGCCGTCGATCAGCTTGATGTCCTGGTGGCCGTACAGCTTGAAGTACCAGTACGCGTAGGCCGCGAACCAGTTGTTGTTGCCGCCGTACAGCACGACGGTGTCGTCGTTGGCGACGCCCTTGGCGGACAGCAGCTCGGAGAACTGCTCCTGGTTCAGGAAGTCGCGGCGCACGCCGTCCTGCAGGTCCTTGCGCCAGTCGAGCTTGATCGCGCCGGGGATGTGGCCACCGTCGTAGGCGGTGGTGTCCTCGTCGACCTCGATGAAGACGGTCTTCGGCGCGTTGAGGTTCTGCTCGGCCCAGTCTGCAGAGACCAGGACGTCGGAGCGAGCCATGGATATTCCTTTCGGTGGTGACTGAGGAAGTCGGTGGGGGCGGGTCAGGTGGACGCGGGGCGCAGTCGCGTCACCAGCGGGTAGATCCGGCAGCCGAGGCACAGGCCGAACGCTGCGTTGAGCAGCGCGGCGAACAGTGCGAACCCGGTGGCGACGGATCCGACCACGACGGCTCCGGCGAGGAACCCGACGGTACCGACGGCGGCGAACACGAAACCGACGAACTGCGCGAAACGCAGCGGCGGCACGGGTTCGGTTTCGGTCGGTGCTCCCAGACGCGGCGCGATCAGCGTCGCGTAGAGCAGTCCGTATGGGCTACGGCGCGGGCCGAACACCGCCCCGAGTGCGAACACCAAGGTCTGCGCGGCGAGCAGTACGCCGGCTGCCGGGACGGAGAACGTCGCGACGATCAGTACGACGACGAGGACAGCGGTGGTGACCCAGGCGGCGAACCGGGGGCCGCGGACGTCGACCTGGTCGACGGTGCGGGATTGTGGAATTGGAACGGACATCGGAGTGCTCCTGCGGGATTCGAGGGCGCGCGCGTAGCGGGATCGAGGTGCCGGATGCGGTCGGTGGACCGCGGGGCGATCACATCGGGCGTGTGCTGGTGACGTACCGGAGGGTGATGGACGTCGAGGTCGAGGTGATCAGCAGGAACAACAACAGCCACCGAGGCGGCACAGATCGACTGCGCGGCGTCGGGTGAGCATCAGCTCTTGGCGGTAATGCACGTCAGGGAGTGTAGCGAAGTTCTCAGGAAAGCAAATCCCCAGGGGCACGCAACGGCACCAGGGCAGATGTCAGATCCGCCGCGGTCGGAACTCCCGAAACCCGGAACCGTTCGGTGCCGTCCGCGCCGAACAGGAACGTCGTCGGTAGCGACAGAACTCCCAATTTCCTTGCCAGCTCCGGATTTTCGTCGAGATCGACCTCGACGTCCCGGGGAATCGGCAGGCCGTCCTGCGTGGCCGCGAAATTGTCGACGACCTGCGTGACGACGCGGCGCACGGCGCTGCACGGGCCACACCACGGTGCGGAGAAGTGCAGCACCACCGGTTCCGGGCCGTCACCGATTCCGAGCGCGGAGAGCAGCGGGTCGACGCCGGCCGTGTCCGGTTCGGCGGCTACTTCGCGCACGGCGCCGGACCGGGACCGCAGGACCGTGCCCACCCCGAGGGCGGCGACGAGGACCACGAGAAGAACGATGATTCCGGTCACAGTCGCTGCACTTCCTCGAGGTCGATGACGGTATCGCGGGCTTCACCCTCGATGACGATCTGCGAGCCGCGCGCCTCCACCGACGTCGGATACACACCGAACGGCAGATCCTGCGGTTCGATCGTGGTGGTGAACAGACCGAGCACGACGGGCTTCAGCGGATCGGGCACCGTGAAGTCGGCGTTGCCCTCCGGTCCGAAGTACAGATCCGAGGCGACGATGCGGACGCTGTCGTCGTCGAGCAGCAGATCGGCCTGGACGCTCACCTGCGCGGTGACCGGACCGACCGGGACGGTGCCGGTGAGCACGACGCCGCCGGCGGTCGTCGGGCCGGACCCGCCGGAACCTCCGGTGCCGTCCGATTTACTGGCCGGCGGAGCGGAAATCTGCAGGTCAGGGATGTTGTAGAGGCGTCCCAGTTCGGTCGCGTCGATGCGGACCCGCCCGTAGAGCAGGTCCACCGGCACCGACCGGATCGACCCGTCGAGCAGGTCTGCGGCCTGCGCATGCGCACCGATCAGGTTCGCCTCGATGGTGATGTCGCCGAGCATGTCGCTGTGGACGCCCTGGGCGCGGATCTCGACGTTCTCGTAGTGGCCGTTGCGGGCCTGCTGCAGGAACGGGAAGCCGTGGATGGTCACCGCGGGATCGGCGGTCAGGGCGCCGCCCTCGCGCAAGGCACGCGAGACCCGGTACTCGGACCACGCCGCCGCGCCGAAATCGACGAGAAGGGCGAGTCCCAGGAGGACGACGAGGCCGAGGATCAGTTTCCGCACCAGACCATTGTTACCGACGCAACGACGCGCGCCATTCGGCTGCTTACACGGCGGTAACAAAAGGGGGGCTAATCTGTAGCGCGTCGTTCATACGTGAATGAGCGCTCTCGTGACACCAAGAATGGAGGCCCGGTGGAACTGCTCCTGCTGACCTCCGACCCCAACCCGGACGCGGTGTTGCCGTCGCTGGCGCTGCTGGCGCATTCCGTCCGGCCCGCGCCGACCGAAGTGTCGTCTCTGCTGGAGGCGGGTTCTGCGGACATCGCGATCGTCGATGCCCGCACCGACCTGGCCGCGGCCCGCGGACTGTGCCGGCTGCTCGGCAGTACCGGCTCGGCGGTTCCCGTCGTCGCCGTGCTCACCGAAGGCGGTCTGGTGGCGGTCAACCCGGAATGGGGTCTCGACGACATCCTGCTCACCAGCACCGGGCCGGCCGAACTCGATGCGCGGCTGCGGCTGCTGCTCGGGCGTTCCGGTGGCGCGGTCGCGCCCGAGAACACCGGCAAGATCACGCTCGGCGAGCTGACCATCGACGAAGGCACCTACACCGCCCGGTTGCGCGGTCGGCCGCTCGACCTGACGTACAAGGAGTTCGAACTCCTCAAGTACCTCGCACAGCACGCCGGCAGGGTGTTCACTCGTGCCCAGTTGTTGCAGGAGGTGTGGGGATACGACTTCTTCGGCGGCACCCGCACCGTCGACGTCCACGTCCGGCGCCTGCGCGCCAAGCTGGGGCCGGAGTACGAGTCGCTGATCGGCACCGTCCGCAACGTCGGTTACAAGGCGGTGCGGCCCACGACCAAGTCCGGCAAGGGCGGCGTCCCCACCGTCGAGTTCGAGGACCCCGAGACCGAGTTGGCCGACTAACCTCGGCGGGATGGAATTCGACACTCGTCCGTCACCCGACGTCGCCGCCGCAGTGCGCGCGGTCCTCGACCGCGCGACCGCCGCCGACGGCACCGCTCCCGTCTCGGAACAGGGCGTGCACTCGCTCGGCCGCGACGACGACACCCGTCACCTCGTCGTGCGTGCCGACGGTGAGGTCGCGGGCTGGGCGGTCCTCGTGCCCGGCCACGGAGAACACAGCGCGATGGCCGAGGTCGTCGTCGATCCCGCCCACCGCGGTCGCGGGCTCGGCACACAACTCGTCGAGGCCGCCCTGTCGGCCGGGGGCGACGGCACCCGGGTCTGGGCTCACGGCGACCTGCCCGCGGCGCGCGCGGTCGCGGCGCGGCTCGGGCTTTCCGGAGTGCGCGAACTGCTGCAGATGCGCCGCTCCCTCACCACCCCGGAACTGCCCGGCGTCGAGGTCCCGGACGACCTGCTCGTGCGCACCTACCGCGGGCCCGAGGACGACGCCGAACTGCTGCGGGTCAACGCGGCCGCATTCGCGTGGCACCCGGAACAGGGCCGCTGGACCGAGACCGATGTCGCCGAACGCCGCGCCGAACCCTGGTTCGACCCGGCCGGGTTGTTCCTGGCGTTCGACCGCGCAGACCCCGAGCGACTGCTCGGCTTCCACTGGACGAAGGTGCACGCCGCCACCGACACCGAACCGGCACTCGGCGAGGTGTACGTGGTGGGCATCGACCCGCAGGCGCAGGGTCGCGGCCTCGGCCGGTTGCTGACGCTGGCGGGCCTGCTGTATCTGCGCGACCGCGGCCTGGGAACGGTCCTGCTGTACGTCGAGGGCGACAACACGGCGGCACTGAACACCTACGGCCGGCTCGGGTTCGACCGGTTCCACGTCGACGTCGCCTACGCGCGGGACGCCGACCCCACCCCGTAAACACATGACCGACGTCACCGCATCGGTGAACGGAATGTGACGGATCCAATACACCCATCATGTATTCGGTGCCGGTTAACCTTCCGTTCACCGACGGTCCCCTGACCGGCCACTGTCCGCCTCTAGCTTCGCTACGGGTCGAGCCACTTCGGCCCGGCACCGGAATCGACCGGTGCCTGCTCGGTCGTGAATTCCGGAGGAGACAAGGTGAACTTCAAGCGCAGTGGCGCCCTGCTCGGCGCGCTGGCCGCAGGAGCCGTCACACTCGCCGCGTGCGGTACCGACAACAACGCTGCCGACGTCGACGTCGACGCGTCCGCCTCGGCCGCGACGTGCGAGGGCAAGCCGACGCTGTCGGCCGCCGGGTCCTCCGCCCAGAAGAACGCCATGGACGCGTTCGTTTCCACCTACATCGCGGTGTGCTCGGAGAAGGGTGTGAACGTCAACGTCGCCTACAACCCGTCCGGATCCGGTGACGGCCGCACCCAGTTCATCGCGAAGCAGATCGACTTCGCCGGCTCGGACTCCGCGATCAAGGGTGACCAGGCTGCGCAGGCCGCCGAGCGGTGCGCCGGCAACCCGGCCTGGAACCTGCCGCTCGTGTTCGGCCCGGTCGCGATCGCCTACAACCTCGAGGGCGTCGACAACCTGGTGCTCGACGGACCCACCATCGCGAAGATCTTCAACGGTGGCATCACCAAGTGGAACGATCCGGCCATCGCAGCACTGAACAGCGGTGCGGCCCTGCCGGATTCGACCATCGCACCGATCGTCCGCTCGGATTCGTCGGGCACCACCGACAACTTCCAGAAATACCTCGAAGCCGCTTCGGCCGGTGTCTGGACCACCGGCGCCGGCTCCGACTTCACCGGCGGTGTCGGCGAGGGCGCGAAGGGCTCTGCCGGCGTCGCGCAGGCCGTCGGCAGCACGCCGGGTGCCGTCACGTACGTCGAGAGCTCCTTCGCCGAGCAGAACAATCTCAGCATCGCGCAGATCGACAACGGTTCCGGTCCCGTCGAGCTCAGCGAGGCGACCGCCGGCAAGGCCATCGAGGGCGCCGCGTTCGCGAGCACCGGTGGCGGCGACCTCACCCTCGACCTGTCCTCGATCTACGGCAGCACCGAAGCCGGTGCGTACCCGCTGGTCCTCGCCACCTACGAGATCGTGTGCTCCGCCGGCTACGACGCCGACACGTCGGCCGCGGTCAAGTCGTTCCTCACGAGCGCCGCCAACGAGGGACAGGCGGGTCTGGCGGAGCAGGGTTACGTCCCGCTGCCGGATTCGTTCAAGGCCAAGCTGACCGAGTCCATCGACGCCATCGCCTGATCCGCTGCAGTGCGACGACCGCTCGGAACTATATTCATGCCTAGAAAGATTGCGAGCGCAGATGAGTGACGCGCCCACCACTTCGGCACCTCGCACCGCGACCCTCGACTCCGGGGGTGCGGGGGCGGGCGGTCCGCACGGCAGCACCCCGGAGGCCACGATTACAGAGTCCAACACCGGCCGCCGGAAGCCGGTGAAAAGGCCGGGCGACAGGATTTTCGGTTCGCTGGCCTCCGGGTCGGCCGTCCTCATCTCGCTGATCATCGGCGCCATCGCGGTGTTCCTGGTGTGGCGAGCGGTGCCGGCGCTGCAACGCAACACCGTCAACTTCCTGACCAGTCGTGAGTGGGTCACGCAGGACATCGAAAAGATGGCCTTCGGCGTGCTCGACCTGTTCCAGGTCACGGTTCTGGTGTCGGTGTTCGCGTTGATCCTCGCGATGCCCGTGGCGCTGGGCATCGCCATCTTCCTCACCTCGTACTGCCCCGAGCGGATCAAGAGGCCTCTTGCGTACGTCATCGATCTGCTCGCGGCGGTGCCGTCGATCGTGTACGGCCTGTGGGGCCTGCTGGTGCTCGCGCCCGCGATCCGCCCGTTCGCGCAGTGGCTCAACGACAGCCTCGGCTGGTTCCCGCTCTTCGCGGACGGCTCCGGGTCGATCGTCGGTGGTGGCACCATCTTCACCGCGGGAATCGTTCTCGCCGTGATGATCCTGCCGACCATCGCCGCGGTCAGCCGCGAGGTGTTTGTGCAGACACCCGTCGCGCACATCGAGGCCGCGCTCGCGCTCGGTGCCACTCGCTGGGAGGTTGTGAAGACCACGGTCATCCCGTTCGGCAAGTCCGGTTACATCAGCGGCTCGATGCTGGGCCTCGGCCGCGCACTGGGCGAGACCATGGCCCTGTACATGATCCTGCGCACCACGTCGCAGGCGTTCTCGTGGTCGCTGTTCGACGGCGGCGCCACCATCGCCTCGAAGATCGCCCTCGGATACGCCGAGTTCAACAACGACATCCAGGCCGGTGCCTACATCGCCGCGGGCCTGGTCCTGTTCGTGCTCACCTTCGTGGTCAACGCCGCGGCCCGCATGATCGTCGCCGGAAAGAGGGACTGACCCATGTCGACCACCGTTCTCGACACCCCCGTCAAGGGGAAGGCCTTCCGGGGTGTGGGAGCACGCCGGCGTCTGACCGACTACACCGCGACCGTCCTCGTCACGCTCTCGGTGCTGATCGCACTGGTGCCGCTCGCGTGGGTGCTCATCACCGTGATCGCGAAGGGCCTGCCCGCGCTGCTCTCCGCAACGTGGTTCACCCACTCGTTCAGCGGCCTGACCGCCTCGTCGACCGGCGGCGGCATCTACCACGCGCTCGTCGGCACACTCATGCAGGGACTGGTCTGCGGTCTCATCTCCATCCCGCTCGGTGTGTTCGTCGCGATCTACCTCGTCGAGTACGCGGGCAACTCGAAGCTCGCCCGGATCACCACGTTCATGGTGGACATCCTCAGCGGTGTTCCCTCGATCGTCGCGGCGCTGTTCATCTACGCCCTGTGGATCGCCACCTTCGGGTTCCCGAAGTCGGCGCTGGCGGTGTCGCTGGCGCTGGTGCTGCTCATGGTGCCGGTCGTGGTCCGCAGCACCGAGGAGATGCTCCGCATCGTGCCGCAGGACCTGCGTGAAGCGTCGTACGCCCTCGGCGTCCCGAAATGGAAGACCATCGCCCGCATCGTGCTGCCGACGGCCCTTCCCGGCATCATCACCGGCATCATGCTCGCGCTTGCCCGCGTCATGGGCGAGACCGCGCCGCTGCTGATCCTGGTCGGCTACGCACCCTTCATCAACTTCAACCTGTTCGGCGGCGAGATGGGCTCGCTACCGGGCGTCATGGTCGCCGAGATGAACAACCCCACCGAAGCCGGTTCCATGCGCATCTGGGGCGCCGCCCTGACCCTCATCCTGGTCATCGCGGTGCTGAACGTCGCCGCCAAGCTCATCGGCCGCTTCTCGCAGGTCGGCACCGCCAAGTAGGCCGACACCCATGCCTCAACTCGCCCAGATCGATACACCAGTAGGGAGCCGGTAATGGCCAAGCGTCTGGATCTCAAGGACGTCAACATCTACTACGGCAAGTTCCATGCCGTGTCCGACGTGACGCTGTCGGTACCCCCGCGCAACGTCACCGCGTTCATCGGCCCGTCGGGCTGCGGCAAGTCGACGGTGCTGCGGTCGCTCAACCGCATGCACGAGGTGACTCCGGGCGCGCGCGTCGAGGGGTCGGTGCTGCTCGACGGCGAGGACATCTACGACTCGTCGGTCGATCCGGTCGGTGTGCGCAAGACCATCGGCATGGTGTTCCAGCGCCCGAATCCGTTCCCCACGATGTCGATCCGCGACAACGTCGTCGCCGGCCTGAAGCTGCAGGGTCTGCGGGACAAGAAGAAGCTCGACGAGATCGCCGAACGATCGCTGCGTGGCGCGAACCTGTGGAACGAGGTCAAGGACCGGCTCGACAAGCCGGGCGGCGGTCTGTCCGGTGGTCAGCAGCAGCGTCTGTGCATCGCCCGGGCGATCGCGGTCTCGCCGGACGTGCTGCTCATGGACGAGCCGTGCTCGGCGCTCGACCCTATCTCGACCCTCGCCATCGAGGACCTGATCACCGAACTCAAGCGGGACTTCACGATCGTCATCGTCACCCACAACATGCAGCAGGCCGCGCGGGTGAGCGACCAGACGGCGTTCTTCAACCTCGAGGCCACCGGCAAGCCGGGCAGGCTCGTCGAGATCGACGACACCGAGAAGATCTTCTCGAACCCGACGCAGAAGGCCACCGAGGACTACATCTCCGGTCGCTTCGGCTGAGGATTGGGAGACACGCCCTGGATCGCACAGTATCCGAAGGCGCCGACGAAAAAGGGGCCCGGCCGGAACTGTTCCGGCCGGGCCCCTTCGCGCGTGCTACTGCTGCTCCGGGCACACCGTCAGGTGGTCGACCTTGTCACGGAAGGCGCGGAAGTCCTCGTCGGTCGGCAGCTTGCCGGTGACGATGAAGACGACCCGGCGCCCGACCTCGACGGCGTGGTCGGCGAAGCGCTCGTAGAACCGGCCGAGCAGCGTCACGTCGACGGCGGCGGCGACTCCGTGCTTCCACTCCCGGTCCATCAGGACCGTGAACAGGTGCCGGTGCAGGTCGTCCATCGCCTCGTCCTCCTCGTGCAGCCGCGCCGCCCGCTCGGGGTCGCGGGTCTCGAGGATTTCCTTGGTGGCGGCTCCCAGGGCAACGGCGATGCGTCCCATCTCGGCGAAGTAGCCGTTCACTTCCTCCGGCAGCACGTGGTTGGGGTGGCGTCGACGCGTGGCCTTCGCCACGTGCAGGGCCAGCGCCCCCATCCGGTCGATGTCGGCGACGATCTGGATGGCGCTGACAACCCCTCGCAGGTCGCCGGCCACCGGCCCCTGCAGGGCAAGGAGCGCGAACGCCTTCTCTTCACAGATCGCACTCAGTTCGGTGATCTTGTCGTGCTCACCGATGACGATCTCGGCCAGTGGCAGATCGGCATGGAGGAGGGCCTCGGTGGAGCGTTCCATGGCGAGGCCGGCCAGGCCGGCCATCTCGCCGAGGAGATCGGCGAGTTCTGTCATCTGTTCGTTGTAGGCGACGCGCATAATCTCGAAGCCTACGGCGGTAAGAAGGCCACGTCACGAGCGCTGGGTGAATGCTCGATGAACGACCGATCCGAATCCGACACCCGATGAGAGCAGGTCAGCTGCAGGAGTCGTCGCCGGCGTTCGTCACCGCGAGATCGACGGGAAGCTCGATCGCGTCCGCGGGTGCGTCCTCGACGGGCATGGGCTTCAGGAGCGTGCCGGGAAGCTGAGGTTCCGCGATCGTGCCGTCGAAGCCCGACCCGAGCACGACCTCGACGACGCCGAGACGATCGGCGGAGGACGACAGCTTCTGGAGCACGGCACCGGGGATCATCGACGCGACCGTGGCGGCTTCGGCTTCCTGACCGGGGGTGAACCGCACGATCGTCTGCGCGCTGGTGCCGGAGTAGTTGCCGACGGCGTAGATGGAGTAGCCGTACGCGCCCAGCGTCTCCGCAGTCCGCGCGGCGAGACCGGCTTCACCGGACGCGTTGGACACCTGCAGCGTGATGTACGACGTGTCGACGAATTCCTGGGCCGGCAGCACCGGTGCCGGCGCCGACGGTGCCGCCGTAGTGGCCTCGGCCGCGGCCTCGCTCGGTTCGGGTTCGTTCCGCTTCTCGCCGGGCAGCGGCTCGTCGTCGATGATGGCCTGGAAGATCGCCTTGATGTCGTCCAGGCGCGGGATCTCGTTGCCCCAGTCGTTGGTGCCGTCCGTCGGCACGGTCAGGAAGGTGACCGCACCGGCGTCGACGTTCTGCAGGGAACGGCCGAGTTTGACCAGCGACTCGGTGTTGACGTTCTCGACGAAGGTGGCCTGGGTGAACGCGTTGATGAAGCCGTTGAGCTTGCCGGGATCGAGCAGCACCTTGTTGGACAGCGCCGACCGCAGGAGGGACGACAGGAACTTCTGCTGCCGGGCGATCCGGCCGTAGTCGCCGTTGCCCTCGGCTTCGACCTTGCGGGCGCGGACGTAGTCCAATGCCTTCCGGCCGTCGAGCGTCTGCCGGCCCGCGTTCGGGAGGATCTCACCGAGTTCGCCGTCGATCAGCGGCGCGGTGGTGCACACCTCGACGCCGCCGATGCCGTCGACCATGGATTCGAACCCGGCGAAGTCGATCCCCACGAAATGTCCGATCTTCAGACCGGACATCTTCTGGATCACCTTCACCAGGCACTTCGGTCCGCCCAGCGCGTAGGTCGCGTTGAGTTTGTCGCCCTCGGCCTCCGGATAGATGTCGGACGAGTAGTCGCCGGTGACGCTGTCCCAGCCGCGGCACACGGGACGTTCCACATCGAGGTCGCGGGGGAACGACACCGCGACGACCCGGCTGCGATCCGCAGGGATGTTGACGAGGATGACGGTGTCGGCACGTGCACCCTCCGCGTCCTCCACCGTGCCGGCGCCGATCGAGCCGCTCGCCCCGGCCCGGGTGTCGGTACCGACGATCAGGTAGGTCTCGTCGCCGGTCTGCCCGACCGGGTCGACGATGTCGGTGGACTCGGTGTCCAGCGCGGCGATCTGGGAGAAGCCTGCCTCGGTGGACCGCATGTACCCCCAGATGCCGCCGGTGCCGACCAAGGTCAGCACCGACGCGAGGGCAACTCCTGTCCGGCCCAGAGCTGCGAGCCGGGACCTGCGTCTGCGTTTGCTGAGCGCGAGCCGGCTGAGCCCGTCGGTCCTGCCCGGCGGCTTCCGCGTGTCCGCGCCCGTGCGTTCCTCCGGCTGTTCCGGGGGCTCGACGGACTCGCCCGGATCCACCGCCTCGATCTGCACGGTCGGTTCGTCGTCCGGAGCCACCGGTTCGCTGCGCGGCCGGCGCGGGGGTGGCAGCGTCGTCGCGGTGACCCGCGGTGGTTCGACGACCGGTGGTCTCTCGGCCCGGGGCTGGGCGGCACCCCGGGCTGGTTCGGGAACCCGGGGTGGTTCTGCGATCCGGGTCTGTTCGGCGGCCGACTCCGGCGGCGACGGTGCGGGCCGGGCAGGCGGAACCGGCCGGGACACGGGCATCGACCGCATGGGCGGTGCCGACGGAACCGGGGGCGGTACCGGCGCGGGCGGTTCGCGTCGGGCCACGGGTGGCATCGGCGCCGGCGGTGTCGGCGCAGGTGTCCGATCGGGTGGGGGAGCGGCCTGCTCGCGGCGTTCCACGGGAGCGCTGTCGCGGCCCACCTTGTTCATCAGGTCGGCGACGGTGAGCTGCTCGGAATCGCCGGGCTGCGCGGCCCTGCGGTTGCGGCCTTCGGTTCGGCGGGACGTCGCCTCGGGAGCGCTGTGCCGTCGATGCGGCTGGTCGGGGTCCTGCCGCTCCACGCGGCCGGTGTGCGCGATCGGACGTTCCCAGGGAGCGCGAGAGTCGGGCAGGCCCGAGTCGTGCTCCTCTCCCACCGATCCCTCGCCTCTCCGCGGATGTTCCGCTTCTCGTTGCATCCGCCGTGTCGGCGACCCCGCCATGATACTGACCGACGAGTATTGCATCGAGATGTCCGACGGAATGCTCGGTATCTTCGCCGGTCCGGCGCGTCAGGCGCCGGTATGCGCCTGTGCGATCTAGCCGCCCGAATGCATCATGTCGGCACCGGCGGGCACCAGGGTGTCCTCGGGGTCGTCGAGCCATCCGTCGGGCAGGGCCACCGCACTGGGCGAGCCCTGGCGACCGCGGGGCCCTTCGGCGTCCTTCGGGAACGGCACGTCGGGATCGAGGCGGCCGAGCAGGTCGTCGAGTTCGGCGAGGCTCGAGACGCGCGCGAGTCCGTTGCGCAGGTCGGATCCGGCGGGGAACCCGCGCATGTACCAGGCGATGTGCTTGCGGATTTCCCGCATGCCCTTGTCCTCACCGTGGTGATCGGCGAGCAGCCGGGCATGACGCCGCATGATCTGCGCGACCTCCCCGAGCGCCGGGGGAGTGGGGATCTCACGGCCGTTCAGCGCGGCGGACAGCTCCGCGAACAGCCACGGGCGGCCGAGGCAGCCTCGGCCGACGACGACGCCGTCGCATCCGGTCTGTTCCATCATCTTCGCGGCGTCGGTGGCGTCGAAGATGTCGCCGTTGCCGAGCACCGGCACGTCGGTGACGTGTTCCTTGAGGCGCGCGATCTCGTTCCAGTCGGCGGTGCCGGAGTAGCGCTGGGCCGCGGTGCGGGCGTGCAGGGCCACCGCCGCGGCGCCTTCGGCCGCGGCGATGCGCCCGGCGTCGAGATGGGTGTGATGTTCGTCGTCGATGCCGATGCGGAACTTGACGGTCACGGGGATGTCGGTGCCCTCGGTCGCCCGGACCGCGGCCGCGACGATCTGGCCGAACAGGCGGCGCTTGTACGGCAGCGCGGAACCGCCGCCCTTGCGGGTCACCTTCGGGACGGGGCATCCGAAGTTCATGTCGATGTGGTCGGCGAGATTCTCGTCGACGATCATCTTCGCCGCGGCGTACGTGATGTCGGGGTCGACCGTGTAGAGCTGCAGCGACCGCGGCGTTTCGGTGGGACCGAAGGTCGTCATGTGCATCGTCACGGGATGGCGTTCGACGAGCGCGCGGGCGGTCACCATCTCGCACACGTACAGGCCCGACGTGCTGCCGGCGCGTTCGAGCTCGAGTTCACGGCACAGGGTGCGGAACGCGACGTTGGTGACCCCGGCCATCGGGGCCAGCACGACCGGACTGTCGAGTTCGAGCGAGCCGATGCGAAGGCGGGACATGCAAACCTCGGAAAGAAACGATGTCGGAAGCAGGGGCGAGATTCCGCCCGAACTGAGCAACTGTGCCCGGCACCGAAATCGTTCGGTGCCGGGCACAGGATATCCGGTGGACGCCACCGGCACGGAATTGCCGCGGTCAGACCGCGGCTTCGGCGCGTTCGCGGCGCGCGGCCTCACGGGCCAGCGAGCGGTCGCGCATCTCCTCGAACTTCACGGCCTGACGTTCCAGGTCTTCGAGGAACGTGCCCAGTTCGTCGAGGGTCTCGGCGCCGTCGGCCCCGAAGTCGCGCTCGAAGATGTTCCACTTGCGCAGCACCGGCTGGACGACATCGTCCAGGTGCTGGCGCAGGTCGTAGATGCCGTGCTTGGCCATGAGCACGCCGTTGCGGCGGAAGTTAGGCATTCCCGCACCGGGCATCTGGAAGTTCTTCAGAACCTGGGTGATCGCCTGCAGTGTCTGGACGGGCGCGACGTCGAGGGCGGCCTCGCAGATGTTGCGGTAGAAGATCATGTGCAGGTTCTCGTCCGCCGCGATGCGCTGGAGCATCTTGTCGGCGATCGGCTCGTCGCACGCCTTGCCGGTGTTGCGGTGCGAGACCCGGGTGGCCAGCTCCTGGAACGTCACGTACGCGACCGAGTGCAGCATTCCGGTGTCGCCGGGCGAGGAGAAGCCGTTGGTCATGTGTTCCATGCGGGCGTTCTCGAGCGCGACCGGGTCGACACCGCGGGTCACGACCAGGTAGTCGCGCATGACGATGCCGTGCCGATTCTCCTCGGCGGTCCAGCGGCCGACCCACGTACCCCAGGCGCCGTCGCGGGAGAAGTTCTCGGCGATCTCGCGGTGATAGGACGGCAGGTTGTCCTCGGTCAGCAGGTTCGTGATCATCGCCGCCTTGGCGACCTCACCGAGCCGCGACTGCTCCGGGTCCCAGTCCACGCCGCCCATGGCCGCGAAGTTGCGGCCCTCGTCCCACGGCACGTAGTCGTGGGGGTGCCAGTCGCGTGTCATGGAGAGGTGTCGGTTGACGTTCGCCTCCGCTACGGGCTCCAGCTCGCGCAGTAGCTCCAGCTGAGTCATGACTCGCGTCATTCCGATTTCCCTCCGTGGTTGATTGACGCACTCCAGCCTACGGCACCGTAGGTTGCGTTCGGACGCACTGTAGGCACGATCGGTGGCGCGCATCTCAGCGTTTCCGACGAGTGCTTCAGATCACATCACATGCCGTGGGACACGGTACAGGCTCCTGTGGGCGATCCCGATCACGACGCACGGTGATGCACGGGACGCACGAAAGTCGAGCGTGAAACGACTCGGGGCGGCGACATCGCGATGTCGCCGCCCCGAGTGGAGGTGCTGTGGTCAGCGCTTGCCGCCGCCGAGCAGACCGCCCAGCAGGCCACCGAGCCCGCTGCCGGCGTTGCCGCCCAGCACGCTGCCGAGAACGTCGCCGAGTGCGCCTGCGCCGCCGGAACCGCCCGCCGCGCTGCCGAGGAGACCGCCCAGCAGATCGCCGAGGCCGCCCTGGCTCGGAGCCGACGCCGTCGCCGTGGTCGCGCCCTGTCCGCCGCCGGTGAGCTGCTTGGCGATGAACGACAGCACGATCGGCGCGAGGATCGGCAGGAGCTTGGCGACCAGTTCGTTGCCACCGGTGCCGTTGACGCCGCCGAGGGTGCTGATGACCTGGTCCTTGTTTTCACCGAACACGTTGGCGACGATCTTGCTGCCGTCCTCGGTGTCCACGTCGGCCACGTTCACGCCGCCCTCGACGAGGTCACCGGAGTGATTGTCCAGGGCGGAGAGCAGCGAGGCGGCACCGGCCGGATCCTTCGCGTTGGCGTCGAGACCACCGACGAGGGTCGGCAGTGCGGCGCGCACGGCCGTCTCCGCGGTCTGCTGGTCCACGCCGAGCCGCTCCGCGATCTGAGCGACAGGAATCTGGGAGAGAAGGTCGTCGAGAGTTGCCATGAGAACCTGTCTGGGTAAGGGGCGCTCCAGGATGCGATTTGCCCGTTGTGGCGAAGCCTAACCAGTCGTTCCCCGTCAGCCGTGCAAATTCGGCGCGCGTCGTTCGTGTACCGAATGTCCGTTCTCGATCACACGCCGGATTGCGCTGTGGGCCTGCGCACGGAGAGCAGGCCGCACAGCAGTGCGACCACGGTTCCGCTCAGGAGTAGGACGAATCCGTTCTGGTTCGTGAGCACGGTGCTGTGGTTGTCCCGGATGTACTCGCCGAACGACTGCTGCACCCGCACCGCCAGCACGACGACGACCGCGGTGCCGAGGATCGCGCCGGCCCACGCGGCCGCGACCGAGTCGAACAGTGCGGCGACCAGCAGCAGGATCGCGGCTGCGGCCAACGGCAATGCGAGGGACAGGTGCAACGGCAGATCGGGGCCGGCGAGCGCGCTCAGGTCGCCTCCCTCGAAACCGTCCCGCAGCGAGGCGAGTGGAATCTCGGTTGCCCGCACGCCTCCGACGACGGGAAGGAACGTCCCGATCCCCACTGCGATTGCGGACAGGAACAGACCAAGGTCGACGAAACTCCGCATGCCACTCCCATCGATCGTCGGATCGTTTCCGTGAGCGACCACACGGTATCCAAATTCGGCGCCGATTCCCGGATGAAAGGCGGGGCCGTGCCGCGATCCGTAGGGTGGAATACGCACGAAACGGACAGAGGGAAGGTGCGACATGTCGGACGAGACGCTCGAATCCGGGGTCGCCCGGACCGGCGCGCCGAAGTGGGTGAAGAGGACCGCGTGGGTGTTGCTGGGGCTGGTGGCCCTGGTCGTCCTCTACTTCGTCCTCGCGGCGTTCGTGCCCCGCTGGTGGGCCCAGCGGATCGCGGGCCTCGCCGACGGTGGGATGGTGCGGGGAACGTTGTGGGGCCTGATGTTCGGCTTCCTGTGCACGTTCGTGCCGCTGGCGTTGTTGTCGTGGGTGTGGCGCGTGCGCGACTGGCGGTATCACCGCGGGCTGCAGATCGTGCTCGCGATCGTCGCGCTCCTGGTCGCCGTGCCGAATCTGATGACTCTGAGCATCGTGCTCGGCGGCGGCAACGCGGCCCACGCGGGGGAGCGGATCCTCGATGTGGACGGTCCCGGCTTCCGGGGTGCGTCTCTCATCGGCGCCGTCCTCGGGGCCCTGGTGTTCGTGATCGCCGCCGTCGTGAGCATGCGTCACCGCAAACGCGGTGACGAACTGCGCCGCGCACGCGGCGAACTGGAACTGCAGCGCGCCGAGAAGGAAGCGGCAGCCGAGCGGGAAGCGCGGGAGCTGGAGCAGAGGAGGAAGTCCGACGCGGCGGACTGATCGGATCAGCCCGCCACGTCTCGGTGCCCCCAGTAGGGCTCGAACCTACGACCTGCGGATTAAAAGTCCGTAGCTCTACCAACTGAGCTATAGGGGCGTGGGCGCACAGTGTAACCACAGAGTGCCGCGCGGGGGTATCCGGGAACCGAAAATCTCTCGGCGGCTCGGATGCTCACCCCCTGCGTCGCACCCGAGCCGTAGAAAATCGTACCACCCGGTGTGTTCTTCCAGCGTAGCCGCGGGGGACCGTTTGAGCTGCTACGTGCGGGTGCGGCGGCGATATCCGGTGGACGTCTACAGTTGTCCGCGGGGGCAGACTATTGAGGGGGGCGGTCAGGTTCGGAGGCTTCACCCCATGGCACCTCAACAGGAACGCGCGAGGCGCACGCGGGCAGCGATCGTGGAATCCGCTGCGGCGGAGTTCTCCAAGCGCGGTTACGCGGCGGCGTCGATCAACACGATTCTGGAGCATTCGAACGCCACCAAGGGCGCGATGTACTTCCACTTCGACTCGAAGGAAGCGCTCGCCCGTGCCGTGCTCGAGGAAGGGCTCGCGCGATACCGAGCGCTCGTCGACCGGTGGGTGCAGGCTCCCGGGCTCGATCCGTTCGAACGTCTGCACGGAATGGTCACCGAACTCGCGGACGCCCTGCAGCGGGACGTCATCATCCGCGCCGAGTTCAAGCTCTTGATCGAGCCGGAGTTCGAATCCGAGGCGCGGTTGCGGGGCGGCTCCGTGTGGGGAACGGCCGGGTATCGCCTCGCGGAGGAGGCGCAGCGCGAGGGGCTGTTCCGGCCGGGTGCCGACATCCGGCGCTTCGTCGAGGTGATCAGCGCGGCGCTGGCGGGACAGCGGTACATGACCGACCTGACGTCTTCCGATGGCGACGTACGCGCGCGGTTCGAGATGTGCCTGGAGGTCCCGCTCGAGGCGATGGCGTCGCAGGAATGGCTCGACCGGTGGCACCGGGAGGGTTGGCCGGCCGCGGCGAATCCCCCGCAATAGAGCTTGTGACCTGCTGATTTGTGAATCGGGAAAGCGGTGTCCTAAGCTATCCAAGCTCCCAACGGAACACGAACGCCGTTGAGGGTGCGGGTCGGAGCAATCCGGTCTGGGCCCCCTTCGTCTAGCGGCCTAGGACGCCGCCCTTTCAAGGCGGTAGCGCGGGTTCGAATCCCGTAGGGGGTACTCTTCGGTGTACGCCGGAGGGTGCAGTACAAGTGAAGAATGTTCTGGCCCTGTGGCGCAGTTGGTTAGCGCGCCGCCCTGTCACGGCGGAGGTCGCGGGTTCGAGTCCCGTCAGGGTCGCAGAGAATATGCGATCGGCATTCGGTTCGGGTGCCGTCCCGGCCAGGTAGCTCAGTTGGTACGAGCGTCCGCCTGAAAAGCGGAAGGTCGCCGGTTCGATCCCGGCCCTGGCCACCATATAACTTCATACTTCGGACCCACCGTTCGCGGTGGGTCCTGCTGTGAGAATCCGTCAGGGTTCTTTCATGGCCCTGTGGCGCAGTTGGTTAGCGCGCCGCCCTGTCACGGCGGAGGTCGCGGGTTCGAGTCCCGTCAGGGTCGCTTCAGACGAAGGCCCGGTATCGATGAGATACCGGGCCTTCGTCGTATACCGTTACTGATCTTCCGAAAGTATCCGCGCCGTCCCAGTGTCGTGACCTCGAACAAGAACATGTTCTAGAGTGGTGCGATCTTGGTCGGACGCCGCCGGCGACGAGGAACGAGGTGACCGTGCGAATTGCTCTCCTGTCGTACCGGAGTAAGCCGCACTGCGGCGGCCAGGGCGTCTACGTCCGGCATCTGAGCCGAGAACTCGCCGCCCTCGGGCACGACGTCGAAGTGTTCTCGGGCCAGCCCTACCCGGAGCTCGATCCCGGCGTCACCCTCACGAAGGTCCCCAGCCTCGACCTCTACCGCGACGACGACCCCTTCCGCACCCCGAAACCCCGGGAGTTCCGCGACCTCGTCGACGTCCTGGAGGTCGCGACGATGTGGACCGCGGGCTTCCCCGAGCCGCTCACGTTCAGCCTGCGGGCGGCGAAGCTCCTTCGCGCACGGGCCGGCGAATTCGACGTCGTGCACGACAACCAGTGCCTCGGGTACGGATTGCTCCGCATCGCCGACGCCGGGCTTCCCCTCGTCGCGACGATCCACCATCCCATCACCCGCGACCGCGAACTCGATCTCGCGCAGGCCACCACGTGGCGCCGCAAACTGACCCTGCGCCGCTGGTACGGCTTCCTGCGCATGCAGGCACGGGTCGCCCGCCGGATCGGAACGTTGCTCACCGTGTCCGAGTCCTCGGCGGACGACATCCGCACGGCGTTCGACGTCGACCCGGAAAATCTGCACACGATCCCGCTCGGCGTCGACACCGAACTGTTCGCCCCTCCCGCCGGCGCCCGGGTGCCGGGACGCATCGTGTGCGTGGCGAGCGCCGACGCACCGCTCAAGGGCGTGTCGACGCTGCTCGGCGCCGTCGCCAAGCTGCGGACCGAGCGGACCGTCGAACTGGTGCTCGTCTCGAAGCTCGCCGAAGGCGGTGTGACCGCGCGGCTCATCGACGAACTCGGCATCGGGGACATCGTGCGCACCGTGTCGGGCATCGACGACGCCGAGCTCGCCGCGCTCCTCGGTTCCGCGGAGATCGCCGCGGTCCCGTCGCTCTACGAAGGTTTCTCACTGCCCGCGGTGGAGGCCATGGCATGCGGGACACCGCTCGTTGCGAGCCGCGCAGGCGCGATCCCCGAGGTCGTCGGCGATGCCGGTGTGCTCGTTCCCCCCGGTGACGGCGAGAAACTCGCGGCGGCGCTCGCGGCGCTCTTCGACGACCCGGCCGAACGGGACCGGCTCGGTGCGGCGGCCCGGCAACGGGTCCTCGACCGGTACAGCTGGTCGGCAGTGGCCGCACAGACCGCATGCGTCTACGACGACGCGATCGCAGCGCAGACACGAAAGGCGAACCACTGATGCTGACCGTCGATTTCGGCCGTCTCGGAGTTGCGCCCGGCCACCGCGCCATCGATATCGGCGCGGGCGCCGGCCGGCACTCCTTCGAGCTGTACCGGCGCGGGGCGGACGTCGTCGCGTTCGACCGGAGCGCGGACGACATGAAAGCGGTCGCCGAGATGTTCGCGGCGATGGAGCTCGAGGGCGAGGTCCCCGCCGGGGCACGCGCGCGCGCCGAAGTGGGTGACGCGCTCGAACTGCCTTACGACGACGAGACGTTCGATGTGGTGCTCATCTCCGAGGTGCTCGAGCACGTGCCGCAGGACGTGCGCGCGATCGAGGAGTTCACCCGCGTGCTCAAGCCGGGCGGGGTCGCGGCGATCACGGTGCCGCGCTGGTTCCCCGAGAAGATCTGCTGGGCACTGTCCGATGCCTATCACGAGGTCGAGGGTGGACACATTCGCATCTACAAGGCCGACGAACTCGCCGCCAAGCTCACCGCGGCCGGCCTGAAGATCCGCGGTCGCGACCACGCGCACGCCCTGCACGCGCCGTACTGGTGGCTCAAGTGCGCGGTCGGCGTCGACAACGACGATCACGTGCTGACGAAGGCGTATCACAAGCTGCTCGTGTGGGATCTGATGCACAAACCGTGGCTGACCCGCACCCTCGAATCGGTCCTCGATCCGATCATGGGAAAGAGCGTGGTCTTCTACGTCGAGAAGCCGGTCGTCCCCGTTGCGGCGCGCTGACAGGGGCGCACCAGCGGTTCCGTCGGTGCCGGGCGTGCTCTCCGCCCAGGAGTGCCTCCGCACCGGGCACGCCATCGCCGACATGCAGCAGTCCTCGGGAGCGATCCCGTGGTTCCCGGGCGGGCATACCGATCCGTGGGACCACATCGAATCCGCGATGGCGCTGACCGTGACCGGGCTGCGCGAGGAGGCCGAGGCTGCGTTCGAGTGGTCGCGGCGCACCCAGCGCGCGGACGGGTCGTGGCCGATGCAGTTCCGCTGCGACACGATCGAAAACGCCGACTCCGACAGTAATTTCGCGGCGTACATCGCCGTCGGGGTGTGGCATCACCATCTCGTCACCGGCGACGTCCGGTTCGTCGAGCACATGTGGCCGACGGTGAAGGCCGCCCTCGAACATGTGCTGTCCATGCAGGCGCCCGGCGGCGAGATCTTCTGGGCTCGAAACGAATCCGGTATCGCGGAGGAAGCTCTCCTCACCGGGTGTTCGAGCATCCATCACGGTTTCCGGTGCGCGTTGCGTCTTGCGGAGGCCGTGGGTGATCCGCAGCCGGAGTGGGAGTTCGCGCTGTACCGGCTCGGGCACGCGCTGCGGCGGCACCCGGAGGTGTTCACCCCCAAACCGGAATACTCCATGGACTGGTACTACCCGGTCCTCGGGGGAGCCGTCCGCGGAACCGTTGCGCACGAACGCATCCGGGAACGCTGGAACGACTTCGTGGTGGACGGGCTGGGCATCCGGTGCGTCGATCACAAACCGTGGGTGACGGGCGCCGAGACGTGTGAGCTGGTCCTGGCCCTCGACGCGCTCGGAAGCAACACGCGCGCAAAGGAACTGTTCGCGGCGATGCAGCACCTGCGCGATCCGGACGGATCGTACTGGACCGGACTGGTTTTCAGTGACGGCAAACGCTGGCCGGTGGAGAAGAGTTCGTGGACGAGCGCCGCGGTGGTTCTCGCCGCCGACGCGCTCTCCCGCACCACCGGTGGCAGCGGACTGTTCCGTGACGCGGCGGCGCCTGTGGAACTGGTGGGTGCCGACCGCTGCAGCGAAGGCTGCGGCGTCCGCGTCTGACAGCAGCCGCGTCCGACACCGGCCGACGGAAAAGACAGCCGCGCGGTGTATGCCCCGCGCGGCTGACTTTCTCGACGGCGGACGGTCACGCGCCCGGCAGGACCCCGACCGTGCCGCCCGTGCGTTCGAGAACTCGCAGCGACCCCGTCACCGACACCTCGGTGAACTCGCCGCTGTCGAGTGCGCGGCAGTAGATCTCGTACGGGGGACGACCGCCGTCGGCGGGGTCGGGGAACACGTCGTGGATGATCAGGGCGCCGCCGACGCGCACCCACCGCGCCCAGCCCTCGTAGTCGGCCTGCGCGGCCGCGCTGCTGTGACCGCCGTCGACGAACACGAACGACGCCGGGGTGCGCCAGAACCCGGCGACCTGCGCGGAGGCGCCGATCACCGCGACCACGTGCGTTTCGAGGTCGGCATCGGCGAGGGTGTGGCGGAGTCGTCCGGCCGTGTCGAGCAGGCCGGTGTGGGGGTCGACGAGTGTCTCGTCGTGGTACTCCCAGCCGGGCTGGTGCTCCTCGGACCCGTGGTGGTGGTCGACGGTGACGATCGTTCCGCCGGTCGCTTTCGCGGCCGCACCGAGGTACACCGTCGAGCGCCCGCAGTAGGTGCCGATCTCGACACCCACGCCGTCGCCGAGATACCGCACCGCCGCGTCGTGCAGCGCCGTGCCCTCGTCCTCCGGCATGAAACCCGGTGTCGCCTCGGCAAGTTCGACCATCTCGCGGGGCAGCGTGGTGCGGGTCATCGGCACAGTCTCCGTTCGCTGGATTGCTGTTCGGTGGCTCACACTACCGACGGGAGTGGAGCCGCGGAACCACCGTCCCGAGATCATCGGAAGCGGAATCCGGTACCGCCCGGCTCGCCCCCGCGACTAGGGAGTGAGGGAGGGGAACCTCCAACTCCCGTCGAGGATTTCCGGCCGCGGCCGGTAGAGCCGCACGAGGTAGTTCCAGCCCTCGGTGATCGGAATGCTGTTGGGGGCACCGTCGGTACCGCCGAACCGGACGGTGACCGAGCCGTCGTCGTTCGGGACGGCGGTGATGTTGTTGACACTGTAGACGCCGCGGTCGTTGGGTTCGAAGTATCCCTTCGCGTTGTACACCGACAGGGACCAGAATCCGTCGACGGGTACATCGCGCACCGTCAGTTCGTACTCGCCGACCGGCAGTCCCGGGTCGACACCGATGTAGGTGGCCTCCTCGGTCGGGAGCCCACCCCATCCGGCGGCGGTACCGATGAGGTGGCGCACGGGGTCGACCTGGTCCTTGCGGCCGAACGTCCGATCGAACGCCGTGAGTCCGCGCGCCAGATCGAGCAGCGCATTGCGGGTCGCATCGAGGCTTGCGGTGTCGTACCCGGGAGACGTGAACGCGACCGCCGAGCCCGCATCGATGCGGAACCGGTCCTGGAGTTCGGTCGCCGTACGCACATCGTCCGCGTCGGCCGGATCGGCCAGGATCCGGACCGCGACGGTGACATACGACGTGGGGAAGTCGCCGGGATCGAGACGGTGTTCGCCGGGATCGTGCAGGATCCGGTTCACGTAGTGGTCCTGGTCGACGACCATCACCGAGGCGTACCGGCGGCCGCAGTGGGGAACGGTGACGACCGCACCGGCCGAGACGTCGACGACCGCGAAGCTGTAGAGGGTGTCGCGGTTGAGCCGGATCACCGTCTGGTGGTCGACCGACGCCGCTTCGCGATTGTGGCGCAGCACGTTGACTCCGCCGCAGTCCCGCTGGAGATCGGAGAACATTCGATCCGTTTCCGCACGAACGAAGTTGTCCACATTCACCGGAATGCTCGTCATGTCGGCGAGCCTAGCGGCGTCGTCGCGGTCCCGCGGCGGGAAACGCCCATCGATTCCGCGTGAAACGCCCACCGGTTCCGGGCCCCGGAATCGGTGGGCGTGGCGATCACGAGCGCGCGGCGGCCCTGCGCTGATGCAGCACCTTGCCGACGGTCGTGTCGAGCTTGGTGCCGAGCGGCCAGCCGACGTAGTGGCACAGGAACAGGGCGATCTCCCGCAACTGCTCTTCGTCGAGTTCCTCGTTCTGCAGCGCCGCGTTGATCTGGATCTCGGCGATGTCGGTCAGGCCCTGCGCGGCCAGTGCACCCAGGAGTAGCAGCCGACGGTCCCGGATGCTCAATCCGGGGCGGGTCCAGATCTCCCCGAACAGGTGATCGGCGGTGTAGGCGAAGTGATCGCCCGGCCCGTCCTGCATCTCCCAGCCGTAGACCTTCGACATCATGTCGAGGCCCCGCTGTCGTCGTTCGTCGGTCACGCGTTCTCCTTCGTCGAACGTTGTTGTGCCAGTTCGCCGGGGCCGACACCGAGCCCGGTGCCGAGATCGGCGAGTGCCCGGGTGCCGAGCGGCAGGTCGACGCCCAGTCGCTCGCCCAGTTCCAGCGCCAACGTCAGGTCCTTCTCGCCGAGCGACCGCGCGTGCGCGAGGATCGGGAACCACGGATCGTCCGGTGCCAGCGCAGCGGTGGTGTCGCGCAACATGATCGCCCCGGCACCGCCGGTGATCGCGTCGGTGTGCCGCACCACCTTGCCGAGTGCGGTGATGTCGAGCCCGGCGGCCTCGGCCAGCCGCTGGGCTTCCGCGGCCGCGTTGAACGAGATGAAGTGCAACAGGTTGCGCGCCAGCTTCATTCGCGTTCCCGCTCCGACCGGACCGGCGTGGACGACAAGACCGGCCCAGGTGCCGAACGGCTCGCGGACCTTCGCGAACGACTCTTCGTCCGCGCCGACCATGACGGCCAGCGTGCCCTTCGCGGCACCGACCGCACCACCGGAGACCGGGGCATCGACCAGATGCACGCCGCGCTCGGCGCAGACCGCGGCGAGGTCGACGGCGTTGGTGTCGGAGATCGTCGAGTGCACGGCGACGACGGTGCCGGGCCGCGCGGTCGAGAGCAGGCCGTCGGGTCCGGCGACGACGTCGCGGACCTGCGCGTCGTCGAGCACCGTCACGGAGACGACGTCGCACGTGGCGGCCAGTTCCGCAGCACTTCCGGCGGCGGTCGCGCCGGCAGCGGTGAACGGTTGGACGGCCTCGGGACGCATATCGAGCACCGTCAGTCCACCGGGCCAGTCGAGGAGTCGCTTGGCCATCGGCGCACCCATGTTGCCCAGGCCGATGTAGCCGACGGACACGTCGGAAGGCGCGGTCACGACCGGATCACCTGCCCGCCGTCGACGTTGAAGATCTGCCCGGTGACCCAGCCGGCCTCGTCGGACAGCAGGAACAGGCACATGCCGACCAGGTCCTCGGGCGTGCCCATCCGCTTGAGCGGGAGCCTGCCGACCATGTCCGCCACCATGTTGCCGGGCGTGACGGTGCGGGTGGCCTCGGTGTCGATCGGCCCGGGGGCGATCGCATTGATGCGAATGTTGTTGCCGCCGAGTTCGACCGCGAGCTGCTGGGTCAGGCCGTTGACGCCGACCTTGGCCAGGCCGTAGAACCCCGAGTAGAGCCACGCGGCGGTCGACGACTGGTTGACGATCGAGCCGCCCTTCTTCCTCATGTGCGGCCACACGGCGCGCGTGACGTTGAGTGCGCCGTCGAGGTTCACGCTCATGAACTTCTTGTAGTAGTCCCACGGCACCGTGAGCAGCAGGTCCAGTTTCATGCCGCCGTAGATCGCGGCGTTGTTGACCAGATGGTCGATCCCGCCGAACGTCTCGACGGTCCTGGCGGCGAGTTCGGTGGCCGAGTCCGGGTCGGCGACGTCGACGGGCAGGAAGACGGCGCTGCCGCCGTCCGCGACGATCTGCTTGGCAACCTGCTCGCCCGCTTCGGTGTTGAGGTCGGCGACCACCACGTTCGCGCCCTCGGCGGCGAGCGCCCGGGCGTAGGCCTCGCCGATTCCCTGCGCGCCACCGGTGACGATGGCGGTTCGATCGGTGAAACGTCCCATGTCGTGAACCTTTCTAGGGCGCCGCGGGTTCCGCGACGAGCTTGGTCTCCAGGTATTCCTCGAAGCCGGCCACGCCCATTTCGCGGCCGATTCCGGATTGCTTGTAGCCCCCGAAGGGCGCGTCGGCGGCGTACCAGATGCCGCCGTTGACACCGAGGGTGCCGGTGCGGATCCCGGCGACGACGTGGGCGACGCGGTCCTGGTCGGTGCCCCACACCGAGCCGGACAGACCGTAGGGAGAGTCGTTGGCGATGCGCACGGCGTCGTCGTCGCCGTCGTGCGGCAGGATCACCAGGACGGGACCGAAGATCTCCTCCTGGGCGACGCGGGTGCTGTTGTCCAGGCCCGCGATCAGGGTCGGTTCGACGAAGAAGCCCTTGTCGTGCTCGGCGGGACGGCCACCGCCGACGACGATCGTTCCGCCCTCCTCGACCGCGAGCTTCAGGTAGCCCTCGACGCGGTCACGCTGGCGAGCGGAAATCAGTGGACCGCAGACGGTTCCGGGTTCGTTCGGATTGCCCGGGCGGATGCCGCGCAGCGATTTCGCGGTGAGTTCGACGGCCTCGTCGTAGCGTTCGCGGGGGACGACGAGACGGGTGGTGATCGCGCAGCCCTGCCCGGCGTGCGTGCACACGGTGAACGCGGCGATCGAGCAGGCGCCGTTCAGGTCGGCGTCGTCGAGGACCACGAAGGCGGACTTGCCGCCGAGCTCGAGGAAGACCTTCTTGAGCGTCTCGGCGGCCGCGCGCATCACGGCCCTGCCGGTCGCGGTCGAGCCGGTGAAGGAGACGAGGTCGACCCGCGGGTCGGAGGCGAGCCGGGCGCCGACCGCATGGTCGCTCGACGTCACGATGTTCACCACGCCCGGCGGGATGTCGGTCTCCTCGGCGATGATCCTGCCGACCAGCGCTGCGCACCACGGGGTGTCGGGTGCGGGCTTGAGGACGACGGTGTTGCCGGCTGCGAGCGCGGGACCGATCTTGGCGAAGTTGATCTGGTGCGGGAAGTTCCACGGCGTGATCGCGCCGACGACACCGACCGCTTCCTTCAGCAGGTAGCGGTGCGTCGGGATACCCATGGGGGACGCGTTGCCGAGATCCTGCTTCCACTCGTACTTCTCGGCGAGATCGGCGAACCACAACAGGTCGTCGACCGGGCCTTCGAGATGTGCGGCGGAGGTGAGGAAACGGGGCGCGCCGACCTCGGCGATGGTGATCTCGCGCAGTTCCTCGATGTGTCCGCGCAGCGCGTCGCGCAACTGGCGCAGGCAACGGGCGCGGAAGGCGTGGTCGCGGGACCAGTCGGTGGTGTCGAAGGCCTGCCGGGCGGCGGCGATGGCCGCGTCCATGTCGGCGGCGGTGCCGTCGGCGGCGTAGCCGAGCGTTTCCTCGGTCGCGGGATTGCGGGTCTCGAAGGTGCCCCCGGAGCCGGGGACGAGTTTGCCGTCGATCAGCAGGGGAGTGCTGTCGGTCGGGCTGTTCCTGGGGCGCAGGGCCATGTGTGGTGCTCCCGTTCTGGCGGTTCGGTGGCAGACGTCGGTCGACGTGGAGCGTGTGACGGTCCTCATAATCTGGACACTTGTCTGGACTATAGTTCGGGCAGATGCGCGGTGCAATATCGCGCCGGACGGGAGGGGCGGGATGGCGGATCGGGCGGCAATCGTGACCGGAGCGAGCCGGGGGATCGGCCGGGCGGTGGCACTCGAGCTGGCCGCCGCGGGTGCCGCGGTGGTGGTGAACGGGCGGGCCGAGGACGCGGTGCACGACACGGTCGCGGAGATCGAAGCCGCAGGTGGGCGCGCTGTCGGGGTCGCCGGATCGGCCGCGGCGCCGGGCGTGGCAGAGGCGCTACTGGCCGCCGCGCTCGACGAGTTCGGCGACGTCGATGCCCTGATCAACTGTGCCGGTATCGCCGAGCCCAGCGGGTCGTCGATCCTGTCGGTGACCGACGAGCAGTGGCACGAACTGCTCGACGCCCACCTGACCGGCACGTTCCGGACCTGCCGCACCGTCGCGCCGCACCTCGTGGCGCGCGGCGGGGGCGCCATCGTCAACACGAGTTCGTTCGCCTTCCTCGGTGATTACGGCGGTACCGGCTACCCGGCGGGCAAGGGTGCGGTCAACAGCCTCACCCTGGCGATCGCCGCGGAGTTGCGCGAACAGGGGGTCCGGGCCAATGCGGTGTGCCCGGGGGCGCGGACGCGGCTGTCGACGGGCGACGAGTACGAACGGCAGATCGAGCAGCTCCACCGCCGGGGCCTGCTCGACGATGTGAGTTATCAGGGCTCGCTCGACCCGGCGCCGCCCGAGTTCGTCGCCCGGCTCTACGCGTATCTCGTCGACGGGCGGTCGGCAGGGGTCACCGGCGAGATCTTCGCCGGCTCGGGATGTTTCGTCGGGCGCTTCCCGCGGCCCCGGCCGAGCCTGCTGGCATGGCGAGACCACAAGGCCGAGCCGCCGTGGACGATCGAGGAGATCGCGGGATTCGTCGGAGGGTAGCCGGGGTCAGTCGCGGGACGGTGACGCGGTGATCGACGCGAGCGCGCTGTCCACCACCTTCTCGAAGATGCGGTCGAGATCCATCTCGTCGCCGAGGAAGCCGGTGCCCTCGATCATCGCGAAACCGTGTACCGCGGCGAACAGCGCGACCGCGGTATCGAGCGAATCCCCATCGGGGACACCGCACGAGACGAGCATCGCGCGCAGAGCGCTGTTCGCGTCGAGCGCCGAGGTGATGAGTGCGTCGCGGTCGATCGGAGCGGCGGTGAGGGCCTCGTAACGGCGGTGATTCGCGACCGCCCACGACCGATAGGTCGCGATGAGGTGCCGCAGTCCGTCGATTCCGCTGCGGCCCATGGCTTCTTCGCGCAGCCGGTCGCCGAGGGTGATCATCGTCCGGATCTGAACCTCGGACCGGACGTCGTCGAGGCCGCGCACATGGTTGTACAGCGACGCGCCCACTACACCCACACGAGCCGCCAGGGTGCTCATCGTCAACTGCTGCCATCCGTGTTCGTCCACGACGGCGAGCGCGGCGTCGATCACCTTGTCACGGGTGAGCGTACGGCGCCGGACGGGGCGTTCGTTGTCACGTGCCATAAAGCGATCTTAGGGGTCTTCCATTCCAAACGAATGTGAGTAGTTTGTAAACAAGAGCCATTCGTTTCTTGCTTCCACGACACCCGAGGTAACCCCCCATGACGGCGTCACGCACCGATCTCAAGAACCCGGACGTCTACGAGAAGGAAATGCCGCACGACGCGTTCGACGACATCCGCCGGCGATGTCCTGTGTACTGGCAGCCGGAGGACGACGGTCCCGGCTACTGGGCGCTCACCCGGCACGCCGACGTCACGGCGGTCTCCCGCGACAGCGCCACCTTCTCCTCCGCGCTCGGTACCACGCAGATCGACGAGTTCGACGACGAGACCCGGCTCAAACAGGCCGCTATGCTCATCAATCTCGATGCGCCCGAGCACACCCGGCTCCGCCAGCTCGTGAGCCGCGGATTCACCCCGCGGGTCGTCAAGCAGCTCGAAGGGCGTATTCGCGACATCTGCGAACGCACCGTCGACGAGCTGATCGAGGCCGGCCGCGACGGCGCGGTCGTGGACTTCGTGCCGCTCGTCTCCGCGCCGCTGCCGCTCGAGGTGATCGCGGCGCTGCTCGGCGCACCCGCCGAGGATGTGGACAAGCTGTACGACTGGTCCAACCGGATGATCGGCTGGGACGATCCCGAGTACGGCAGCACCCAGGCGGACGGCGAACTCGCCGCCGCCGAGATCTTCCTGTACGCCAACGAGATCGCCGCCCGGCGTCGGGCCGAGCCGCGGGACGACATCGTGTCCGCGCTGGTCCGGCCGGACGAGCACGGGGACACGCTCACCGAGATGGAGTTCTGCATGTTCTTCGTGCTGCTCGTCATCGCGGGAAACGAGACCACGCGCAACGCGATCACCGGCGGCATGCAGGCGTTCATGGACCATCCCGACCAGTGGCGGCGACTGCAGCACGATCCCGGACTCGTCCCGAGCGCGGTCGAGGAGATCCTGCGCTGGGTGAGCCCGGTGATCGGCTTCCGCCGCACCCCCACCTGCCCGGCGACGATCGGGGAGCAGTCCGTGGATCGCGGGGACAAGGTCGTCCTGTACTACCCGGCCGCGAACCGGGACGGCGACGTCTTCGAGGAACCGCACCGCTTCGACATCGGACGTGAGCACAATCCGCACGTCGCGTTCGGCGGTACCGGCGTGCACTTCTGCCTCGGAGCACATCTGGCCAGGCTCGAACTGAAGGTGATGTTCGAGACGCTCGCGCGGCGCCTCGACCGCGTCGAGCCGGCCGGACCGGCGCGGCGACTGCGCTCGAACTTCGTCAACGGTGTCAAGGCGATGCCGGTGCGTATCCACCCGCGGCAGGACTGATTTCGTGCATACGGCCCTGATCGGGCATTGCCGCGGCGAGGTTGCCGTAGTAATGTCCAGACACGTGTCCAGAAATGTGAATCTCGAATCCACCCGCCGGCGTCTCACCGAGAAGCAGGCAGACACCGTGGACCGCCTCACCCGCGCCGCGGTCGAGGTGCTCCGGGAGGAGGGATTCGCAGGTCTGACCGTGCGCACCGTCGCCTCGAGGGCCGGGGTCGCACCCGCCACCGCCTACACCTACTTCTCGTCCAAGGAACACCTCGTCGCCGAGGTGTTCTGGCGCCGGCTCGCCGCCACACCCGACCCCGCCGACATCGTCGGCAGCACCGCCGACCGGGTGTGCGCCGTGCTGCGCAACATCGCAATGCTCATGGACGACGAACCCGAACTCGCCGGGGCCGTGACCAGCGCACTGCTCGGCCGCGACCCCGACGTCGAACACCTGCGCGGCCGCATCGGCCTCGACATCCGGGAGCGGCTGTCGGCCGCCCTGGGGCTGGACGGCGACCCGAATGTCCTCGAAGCCCTCGAACTGCTGTACGCGGGTGCGCTCGTCCGCGCCGGAATGGGTTACGGCACCTACGCGAAGCTCGCCGATCGGTTGGAAACCTCCGCCAGACTTCTATTGGAGTAGCAATGACTCAGGCCTCGCTCGACACGTCACTGTTCGGGCCGTTGCTGTTCGACCCCTACGATTACGGCTTCCACGAAGACCCGTACCCGACCTACCGTCGGCTGCGTGCGGAGGCGCCGCTCTACCGCAACGACGACCTCGGCTTCTGGGCCCTGTCGCGCCACGCGGACGTCGTCGCCGGATTTCGCGACAACACGAGACTGTCGAGCGCCAACGGTGTTTCGCTCGATCCGTCCGCCTACGGGCCGCACGCGCACAAGGTGATGTCCTTCCTGGCGATGGACGATCCGCGGCACATGCGGATGCGTCAGCTCGTCTCCAAGGGCTTCACGCCCCGCCGCGTCGCCGACATGCAGGAGCGCATCCTCGAGCTCACCCTGGGATATCTCGAACCTGCCGTGGAGACAGGCGAATTCGACTGGATCGCCGAGTTCGCCGGCAAGCTGCCGATGGACGTGATCTCCGAACTCCTGGGCGTTCCCCGGCAGGACCGCGCCGAGATCCGCCGCCTGGCCGACCTCGTCGTGCACCGCGAGGAGGGCGTGCTCGACGTCCCCGTGGCCGCGATGGAGGCCTCGCTCCACCTCGTCGGTTACTACGCCGACATGCTCACCGAACGTCGTACCCGCCGCACCGAGGACCTCACCTCGGCGCTGCTCGACGCGGAGATCGACGGCGACCGGCTCACCGACGACGAGATCATCGGGTTCATGTTCCTGATGGTCGTCGCCGGCAACGAAACCACCACCAAACTGCTCGGCAACGCCCTGTACTGGGGCGCGGTCGACAAGGACGAGGCGGCGCGGGTGCTGCGCGACCCGGAACGCGCCCCCGAATGGACCGAGGAAACGCTGCGTTACGACACCTCGAGCCAGATCGTCGCGCGCACCGCCGCCGCTGACATCGACGTGCACGGCGGCACCATCCGCGAGGGCGACAAGGTGCTGCTGCTCATCGGATCCGCGAACCGCGACTCCGAGGTCTTCGAGGACGCCGACGAATACCGCATCGGCCGCGACAGCACGAACAAGCTCGCGAGTTTCGGTGGGGGAGTGCACTTCTGCCTCGGTGCTCACCTGGCCCGGTTGGAAGCGAACATCGCGCTCGAGCAGTTCGCCCGCCACGTCGCCGACTACGACGTCGATTTCGACCGCTGTGAACGAGTCCACTCCACCAACGTCCGGGGCTTCGCCGCACTGCCCCTGAAAGTGACCCGCCGCCATGCCTAGATTCGAACCCCACCCGGCGCGCCGCCCCGCGATCGTCAGTGGCGCCTCCTCCGGAATCGGCACCGCCACCGCGTACGCCCTCGCCGAACTCGGGCATCCGGTCGCGCTCGGCGCCCGCCGCGTCGACGAGTGCGAGGCCATCGCCGAGAAGATCCGCGCCGAAGGCGGAGAAGCGATCGCGCACTTCCTCGACGTGTCCTCCACCGAATCCGTCGACGCCTTCGTCACCGCCGCGGAGGCCGCGCACGGTCCGACCGAGATCGTGGTCTCCGGTGCCGGCGACATGGACTTCTCGCTCGTGCACGAAATGGACCCGGACCGTTTCGAATTCCAGGTCGACGTCCATCTCGGCGGCACCCAGCGTCTCGCCCACCGGGTCGTGCCGGGGATGATCGACCGTGCCCGCGGTGACTTCGTGGTCATCGGCTCCGACTGCGCGGTCGACGCCCGGCCCCGCACCGGCGCCTACGTCGGGGCGAAGACCGGCCTCGAAGCCATGGTGCGGCAGATGCGGATGGAACTCGAAGGCACCGGTGTGCGCGCTTCGACGGTGCGCCCGGGCCCGACCCAGACCGCGGCCGGCATGGACCAGCCGGAAGAGGTCGTCGGACCACTGCTCGAGGACTGGATCCACTGGGGTCTGGCGCGTCACCCCTACTTCCTGCGGGCCTCCGACATCGCCGACGCCGTGGTGTCGGTGGTTTCCGTGCCCCGCGGCGCCCACATCGTGCTCGTCGAGGTCCAGCCCGAAGCTCCCCTGCGGAAGAACGAACGGAAGGCCCAGTCATGACCGGTACTGCGACGGCTCCGCTCCGCGTCTCCGGCGGCGAACACGAGCACGGCCACCTCGAGGAACTGCGCACCGACCCCATCGCGCTGATGAAGCGAGTCCGCGAGGAGTGCGGGGACGTCGGCGTCTTCCAGCTCGCCGACAAGAAGGTCGTGCTGCTCTCGGGGGCCGAGGCCAACGAGTTCTTCTTCCGCGCCGCCGACGAGGAACTCGACCAGCAGGCCGCCTACCCGTTCATGAAGCCCGTCTTCGGTGAGGGTGTCGTCTTCGACGCCAGCCCGGAGCGGCGCAAGGAGATGCTGCACAACACGGCGCTGCGCGGCGAGCAGATGAAGGGTCACGCCGCCACCATCGACCGTGAGGTCCAGGACGTGATCGCCGGCTGGGGCGACGAGGGCGAGATCGACCTGCTCGAGTTCTTCGCCGAGCTGACCATCTACACCTCGTCGGCCTGTCTGATCGGCAAGAAGTTCCGCGACGAACTCGACGACCGCTTCGCGCACCTCTATCACGACCTCGAAAAAGGTACGGACGCTCTGGCCTTCGTCGACCCGTACGCGCCGATCGAGAGCTTCCGGCGCCGCGACGAAGCCCGCGAAGGCCTGGTCGCGCTCGTCCAGGAGATCATGAACGGCCGCATCGCGAATCCGCCGCAGGGCAAGGAGGATCGCGACCTGCTCGACGTGCTCGTCTCGATCAAGAACGAGGACGGCACCGAGCGGTTCAGCGCGGACGAAGTCACCGGCATCTTCATCTCGATGATGTTCGCCGGGCACCACACCACGTCCGGCACCGCGGCGTGGGCGCTCATCGAACTGCTGCGCAACCCCGAGTACCTGGAGAAGGTCACCGACGAACTCGACACCCTCTACGCCGACGGCGCAGATGTGAGTTTCCATGCGCTGCGCCAGATCCCGGTCCTGGAGGCGGTGCTCAAGGAGACACTGCGGCTGCACCCGCCGCTCATCCTGCTGCTGCGCGTCGCCCGCGGCGACTACGAGGTCGGCGGGTACCGCATCTCCGACGGCGACCTCGTCGGCGCGACCCCGGCGATCTCCAACCGGATCCCCGAGGACTTCCCGAACCCCGACACCTTCGATCCGGGCCGCTACATCGACCCGAATCAGGAGGACATCGTCAACCGCTGGACGTGGATTCCGTTCGGCGCCGGCCGCCACCGGTGCGTGGGCGCCGCGTTCGCGCTCATGCAGCTCAAGGCGATCTTCTCGATCCTGCTGCGCGACTTCGAATTCGAGATGTCCCAGCCCGCCGACTCGTACCACAACGATCATTCCAAGATGGTGGTGCAACTCGCGCAGCCGTGCGCGGTGCGGTACCGCCGTCGCGCCCGGAAGTGAGGACACCGTGAAGGTCGAAGCGGATCTCGATCTCTGCCAGGGACACGCCATGTGTTCGATGGAGGCCCCGGACGTGTTCGCGGTCGCGAAGCACGGAACGGTGGAGATCCTCATGGACACCGTCCCGGAATCGCTGCGCGCCGATGTCGAAGCAGCCGTCAAGTACTGCCCCACCCGAGCCCTGAGCATCCTCGAAGACCGACCACAGGCGACGACAGCAGACGACTGACAACAGAAGACCGACAACAGGAGGCACCATGGCCCCGTTCGATCGTGCCGAGCTGGACGAGATGATCCAGCGCTGGATCGATGCCAACAAGCGAGCCGAGGCCGACGGAGACTGGAAACCGTTGGCCGACATGTACACCGAGGACGCCACCTACGGCTGGAACTACGGCCCGAAGGAAGAGTTCATGGCCGTCGGTCGCGAGGAGATCCGTGAGCTGGCCCTCGGCCAGGAGATGGACGGCCTCGAAGGCTGGGAGTACCCCTACCAGCAGTTCGTCGTCGACGAACGCACCGGCGACGTGATCGGCTTCTGGAAGCAGATCTCCGACGCCACCCGCGAGGACGGCTCGCACTACACCGTGCAGGGCATCGGCGGCAGCTGGTTCCGCTACGGCGGCAACTTCCAGTGGTCCTGGCAGCGGGACTTCTTCGACTTCGGGAACGTCTCGCACCTGTTCCTCGAGATGATCACCGCCGGAGCGCTGTCCGACGGCATGAACAGGCGCATCGAGCGGTCGATGTCCGGTGAGAAGCTGCCGGGCTGGTATCCGGTGGGGAAGTCCCCGGTACCGCTGTGGTGAGCGCGGGGGACCGGGTTACCGGATCGTCGTTCGCGGCGCTGTCCCGCCGCGATCTGGCGGTGCTCGTCCCGGAGCTGCTGCTGTGCGGGCAGCTCATAGACAGATCCGGGATGGCGCACCTGATCTCGGCGTTCGGCCGCGACGGCATGGCCGAGGTTGCGATCGAGGAGTGGCAGGCGTCGAGCCCCTGGTACACCAAGCGCATGCAGCGGGCGCTGCGTTTCGAGAACGACGACGTCGAAACGATCTTCAAGGGAATGCAATTCGACATCGGGGCACCGCCGCAGTTCATGGACTTCCGGTACCGCGTGGACGATCGCAACCACGGCGAGTTCTGGCTCGACCATTGCGGTGCGCTGATGGACGTGGAGCCGCTCGGCGACGAGTACGTCACCGCGATGTGCCACGACATCGAGGACCCCACCTTCGACGCCACGGCCCTGGCCACCAATCCGCACGCGCACGTCCGTCCGATCCACCGGCCTCCGCGGCGGCCCGCGGACCGGCACCCGCACTGCGCGTGGACCGTCGTCATCGACCCGTCGCACGAGCCACCGCCGGTGGAACCACACACCGAGGCACTCGGCCGGACCGCCGCGGTCGCGGTGGAACTGAGTCCCATCGACCCCGACGACGACGGCAATGCCGACTACGCGGGGCCGCTGCTGTCGGACGTGCGCTTCGGCGACTTCTCCCACTCCGCACTCGTGCGCATCGCCGAGGAGGTGTGCCTGCAGCACCACATGCTCACGCTCGGATTCCTGCTCGGGGTGCGCAAACGGACCGACGAAAACTCGGCGCTGACGATCGCCCGCAAGCAGCTCACCGGCATCGCCGGGCTGACCTCCGAACGCATCGGGAACGCGCTCGGCCTTCCCACCGACCTCGAGGGACTGGCGACGGTGCTGACGGTGCACCCGGTGTTCGCGCCGCGGCAGTACGTCGACCGCGACATCCGGTTCGACGGGCACCGGCTCGAACTGAGCATCCGCCGCAGCGGGGGAGCGCACACCGACGGTGCCTGGCCGACGCTCGTCGACGGCGAGCACCTCGAAGCGCTGAACGCCCTTGTGCGCGGGGTGGATCCGCATTTCAGCGTGCGGGTCGTCGCCGAGGACGCCGATGCGCTCGTCGTCGAGGTGATCGTGGAGCCGACGCCCGCGAAGGAATGTGGTGAGGTCGCGATCACCCGGTTCAGCACGGGGTCGAACTTCGTCTTTGCAGATCGAGGAATTCCCTTGCCGCTCACTGTGGTCTGAGCGCGCGACCCGAAAGGATCTCTGCGTGGCCCACAATTTCGCGGACCTGTTCGAACACGCCGTCGACGCGGTGCCGGATCGTGTGGCGCTGATCGTCGGCGACCGTCAGGTCACGTTCCGGGAGCTCGACGCCCGTGCCAACCGCCTCGCCCATCACTTCATCGGCGCCGGGTTCGGCGAGGGCAGCCACATCGGCATCCACCTGCACAACTCGATCGAGGCCGTCGAAACGGTCTTCGCGGCATTCAAGATCCGGGCGGTGCCCATCACCGTGAACTACCGCTACACGTCCGACGAACTGGCATACCTGTACGACAACGCCGATCTCGACGCCCTCGTGTTCCACCGGACCTACGCGCAGGTCGTCGAGGACGTGCTGCCGTCGGTACCGAGACTGCGGCACAGTCTCGTCGTCGACGACGAGCCCGCGGAGACTTCCTCGTACGAGGACGCGCTCGCGTCGAGCTCGCCCGAACGCGGCTTCGGTGCCCGCTCCGGTGACGACCGGTACATCGTCTACACCGGAGGAACCACCGGCCGGCCCAAGGGCGTGGTGTGGCGGCAGGAGGACATCTGGCGTGCGCTGGCCGGCGGCTCCGACTTCTACAGCGGTGAGCCTGTCCCGGACGAATACCACCAGTCCCGGCTCGGAGCCTCCGTCGCGGAACCGGGCCGGTGGCTGTTGCTGCCGCCGCTCATCCACACTTCCGCCCTGATGACCATGTGCAATTCGCTGTTCTCGGGCAACACGGTGCTGCTCGACCACCATTTCGACGGGCACCGCTCCTGGGAGATCGTGCAGCGGCACCGGCCGCAGGTCATGGTCATCACCGGTGATGCGATGGGCCGCCCGCTCGTCGACGCGCTCGTCGGCGGCGGCTACGACCCGACCGGGCTCGGTGTGGTGGCCTCCGGTGCCGCACTGTTCTCGCAGTCGGTGAAGGACGCGATGTTCGACGCGATTCCGGGGGTGCTCATCTCCGATTCGGTCGGCTCCTCGGAGACCGGATTCAGTGGAATCGGCATCGCGTCCAAGGGGCTCGTGCAGGACGGCGGCCCGCGGATCGGTGCGGGCCGGGGCTCGTTCGTCGTCGACGACGACGGTCGTCCGGTCATCAGCGGAGAAGGCCGGCTCGCGAAGAAGGGCCATGTGCCGTCCGGGTACTACAACGCTCCGGTGCAGTCCGCCGAGGTCTTCAAGGTGATCGACGGCGAGCGGGTCGTCGTCACCGGCGACCGTGCCCGCGCCGAGGGGGACGGCACGATCACGCTGCTCGGCCGCGGCAACATGGTCGTCAACACCGGTGGCGAGAAGGTGTTCGCCGAGGAGGTCGAGGCGGTCCTCAAGGCGCATCCGGGTGTGTACGACGCGATCGTCATCGGGGTGCCCGACGAGCGGTGGGGGCAGCGGGTCGCCGCGGTGATCCGTCCCCGCGAGGCCGGCGCATTCGACGTCGGCGATGTCGAACGGCACGCCCGCAGCACGCTCGCCGGCTACAAGATTCCCCGTTCGATCTGGTTGTCCGACACCGTGGAACGCACCCCCAGCGGCAAGCCCGACTACCGCTGGGCGCACGAGTACGCGTCGAAAACCGAGGCACACCACACCATCTGACGCACCGGCCCGTGACGGCCCGCTGTCGTCGCGGGCCGGTCCATCTCGCGAGGAGCCCCTACGTGGATACTGCGCTGTCCCGCCGGACCCTGCTGGCCGGTGCTGCGGCCGCCGCACTCACCCTGACCGCCGCCCGCGTACCGCGGGCCTCGGCTCGGGCCCGCACACCGCGGGCCCGAGCCGAGGTCACCGAGGAACGTCACCGCGCCGTGGTGATCGGCAGTGGCTTCGGCGGTGCTGTCACCGCCGCGCATCTGGGTCGCGCCGGTGTGCAGACGCTCGTGCTCGAACGCGGCCTGCGCTGGCCCACCGGTCCGAACGCGCAGACCTTCCCGCACATGTTCGCACCGGACCATCGGGCGTCGTGGCTGTCGCCGCTGCCGGTGATGACCGGTGCCCCTCCGATCCCGTCGGCGCCCTACACCGGCCTGATGGAACGGGTGAAGGGCAACGGCATCGACATCCTGTGCGGTGCCGGGGTCGGCGGCAGTTCGCTGCTCTATCACGGCATGACGTTGCAACCCGACGGCGAACAGTTCGCGCGGTCGGTGTCCGCGCGGATCGACTACGACCTGCTCGACCGCGAGTACTTCCCGCGGGTGGCCCGGACGCTGCACCTGGCCACCATTCCCGACGACCTGCTGCACCACGAGAGGTACCGGTCCTCACGTCGGTTCCTCGAACGCGCCGCCGTCGAGGGCCTCGACACGTTCCGGGTGCCGATGCCCATCGACTGGGATTTCGCGCGCCGCGAGCTGACCGGGGAACTGTCGCCCTCGTACACCAACGGTGACCTCATCTACGGAGTCAACAATGGCGGCAAGTACTCCGTCGACGTCACGTGGCTCGCCGACGCCGAGGCCACCGGGAACGTCCACGTCGAAACCCTGCACCGCGTCAACGACATCGAACGCGGCGCGGACGGACGGTGGGTCGCGCACACCGACCGTCTCGCGACCGACGGCACCGTCGTCGAGCGCAAGCGGATCGTCGCGGACGCGCTGTTCCTCGGCGCCGGATCACCCGGCACGACACGGCTTCTCGTCAAGGCGAAGGCGAAGGGTCTGGTACCGGACCTGCCGGACGGTGTCGGCACGGGGTGGGGCAACAACGGCGATCGTGTCTTCTCGGTGACCACGCCGCTGCTCGGTCCCGGTGCGTTCCAGGGTGGTCCGGCCTGCGTCGGGTTCCGGGACTTCGACAACCCGGCGGGCGCGTTGACGATCGTGACCGGCCCGGTGCCGTTCCCGGTCGATCTGGGCACCACCTCGGTGATCGGCTTCGGCACGGTGAAGGGCCTCGGCCGCTGGCACTACGACGCCTCGCGCGACGACGCGGTGCTCACCTGGGACCAGGCCTACGACCGTGAACTGACCCGTGCGATCGAGGCGCGGATCCGGCAGGTCGCCGGCCCGGCCGCGATCCTGCTCGACGTGAACGCGTTGGACGTCAACACGTTCCACCCGCTCGGCGGCGCCACGTTCGATGCGGTGTGCGACGAAGCCGGCCGCGTGCACGGCCAGCGCGGTCTCTATGTCGTGGACGGAGCGAAGATTCCCGGCTCGACCGGAGCCTGCAATCCGTCCATGACGATCGCCGCGCTCGCCGAGTTCGGCGCCGACGACATCGTCCGCCGCGACCTCGGCGCCGTCTTCTGACCGGTGACGGGTGCCTCGCTGTCGCCCGAGTGTCGTCGAGCGGCAGAGAGGCACCCGTTGTCCGCAGGTGCGGGGTGCGTCAGCCCTTGGCGGCGGAGATGCCGGCGCGGCGGCCGAAGAAGCTGCCGTCGCCCAAGGAGGTTCCGCTGGCATACCCGCCGGCACACACACCGGACGTGCAGCGACCGGCCGCGAACAGACCGGGGATCGGCTCACCGGAGACGTGCAGCACCTCCGAGTCGACGGTGGTGCGCAGGCCCCCGAGCGTGAACCCGGCCGTGAAGTTGCGCAGGTCCAGCGCGGCGACCGGGGTGCCGATGGGCTTGACCCACTCGCTCTTCTTGCCGAGGACCGGATCCTCCCCGTTCGCGGCATGCCGGTTGTACACCTCGACGGTGGCCTGCAGGGTTCCGGCGGGCAGACCCATCTCCGCTTCGAGTTCCTCGACCGTCTCGGCCACCCACTTCGGCGGGTACCGGAAGTACGCCGTGGAACTCTGTGTGGCGCAACCTTCTTCGTAGGCCGCCTCGTCGATGACGAGGAAGGACTGATTACCGTTCTCGAAGAGGGTGAGCTGCCCGATCCGGCCCGGGTAGGTGTCCTCCGGGACGTACCGCTGCCCGCGGGCGTTGACGAGGATGCCGCGCGCCAGGAGCTGCGGGTCGCCGAAGAACGCGACCTCGGTGGCGTCCATGTGCGCGACGTCGGCGCCGAGGGCCTGTGCCATGCGGATACCGCGGCCGTCGTGCTCCTCGACCGCGGCGCCGGGCCGGCCGATCAGCCGCGGCGCGTACGCCTCGACCATCTCCTTGTTGTAGGCGAAACTGCCCGTCGCCAGGACGACGCCGCGACGCGCCCGCACGTGCAGGTCCTTGCCGTACCGCTTGGCCGAGATACCGACGACGCGCCCGGTGTCGTCGACGATGAGGCGCTGCACGCGCACGTCGTATTCGGCTTTGACACCGAGCTTTTCGGCGGTCTCGGTGAGCGGCTTCATGATCATGTAGCCGCCGCCCTGCTCGCCGGTGCGCTTGTTGCTCATCTGCGGCACGTGTCCGCGTGGCGCCGGCGTCGCGATCTCGTTGAACGGCGCCGCGTTCTCGCCACCGGAGTACATCAGCCCGTCGTCGCCGGGGATCTCCCAGCCAGGTTCACCCCAGAAGCTCTCCTTGAACACGACGCCGTTCTCGACCAGCCAGTTGTAGTGGTCGACGCTGCCCTCGCAGTATTCGGTGAGCTTTGCGTCGTCGGTACCGGGGCCGAGTGCCGCCGCCATGAAGGCCTTCATGTTCTCGGGGGTGTCCTCGAACCCCAGCGCCTTCTGCAACGGGGTGCCGCCGCCGAGGTACAGGATGCCGCCCGACAGCGAGGCCGCTCCGCCCCAGCCGCCGGTGCGTTCGAGGACCAGGACATCGGCGCCGGCGCGCGCGGCCTCGATGGACGCGCAGACACCGGCGATCCCGTTGCCGGCGATGACGACGTCGGCCTCGAAATCCCAGGCGGAGATCTCCTCGGCGCGCAGGGGGTGCAGGGGAGTAGAGGTCATTGGTGATCCGTTCTGGTCGTGCGGTCTCAGTATTCCGCGATCTGGGTCGCGAGGCGTTCGATGTACGCGAGGACCTCGTCCTCGGTGCGGTCGGGCAGACCGAAGACCACTTCGGTGACACCGACCTCGCGCCACACGCGCAGTTCGTCGAGGTCGGGCCGGCCCGCCAGGGCGAGAACCTCGGGGCTGCCTTCGCGTCCGGCCTCGGTCCACATCTTCTGCAGGCGCAGGACGTGCTCGTCGATGTTGCGGTCGCGCGGCGTGGTGATCCAGCCGTCGGCGGAGCGGACGATCCACTCGAAGTTGCGGTCGGTCGGGCCGGCGCCGAGGAGGATCGGCGGCCGCGGCTGCCGGACCGGCTTGGGCCACGCCCAGCTCGGGCCGAATTCGACGAATTTGCCGTGGTATTCGGCTTCCTCCTGGGTCCACAACGCTGCCATCGCCTCGAGGTACTCGCGCAACGCGGTCCGGCGCTTCTTGGGGTCGACCCCGTGATCGGCGAGTTCCTCGGCGTTCCAACCGAATCCGACACCGAGGGCGACGCGGCCGCCGGAGAGGTGATCGAGGGTCGCGATCGTCTTGGCCAGGGTGATCGGATCGTGCTCGAGCGGCAGCGCGACCGACGTGCCGAGCCGGATGGTCGAGGTGACCGCGGCGGCGAGGCCGAGCGTCACCCACGGGTCGAGGGTGCGCATGTAGCGGTCGTCGGGAAGGGTCGCGTCGCCGGTTCCGGGATGCGCCGATTCCCGGTTGATCGGGATGTGGGTGTGTTCGGGCACGTAGAAGCTGTCGAAGCCGTGGGCCTCGGCGGCTTTCGCGGCGGAGTCGGGGCGGATGCCGCGATCGCTGGTGAACAGGGTGATGCCGTGGCGCACGGTGCTCCCTCTCTCTTCCGGTGACTGCAAGAAATGTAACGCGTTCTACCTTTCCGGGGAAGGACTTTATGGACAGGTGTCTGATTTTGTGTCCGACCGCGGCATTCACCCTGGTCGGTGGGCGGCGGGTGCGCACTCCGGGTTCCCTCTCAGTGGGACGTGCGCTGCCCGGCCCGGGGCCTCGAGGCAGTGTCGTCGAGTGCGGAAGGCCGCGGAAACCGCTCCACTACGCTGGTTCGGTAGACCACACGGAAGGTGACGTGATGCCGAAGGAGCCGACGACGGGCCGAGCACAGCCGACGAGGGCGGACGGGCCGCCGGGTTCCGGACTCAGGCCGGCGCAGCGTGCCCGGTACGACCGCATCATCGCCTCGGCGAAGGAACTCGCCACCGAGGGCGGGTACGACGCGGTGCAGATGCGCGCCGTCGCGGAACGCTCGGGAGTCGCGCTCGGCACCGTCTACCGCTACTTCCCCTCGAAGAACCACCTGCTGGTGGTGGCCACCCTGCAGATGTTCGAGCAGTTCGCCGAGCAGTTCGACGTCGAGCACACCCCCGGTTCGTCACCGCGGGAACGGGTCATGTGGGTGCTGCACGGCGCGCTGGCGCAACTCGAGCGCGAACCCCGGCTGTACGACGCGCTGGTGCGGGCTTCGATGTTCGCCGATTCCTCGTCGGCGGCCGAGCTGGACCGGCTCGGCAAGGTCATCACCGGCATGTACGCGCGCGCGGCGGGGATCGAGACGATCACCGAGGAACTGGAGAACGCGGTCCGCATCATCACCGATGTGTGGATGTCGAGTCTGGTGAGCTGGGCTGCGGGACGGCAGACGGCGGAGCAGATGATCGCGCACATGGACACCGCGGTCGGGCTGGTGTTCTCCCGGCTGGAGCGGTTGCAGAAAGCGAGCTGACCCGGCCCCACGGAGGGTGGGACCGGGTCGGGTGCTGTATGGGGTGAGTGGTGTTGCGCCCCGGTGCTATTCGGCTGCTGCCGGGACCTCGACGATGCCGACGGTCGGCAGGAAGAAGCACGACGTCTCGCCGTTGGTGACCGTGCCGAACACGGCCGCGAGGACCGTGCCGGAACCGGTGTCGACCGGCGCGACGCGGGCCCCACCGAGTGGGACGGCGCTCGAGAAGAACTGCGCGATGGCACCGGCAGCGAGCGACTTGAACTGGTCCGGAACGGAGTCCGGGACCGCTGCAGCCGCGGCCTCCCCGATCGTGCCCATCGGGACGAAGCCGCCCTTGAAGGTGCTGACGTTGAACCACGCCACCTGCATGCCGGTCGTGTTCTCGCCGTCGCGTTCCATCCCGGCCGGGACGAACGCGAACAGCGTCTGTCCGGCGTCGACGGCGTTGATCTTCAGATCCTTCAGCAGCGGGATCGGAGCCAGGTCCGGCCACGGTCCGGGGACTGCGCCCGCGACGGCGGGGGCGATGCCGAGCGGCAGGCCGCTGTCTTCGTTGCAGAACGGTGCGCCGGTCGGATACAGGAACGGCTCGATGCCGAGTTTGCGCAGGAACTCGATGGCGTCCTGGTAGGCGGAGACGGGGTTCGCGTCGGCGACATCGGTGACGCCGCCGCGTGCACCGGCGATGGCTTCCGCCGCGGCGACCGCGGTGGGGTCCGCACCCGCTGTGCTGTGCAGCGCGTCGAGCACCGCGGGCAAGGGGGTCACGACGGGTGCCGGCTCGGCGGCAGGGGCGACGGGGTCCGCAGACGCAACGGTCGGAAGGGCGAGCGCGACGGCGGCTGTGACGGCGGCGGCCGCACTCGTCAGACGCATCCGGTGACGGGTGGTCCTGCGTGTCATGAACTGCTCCTGTGCGTGTCGGGACGGTGGTCGTCCGCACCCCCAAACTCTAAAGTCTCAAGTGATAGTTGAGGGTACTGGAGACAGCAGACCACACCGGACGCGGGAAGGCGAACCCGCCGCGCGACTGTGTTATCCAAACGAAATGTCGTGTGTGCCCGAATCGGAACGGCAACGATCATCGTGGAGAGGACCGCGGAGAGGACACTGAAACCAGGGGATTCTTCACCTGGAGTGGGTCATGGGAGCTTTGAAGGGTTTGCTCGGCGTAGTGGTGGGACTCCTGACCGCCGTGCTCGGCACGGTCGTAGGAGTGCTCGCGGCGGTGGTGTGGTTGCTCGGGGCAATCCTGTGCGTGACGATCCTCCTGCTGCCACTCGGAATCCCGGTCATCAGGCTCGCCAACCGGCTGTTCGGACTGGCGGGGCAGCTCATGCACCTTCCCTGACCGTCGCTCAGTCGTCCTTCCACAAGGTGCCCAGATCGGGGCCGGGCTCCTCGTCCGCCGGTGCACCTCGATAGCGCAGGGCGAACACGATCCATCCGATGACCGCGATCATCAGGAAGCTGATCAGCCGGTACACCACGACGGCCGAGAGGGCCTGCGCGCCGGTCATGCCGCTCGCGGTCAGTGCCGGGACGAGCACCGCGTCCATGACCCCGAGCCCGGCGGGCAGCAGCGGGATCGCGCGGCTCGCCGCGGTTCCGGCCGCGTAGGCCACCGCAATACCCGCCAGGCTGGGGGTGCCGCCGATCGCGTACGCCGCGAACGCCAGGCACGCGCCGTCGCACAACCAGTTGAGGATCGACCACGAGAACGCACGCAACGTGTGCGGGCGGTCCAGCTGGACGGCGCCCAGCTGGTCGACGATCCGTTTCCAGGCCCGCACCCACGTGTGTTCCGGCTTCTTGCGCAGCCGGTTGAAGCCGCGCAGCGCGATGATGCCGATCGATTCGAGCGATCCGGGATTGCTCGCCGCGTACTGCACGAGCACGACGAATGCTGCGAACCCGCCGATCGAGAAGATCAGGGAGAACGGGTTGGTGGTCGCACCGACGAGCAGTGCGCCGACGAGACCCAGCAACGCGAGGCCCGCGGCCTGCAGCAGGCCCGCCATCACCAGCTGCCAGGTCGCGACCACCGGGCTCGCGCCCCACTTGCGCATCTGCCGATACGTGAAGGTCGTGCCGATGACCGGACCACCGGGAAGGGTGACGCTCATCGAGTTCGCGGCGTAGGACACCGACAGCGACTGCCGCTGCGTGACGGTGACAGCGGCAGCGGACAGCAGGGTGCGCTGCACCCGCGCGAAGCTCGACATCTCGAGAAGCGACGCCCCGATCGCGGCCACGACCCACTGCCAGTGCAGGTCGCCGAGGGACTTGACGCTGGTCGACAGTTCCGGCCAGATCAGCACCACCTCGACCGTCAGAACGACGACGAGCACGACCCCGACGATCCACTTCAGGTATCGCTTGTGAGCCGGTCTCAGGCCGTTGCCGTTCTCGGAGTCGGTGTCGGTGCCGTTGTCGCTGTCCGCGGTGGCACCGTCGCTGCCGCGCCCGGCGCCGTCCCGGCCGCTGCTGTCGTCCAGCCCGCTGCCGTTGTCGCTGCTGTTCCGGTCGTCGCGGTCCCCGTCGTTGTCGTGAGGCTCGCCGGACTCGGTTTCACTCATGCTCGTCATGCGTCTGTCGGCCAGTGGGCGAGGGTGTCGCGGTAGAGGTCCTCGACGGCCCGGATGTGTTCGTCGAGGTTCTCCGGCTTCCAGTCGCTGACGTCGATCGGTTCGAGGACCGCGACGTCGACGGTTCCGGATCGCAGCAACGTGGAGTGCTTCCACAGAATTTCACCGGCGTTGCGGATCACCACCGGCACGATCGGTACGCCGGCCTGCATCGCGATGTGGAATGCGCCCTTCTTGAAACGCCCGATCTCGGGAGTCAGCGAGCGGGTGCCCTCGGGGGCGATGACGACGGACGTGCCGCCGCGCAGAGTGTCCACGACCGGGCCGAGGGCGGCCTTCGCCTGATCGGTGTTCTGGCGGTCGACGAACGTCGCACCGACGAAACGCAGCAGCGGCCCGAACAGGGGGTCGTTCGCCATCTCCTTCTTGGTGACGCCGGTGAAGTCGTGCCGCAGGACCTTCGCGAGGATCACCGGGTCGAGCTGGCTCTGGTGGTTGAAGATGAACACCGCCGGACGCTGTGCAAACGCGTTGGACTCGCCGTGCACGCGTACGTCGATGCCGGCCAGCGCGAGGGAGACGTCCGAGCCGATCCCGAACATCGAATCCAGTGCGACCTTCTTGCTTCGGTTCACGAGGCCGAGCCCGATGCCGGTCCACACCGATCCGAACAGGCCGCCGTAGGCCGCAGCGGTACGGACCAGTTCCTTGACGCCGGGTGTGCCGCGCGGCCGGAACTGCAGGATCGGCCACTCACGTTCGAGTGCGATCTTCGTGAGGGTGCTGTCCGGGTTCGTGGGAGTCGGATTGCCCATCGTGGCAAGGAAATCGACGTCCTCGCCGCCGTTCGAGTAGGTGTAGCTCGCGGCGCGGTCGATGTCGTGTTCCTCCGCGAATGCGATCGCGGCGGCCGCTTTCCCGCTGCGCCACAGTGACTTTCCGTCGACCTTGCCGGTCAGTACCCCGTCCTTGACCTCGAGCGGCGTGAACAGAATGTGCTCGACACCGAGCGCGTCCGCCGACGCCTGGATCTGGTAGCGGGACGCCGACGAAGCGATCACGACCGTGTGCCCTGCCTCCTGGTGTGCCCGGATCAGTTGCCACGCTTCGGGATAGATGTGTCCGGCGATCGTCGACGCGAACAGCCGCCGCCCGATCTCGTACAGCTCGTCCTCGGTATGCCCGCCCCACGCCTTGAACGCGATCGCCACGAACCGTTCGAAATCGGCTTCGCTGTCGGTTCCACGCAATCCGTTGAGCATCGTCCCGGCCAGTTCCGCGGCGCTGACCTTCCCGGCGAGCAACCGGTCCCGGAAGAAGTGCAGTCCCGAGAATCCGTGCACGATGGTGCCGTCGAAATCGAAGAGCGCTGCGACCTGCGGTCCCTGCGGCCCCGATCGGACCCGATCCAGTGCCTGCTCGATGTTCACCGATCCGCCTTCCTGTTCGACACGTCGAGGGACTCCGCGAGCTGGACTCGCTCACCGACCGCGAGAAGATCCTCGGCGAACGCGCGGCGCCGCTCGCGGATCTCCTCGCCGCCGATCTCGAGCAGACCACGATTTCCCGCCAGTTGCAGCGCGGTCGCGAACAACTCCGACGATACCGATTCCGGTCCGTACAACCGGCCCTGGAGCAGCATCTGGGTACCCACCGCCACGCACTCGTCGAGGAACGCCTTGCGGTCCAGCTTCAGCGTCGGGTCGCGCGGCACCAGCCGTTCGGCGACCACGAGCTGGGCGTCGAAGAACGACCGCAGCGTGCGGTGCACCATGAAGAACCCGGTCTCGATGAGCGCGTTGAGCGCGTCCTGCGGGGATCCGGGCAGCTCGTCGCTCCAGTCGGCGACCAGCAGCGCCAGTTCGTCGCGCATCTGGGCTTCGAAGGTGTCGCGATCCGGGAAGAAGAACTCGAACTTGAGCAGATCGCGCAGCTTCTTCGCTTCTTCCCAGGCGGACGTGACGGGGTTCTCACCCGGATGCTGGTGCGCGTAGAGGATTGCCAGCTCGAGGATCGATCGGTTGACGAACCAGTGCACGCCGCTGTTGCGGTAGAACGCGGCGACCAGGTGCTGGCCGGGCTGGATCGAATAGATCGGTTCCTCGCCGCCGGCATAGGTGGTGACCACCCCCGCGTCGGTGAGCGAGTCGAGCACCCTCGCGAGCCCGCCCTCGACGTCCAGGACGGACAGTTCACCCTGCGGCACGTCACGGGCCTCGATGTACCGGCGTACCGGGGCGATCACCGCCCGCACCTCTTCGAGCGTGAGCGCGCGGTCGCGCACCCCCAGCAGCGCGAAGGTCACCAGGCAGTTCACCGTGATCGGGGTGGCACAGTTGATGCCGACCGCGACCTCGAACGCGACCTTCTGCAGTGCCTTCCGGGTCCGATCCAGATGCTCGGTCTCGTCCCGGGCGGGCTCGGACAGCGCGGGGTCGCCCCCGGAGGTCAGGAGTTCGCGCATCGACAGGGGCGCCCCGAACCGGACGTACACGTTGCCGGCGCTGCGCCGCTGGCTGCGTGCGTACCGGGCCAGCCAGGTCAGGCCCTCCGGCTTCTTCGTCGCACCGGTCTGCTCGGCGGCGACGGCGGCCACCTCGGCGAGTCCCTCGTAGGTGATCGACACCGGCACCAGCGCCGCGTCCTCGACGCGGCCGGTCCGGATCGCGTTGGCCACGTAGTTGAGGAGCCCGTACCTGGGCGCACGCAGTTTGCCCGTGCGGGTGCGTCCGCCCTCGAAGTACCACTCCAGGTTGAAGCGTTTCGTCAGCAGATACGCGAAGTACTCCTCGAGTGCCGCCTTGTAGACGGCGTCGTCACCGAAGCTGCGGCGGATGAACACGGTGCCGGTGCGACGCGCGATCGGGCCGATGGGCCAGAACGTCAGATTCGCCCCGCCCATGAGGTGATTCCGGGGGAACTCGTTGTTGGCGAGGATGTCCCCGAGCACGAACGCATCGGCGTACGAGCGGTGCGACGGCAGGAACACCAGCGGCCGCCGCCGGTTGAGTTCACGCAGTGCCCTCAGTCCCGACTCGTCCGCCCGCACACTCCACGCCGACGAGTGCAGGGGGCGCATCGCCTGCGTGAACAGGTCCGTGACCAGGCGGGACTGCACGGCGACGAGTTCGCCGAGGACGGCACGGGCGCGCGTGTCGACCTCCTCCCGGGGGAGGTTGTGCTCGTCGGCGATCGCGTCGAGCCTGCGGCGGAACGACCTGGAATCCATGATCTGCTCGGCCACGAGCCGCGGCACCTTGTAGCGGTCGCCGATGACGGCCCGCTCGGCGCGTTCGAGCGCGACCACCGCGCGCCGGACGATGTATCGGGCCAGCGAGTCCGGTGCCGGATCACCGACGTCCGCGTGCAGCGACGAACGCAGGTCGCTCAGCCGTGCCGGTTCGGCCACGACGATGCGGTGCCGGTCCGGGGACCGGCCGACGAGCCACTGCTGGATCAATCGGTTCGGGTTGCGTGGATTGGTCAGCGCCAGAATGTCGGAGAACCGCACCCGGCGGGCACCGTCGCGGGCGGAAGGCAACCACACCACCTTCACCGGCACGATGAGCGGATCGTCGGTGCGCGGCACCAGTTCGGTGGTCAGGATCCGGGAGTCGAGGTCGACAACCGCGGGGGTGGGGTCCGCCGAGTATTCGGCGGGAAGACCACCCGAACGTATCCAGCGGGTGATCAGATCCCGTTCGATCGACGTGGTGGCCGCGGCGACCACCACGGTCGGTCCGCTCGATGTTTCTGATGCCCCCGCACCCGATGTCCCCGAGCCGCGCTGCTCGTTCACGCTCATGCCTCCCCGTCTGCGGTACCGCCCCACACAGCAAACTACCGCGTGAACAGGGCTCTGCTCGGTACAACGACACGACGGAGCCGCTGCTCTGGCGTCGCCGGGCGAACGGGTGCACGCTGAGGCAAGGTTGATCACGACGCGCTTCCACAGCGGAGGTGGCCCGTCGGGAACGGAGGGAAGACGGTGTCCGAGACCGGCCCGTACGCGCAGATCCGGGAGACCCACACGTCGGTGGTGTTCTTCGTCGGTGATCGGGTGCACAAGATGAAGAAGCCGCTCGACCTCGGTTTCCTCGACAACCGCACCCGCGCGGCGCGCGAGAGCGTGTGCCACCGCGAGGTCGATCTGAACCGGCGGCTGGCGCCCGACGTGTATCTGGGGGTCGCCGACGTCCACGGCCCCGACGGGCAGGTCTGCGAGCATCTCGTCGAGATGCGGAGACTGCCGGACGAGCGTCGGCTGGCCGCGCTCGTCGCCCGCGGGGAGAACATCGACACGGTCGTCGAACAGGTGGCCCGGCAGGTCGCCGGGCTGCATGCCGCGTCGCCGCGGGATCCGGCCATCGACCGGTGCGCGAGCGTGGATTTCCTGACGGACCTGTGGCGCCAGAGCCTCGACCATCTCGAGCGGCTTCCGGTCGGGATCGACGCCGCCGGGCTGCTCGCGCGGATCCGTACGTCCGCGAACCGTTACCTGGAGGGGCGGGCGCCGCTGTTCGCGGCGCGCATCGCCGACGGCCGTGCCGTGGACGGGCACGGGGACATGCTCGCCGACGACATCTTCTGCCTCGACGACGGTCCGCGGATCATCGACTGCCTCGAATTCGACGACGAACTGCGTTACGGCGACGGTGCACTCGACATCGCGTTCCTCGCGATGGACCTCGAACGGCTCGGCGCTCGCGAGGCCGCACACCGGCTGCTGAGCGCGTACGCGGAGTTCTCCGGGGACGCGTGCCCCGCCTCGCTGATGCACCACTACATCGCCTACCGGGCGCTGGTGCGGGCCAAGGTCACCGCGCTGCGTCACGATCAGGGAGACGCGGCGTCCCGGGAGGTGTCGCTCGGGCTGCTCGACCAGGTGGCCCGCAATCTCGACCGTGCCCGGGTCCGGCTCGTTCTCGTCGGCGGCCTGTCCGCGACCGGCAAGACCACCGTGTCGCGGCTGATCGGGACGCATCTCGACGCGGTGGTGCTGCGCAGCGATGTGATCCGCAAGGAACTCGCGGGTCTCGATCCGGCCACCGACGCGACCACCGACGTCGATTCCGGGTTGTACACGCGCGAACACACCGACGCGACATACGCCGAAATGCTGCGCCGCGCGCGGATCGCGCTGTCGCTCGGCACGTCCGTGGTGCTCGACGCGACCTGGCTCGTCGAGTCGCGGCGCGGCGAAGCACGGCGGCTCGCGGACGAGGCGAGCGCCGACGTGATCGAGATCGAATGCTGCGCAGACCCGGCAGTTCTGTTGCGCCGCATCATTTCCCGACGTGAGCAGGGCGGTGACGCTTCCGATGCGACACCGGCGGTTCTCGACGAGCAGCTGCATCGCCGCGAGGAGTGGCCGTCCGCGCAGGTGATCGACACGACCGACGGCACGCTGCCCGACACCGAACGCCTCGAGCGTATGGTCGGTCCGGGCCCCTGGTGACGCGAGGTGAGGACAGCCTCGCATTGCTACCGCGTTGTGTCGCATGGTTCTAGCCTGACGAAGTGTCGACTCGTGAATCCACTCACCGCCCCATCCGCGAACCTCACGGAACCGGTACCGCGGCGAAGCTGAACTGGCTGCGCGCGGGTGTCATGGGGGCCAACGACGGTATCGTCTCCACGGCCGGTCTCGTCGTGGGCGTCGCGGCCGCGACCACCGAGGTGTCGGCGATCCTCACCGCGGGTTTCGCGGGTCTGTCGGCGGGTGCCGTATCGATGGCGCTCGGCGAATACGTCTCGGTCAGTGCGCAACGCGACACCGAGCGGGCCCTGCTGCGCCTCGAACGACGAGAGCTCGAGCAGATGCCGGAGGCGGAACTCGAGGAGCTGACCGGGCTGCTGCAGGCCAAGGGCCTCGAACCGGACACCGCGCGCGCGGCGGCGAAGGAACTGACCGAACGCAACGCGCTGGCCGCGCACGCGGAGGTCGAATTGGGCATCCACCCGGACGAGCTGGCGAATCCCTGGGTGGCGGCGCTGTCGTCGGCGGTGTCGTTCATCGTCGGCGCGCTCGTGCCGCTACTGGTGGTGGTGCTGCCGCCGGAGCATCTGCGCATCCCGATCACGTTCGTGTCGGTGCTCGTGGCGCTGGCACTCACCGGGACCGTCAGTGCGTACCTCGGTGGTGCCCGGCGAGGGCGGGCGGTGGTGCGGGTCGTGATCGGCGGTGCGATCGCGATGGCCGTGACGTTCGCGGTCGGCTACCTGTTCGGCACCACGGCGGGCTGACGAAGGTTTCGCCGCCCGCCGCGGTACCGAAGGAGACGGTGCCGCGGCCGCGGGCGTTACTTGGTGCGGGCGATCAGGACCGGGCAGGGTGCCTTGTGCACCAGGTTCTGGCTGGTCGAGCCGAGCAGGGCTGCGGCGATCTGTCCGCGGCCGTGGCTGCCGACGACGACGAGCTGTGCGTCGTCGAGTTGGCCCAGCAGAACCTTCGCGGCCGGTCCGCGTTCGACGACGCGACGCACCTCGACATCGGGGTACTCGTCGTGCTTACCGGCGAGCGCTTCCGCGAACACCGCGGTTTCCGCTTCCTGGACCGCGTCCCAGTCCACGAGCGTGGCGGTCGCGCCGGTGCCGAGCGCCGCGTCGCCGATCCACGAGTGCGCCGCGACGAGCGGAACGCCGAGGGTGTCCGCCAGCGTGAAGGCGTACGACACTGCGGCTCTGGACAGTTCGCTGCCGTCGACACCGACGACGATCGGCTTGTCGTTCGGCAGCGGATTCTCGGTGTCGCCGCGCCACACCACGACCGGGCACGGTGCGTTGTTGGCGACGCGCAGCACGGTGGAGCCGAGCAGGAAGTTCTCGATGGCTCCCGCGCCGGTCGCGCCGACCACGACGACGCGGGCGTCGTCGGCTGCCTCGAGCAATGCGTTGGTGGCGGGGCCGGGGCCGATGTAGCTCTCGACGGTGAGGCCGGGCTGTTCGGCGCGGATCAGGTCGCTGACGTCGGCGAGCAGTTTCTCGCCGTCGGCCTTGAGCTGCTCGTACATCTGGGACTGGATGAGCACCGCGGACTCGCTGTAGAAGATGCCCTCGCTGGGGAGCGCGTGGACGAGACGCAGCGGAAGTTCCAGCCGGGCGGCGAGGGCTGCGGCCCATCGGGCAGCGGCAGTGGCGGTGTCGGATCCGTCCAGACCCGCGACGACGGCCTTGGTCACGTGCGTGCTCATCGTTGAGCCTCCATTCTCGTGAGGGACTGCAGGTCGAGACTATCCGCTGGCGCGGCAGGTGAGGGTGGCGTCGTGCTGTGGTCTACAGCACGAGCACCGCCGCCCCCGCGAATCGGCCCTCGGACAGGTCTTCGAGTGCCCGGTCGGCCCCGTCCAGCGGGTACGGCGTCGTCGTGACGTGCAACCGGTGTTCGCCCGCGAACGTGAGGAATTCGTGTGCGTCACGGCGTGTGTTGGCGGTGACGCTGCGAACCGTTCTCTCCCGGAACAGGTGTCGCTGATAGTTCAGGGTGGGAACGTCGGTGAGGTGGATGCCGGCGAGGGCGAGTGTTCCACCGGCGTCGAGGGCTTCGAGGGCGGTCGGCACCAGTTCCCCGGCCGGGGCGAACAGGATCGCCGAGTCGAGCGGTTCCGGAGGCGTGTCGTAGGCGCCCTGCGCGGAGGATGCGCCGAGGTCGAGTGCCAGCCGCTGGGCGTCGTCGCCGCGGGTCATCACGTGCACCCGAATTCCTTGTGCGAGCGCGACCTGAGCCGTCAGGTGTGCGCTCCCGCCGAAGCCGTAGAGGCCGAGCGTGCCGCCGGGCGGAACCTGCGCGCGCAACAGAGCGCGATAGCCGATGATGCCCGCGCACAGCAGCGGTGCCAGCGTCTGCGGGTCGTACCCGGACGGAAGCGGTAAAGCGAAATTTGCTGGAACGGTTGCGAATTCGGCGTAACCACCGTCGGCGTCCCAGCCGGTGTAGGTGGACTGCGGGCACAGGTTCTCGTCGCCGCGCAGGCAGTATCGGCATCGTCCGCACGTGCTGCGCAGCCACGGAATCCCCACCCGGTCACCGATCGCATGTGTCCCGAGGTCACCGCCGATCACCTCGGCGACCACTTCGTGCCCGGGCACCACATGCTGCCGGTGCACCGGCAGATCCCCCTCGGCGACGTGCAGATCGGTGCGGCACACGCCGCACGCGAGTACCCGCACGAGCAGTTCGCCGTCGCCCGGTTCGGGTACCGGTTCGCGCACCGCGCGCAGGGGACCCCTGGCGATGGGTCCCGGTGTCTGTACCCGCCACGCCCGCATCGTCTGTCCGGTGTTCATGTCCCTCCCGGATGGTTCACTTCCACAACGGCTTCGCCGCGCGCAGTGCTTCCTTCCACGCGTCGTCGAGGTGCACCGCCTGGGCTTCGCCCAGCAGAGCCTCACGGTGGTACGCGATGCCGAGGCCGAAGCTGGACTCGGCGGCGTGTCCCTGCTCGGACACGATGTCGAGCAGGTGTTCGCGCGCGACCACCGAATCCTGGAATTCGCCGAGGAGGTCCTGGAACGCGTCGAAGTGATCGAGTGCCTTGCCCGCACGTTTGGGATGCAGCGGGCGGATCACCTCGATCGCGTAGCGCATCCGTTTGGCGCCCTTGCGCGCCCGGTGCATCCGGGCGTCGCGCTCCTCGGGTGTGTCGGCACGACCGACGGCACGGACCCGCTTCGAGACCTTCTGCGCGAGCTGTTCCAGCGAGCCGGTCAGATCACCGGCCTTGGCCTTGCGGACCTTGCGGGACGTCTGCGGTGCGGTGGCCAATCCCTCGATCAGGGCGTCGAGGGCGAGCAGCATCTGCAGGTAGCGATCGGAATCGAGGGCCGCGACCGCTTCGATTCCCGCGATCTCCGACTGCCTGGAGAAGTACTCGTCGATGCGGGCCTTGGCGGGTTCCCGGTGCGATTCCACCGGGATCTCGGCTACCCGGTCGAGCAGCCGCTCCCACTGCACCTCGAGGTCACGGGACGGGCTGAGGCGGCGGCCGAGCCACCGCAGTTCGTCGACCACCGACTCGTCGAGGCCGAGATCGCCGGCGTAGGTCTGCAGGGCGCTGCGCGCACGGCGTGCGGCCTTGCGCATGCTGTGCACCGAGTCGGGGGCCGCGCGCCGCACCGCGATGTCGGTGAGCTCGAGTTCGCGCAATTCGGTGGCCAGGTAGTCGCGCAGGTACCCGGCCGGGCCACCCACCTTCGGTTCGTCGGGAATCAGATCGCCGAGAACCCGGTGCAGTTTGGACGGGCTCGGCGAGCGCTCGATGCCCTCCGCGGTGAGCCGGTCGTCGACGGCGTCGAGCAGGCTCGCACCGCCTTGCGCGGCGCCGTTGCGGCCGAGTTCGACCTCGATCTCGCGCCACTGCACCTGCGCGTCGTCGGCTCCGCGGACCGCGACGACATCGTCGACGACGATCTCGGCGAGCACCGTCTCGCCGGGTCCCATCGCGCGGATGCGCCGGCGGGAGGTGGTGAGCAGGGCGGCGAGTTCGACGGGTCGATCGCGCCGCACGCCGCGCAGCAGGCCGAGCAGTTCCGCCGGTGGTGTGCCGGTGTCGTCGCCGAGCGGGAAACGCAGTTCGGTTCGGGTGTCGAGGCCCGAGGGCAGTTTCAGATGCCAGCCGGCGTCGTCGCCGCCCTCGCGCCGGCGCAGGGTGATCCCGGCGCGGAGCAGCCGCAGATCCCGGGTGTCGTAGTACTGCGCGGCCAGCTCGATGCGTTCGTCGGTGAGAGTCTCGACGCCCGGCAATCCGGACAGGTCGGGAAGAGTCAGATCCGTGTCGGCGGTGTACTTGCGTTCGGTTTCCTCCACCGACTCGATCCCAGACGGGTTCGTGGTCGCCACCCGGTCCTCCCATTCGCTGCGGGCTTCGCTGCCGGGATCGGCAGCTCTGCCGCCCACATTGCCACCGTATGTGGGGAATGTCCCGAACGGAACGCCTATTTCGTGTCGCAGGCCCGTTGTGTAGAGACTTTGGACCCTGTTTTGCGATGAGATGGCATGGTGATCATGGAAGGACGCGGGTGCTCTGGAGGCTTGGATGAGAATTCTGGTGTCGGCGGCGAGCAGACACGGTTCGACCGCGGAGATAGCCACAGCACTCGGAGCGGCCCTGCGCGACCGCGGTGCGCTGGTCGATGTCGTCGAACCACACGACGTGCGCGACATCTCGGGTTACGACGCGGTGGTGATCGGTAGCGCCGTCTACCGCGGGCGCTGGCTGCGCCCGGCCAAGGACTTCGTCGACGCGCACGCCGAAGAGCTACGTCGGCGGGCGGTGTTCCTCTTCTCGTCCGGACCGATCGCGGATCAGGACCGGCCGGTCAACAGCCCGTACGACGTGTTCACCGTCCGTCACCGCACGGGTGCACGCGAACATCGCATGTTCGCCGGGAAACTCGACCCCGAGGGGCTGAGCGTCGGCGAACGGATGCACGTGCGGATGTCCGGCGGCAGGGTCGGCGACTTCCGGGACTGGGACGCCGTCGGCGGATGGGCGGGCACGATCGTCGACGCCGTATCCGACGACAAGCCGATGTCCGACGACAAGCCGGTGTCCGACAACGAGCCGGTGTCCGACAACGAGTCGGCGTCCGGGGACGAGCAGGGACCCGACGTCGAGACGTCACCCGGCCCGGCGGCCGGGAGCGACGTCGTATCGGAGGCGGCAGGCTCGTCCACCGTCGACTCCGGCACCGTCGACTCCGTCGACACCAGGGG
>NZ_JALPTB010000079.1 GCF_023218075.1 Rhodococcus sp. HM1 | reverse complement strand
GCTATCACGCGCGGGCGAGCCTGACGGCGTCGCGGTTCGTCGCCGATCCGTTCACCCCCGGTGGGCGGTTGTATCGGACGGGGGATCTGGTGCGGTGGTTGCCGTCGGGTGGTTTGGAGTATGTGGGTCGGTCGGATTTTCAGGTGAAGATCCGCGGTCAGCGCATCGAGGTCGGTGAGATCGAAGCCGCGCTCACCGCGATCGACGTCGTCGGTTCCGCGACCGTCATCGCCCACGGCGCCGGCGTGGAGACCCGTCTGGTCGCCTACGTCACGCCCGAAAACGGTTGCGCGGTGGACGAACTCGATCCTACTGCCCTGCGGGCCCGGCTCGTCGACACGCTGCCGGCCCACCTCGTGCCGTCGGCGCTGGTGGTGCTGCCGGAGCTGCCTATCACCGCGAACGGCAAGCTCGACCGCGCCGCGCTGCCCGTGCCCGAGGCCGCGGACCACGCCGGCCGCGAGCCGCAGACGCCAGCGGAGCTGTCGGTCGCGCGTGCCTTCCGGTCCGCGTTGGATCTCGACGACACCGTGACCGTCGGCGTCGACAGTGACTTCTTCGCGCTCGGTGGGCATTCCCTGTCCGCGACAAGGGTTCTCACGCGCCTCAACGCCGAGCACGAAGTGTCCCTGTCCCTGCGTTCGATCTTCGAGACCCCGACCGTCGGCACGCTCGCCGCAGCCCTCGACGGTGCCTGTCGCGTCGCGCATCGTCCTCGCGTCGGGGACGCGGTGCGTCCGGATCCGCTGCCCGCGTCCTACGGCCAGCAGTCGCTGTGGATGATCGAGCAGCTCACCGGGGTGGACGCGCAGTACAACGTGCCGACCGTCCTGCGTCTGCGCGGACAGGTCGACGCCGACGCGCTCGCCGCGGCCGTCGCCGATCTCGTTCGACGGCACGAGGCGTTGCGCACCCTGCTGATTCCGGCCGACACCGTCACCGAATCCGATGCGGCCGTGTATCAGCGGATCGTCGAACCGGCAGCTGTCGCAGGGCAACTCGACGTCACCGTCGCGGAGTGCACCGATCCGGTGCAGGCCCGGGGCCGCGTCGACGAGTTCGGCCGCCGGCCGTTCCGACTCGACACCGACCTGCCGCTGCGTGCACTGATTCTGCGCACCGCGGCCGACGAGTGCGTGCTCGTGCTCTCCGTGCACCACGCGGCGATCGACGACTGGTCGTTCCCGACCGTGATGTCCGACCTGTCCGCCGCGTACCGGGCCCGCCGCGCCGGCCACACACCCGAATGGGACGTGCCGGCAGTGCAGTACGCCGACTACGCGGTGTGGCAGCGCGAGCTCCTCGGGTCGGCCGACGACCCGGACTCGGTGCGTGCCGAGCAGAGCGCCTACTGGGCGCGGGTCCTCGACGAGGCACCGGTCTCGTCGTCGATCGCGTTGGATCGGCCGCGCCCGACGGCACCGAGCTTCCACGGTGCGCAGGTCCGCGGCGGTGTGGACGCAGCCATCACCGAGGCGCTGCACGCGACCGCGGACCGCGCCGGGGTGTCGATGTTCATGCTCACCCAGGCCGCGGTCGTGATCGCGATGCAGCGGTTGGGTGCGGGTGACGACATCGTGGTGGGGTCGCCGGTGGGTGGCCGCACGGACGAGGCGTTGGCGTCGGTGGTGGGGTACTTCGTGAACACGCTGCCGTTGCGTCACGATCTGTCGGGGGATCCGACGGTGGACGAGTTGCTGGGCCGGGTGCGGGAGGTCGTGCTCGGCGGGTTCGCCCACCAGGACCTGCCGTTCGAGGAGATCGTCCGGGCGTCGGGCGCCGAACGCATCGGCACCCACAATCCGCTCTACCAGGTCATGCTCGCCTACCGCGCCGACTCCGGCGACCTCGCGTTCGGGGCCGGGTTCGACTCGGTTACCGAACCCGCCGACCTGGCGGTCGTCAAGGCGGACCTCGAGATCTCGGTCTCCGAAACCGATTCCGGCCTCGACCTGACCGTCGACTACGCCACCGAACTGTTCGAGGCCGCCACGGCCGAACGCTTCGTCGCCGCGCTGCGTGCTGCGTTCGGTGTGTTGGTGGGTGCTGGTGGTGTGCGGTTGTCGTCGGTGGATGTGGTGCCGGTGGCGGATCGGGTGTTGGTGTCGGGGTTCGCGGCGGGTGAGTCGGTGCCGGTTTCGGTGTCGACGTTGGATGGGTTGTTGGCGTTGTCTCCGGGTTTCGGGTCGGGGGCGCCGGCGGTGGTGTTCGGGGACGAGTCACTGTCGTATGCGCAGTTCGAGTCGCGGGTGAATCGGTTGGCTCGGGTGTTGGTCGATGCCGGTGTGCGGGTGGGGGATCGGGTTGCGGTGTGTGTGCCGCGGTCGTTGGATCTGCCGGTGGTGTTGGCGGCGGTGATGCGGGCCGGTGGTGCGTATGTGCCGTTGGATGCGGCGTATCCGGTGGAGCGGATCGAGTATGTGGTTTCCGACGGGGCGCCGTCGTTGGCGGTGGTGGATGTGTCGGCGCGGTCGGTGATCTCGGGTGTGCCGGTGGTGGAGTTGGGTCCGGAGTGCTGGGATGCGTGGTCGGGGGTGTCGGATGCGCCGGTGGTGTTGTCGCGACCGGTGTCGGGTCGGGATGCGGCGTATGTGATCTATACGTCGGGGTCGACGGGTCGGCCGAAGGGGGTGGTGGTCGAGCATCGGTCGTTGGTGAATTTCCTGGTGTGGAAGATGCGGGCGACGGGGATCGTGGCGTCGGATCGGGTGTTGCAGAAGGCGCCGACGGCGTTCGATGCGTCGGTGTGGGAGTTCTTCGTGCCGTTGGTGGTGGGGGCGTCGGTGGTGGTGGCCGAGCCGGAGGGTCATCGGGATCCGTCCTATCTGGTGGGGTTGATGTCCTCGGGTGCGGTGTCGGTGGTGGAGTTCGTGCCGTCGATGCTCGATGCGTTGCTCGAGTTCGTGTCGGATCCGTCGCAGGTGGCGGGTGTGGAGCGGGTGTTCTGTGGTGGGGAGGAGCTTTCGCCTGCGTCGGCGTCGGCGGCGTTGGAGGTGTTCGGGGATCGGTTGTTCAATCTGTACGGTCCGACGGAGGCGACGGTGGGGATCACCTCGCAGGTGATTTCGCGGGAGGTGGTCTCGCGGTCGCGGGCGGCGTTGCCGATCGGGTCGCCGGCGTTCAATTCGTCGGCGTGGGTGTTGGATCGGTTCCTGCGTCCGGTTCCGGTGGGGGTGCCGGGTGAGTTGTATCTCGGTGGGGTGCAGGTGGCGCGGGGCTATCACGGTCGGCCGGGGTTGTCGGCGACAGCGTTCGTGGCGAATCCGTTCGGCGTCGGGGCGAGCGGAGCGACGGGGGATGTCGTTGCTGCCGGTGGGCGGTTGTATCGGACGGGGGATCTGGTGCGGTGGAATGCGTTCGGTGGGTTGGAGTATCTGGGTCGGTGTGACGATCAGGTGAAGATTCGTGGGTTCCGGGTGGAACTCGACGAAATCCGCGCCGCCCTCGACGCCCACCCGTGGGTCCGTTCGTCCACCGTGATCGCCCGGACCGGAACCTCCGGTCGCGACGCGACCCTCGCCGCCTACTGCACGCTCGACCGCGGCGCCTCGGACGGTGAGGATCCGACTTCCACTCTGCGGGAACATCTCTCGTCGCGCCTGCCGGACTACATGGTGCCGCCCACGATCACCGTGCTCGACGAGCTGCCGGTGACCGTCAACGGCAAGCTCGACCGCAAGGCACTGCCGGAGCCGGTCGCCCCGGTCCACGACGGAGGCCGGGCACCGGCCACCGAGTCCGAACGGGCAGTGGCCGAGGTCTTCCGCGACGTGCTCGGCCTCGACGACACCGTGACCATCGGTGTCGACAGCGACTTCTTCGACCTCGGTGGGCACTCGCTGCTCGCGACCCGGGCCGTGGCGCGCCTGTCCGCCCGCTTCGCCCGCAAGCTGACGCTGCGCGACCTGTTCGAGGCCCGGTCCGTCGGCGATCTCGCCCGCACTCTCGACGCAGCCGAGGGCGCGATCTCGATCGGTGTCGCCGACGTCGTCGTGCCGGAGACGGTTCCGGCGTCGGCAGGTCAGCGGTCACTGTGGGTGATCGAGCAGATCACCGGAGCCGGCTCGGTCTACACCGTGCCGCTCGTGCTCACCGTGCCCGACGACTTCTCCGCCGACGCGTGGGCGGCGGCACTGACCGATCTCACCACGCGACACGAGGCACTGCGGTCCCGGCTGGTCCCCGGACCGGACGGCATCGAGCTCGACGTCGAGGCTCCGCGCACCGGCGCGTTCCCCGTCGAGGAGATCGTGAGCGATGCCGACACCCTGACCGACGCGGTCGCGCAGTGGGTCGATCGCCCGCTCTCCCTCCGTCTGGACCCGGCGATGCGTGCCGCGGTGTTCACCGTCGACGGCCGGCCGCAGGTCGCGGCGCTGGCAGTGCACCACGCGTTCGTCGACGAATGGTCGACGCCCACGCTGCTCGGCGACCTCCTCGGCGCCTACACCGCGCGCCGCGGCGGCACCGCACCGGAGTGGACGCCGGAATCCGTGACTTTCCGGCACTTCGCGGCCTGGCAGGACGCGATGCTCGCCGGCGCCGACCGGCCCGGAACCGCCGCGGCCGACCACGTCGACTACTGGCGCGACCGGCTCGCCGGCGTCCCCGAGGTGTCGATGATCGCCACCGACCGGCCGCGACCCGCGGTCCAGGACTTCGCCGGGTTCGAACTCGCCTTCACGATCGATCCGGAGGTCTCGGCCGCGCTGCGACGGGTGTGCACCGAACGCGACGTCACGATGTACATGCTGGTCCAGGCCGCGGTCGTGATCGCGATGCAGCGGTTGGGTGCGGGTGACGACATCGTGGTGGGGTCGCCGGTGGGTGGCCGTACGGACGAGGCGTTGGCGTCGGTGGTGGGGTATTTCGTGAACACGCTGCCGTTGCGTCACGATCTGTCGGGGGATCCGACGGTGGACGAGTTGCTGGGCCGGGTGCGGGAGGTCGTGCTCGGCGGGTTCGCCCATCAGGACCTGCCGTTCGACCACATCGTGCGGGTCAGCGGCACCACGCCGTCGGCCTCGCACAACCCGCTGTTCCAGACGCTCGTGTCCTTCCGGGTCGCGGACCTGGTCGACGAGACCCACGACGTCCTCGGCCGCGCAGGCTTCGGCCGGTACACCGAGGCCGACGAAACCAACAGCGTCAAGGCGGACCTCGAGATCGAGATCGCCGATACACCCGACGGACTGAGCGGCACGCTCGCGTGCGCCGGTGCCCTGTTCGACATCGAGACCGCTCAGCGGGCGGTCGAGACACTGCGCGGCGCGTTCGGTGTGTTGGTGGGTGCTGGTGGTGTGCGGTTGTCGTCGGTGGATGTGGTGCCGGTGGCGGATCGGGTGTTGGTGTCGGGGTTCGCGGCGGGTGAGTCGGTGCCGGTTTCGGTGTCGACGTTGGATGGGTTGTTGGCGTTGTCTCCGGGTTTCGGGTCGGGGGCGCCGGCGGTGGTGTTCGGGGACGAGTCACTGTCGTATGCGCAGTTCGAGTCGCGGGTGAATCGGTTGGCTCGGGTGTTGGTCGATGCCGGTGTGCGGGTGGGGGATCGGGTGGCGGTGTGTGTGCCGCGGTCGTTGGATCTGCCGGTGGTGTTGGCGGGGGTGATGCGGGCCGGTGGTGCGTATGTGCCGGTGGATGCGTCGTATCCGGTGGAGCGGATCGAGTATGTGGTTTCCGACGGTGCGCCGTCGTTGGCGGTGGTGGATGTGTCGGCGCGGTCGGTGATCTCGGGTGTGCCGGTGGTGGAGTTGGGTCCGGACTGCTGGGATGCGTGGTCGGGGGTGTCGGATGCGCCGGTGGTGTTGTCGCGACCGGTGTCGGGTCGGGATGCGGCGTATGTGATCTATACGTCGGGGTCGACGGGTCGGCCGAAGGGGGTGGTGGTCGAGCATCGGTCGTTGGTGAATTTCCTGGTGTGGAAGATGCGGGCGACGGGGATCGTGGCGTCGGATCGGGTGTTGCAGAAGGCGCCGACGGCGTTCGATGCGTCGGTGTGGGAGTTCTTCGTGCCGTTGGTGGTGGGGGCGTCGGTGGTGGTGGCCGAGCCGGAGGGTCATCGGGATCCGTCCTATCTGGTGGGGTTGATGTCCTCGGGTGCGGTGTCGGTGGTGGAGTTCGTGCCGTCGATGCTCGATGCGTTGCTCGAGTTCGTGTCGGATCCGTCGCAGGTGGCGGGTGTGGAGCGGGTGTTCTGTGGTGGGGAGGAGCTTTCGCCTGCGTCGGCGTCGGCGGCGTTGGAGGTGTTCGGGGATCGGTTGTTCAATCTGTACGGTCCGACGGAGGCGACGGTGGGGATCACCTCGCAGGTGATTTCGCGGGAGGTGGTCTCGCGGTCGCGGGCGGCGTTGCCGATCGGGTCGCCGGCGTTCAATTCGTCGGCGTGGGTGTTGGATCGGTTCCTGCGTCCGGTTCCGGTGGGGGTGCCGGGTGAGTTGTATCTCGGTGGGGTGCAGGTGGCGCGGGGCTATCACGGTCGGCCGGGGTTGTCGGCGACAGCGTTCGTGGCGAATCCGTTCGGCGTCGGGGCGAGCGGAGCGACGGGGGATGTCGTTGCTGCCGGTGGGCGGTTGTATCGGACGGGGGATCTGGTGCGGTGGAATGCGTTCGGTGGGTTGGAGTATCTGGGTCGGTGTGACGATCAGGTGAAGATTCGTGGGTTCCGGGTGGAACTCGACGAAATCCGCGCCGCGATCACCGATTGCCCCGGTGTGCGCACCGCCGTCGTCGTCGCCCGCCGTCGTCCGGACGGGCAGAACACCCTCGCGGCCTACGTCACCGCACTCGAACCCGATCGCGCGGACACGCTCGTCGACGAGGTGCGTACGTTCCTGTCGGCGCGGTTGCCCGAGTACATGGTTCCCGCGGCGATCGGTGTGGTGGACGCGATCCCGACCACGGTCAACGGCAAGGCGGACGTCGCCGCACTGCCCGAGATCGCACCGCTCGCAGTGGGTTCGGGCAGACTGCCGCACACCTATCAGGAGAACGTGCTGGCCCGGCACATCGTCCGGATCCTCGCGCTGCCCGAGGACACGCGAATCTCCGTGGACGACAACTTCTTCGAACTCGGTGGTCATTCGCTCGCCGCGGCCCGGCTGGTTGCGGCGATCGACGACGACTTCGGCATCGCGCTGGCGCTGCGTTCGGTGTTCGAGAACCCGACGATCGCCGGTCTCGTCGACGAGATCGCCGGCCGTGCCTCGATCGGCGTGCGCGGCGGCGACGGCATCCCGGTGGTCCTGGCCCCGGGCCGCGACGGCGGTCACACCGTCTTCGCGGTGCACGCGGCCTCCGGCTACTCGACCGTGTACGCGGAGTTCGCGTCGCGGATGGCGGACGACGTCCGGGTGATCGGCCTGCAGGATCCCGCGCACGCCCGCGACGGGCGGGACTTCGCGACCGCGACCGAACTCGCCGTCGCCTACGCGGACGTCGTCGTGCAGTCCCAGCCGGACGGCCCCTACCACCTGATGGGCTGGTCGTACGGCGGACACATCGCGTTCGCGGTGGCCCGGGAACTCGAATCGCGTGGACTCGCGGTCGCCGACGTGACGATCCTCGACTCGCCGCCGGTCGCGGAGGGGAGGGTGCGGATGCGCACCGACGAGGAACGCGAGGCCGACGTGGTCCGTGCCTTCGCCGAGTTCGCCGGCCTCGAGGAGATCGCGGGGGAGACCCGTGCCTCGGTCCAGGCCCGCAACCGCGCCTGCGCAGGTCCGCTGTCGGTGCTCGGTGACCGGGACGCGGCGGCGCTCATGGACTCGTTCGACCGCTGCCTGCGGTTGATGGGTACCGAACCCACCCACGGGCTCGTGCGTGCCCGCGGGCATGTCGTCATCGGCGCCGAACACGCCGCCGAGGGCGGCGGCGGATGCGAGCGGTGGTCGGAGTACTTCGCCGGACCGGTCGAGATGCTCGCCGTCGACATCGACCACGAACACCTGAACACCGGTCCGGCTCTGGACCGCTGGCAGCGCTGGTGGGCGGACCACACGGGACTGCCGCTCGCCGTCGACTGACCCATCCGGCCCGGCGACCCGGGCCGTACGAATCGAGCCGACACGCGTCGGCCGCAACCAGAGGAGAAGCGAAAAACCATGCGAGTGATCACCTTCGGCTACCAGACCTGGGGCCATCGGACGCTGTCGGCGCTGCTCGGCTCCAAGCACGAGGTGGTGCTGTCGGTGACGCACCCGCCGAGCGACCATCCGTACGAGCAGATGTGGTCCGACTCCGTCGAGGATCTGGCCCGGGAGAACGGCATCCCGGTGTTCGTCGGCAAGCGTCCCGACGACGCGCTGATCCAGGCGGTGCGCGACGCCGACGCCGATCTGATCATCGCGAACAATTGGCGCACCTGGCTGCCGCGGGAGATCTACCAGGCGCCCCGGTTCGGCACGCTCAACGTGCACGATTCGCTGCTGCCGAAGTACGCGGGCTTCTCGCCGCTCATCTGGGCGCTCATCAACGGTGAGTCCCACGTCGGTGTCACCGCGCACCTGATGGACGATTCCCTCGACGGCGGCCCGATCGTCGCGCAGCAGGCCGTCGCGGTCGGTCCGCAGGACACCACCACGGATCTGTTCCACGCGACGGTCGATCTCATCGAGCCGGTGCTCCTGCACGCGCTGGATCTGCTCGAATCCGGGCGCACCGACTTCACCGCGCAGGATCCCGCGCAGGCGACCTACTTCCACAAGCGGTCCGAGCGCGACAGCCACATCGACTTCCGGTGGCCGGCCGACGCCATCGAGCGCCTGGTGCGGGCGCAGGCGGATCCGTATCCGAACGCGTTCACCTACTACAAGGGCGAGCGCCTGCGTGTCCTGAAGGCCTCGGTCTCGCCGCGGCTCTTCGGCGGCACGCCCGGCCGTGTCACGGTCCCCGAGGGCAACGGCATCGCGGTCGTGTGCGGCCCGGACGCGTGGAACGGTGGGAACCCCGCACTGGTACTCGAGCGCCTGCGTCTGGACGACGGAACCGAGGTCGACGCAAAGGATTTCTTCGCCGGCCGCGCGGGCTATCTCGAGTGATTCGGCTTGTCGGGCTTGTGATTCAACCCGGCAAATGTAGCGATTGAGACGGATCGCCCACTGCTGCTACTGTGAGGCGTTCCTTAACTGACCCTAACCTAACCTGACCTGAGAGTGACGAATGAAGATCAGTGCTTCCCGAGGCCTGGCCGCGCGGCTGATGGCGCTCGCCGCAGTGGTGACGCTGCCCGTGGCATGTTCGAGCAACTCCGACGACACGGCCTCCGGCAGCGGTGACTCGGACTGGACCACGGTGACGATCGACGGCGCCTTCGGTGACGCGGTCATCGAGGAGCAGCCCGAGCGGGTGCTGGCGCTGTCCGAGACCGACGCCGACATCCTGGCGTCGATCGGTGTCGACACGATCGCGTACCCGGATCCGGGTCTCGACGTGCCCGCCGGCTACCCATGGGAGCAGGGACACTTCCCGGCCGACATCGAAGCCATCGCGGTGACCGACGACAACGACGAGGTCAACTTCGAGGCGATCGCCGCCCTCGACCCCGATCTGCTGGTCGCGACCACGTTCTACGGGCTGGACGAGGACGTCTACGCCAAGCTCAGCGCCATCGCGCCGGTCGTCCACTACACCGAGGAAGCCAACTCCGACTCGTGGCAGGACAACACCCGCCGCATCGGTGAGGCCGTCGGACGCACCGCCGAGGCCGACGAGGCCATCGCCGAGACGGAAGCAGCTGTCGCCCAGGTCAAGTCGCAGAACCCACAACTCGAGGGCAAGACCTTCAACGCGGTCGTGTCCCCGTCCGCGGAGGGCCTGTGGGTCCTGTGTTCCAACGACGACAACATGGCCCGCGTGCTCACCTCGCTCGGCATGAAGCTCAGCGACTACGCGCAGACCGTCGACTGCAACTGGGGCAAGGGCCAGATCAGCTGGGAGGAGGCGTCCAAGCTCGACGCCGACATGCTGTGGGTCGTTCCGAACACCGCCGACACCTCGGTGTTCGACACCAACCCGGTGTGGACCGCACTGCCGGTCGTCCAGCGCGGATCCGTCGTGATCACCCCGAGCGAGGACGGCACCCCGCGCGCCGCTGCGTTCCCGTCCCCGATCAGCCTGAAGTGGGTCATCGAGGAGTACGGCCCGCAGTTCTCGGCTGCTGTCGACAAGGGAGCCGACGCTCAGCCGTGACGTAGTTTCGTGCCGTCGCCCCATATCCCGGGCGACGGCACGTACGCGTCCGGCGGCGCCTCGCCCACCCCACCCCTCGAAGAACGGAGCACCCGGATGACCGCGGCGGAGAGCCTCGACGACCTGACCGAGAAGATCGTGATGCACGATCTCGTGCCCCGTCGGCTGACGGTTCTGCGCACGGTCGACCTGACCCCGCGGATGCGGCGCATCGTCGTCGGCGGTCCGGAGATCGCCGGCTTCCCGCACGGCACCGGGCGGCCCACCGACCATGTGAAGCTGTTCTTCCCCGACGACACCGGCGACGTCGCGATGCCCGAGATCGAAGGCGACGGCAAGTGGATCGAACCCGACGGCCGGCGTCTCGAGTTCCGCGACTACACGGTTCGCGCGTTCGATCCCGAGGCCGGTGAACTCACCCTCGACTTCGTGCTGCACGAGCACGGCACCGGGGGCCGCTGGGCCGCGACCGCCGAAGCCGGAGCACCCCTCGGCGTGCTCGGCCCCCGCGGGTCGATCCTGGTCCCCACCGGATACCCCGCCTACATCCTCGCCGCGGACGAGACGGCCCTGCCTGCGCTCGCCCGCTGGCTCGAGGAACTCCCCGCGACCGCCCGGATCCAGGCTTTCGTCGAGGTCCGCGACGCGAGCGACGAACTCGACTTGGAGCGGTCCGCCGAAACGCGGCTGACCTACCTGCACCGCGGCAGCGCTGCACCCGGCAGCACCGAACTGCTCATCGAGGCGATCCGCGCTGTCGAGCTTCCCGCCGACCCCTACTTCGTGTGGGCCGCCGGCGAAGCCACCTCACTCAAGCCGATCCGCCGGTACTTCCGCCGCGAGCTGGGTCTGCCGAAGGAACGGGTCGACATCGACGGCTACTGGAAGCGCGGAGTCGTCAATCTCGACCACCACGACGACGAGGGCGACGACGCCTGACCGGAACCGCCAGGTGCCACAACCCCCGAGGAGCCATGAAGCTGCGCCCGCTGACGTTCAGTAGCGACCGACCGGTGGCGACCCCGCCGATCCGCGTCGACGACGCCACCACCGCCCGCCGACTCGCGGTCCGCACGATCTTCGCGGCACGACGGATGACCGTGCCCGCCGCGGTGCTGATGATCGGCCACCAGATCGGCGAGGCACTGGTCCCGGTCGTCATGGGTATGGCGATCGACCGGGCCATCGCCACCCACGACGGCACCCAACTGCTGCTGTGGCTGGTGGTGCTCGGCGCGGTGTTCGCGATGCTCTCGTTCTCCTTCCGCTTCGGATCCCGGCTCGGGCTGCTCGGTATGCAGGCGGTGCAGCACCAGCTGCGCACCCGGGTCACCGACCGGATCCTCGACCCGCGCGGAATGGCCGGGCCCGCACGACTTCCCGGCGTATCCCTGTCGATCGCGACCTCGGACGTGCAGCGCCTCGCGATGGCCTGCGCGATCGGCGTGTACCCGATCGGACAGATCGCCGCGGTCGTGTTCACCGGCATCGTGCTGCTGACCATCTCGGGGCCGCTCGGTGTCGCGGTCCTGGTGGGTGCCCCCACGATCCTGTGGATCCTCGACAAGGCCGGTGGCCCGCTGCGGGCGCGCAGCGAGCACCAGCAGGAGATGGCCGGCGAAGCGGCCGGCACCGCCACCGATCTCGTCACCGGCTTTCGGGTGGTCAAGGGCATCGGCGCCGAGGAGGTCGCCGCCCGCCGCTACTTCGAGGCGAGCCAGCGCGCCCTGCGCGGAGTGCTCGCCGCCTCCCGTTCCGAGGGTGCCTACCTCGCCGCCATGGAATCGGTGTCGGGTCTGTTCGTCGTTACCATCGGTGTCGCCGCCGGTCTGATGGCGGTCAGCGGCGGCCTGACCGTCGGTCAGCTGATCACCGTCGTCGGCCTGACCCAGTTCGTGATGGGGCCTCTCAGCGCCCTCGGCACCAACGCCGGCGCCGTGTGGGCCGGCGCGCTCGCCTCCGCACGCCGCGTCCTCACCGTGCTGCAGGCACCGCCCGCGACCTCGATCGGTACCGCCGCCGCGACCGCCGGCCAGCTCCGTTTCGACGGCCTCGCCCACGGACCGGTCCGGGACCTCGATCTCGAACTGCCCGCGACCGGACTCGTCGCGGTGGTGGCCGACGCTCCGACGACCGCCTCGCTCGTCGAGGTGCTGTCCCGGTCGGCCACGCCCGAGAACGGCGCCGTCCGGATCGGCGAGACCGACCTGTTCGATCTCGACGAGGACACCGCGATCGCCACCGTGCGCGTCGCCCCGCACCACGCGGCTCTCTTCGAGGGATCCGTGCTCGACAACATCGCCGCCGCCGTCGATCCGGAGGCCGCGGATCGCGACACCCGCATCACCCGTGCCGTGTTCGCCGCCGCTTGTGACGACGTCGTCGAGGTGCTCCCCGACGGCCTCGACACCCCGGTGGGGGAGGCGGGCCGGTTGCTGTCCGGTGGTCAGCGGCAGCGCGTCGCACTGGCCCGGGCGATCGCCGCGGACTCCTCGGTGCTCGTGCTGGTCGACCCCACCACGGCGGTCGACTCCGTCACGGAATCGAATGTCGCCGAGCGGCTGGGGCAGACCCGCGCCGACGGACTGACCCTGGTGTTCACCGACGCCCCGGCGCATCTCGCCGCAGCGGACGAGGTGATCGTCCTCGCCGAGGGACGACTGGTCCACCGCGGAGCCGCCGACGACGCACCCGCACTGTCCTCGGCCGTCCCGGCCGGTACGCCCGTGGAGGCCCACCGATGACCAGCACCGCGATCCACGAGACCGCACCGGCCGGTCCGCTCCCCATCGCCGACGCCCGCACCACCGCCGCGCACTTCTTCGCCGCCCTGTCCGGCAGCCGCGCACGCCTGATCGGCGTCGTCGCGCTGCTGGTCGCGGCCGCTGCGCTCGGGCTGGTGATGCCGTGGGCGCTCGGCCGGATCGTCGACATCGCCATCGACGGCGGCGACGCCGGCGATGTGTGGCGGCTCGCGATTCTCATGGTCGTCGCCACCGTCGCGGGTGCCGGGCTCACCGGCGCCGGTGTCGCCGCCTCGGCCCAGCTGTTCGAGACGGTCCTCGCCCGGTTGCGCGAACGCATGCTGGCCTCGGCGCTGCGGCTGCCGTTCTCGCGGGTCGAGGCTGCGGGCAGCGGCGACCTGGTGTCGCGTGCCACCGACGACGTCGAGGTCGTGAGCACCGCCATCTCCCAGGGTGTTCCGGCGATCTCGACATCGGTGTTCACCATCGCCGCGACCGTCGTCGGGCTCGCCGCGTTGGACTGGCGGTTTCTCGCCGTCGTCGTGGTCGTGCTGCCGGTGCACATCTTCACGGTGCGGCGGTACGTGCGGGAGGCACCGCCGGTCTACACGGGGGAGCGTGCTGCGATGGCGAAACGCGCACACGAGGTGCTCGGCGCGATCCGCGGCCTCGACTCGGCACGCGCGTTCGGCCTGACCGGACGGCTGCTCACCGAGATCGAGGGACGCTCGTGGGGGGTCGTGCGCTGGACGCTGCGCGCCCGCGTCGTGCAGAACCGCTTCTTCGCGGGCATCAATCTCGCCGAATTCGTCGGTATGGCAACCATTCTCGTCGTCGGCTACATGCTCGTCGGGAACGAGGGGCTCACCGTCGGCGCCGCGACCGCGGCGATGCTGTTCTTCCTGCGGCTGTTCGGGCCGATCGGTGAACTGCTGATGGTGACCGACGACCTGCAGTCCGCGGCGGCGTCGCTGGTGCGCATCGTCGGAGTGACCGTCGAAGGCGAACGCTTCGGATCCGATCGGACCGCGGCCGCGTCGACGCCGGTGCCGCAGGGCCGGGCGCTCGAAGCGCAGGACATCACGTTCGCGTACCCGGGGAAGGACCCGGTGCTCGACGGGGTGTCGCTGACGATCGCGGACGGCGAGCACGTCGCGCTGGTCGGTGCGTCCGGCGCGGGCAAGACCACCCTCGCGGCGGTTCTCGCCGGCATCCACCGGCCCGTGCGCGGTGCGGTGCGCTTCGGTGGTGCCGACCTCGCGGAACTCGACGAATCGGAGCGTGCACGCCGGGTCGCGCTGGTGACGCAGGAAACGCACGTGTTCGCGGGGTCGCTCGCCGACGACCTGCGGATGGCCGCACCGGACGCCACCGACGAGCAGATCCGCGACGCCCTGCGCCGGATCCACGCGTGGGAGTGGGTGGAACTGCTACCCGACGGGATCGAGACGATCGTCGGTGACGGCGGACACGACCTGTCGCCGATGCAGGTCCAGCAGGTCGCGCTGGCACGGCTGGTGCTGCTCGATCCGGCGCTGGTGATCCTCGACGAGGCCACCGCCGATGCCGGCAGTGCCGGCGCGAGCCTGCTCGAGGCGTCCGCCGAGGCCGCGCTCGAGGGGCGGTCGGCGCTGATCGTCGCGCACCGGCTCAGCCAGGCCGCCACCGCCGATCGGATCGTGCTGATGGACCGCGGCGCAATCGTCGAGCAGGGCTCGCACGACGCGCTTCTCCGCAGCGGCGGTCGCTACGCCACCCTGTGGGCCGCGTGGGCGCGGGGTCGGGCCGAGAGCTAGTCAGAGTTCGCGCCAACTGCCGTCGTTCATGTCGTGTCCGTGCGCGGCCATGAGCATCAGACCACCGTCGACCGGAATCGAACGGCCGGTCAGATACGACGCGCGCGGCGACGCCAGAAACGCGACGACGGACGCGACCTCGTTGACGTGACCGGGGCGGCCGGTCGGGTTGCCCGGACGATCCTCGTGGAAGGCCTCGGATTCGTCCATGCCGGTCATCGGGGTGGCGATCTCACCCGGAGCGACCGAATTGACGGTGATGCCGTGCCGCGCGAGTTCGAGTGCGAGACAACGGGTCAGCATCCCCAGTCCCGCCTTGGCCGTACAGTACGCGGACGCACCGAAACGCGGTACGTGTTCGTGGACGCTCGTGATGTTGATGATCCGTCCTCCCCGGCCGGCGTCGACCATGTGCCGTGCTGCTCGTTGTGCGCACAGGAACGGTCCGTCGAGGTCGGTGGCAAGCATTTCCCGCCACCGGTCGTAGGACAGGTCGAGGACTCCGTCGCGATGTCCGGTGCCGGCATTGTTCACCAGTACGCCGAGCCCACCGAGTTGCCGTGCGAGGTCGTCGATCGCATCGGCGGTGTCCGGGCTCGTCAGGTCCTGGCGGGTGACGAAGCACCGTCTTCCGCGTTGCTCGACGGCGGCACGGGTGTCGTCGGCGCCGGCCTCGTCGGTATGGAACGTGATGCCGATGTCGAATCCCTCGGAGGCGAGCAGTTCGGCGGTGGCCTTGCCCATGCCGGAGTCCGCGCCCGTGATGACGGCGAGTCTGTCGTGTGCTGGAACGGTCATGTTCGGGGTGTACCCCAGGGCGGGAGCGGCACACTGGGCCCATGAGGTTGTTGCTACTGGCCGACACCCACGTCCCTGCCCGTGCGCGCCGGTTGCCCGACGAGGTGTGGAACGAGGTGGACCGCGCCGAAGTCGTCGTCCACGCCGGTGACTGGATCGAGATCGGATTGTTGAACGCTCTGGAGGAACGCGCCGCACGACTCGTCGCGTGCTGGGGCAACAACGACGGGCCTGCCTTGCGGGAACGGCTTCCGGAGATCGCTCGGGTGACGCTCGACGGTGTTCGGCTCGCTGTGGTGCACGAGACCGGGCCCTCGGCGGGCAGGGAGAAGCGCATGGCGGCGGCCTATCCGGACACGGATGTACTGGTGTTCGGCCATTCCCATATTCCGTGGGACACCACGGCCCCCGGTGGTTTGCGCCTGCTCAATCCGGGCTCGCCGACGGATCGGCGTCGGCAGCCGTATTGCACGTACATGACCGCGACGATCGAGGACGGTGTGCTGCGTGGTGTGGAGTTGCATCGTCTCCTGCGCTAGGGACAGCCAGGCGGTCACCGGGTCAGGGCGAAAGCGTCGCGACGGTGCTCTCGCCCAGATCCCGCAGGAACGCGGCCCGATCCAGCGCCGGATCCGGTTCGACACCCGGCGGCACTGCGTCCATGAAATCGAAGTGCCCACCCGGGGCAGCACCTGTGCGTCGACCTGCACAGGGCGGCCCAGCCGCCGATCGAATGCCCCACCGCGAACACCGGAAAAACCGGCGCAACGGTTCGGCGCGGGCGATCATTGACGCGGAGGTCGCCATGGAGCAGAAGATCCCGGCCGATGCCGGGCACGCCGAGGCAGGCAGGTCCGGAACCGAGGTCGACGACCGAGAGCCGGCTCCCATAGGGTCGCGCCGCAAGTTGCTGTACGTCACCCTTCCCGGATGCTGGGGCGCGCTCGTATTCGCGTGCCTGTCGTTCACCCCGTCCCTGCTCCCGCGCGGAGGGCTCCTGCAGGGCTTGGTCTGCGGGATCACCGCGGCGATCGGGTACGGGCTCGGTGTGCTCGCGGCCTGGGTGTGGCGTGCGTTCGCCGACCGGGGCCCGCGGCGTCCGAGCCGGCGTGCGTGGCTGGTGTTCGCCGTCACCGCGGTGGTGCTGTTCGCCGTCGCATTCGGATTCGGGCAGTACTGGCAGCACCGGATTCGGGAGTTGATGGGGGTCACCGACTACAACATTCCGCTCGCTGTTCTCTCACCCGTGATCGCGGTGGTGGTCTTCGCCCTTCTGGTGGCCATGGGCCGTGGCATCCGAGGTATCTACCGCTGGATCGCGACGCTGCTCGATCGCTGGATCGGCCGCAGCGCGGCGTCCGCGGTCGGCTGGGTGCTGGTGGCCGCACTGGTCTACCTGGTCGTCTCGGGGGTGTTGCTCAGCGGTTTCGTCAATGTCGCCAATTCGGCTTTCTCGCTTAGGGATACGCAGACGCCGGAGGGGGTACAGCAGCCCGCGACCGGTCTGCGATCGGGCGGCCCGGAGTCTGTGGTGCCGTGGGACACGCTGGGCTACCAGGGGCGCGCCTTCATCGGAGACGGTCCGTCCGTGGACGAGATCGGCGGGTTCGCGGGCGGGCCCGCCGAGGAGCCGATCAGGATCTACGCCGGGCTCGCATCCGCCGACGACACCGAGGCCCGCGCGGCACTGGCCGTCGAGGACCTGACCCGCGCCGGCGGCTTCGAGCGCGCCGATCTGCTCGTGGTGACCACGACCGGCAGCGGCTGGGTGGACCCGGCCCTGGTCGACTCGTTCGAATATCTCACCGGCGGCGATGCGGCAACCGTGGCGATCCAGTACTCGTACCTGCCCTCGTGGATCTCCTATCTGGTCGACCAGTCGAAGGCTCGTGAAGCCGGCCGGGACCTGTTCGACGCGGTCTACGAGGAGTGGCTGAAACTGCCGCCGGACAGCCGTCCCCGGCTGTTCGTTGCGGGGGAAAGCCTCGGCTCGTTCGGTGGGGAAACCGCCTTCAGCGGGGAACGCGACCTGAGCAACCGCACGGCGGGTACGTTGTTCGCCGGCCCGCCCAACTTCAACACCCTGTTCCGTGACTTCAGCGATAATCGCGAGCCGGGCAGCCCGGAGGTCGAACCGATCTACAAGAACGGGCGCACGGTGCGGTTCACGAACGACGCCGAGGCCGGGATCCCGCCCGCGGGCCAGCCGTGGGACGGCAACAGGGTCCTGTACCTGATGCACCCGTCGGACCCGATCGTGTGGTGGAGTCCGCACCTGATCCTGAACGAGCCGGACTGGATCGGTGAGGCCCCGGGCACGGACGTGCTCGAGGACATGGTCTGGATGCCGTTCGTCACATTCTGGCAGGTCACCGCGGATCTACCGTTCTCGACCGGGGTTCCCGGCGGGCACGGCCACAAGTACACGACCGAGTACGTCGACGGGTGGAACGCCGTCCTGCGGCCGGAGGGAACGACCCCCGAGGACCTCGCGACCCTCAGGTCCGTCATCGATTCCGAGGAATAGGAACCCACCGACGCCCGCTGCCTCGTGCGTGGTTTCGGCAGCTGCCGCTACCGAAACCACGCACGAGGCGCGGAGCACCGTCAGTCCTGGCTGCGCGGACGCCGCAGCACCAGCAACGACCGACCCTGCACCTGCACCGACTCGCCGGCGGCGACCGTCAGGTCCCGCAGACCGTCGGGGCTGTCCGTGTCCAGTGCCACCGTCCAGTCGGGGTCGTCGGATCCGCCCGAGGTGACGAAGTCGATCGGCTCGTGATGGGCGTTGAAACACAACAGGAACGTGTCGTCGACGACGCGCTGCCCGCGCTGATCCGGCTCGGGGATACCGTCACCGTTGAGGAACACCGCGAGGGACTTGCCGAATCCGCTGTCCCAGTCCTCGGGCGTCATCTCGTCGCCGCCCGGCGTGCGCCACGCGATGTCGCGGGACTGGTCGCCGCTGCGGATCGGCCGGCCCTCGAAGAACCGGCGCCGCCGGAACACCGGATGATCGCGGCGCAACCGGATCACGTTGCGGGTGAAGGCGAGCATGTCGGTGTCCACGCTCTCGGGTGACCAATCCATCCACGAAAGTTCGTTGTCCTGGCAGTAGACATTGTTGTTGCCGCGCTGCGACCGTCCGATCTCGTCGCCGTGGGCGAGCATCGGGGTGCCCTGCGACAGCATCAGCGTCGCCATGATGTTGCGTCGCTGCCGCGCCCGCAACGCCAGGATCTCCGGATCGTCGGTGGGTCCTTCGGCGCCGCAGTTCCACGACCGGTTGTGCGATTCGCCGTCGCGATTGTCCTCGCCGTTGGCCTCGTTGTGTTTCTCGTTGTAGGACACCAGATCCGCGAGCGTGAACCCGTCGTGTGCGGTCACGAAGTTGATCGACGCGCCGGGACGCCGGCCCGTCGCCTCGTACAGATCCGACGACCCGGTGAGGCGGGACGCGAACTCGCCGAGGGTCGCGGGTTCACCACGCCAGTAGTCACGGACCGTGTCGCGGAACTTGCCGTTCCATTCCGTCCACAGCCCGGGGAAATTGCCCACCTGATAGCCGCCTTCGCCGACGTCCCACGGCTCGGCGATGAGCTTGACCTGCGAGACGACCGGGTCCTGCTGCACCAGATCGAAGAAGGCCGACAGCCGGTCCACGTCGTGCAGTTCGCGGGCCAGCGTCGACGCCAGGTCGAACCGGAATCCGTCGACGTGCATTTCGAGCACCCAGTACCGCAGCGAATCCATGATCAACTGCAGGGTGTGCGGGTGACGGGCGTTGAGGCTGTTGCCGGTGCCCGTGTAGTCCATGTAGTGGGCCTTGTCGTCGTCGACGAGCCGGTAGTAGGCGGCGTTGTCGATGCCGCGGAAACTGATGGTCGGCCCGAGATGGTTGCCTTCGGCGGTGTGGTTGTAGACGACGTCGAGGATCACCTCGATGTCCGCCTCGTGGAAGGCGCGCACCATCGCCTTGAACTCCGCGACGACAGCGCTGGGTTTCGTAGACGACGAGTATTCGGTGTGCGGGGCGAGGAACCCGAACGTGTTGTAACCCCAGTAGTTTCGCAGGCCCTGGTCGAGCAGTACCTGGTCGTGCATGAACTGGTGCACCGGCATCAACTCGATCGCGGTCACCCCGAGATCGCGCAGATGGTCGATGATCACCGGATGTGCCAGTCCCGCATAGGTTCCGCGCAGCTGTTCCGGGATCCCGGGGTGTGTCGCCGTCATGCCCTTGACGTGGGCCTCGTAGATGATCGTCTCGTGATAGGGCCGGCGCGGCGGGCGGTCGGTGGCCCAGTCGAAGAACGGGTTGATGACCACCGTGGTCATGGTGTGCCCGAGCGAATCGAGTTGCGGAAAACCGTCGGCGTCACCGGACTGTTCGTCGCCCGTCGCGTCCTCGGCGGGTGGGTCCTCGTCGGCGGGCTCCGAACCCTCGGCTTCGAGCGCGGTGTCCTCGGCGGCTGCGTCCTCGCCGGCCCCGGATTCGTCGTCCCCGGCTACGGCTGCGCTGTCGTCGGCCTCCGGCACCGCGACCGCATACGAGTACAGCGAGGGGTCGCCGTCGAATGCGCCGTCGAACGCCTTGCCGTACGGATCGAGCAGCAGCTTGCTCGGATCGCAGCGCAGCCCCTGCGCCGGGTCGTACGGTCCGTGGACGCGGTAGCCGTAGCGCTGCCCGGGGGACACCATCGGCAGGTACGCGTGCCACACGTACCCGTCGACCTCCTCCAGCGGGATGCGGGTCTCGGTGTTGTCGCGGGCGATCAGACACAACTCCACCTTCTCGGCGACCTCGGAGAACACCGCGAAGTTCGTGCCGGCGCCGTCGTAGGTGGCGCCGAGCGGATACGGGGTGCCCGGCCAGACCAGCAGTTCCTCCTCGGAGGAGTCACCGGGCGCGGTCGTTTCGCTGGGGTCCATACTCGCTCACCCTAATCGGAACGGCCCCCACTATCCCGGCGAGCGCGACAGGTCACCACCAACCGGTGACCGTGCGCATCCGGCGGCCCAGTTCGGGCGCCAGGGTGCGCACGTACGAGGCGGTGAGGTGGTCGCGATCGCGGTAGATCAGGACGTTGCCCTCCACCGCGAGGCACCGTTCCGGGCGGCACACCACGTCGGACAGATCCAGCGGATGGACCGTCGGCAGGTGCGCGGCCGCGGCCTGGGCGGGATCGACGATGTCGAGTGCATCGGACCGCGCGATTCCGCACGCGTACGCGTCGCCACCGTGGGCGAGACAGTCCGAGGCGCGATAGGGGATGCCGTCGTCCTTCAGCCACGGGGTGTCCCGGATCGCCAGGACCGGGATGCCGTACGAGGTCAGCGTCTCCCACAGCGTCACGTACCGGTCGGGGGTGTAGTCGCCCGGACCCTCGCCTGCCTCGCGGGGACGGGTCGACGTCGTGAACACGTAGTCCGGCGGATTCGCGGCCAGTTCGGCCAGCACACTCGTCGACCATGTGTCGCAGTCGAAGGTCGCCGAGTCCTCGGCCGGCGGAGTCGTCGGAGCCGAGAGCGGGCACCCCACCTTGACGTACGTGTCGACGCGGAAGTGATGCTCGACGCCGAGCAGATCCAGCGCGGGCAGCCAGTGCTCGGAATGCGAGCCGCCGGTCAGTGCGATCCGGCGGCTCGCCGTCGGATCCCCGTAGGTGCAGGACAGCGGCTCCTGCTGTCCGTTCACGGCGATGCACTCCTCGAGCGTGGTGGCAGGAAGGTCGCGATCGGCGATCGTCAGCGGGGGTTTCACCGGTGCGCTCACCGGATCGGTGAGCAGGTCGAACACGGCGGCACCGGGATACACATCGGTGGACAGATTCGGCAGCTCGGCGATCTGCCGGGCGGAACGGTCGACGTACTGGACCCATCCCACGGAGACGGCGGCCAGTGCCACGCCGACGCTCGTCAGAGCCGCGACGAGCGAGGTACGTCCGCGCGACGGGACGCCCTTTCGGATCGGGTCCTCCACCAGCCGGGTGGTGGCCTCGGCCAGCACCAGCGACACGGCGATCACCCCGACACCGCCGAGCACTCCGACGGTGAGCCGGTCCCGCACGATCAGGTACGTGATCAGCACCGGCCAGTGCCACAGGTACAGCGCGTAGGCGATCGAACCGAGCCGCACCAGCGGCGCGGACGCCAGCAGACGCGACACCGCGGTCGATCCGGTCGCGCCGGTCACGACCAGCAGCAGCGCCGCCCCGACCGGCACCAGCGCCCACGGTCCCGGGAACTGTGCGCGGCCGTCGAGTACCGCGCCGCAGCCGAGGAACACGACCAGCGCGAGCACCGCGAGCGTCGCCGCGGCCCACCGCGGAACCCGCAGCCACGGCAGCAGGCACACGAGCAGCCCGCCGAGCGTCAGCTCCCACAGGCGCGCGGCGCTGTCGTAGTACAGCCAGGTTCGCTCCGCGCCCGAGAACGCGGCGTAGCCGAACGAGGCGGCCGTGACCATGGCGAGGAGCATCGTGAGCGGCATCCGCGTGGGCAGGCCGCGGCGCCGCAGGACCCACGCCAGGCCGAACACCACCATCACGGCGGCGAGGTAGAACTGCCCCTGCACCGCGATCGACCACAGATGCTGCAGCGGGCTCACGGACGGATCGGCCGCCAGATAGTCGCTCGCGGTGCGCGCCAGATGCCAGTTCTGCAGGAAGGTCAGCGACGCGAACAGCTGTTCCGCCGCCGAGAACCACCCGGTCGGCGGGGTGAGGACGACCTGGGCCACCGCGACCGCGGTCAGGACCAGCACCAACGGTGCCAGCAACCGCCGGCCCACCCGGCGCAGCACCGGCCGCGGATCGAGCGGCGCGGCCGACTCGGTAACACGCAGCAGCGACCCGACGAAGAAGAAACCGGACAGCGCGAGGAACACGTCCACACCACCGGACACCCGCCCGAACCACACGTGGAACACCACGACCAGAGCGATCGCGAGGCCACGGAGGCCGTCGAGATCGGCGCGCCGGACCGACGCGACGGCACGGTCGCGCTGAGCCGACATGACGGCACCGCCGTCGGCCGACCGCAGCCGTGGTGTGAACGTCGTGACGGGCATCGAGCTCCCTTCCGGGCCGGTCCGACTCGGAGGCGGGCACCGAGCTGTTGCTGTGACGAAAGCACACAGGTACGGGCAGCCACCCTATGCGCTGCTTCGTACGGGCATGAAACCGCCTACAGTCGGGGCCGTGAATTCGCCGTCTCTGCCCGCAGCCCGCATCGCGGAACTCGACGCCGCACACCTGTGGCACCCGTACGGGGCGTTCCCGGCCTCTACCGAGCCCCTCGTCGTCGACCACGCGCACGGCACCCGGCTCGTTCTCGCGGACGGGCGGGAGCTCGTCGACGGTATGAGCTCGTGGTGGGCCGCGGTGCACGGCTACCGGCATCCGGTGCTCGACGCGGCCGTCACCGAGCAGCTCGGACGGATGAGCCACGTGATGTTCGGCGGACTCACCCACGCGCCCGCCGCGCGCCTGGCCGAACTGCTGGTGCAGATCACCCCCGACGGGCTCGACAAGGTCTTCCTCGCCGACTCCGGGTCGGTGTCGGTGGAGGTCGCGATCAAGCTCGCGTTGCAGTACCAGCGCGCGCTCGGGCGCCCGGGACGTCACCGGTTGATGACGTGGCGCGGCGGCTATCACGGCGACACGTTCGCTCCGATGAGCGTGTGCGACCCCGAGGGTGGCATGCACTCGATGTGGACCGACGTGCTTGCCCGGCAGGTGTTCGCCCCCGCACCGCCGCGCGACTTCGATCCGGCCTACGTCGCCGAGTTCGAGAAGATCCTGAACGAGCACACCGACGAACTGGCCGCGGTGATCGTCGAACCGGTGGTGCAGGGCGCCGGCGGCATGCGCTTTCACGATCCGGCCTATCTGCGCGAGCTGCGCCGCATGTGCGACGAACACGGACTGCTGCTGATCCTCGACGAGATCGCCACCGGATTCGGTCGCACGGGTGAGCTGTTCGCCGCCGGCCACGCCGGGATCAGCCCCGACATCATGTGCGTCGGCAAGGCCCTCACCGGCGGGTACGTCACCCTGGCGGCGGTCTTGTGCACCTCCGGGATCGCCGAGGTGATCAGCGCCGGGGAAGGCGGCGGGGTCATGCACGGGCCGACGTTCATGGGCAACCCGCTGGCGTGCGCGGTCGCGGTCGCGGCGGTCGAATTGCTGCTCTCGCGCGACTGGCGATCGGAGATCGCGGCCCTGAACGCCGGCCTCGCGAGCGGACTCGAGCCGGCCCGGGAACTGCCCGGGGTGACCGATGTGCGGGTGCTCGGCGGGATCGGCGTGCTCGAACTCGCCGAACCCGTCGACATGCGCGCCGCCACCGACGCCGCGGTCGCGGCCGGGGTGTGGCTGCGGCCGTTCCGGAACCTGATCTACGCGATGCCGCCGTACGTGTGCACCGCGGACGACGTCGCGGCGATCACCGGCGGGATGCTCGCGGCGGCACGCTCGCGGAGCTGAATCCTGCCGGCTCGGCGGGACGGTCGTTCGTCAGTTGAACTCGTCCGGGTGGGGTCCGGTGCGCAGGTTGCGGTCGGTCGCGGTGATCGCGGCCATGTCCGTGTCGCTGAGCCGGAAGTCGAAGACGTCGAGGTTCTGGCGGATGCGGGCCGGAGTGACCGACTTGGGGATCACGATGTTGCCCAGTTGCAGATGCCAGCGCAGGACCACCTGAGCGGGTGATCTGCCGGTGCGTCGAGCGATCGCTGCGATGGCAGGATCGTCCAGAACGGCACCCTGGGCGAGAGGGCTCCATGCCTCGGTGGCGATGGCGTGCTCGGTGTGGAAGGCACGCAATTCGGCCTGCTGCAGACCGGGGTGCAGTTCGATCTGATTGACGGCCGGGGTCAGCGCACTGTCGTCCAGCAGGCGCTGGAGGTGAGTCGGCTGGAAGTTCGATACGCCCGCGGCGCGGATGCGTCCTTCCTCCGCGAGGCGTTCGAGGGCGCGCCACGAATCCGGGTAGAGGCCGCGGGCGGGGGTGGGCCAGTGGATCAGATAGAGATCCAGATAGTCGAGACCGAGGTTGGCGAGGCTCGCGTCGAAGGCGCGAGCTGGGGGATCTCGACGTCGTTGTTCAGTTTCACGGTGGGGATCGTGGAGGGTGTCATGAGGGAATCCTTCGAAGATGTTCGCTGGGTGAGGGTTTCGAGGTGACAGGGGTCAGGGGTGGACGGCTCCCGCGGTGGCGTGAGCGGCGCGGCCGAGGTCGGGAGCAGCCCGAGCACGAGTCGCGGTGACGCGGGCGGATCGGCGCTGCAGCCGGTGCGAGATCACGGCCGGAACCAGGGCGGAGGCGGCCAGGATCGCCCCGACGGCATTGGGTGCGGTGTAGCCGAGACCGGCGGAGATCACCAGGCCGCCGAGCCAGGCGGCCAGTGCGTTGCCGAGGTTGAAGGCGCCGATGTTGGCGGCCGAGGCCAGTGTCGGGGCACCGTGTGCGTGGTCCAGGACATGTTTCTGCAGGGGCGGGACGGTGGCGAAACCGAGTGCGCCGATGAGGAAGACGGCCACGACGGACGCGGCTTTGTCGGAGACCAGGAAGGTGAACAGGCCGAGGACCAGTGCCAGGCCTGCGAGGGCGGTGTAGAGCATCGGCATGAGCTTGCGGTCCGCGAAGTGCCCGCCGATGAGGTTGCCGACGACCATGCCCGTCCCGAAGGCGGCCATCAGCCACGAGAGGGAGGACTCCGCGAAGTTGCCGACCTCGGTGAGCATCGGCGCGATGTAGGTGATGGCAGCGAACACGCCGCCGAAGCCCAGGACGGTCATCGTCATGGCCAGCACGACCTGAATGTTCTCGAAGGCTCACAACAGTCGACGAGAAGTCTGATACTCCGTAATACTCTCCGATTCTTCCTGTTGTTCTGCTGCGTTTCCCGGAAAGGGCGGGATCGGCACGCACCGCAGGGCCGGTCACCGCATCGGCGC
>NZ_JALPTB010000078.1 GCF_023218075.1 Rhodococcus sp. HM1 | reverse complement strand
CAGCTCCGGCTGCGGCTCCGGTCGAGGTCGTCGAGGAGACGACCACCCAGCCGGTCACCGACAGCGCCTCTGCGGCCGCGACCGCCCGCCCCGATCGATCCCGCACCTGGATGCTCGGCGGCGGCGGTGTCGCGGTGCTGGCGGTGGTCTCCGCGGCGGTGGTCACCGCGACGGTCGGCACCACCGACGAACCGCAGGTGCCGCCGCTGCCCTCGCCGACGGCGGTGTCCTCGTCCACCACCTCGACGTCGACGGTCGCGGCTCCGGCGTGGTGCGCCCCGGTCACCGAACCGGGCCGGGTCGTCGGCAACGGTCCCGGCGGCCGCGATTCCGGCCCCGCGGTGATCCAGGCGTTCGAGTACGCCTACTACGTCGAGCGGGACGGTACGGCCGTCGCGGAGCTGATGGTCCTGCCCGGCACCGATATTCAGTCGTTCATCGACGCCGTTCCGGTCGGGACCGAGCACTGCGTGAGCGTGCTGCCGACCGAGGACCCGAACCGCTGGTCGGTCGATGTGCTGCTGAAGTTCCCGCCCGTGGGAGACGAAGGCATCCACAAGCAGTGGATCACCATCCTGCCCGCCGACGGCGGGTTGACGATCGCGAACGTGGAGAATCGATGAACAACGTTGTCGCACTGCGTCGTAGCCCGAAACTCGAGCAACCCGAAGACCTCTCGGCCATCGTGGTGGCCGGCTCCGGGGGCGCGGCTGCGACCACCACCTGCTTCGGCCTGGCCACCGCCCTGCGCCTGGGAACCGATGCACAGGTCGCGGCGATCGACGGCACCTTCGGCGGCGGGAACCTGCTCGACCGGGTCGGCGTCGAACCGATCGACCCGGCCCGGGCGATCCGCCAGCTCGGCTCCCGCATGGCGCTCAGCACGGCCGGGGCCGTGGTCGTCGGTCACGGCGACGCCACGGACACGGCGCTGGTGGACAGCCTGCTCGCCGACCGGCATCTGGCCCGCATCCACGACGTCGGAACAGCGTTGCGCTCGCGGCGTCTGGCCCCGTTGCTCGAGGCCGGGGCCGCGATCGTGATCGTCGCCCCGGCCCGCTCGGAACCGCTGGCCCGGATGCGTACCGGTCTCGAATGGCTCATCGGCACCTACGGGCGTCGCGTGCTGGCGCGCACGGTGGTGTCGATCTCGCACCAGATGCCGCACCGTCTGGTGGATCTGGCCCCGATCCGAGAGGACCTGGCCCCACTGGTCGCCGGCTTCGTCGAAGTGCCCTTCGATGCGAGCTTGGCGCGGCCGGGCACCGTCGATCACCGCCGCCTGTCGGCCGGGTCGATCGACGCCTGGACCGACGTGCTCGACGCGTTGGGCCGCATCGAGGCCGGCCAGCGCGACACCGATCACCAGGCCGGGGCGGGGGAGCTGGCATGAACACCCGCGAACGCACCAGCGTCGAGGTGCGGGTCGATCCGTACCCGGTGGCTGCGCCCGGACCGGCGGTGTGGCTGCTCGGCGCGCACGGCGGGGCCGGGGTCTCCACCCTCGCCCGGTACTGGGACTTCGCCGAGGATGCGCGGCATCAGTGGCCGTGCGGTGACGCCCGTGAGACCGAATCGCCGTATGTGGTGGTGGTCTGCCGGGAAACCATCCAGGGCCTGTCCAGCGCCCACGATCTGATCCTCGAGCACCGCAACCGCGGGTTGGCGTGCGAGCTGCTCGGCCTGGTCACCGTCGCGAACGCGCCCGGTCAGCCCCCGAAGGATGTGCGTCAGCTGCGCTCGATCGTCACCGGCGCGGTGGCTGCGCACTGGGCGATCGGCTGGCATTGCTTCCTGGCCTCGGCGGCCCGGTCGAGCCTGCCCACCTGGCGCGCCCTCGACGGCGTGCCGATTCGGACCAAGGGAGCCGTGATCGCAGTTCCCGAGGACGTGATCGCTGCCGGCGTCGGCATCGTCACGGCAATCCAATCCAGCCTGCCCGCCTTGTGGTCGGGGCAGTAAGACACGGAGGACACGTCATGCTTCAGACCGTCGTGGACGTTGCGTATCTCGCACAAGGTTCGGTCGACTTCGACATCAACCCGGAGGTGCCGCCGGGCGCGAACGGGCTGCTCAAGCTGCTGAACTGGCTGCTGTGGGGCGTCACGCTCGCGTGCGTGGCGGCCCTGATCTTCTCGGGCGGGAAGTTCGCGTGGGAGAAGTGGCAGCACGGCTCGGGGGACTCGCCGAAGATGCTCGTCGGTGCCCTCATCGGCGCGATCGTCGCCATCTCCGCCAACCAGATCCTCAGCGCCGTCACCAGCGCGGCGTAAGGCGGGGCGATCGATGCAGGTGTTCGTACAGGGCGTGGTCAGCCCGCCCCCCGACGTCCTCGACGGGTTCCAGACGCTCCTGGGCTACGCGGCCGGGATCGTTTTCCTCCTGTGTGTGGCCAAGGTGATCTTCGTCGGTGCACGCCTGGCGTGGGACCACAAGCACGGGGCCGGTCTCGAATCCCCCACCGCCGCGGAGTTCCTGGCGGCGAACATCGGCGCGATCCTCGCCGGCGGTGTGGCCGCCACCCTCGCCACGATCCTGCTGGCCACCGCCCAGGGGCCCCAGGCCCACCAGCTCGGAGGCGGCCATTCCCCGACCGTCATCGAGCAGCTCGAACAGCTCCAGCAACAGCAGCAATCCGGCAACGAGGAGAACGAATGAGGAGGCGTCGGTGGGCGCGAGCCGCGGTGGTCGCGGTGGCGCTGGTGGCTACCAGCTGCGGGGGATCGGACACAGGCGAGAGCCCGGTGTCGCTGACCGATCCGCCGCAGATCAGCCGGTGGGTCACCGTCGGTGGCATCGAGGTGCCGATCGGCACCACCGACGGACCGCGAGGCGGTGAGTGGGAGCCCTTCGCCGGGTTCAGCCACACCCCGCAGGGTGCGGCCTTGGCGGCGATCACCCAGTCGGTGCAGCTGGCCACCGCGTCCGATCGCACCTGGTCGCAGATTCTCTCCGGGGTGGCCGCCCCCGGCGAAGGCCGCGACCTCTACGCCGCCCACCGCTCCCTGGTGGAGATGTCGGGCACCGACCCCGAGATGGTGCCGACCATCGTCGGCTACACCCTCGCCGACTACAGCGACACCGCCGCCACCGTCGACGTCGTGCAGCGGTTCTCCGACGACTCGCTCGCCTCCGCGACCACCCAGGTGGTGTGGATCGACGACGACTGGCGGCTGAACCTGCCCAGCAACGACACCGCCACCATCACCGCCCTCGACGCGCTGCCGTCGGAGCTGGTCGACCTCGAGGAGACCCGCAAGTGACCGAGCAGAACACCACCGGCCAGACCGGGGACACGAACACTTCCTCACTCGAGGGCGCCGAGAACGAGCGCGCCTCGGCAGCAACGAAACTCACCATCGGGTTGGCGGCAGTGGCCGTGATCGTCGTCGTCGGTCTCGTGCTGAGCATCGTGATGCTCTTCCGCGGTGACGATGCCGAACCGCTGGTCTCGCTCGACCCGACCACCGACAACGGGGCCACCGCCCGACTCGACGACCTCCAGTTCATGCCGGAACCCGTCTTCGACAAGCTCCACCGCGTCATCTACGTGCCGCTCGACCCCCACGGGGTGATCCTTTCCGACACCCTCGCCACCGGGAACCGGCCCGCAGAGCAGGCACCGAGTGGGGTGATGCTCCAGCGCATCCACGGCAACATGGACCTGCCGTTCTCGACCTCCGACGGCCCCACCGGATTCACCGACAACGGTGTGGCCACCGGCTTTGCCCGCACCCCGCAGGGAGCGGCGCTCGCCGCAGCCCACTACATCGGGTACGTCGCAGCCGGGGACAACCGGGTCGAGATGGTCACCGAAGCAGGCCGGGTGTCGGACCCGACCGGACAGTTGTCGGGAGTGAAGCTGGCCGACGACACGCCGACTGCGGTGATGCCGATGGTCAACGTGACTTTCCATCCCGATCTGACCCTGGTGAAGTTCGGCGCCACCGTCGAGCGGCCGAACGGGGCTACCGAGATCAGGGTGGTGAAGATTCCGGTGGTGTGGCGCGAGGGTACCGGTTGGGTTGTCCAGCTGGACTCGACCGCTTTTGGTACCGAGTTCGAGCCGGTGTCGTCCGAAGGGTGGCAGCAGTGGTGGTGAACTACAGCCTGCCCCCAGTCGTTCTTCGGCTGGTTGCCGTGCTCTGCGCTGTCATGGTCGTCGGCATCGGCGCAGCGGGTGCGGCCTTCGCCCAGGACTCCGAGCCCTCGGGGGATTCGTCCGGGGGCAGCATCGACAGTGCCGAGGTCGAGGAACAGGGCGAGGGGGACTTGGGTTTCGACTGGCTGGAAACGGGTGCTGGGGCCTTGAGCTGCGCCAGCACCGCCGGGAACGTCGTCGGCGCGCTGGGCGAGATGGTCTTGGATGTAGACATTCCCGACTGCGTGGACGCAGCCGGCAACGTCGTCGATGCCGGTACGGGCGCGATCGAAGACGGCATCAATGAGGCCGCTGCGGGCGCGGTCGAGAAGACCGCGCTGTGGATCGGTAATGCCGGTGTGGCGGTGTTGAAGTTCGCGCTGGGATGGTGGATCACCGGCACCGAGATGGACGGGGACACCTTCCAGAGGACCGTGGCCACGGTCAACGACTACACCTTCTACATCCAGGTCGCCGCCTTGTCGTTGTCGCTGATCCTGCTCGGCGGGCGTCTGGCGCTGGCCCGGTCGGGGGCGATCCGCGACACCTCGGAAGAGGGCCTGAAACAACTGGCCCGCGCTGTGGTGCTCGCCGGGGGAGCAACGACGATGATCGTGCTCGGCACCCGTCTGGCCGATCAGGTGTCGGCCTGGTTCATGGACAGTGCGGTCGGCTCCGATCCGTCCCGCCTGGCCGAAGCGATGGTGACGATCCAGCTCTATGCGGGTCCGGCCGGTGTCGGTTTGCTGTTTCTGATCGGCCTCATCGGGATGCTCGGCGGTGTGGTGATGGCGTTTTTGATGCTGCTGCGCACCGGCATCCTGGTGCTCATGGCCGCGGCACTGCCGATCGCGGGTGCGGCCGGGGGCACGAAGGTCGGCAGCCAGGCATTCGAGAAGATGCTGGCCTGGACGATCGCGTTCTTGCTGGTCAAACCGGTCGGGGCGTTCGTGATCGGGGTCTCGGCGATCCTGTTCCTCGAGGCCACCCCCACGATCACCGATCCCGAGAACGGGGACGGGTTCATGGCCCTGTCCGGGGTCATCACCTTGTGCGCCGCGGCCCTGGTCCTGCCGTCCTTGATGCGGTTGATCGTCCCGAACATCGGCGCACTCGGTGGCGGCGGCAGCGGTCTGGCGGCCGCCGCGGGATTGGCGGGTGTGGTCGGTGCGGGCGCGAAAACCGCCGGGATGATCGCCAGCGGCGGTGCCAGTGGCGCAGTGTCCGGCGCAGCATTCACTGCGACGAAGCGAGGCGATGACGATGGTTCGCCTCCTGGGGGTGGGGCTCCTCCCTCCGGTGCCCCGGTCGGCTTCGGTGCCGCAGGTGCAAGCCCGGCGGGCAATCAGCAAGGAACTCCGCAGGGCAACACCTCGGGTGCCTCTGGTGGGGGAGCCGGTGGGCAACCCGGTGGCAATGCGACCGGAACCCCCAGCGAGGGATCGCCGGAGAACGCAGCCTCCGCTGCCCCTGTCGCATCGGGGGCCGGCCACCAATTCCACCGAGGGGGATTCGAGCAATGAGCGGCGAACCGACTTTCCATACCTACGGCAACTGGCGCCGACCCCGCGAAACGGGCCTGCTCGGTGCCACCTTCGGCACCTCGATCGCCGCGATCGCCGCCGCAGCCACCGTCATCATCGCGGGTCTGTTCTTCGGCCTGCGGGTGTCGTTGCTGCTGGCGATCCCGGTGATCGTGTGCTTCATCCCCCTGGTCATCTCCCGTGACGGGCGTTCCGGTTACGAAAGGGCACTGATGCGACTGCAGTTCTGGCGCGGCCGCCGTCGCGGTGAGCACACCTACGCCTCGGGCACGTTCTCCCGCGTTCCCGGCCGGGCGTACCGGCTGCCCGGGGTGCTCGCCGACACCGAGCTGTACGAGGGCATCGATTCGGACGGGCGCACCTTCGGGATGATCCACATGCCCAGCCGGGGTGCCTACACGGTCGTCTTCGACGCCTACCCGCAAGGTGCGGAGGCCGTCGATCAGGACGTGATCGACCACTACGTCGGCAACTGGGCGCAGTTCCTGTCCGCGGCGGGGGAGACCTCGGACATCCTCGCGGTGGTCACCACCGTCGAAACCCTGCCCGAGACCGGCATCGAGCTGTACGAGACGGTCCACCAGAACACCCGCGCCGATGCCCCGCAGCTGGCCCGCGACGCGGCCTACCAGCTCGCCACCGGGCTGACCACGGGCGGTATCCGTCTGGCTGCGCGGATCGCGATCACCTTCGAGGCCCAGACCACCGAGCGCAGGCAGGACCCCTCCGAGCAGGCCGTCGAGCTCGGCCGCCGGCTTCCCGGCTTGACCGCGGCCGCGGCACGGTCCGGTGTGCCGTGCTCACCGATGGACGCCGACGAGATCATGGCGTTCGTGCGCCGCTCCTACGACCCGGCCTCGCTCGTCGACGTGGAGACCTGCCTGCACTCCGGCGACGGCACCGGATTGACCTGGGAGGACTGCGGTCCCCGCACCGCCCACGAAAGCCCGGACGGCGGCAAATACGTCCACGACGGCGCAGTCTCGGTGACCTGGGAGATGCGCGAGGCCCCCAAGGGCGCGGTGACCGAACGGGTGCTGGCGCGCCTGCTGGCGCCGAACGAGGCGGTGCCGCTCAAGCGGGTGTCGGTGCTCTACCGGCCGCATTCGGCCGGCGATGCCACCGACATCGCCGACCGCGACTACCGCAACGCGATGGCCGAGGCCCACGGCGGCTCGCTCAAGAACGGCTCGATCGCCTCGGCCAAGTCGCAGATCGAGGTCGCCGCCACCTCGCAAGCCCGCATGGAGCAGGCCCGCGGTGCGGGCATGGTGCGCTTCGGGGTGCTCATCACCGTCACCGAACCGGCCGGCAGCGCCGATGTGCCGAAGATCGACGCCCTCATCGAAGACCTCTCGCGCCAGAGCCGGCTGACGATCCGCCGCTCCTGGTGCTGGCAGGCCGCAGCCTTCGCCGCCTGTCTCGGTGTCGGGGTCATCGCCCCCGACCACACCACCATTCCCAGCTTCCTCAGCAACTGACACGCAAAGGGCTATAGGCATGAGTGCACGCAACGCCACGAGATCGTCGCGGCTGCTCACAGCGGAGAAGATCGCCAAGACTCTGCTGTCGGACGAGGAGCTCTCCCGCCTCGAAGAGCAGGCTGCCACCGCAACCGGACTCAAGAAGGCATGGAAGAAAAGCCTGGTCACCCGCCAGTACAGTCGCCGGGCGACGGTGGAGCGGTTGACCCGAATCAACACCGACGGCTTCGACCGACAGGTCGCCGATCTCGACGCCCGCGGATTCGACGGCCCCGGCGGGGGACGGATGTCCACGGTGATGCCCCCGGTCGAATACCGCGGCACGAGTGTGCAGGTCGCCGGGATCTACCCGTGGATCGTCGGCGCGAAGGCCCCGCTGCTGGGCACCCCGCTCGGCCGGCACCTGACCACCGGCGCCGCCGTCGGTTTCGATCCGCTCTACGCCTGGACGATGAAGGCGATCACCGCCCCGTCGTGTTTCATCTGCGCCCTCAACGGCTTCGGCAAATCCACCCTGCTGCGCCGCATCGCCCTCGGCGACATCGCCCGCGGCACGCTCGTGCTCGTGCCCGGCGACGTCAAGCCGGACCTGCGGGTGCTCGCCGAGCAGGTCGGCGGGCAGGTCAGCGAGGTCGGCTACGGCACCGGCGCGATCAACCCGCTCGACCGCGGCCCGATCGGCGACGCGATCGAACAGCTCCCCGCAGGCTCCCTCGAACGGGACAAGGCCGAGTTCGCGCTGCACGCCCGCCAGCTCAACATGATCTGCGCGCTGCTCGAGATCGTCCGCCGCGGCCCGCTCAAGGACTTCGAGGAAACCCTGCTCGCCTCGGCGATCCGGTTGCTCTACGCACCGGGCTCGCAGTTCGACAACGACCACGCGGCCCGGATCGAGGACCTGCTGACGCTGATCTCGACCGGCCCCGAGGAGCTGAGGGACGACGCGGTGGCCGACACCGCCGAGGAATACCGCGGTCAGATCAAACCGCTGTTGCGCTCGCTGCGCGCGTTGGTCAAGGGCCGGTTCGGGGAGACCTTCAACCGGCACAGCACCGTGCGGATCGATATCACCAAGCCGATGGTCGATTTGGACATGTCCTCGGTGCCGCCGGGGGACGAGTTGATGCGGGCTGCGGTGCTGCTCGCCGGGTGGAACGAGGCGTTCGCGGCGGTGGAGGCGGCGCACATCCTGGCCGACAACAAGGTGCCCGGCGCGAAGTCGATCGCGGCGCACATCATCTTGGACGAGGTGTGGCAGGTGATCCAGACCGGCAGCTCGGCGGTGGCGCGCCTGGACGCGGTGCAGCGGTTGCAGCGGTCGATGGGCGTGGCGATGACGCTGGTCACCCACTCGCTCGCGGACTTCGAGAAGGTCGGCGCGCTGGGCATGATCGAACGCTCCCGCGCCCGGATCATCGGCCCGGTCCCCGAGGCCGAACTCGACCGCCTCGGCCGGTTCATGAAGTTCTCGCAGGCAGAACGCGCGATGGTCACCGGCTGGGCCAACGACACCACCTCCTCGGTGGACGAGAAGAAGACACTGCGCCAAGCCCGCCGCAAGGCGCTGGCCTCGGCTGACGGTGCTCCCGGCGTGGCGGACAGCACGCGCACCGCGGCCGGAGTCGGGCATTTCCTGCTCAAGCTCGGCGAAGGCGCGACACCGGGCACCCCGTTCAAGGTGTGGGTGCCCCAGGCGGAGAAGGACTCCGGGATTCACGACACCGATGCCCGTCTGCGGGCCGCCGACGAAGACCGGGGCACGGAGTTCGCAGCATGAGCCGGCGTGGCCGTCCCGGCACTCGCCGGTACACCCTGGTCGATGACCTCACCCGTGAGGCCGCGATCGAGGCGGTCCTTCAGCGCATGCAGGCCGGGGACAGCTTCACCGCCGCAACGCGAGCCGCCGCGGCGCAGCTGGATGTGGCCGAGACGACGGTGCGGGGCTGGGTCAACCGCTCCGGCCGCCGTCCCCGCCGTACCCCGCAGCAAGTCGCCGCCCTGGAGGCGGAGCTGGCGATGGCGCAGGAGCTGAACCGGGCGTTGGTGCGCAAGCACGCAGCCCTCGCCGAGGATCTGAGTCTGCGGTGACCGACAAGGGGGGCACCGGGCTGATCGCGCTGATCCTGGCGCTTACGCTCATTCCGTTCTTCCTGCTCCTCGTGCTGGTGATGGGGATCCAGGACGAACAAGACCGCGAGAACGGCACGACCTGCCTCGGCCCCGGTTCGGGTGTGGGGTCGGGGGACCGGCTCGCACCGAGGGGCTCGTTCCTCAAACCGGTCGATCCCTCCGCCGTCACCCTCACCTCCGGGTTCGGTGAGCGGTGGGGGACCCAGCATCAGGGCATCGACCTGGCCGGCGCCGTCGGCACCCCCATCTATGCCTCGGCCGACGCGGTGGTGCGCCATGCCGGCCCCGCCAGCGGGTTCGGGCAGTGGGTGGTCCTCGACCACGTGCAGGGTGGGCAGATCGTGTCCACCGTGTACGGGCACATCGACACCTACACCGTCGAAGTCGGTGAGCAGGTCCGCGCCGGTCAGCAGATCGCCACCCTCGGCAACCGGGGCCAGTCGACCGGCCCGCACCTGCACTGGGAACTCTGGCCCGGCGGCTGGGGCACCGAAGCGGTGGATCCGCTGCCGTACTACGAAGCCGCCCCCGCCCCGGGACAGTCCTCGGCCGGGCCGACCACCCCGGTGCCGCCGGCCCCGTCCCAGGGGAATCTGGCGCAGCCGTTGCCGCCGTCGGCCGGCTCCGAGCAGGGCCTACAGGTCGATGCAAAAAAGGTCGCTCGCGCAGCCCACCTGACGTTCGGCGACCGGATCGGGGGTATCGGCGGGTGGCGCGCCGACGGCGGCTACGCCACCGACCACACCGAAGGCCGGGCCATCGATGTGATGATCCCGCACCACCGCTCCGGCGACGGGGTGGCCCTCGGGGACGAGATCACCGACTACATCCTGGCCAATGCGGAGTTCTTCAACGTCGAATACGTGATCTGGCGGCAGACCTACTACCCCGCCGGCGGTGCCCCGAGCCAGATGGAGGACCGCGGCAGCGAAACCCAGAACCACTACGACCACGTGCACATCAGCGTCCGGGGTCAGGGCACCGACGAGAGGTTGGTGTCGTGGGGATCGCTGCCCGGCGGCCGCGGCAACGCCACCGCCGCGGCCGCCGACTGCCTCATCTCCGGCGAAGGCATCGGCGACCGGCTCGCCGACGGCACCGTGCCGGACGAGTTCGCGCCGTGGCTCGAGCGGGCCGGATCGCTCTGCCCGCAGATCACGCCGTCGCTGCTCGCCGCCCAGCTCGCCGCCGAGAACGGCTTCCGCCACGGCACCGACGCTCCGGTGTCGGTGACCGGGGCGAGGGGACCGGCGCAGTTCATGCCCGGCACGTGGGCGTCCTACGGCCAGGACTACGACGGCGACGGGAAGGTCGATGTGAACAGCATCGGCGATGCGGTCATGGCCCAGGGCCACTACATGTGCACCATCGCCGCCACCATCGACGACGCGATCGCAGACGGGGTGGTCTCCGCACCGAACGGGCGCACCGAGCTGTACCTGGCCGGCTACAACGCCGGCGAAGGCGCGGTCCTGGCCTCCGGGGGCTTCCCGACCGGGCACACCGACTACGTGGTCCAGACCCGCCCCTACGCCGACAAGATCATCGCCGCCGAACCGCAGTACCGGGCGATGAGCAACCAGTGAAAAGAGGTACGCCCGTGAGGATCACACGCATCACCGTCGCAGCGGTGTGCACCGCGGCCGCCGTCGCCCTGGCCGGCTGCGGCAGCGACACCACCCGCGACCAGCACGTTCATGAGGGCAGCGACGACCACCAGGTGATCGAGCCGCTCTCGCCCCAGCAGATCGACGCCGACCAGACCGCGATCACGGCCATGCAGATGATCCTGTCCTGGCAGCCCGCCGTCGACGAGAGCAAGGCCGACGCGCTGATCCGGGCCACGGCGTATCTCGGCGGGGACCTGCTCGCCGTCGCCGAATCCGGCACCCGCGCCGAGGTACGCCCGGATGCGGACTGGCAGCAGTGGGCGGCGTCGAAGGACGCGGTGGCCGCGACCTGTGTGCGGGCCGAGTCGACCCCGGCCGCCCCGGCCGGAATGCGCACCGTGGTCATCGACGTCACCTGCACCCAGACGGTGCTGCACGCGAGCGGGCGCAGCACCCGCCTGACCCCGCAACTCTGGCGCACCACCACCGTCCGCACCGACGACGGGTGGCGCCTGACCGACTACCGATACCAGCAGTAGAAGAGGCGGACGACCATGGCACAGACAAGGCGCGACCGGCCCCGCACCTCCGCGGGCGCCGACGAGGTGTTCCTCAAGGCACTTCCCGTCCTGGTGGTCGTGGCGTACCTGCCGACGATCGCCTACAACACCGGCGGGGGAAACCGCCCCACGTGGAACCCCGTCGGCCTGCTGTTCGCTCTGGCACTGGGGGCGACGAGCTGGCCGGCCGGGGCAACCATCGTCCTCGGTGTCGAGCTGGTCCTGCTGGCGGTGGTCGCCGGCGCGAGCTGGTGGGCGCTGCGCCGGTTCGGGGTCCTCGAGACGCTCGAGGGCAAGCAGTTCGAAAAGCGCATCGATCGTCTCGCCCGCACGATGGTCGACCCGAAGGAGGTCGACGAGGCCGACCCGAAGTACCTCGCCGCCTCCACCGACCGGCTCGCCCCCGCGATCCCGAAAGACCATCCCGGCTACCTCGGCATCCCCCTCGGTGACACCGTGGTCGGGGGTCGCACCGTGCGGATGACCTGGGAGTTCGTGGCGATCGCGTTCGCCGGCGCCCGGATGGGCAAATCCGCCGGCTTCGCGATCCCGGCGATCTGCCACGCCCCGGGGGCGGCGCTGGTGGCCTCGAACCGCGGCGATGTGTACTCGCACACCGTCGGTCTCCGCCGCCAGAGCGGGCGGGTGTGGGTGTTCGACCTGCAAGGGGTGACCACCGGTAACCGGCAGCAGCGAGCGAGCTTCTGGTTCGATCCGCTGCGCACCGTCACCGACCTGCCCTCTGCTGCGGCGGTGTGCGGCTACTTCATCTCCGCCGCCACCGACGCCGGCGCCGGCGTCGATGCCTACTTCGACGGCAACGCCCGGGACCTGTTCGCCTCCTACCTGCTCGCCGCCGCCCTGGCCGGCGGGGACATCCGGCATGTGGTCGAGTGGCTGACCCACACCCAGTCGCAGATTCCCCCGGCGGTGCTTGAGCAGTACGGCTACCCGGAACTCGCCCGCACGATGCGCGGCAAGCAGGCCGTCAACGCCAAACAACGTGACGGCTTCTACGACATGGCCCGCCGCTTCCTGTCCCCGCTGGACGAACCTCGCTACGCCGACGCGGTCCTGCCGAACCGCCGGGTGGTCATCGGCACCGACACGAACGGCCAGGTCACCGTCACCCCCGGCCGCCGCGTTCACGACCTGCCGGAATTCCTCGCCGACGAGTTCGTCAAGCGCACCGACACGATGTACGCGATGTCGAAGGACGGGCCCGGCTCGTCCTCGGCGATCTCGAGTGCCCTGGTCGGCCAGATCCTCACCTGCGCCGAGGAATACTCCGAGCAGCAGCAATCGGAACGGATGCCGCTCCCGCTGACGGCGGTGCTCGACGAGGCCGCCAACATCTGCAAGATCGAGGACCTGCCCCGCTGGTACTCACACTTCGGTGGCCGCGGCATCATCCTCATCACCTTCTTCCAGTCCCCCTCCCAGGGCGAGAAGGTCTGGGGCCGCGAAGCGTTCAAAGCCATGGTCGATGCGTGCAGCGTGATCTGGTACGGCGGCAACGTCGAAGACGACGCATTCCTGTCCGGCCTGGTCGATGCCGTCGGCACCCACTACGTCGACACCGAATCCCGCAGTCGCCCCGCCGGCTTCTTCTCCAGCAGTCAGGCCAGCGTGTCGAGCAGCTGGCAGAAGGAAACCATCTTCGAAAAGCGGGACCTTCGAGCACTGCCGAAAACCCGCGCCCTCGTCACGATCGGTGGCTCCACCCCGATCCTGGTCCGCAAAGCGTTCTGGGGTGGCTCCCCGTTCGCCGAGAAGATCCGCCAGTCCAAGCAGGAAAGCAAGCAGCTCGGCCCCGCCCAGCAAAAAGCCCTGCCCGTCGGGGAATCCGATCGGCCGGTCACCGACCGTTCACCGATGACCTTCGCGGACGGCTTCGAGTACGGAGTACCGGAACAGCCGGCTGCAGGCCGTCGTCCACCGCGACGCGCAGGGGAGGACGACCAGTACGACACGCCGGAACAGGCACCCGTGGCTGACGAGCCGGTCGTGGAGCCCTCCCGCACAGCTGCCCTGTTCACATCCGAGTTCATGTCGAAGGAATAAGCATGGTGAATCTGCCCCGAACGACCGACGATCGATGGGATACCGGCAACGACGCCGGAGACGGAGACGAAGCCGACACGACCGAGCAACCGGCCGTCCCGGAGCCCTCGACGCAGCCTCAGCACACGATCGTCCCGGAGTCCTCGCAGCCTGCGACCCATCCGGAGCAGGAGAAGAAGCAGCCGAAGTACACGAACGTCATCGACTGGGTGAACGGATTCTTCCTGCCGGTGATCCGCCGCCGGATCAGCGACAACGACGGTGGATTGTCCTGGGACCCGCGGTGGTGGGCCTACCCGGAGGTCGTCGCCCGCCTGACCGCGCTGCACCAAGCCTGGGAAGAAGCACGGATGTCGGACTCGATGTCCGCGATGTCCTCGTGGTGGATCCAGCACCTCGAACCACATCTGAGGGTCATCCTCGACGGCGACACCGGACCGATGGCCAACGCCAAATCCGATCGCAGCTTCATGGGCTGGCCCGCCATGCCCGCCGACCCGGTTCCGCCCGAGCTGGTCGACAAGATCATCAGCCAGCACGACTAGGAGACAGCAGTGATCCGAGCGACGACACGACGATCCTCGGCCGCGCCGGGCCGGGACGAGGCATTGGAAGGAGTGGCATGAAACTGGCCCTGTCCAAGGGGCCGTCGGCAAGTGGGGGGTCGCGGCAGGTGAGGGTGCCGTCGTCGGCGCGGTCCCGCAGACGGCCTTACCCCCGCTCGGTGGGGACACTCCTCGTTGTCGGCGTGTGACTGCGTGCCGGGGGCTGCAGGTCAGTTCCGATGCGGCCGGTACCGCCGCCAGAGTGCATGGGGCTGCGAGCGAGCGTGTTACTTCCTGCGGGTTTGTTTGGCGACAGTCAGTCCCGTCAGACACAACACTGCCGACGACAGCGCGGTCAGCCACAGTCCCCATCCAACCTGCGCTCCGATGGTCCGGTCGAACACCTCCGTGGTGGCCGAGGTGACGTTCATGATGTTCGGGATGGAGATCACCAGGCAAATGACCCCGGCGCCGACGCCGATCCATCGGTCTCCGATGCGCGAGATTCCGCCGCGGGACAGGATCGAGAACATCGCGATCATGGACACAATGCCCAGGACCAAGGTGACCGCCCCGTCACCGCTGATGCCGTTCTTGGACATGGCCATGAAACTCACCCACGGTCCGATGCTTCCGATCACGATACCCACGCTTGCTGCCAGAGCACCGATCAGATTCGGCATGTAGTTCGTCGTGGACGTCGACGCGGCCGGGGCTGCGGATGGTGCGATCGGATTGCTCGTCGTCGCTATGACCGGGGTCGCTATGACCGGGCCGGTGTTCCCCATGGTGTCCACGGGGCTAGTGGTGCTCGGGGCGGGCGCAGCAGTTGTCTTCTCGGTCCAGTTCCGCCCATCCCACCACCGGAGTTGGGCGGGGGTTGCGGGGTCCGGATACCAACCGGGAGTGGGATTCATCAGGCATCGATCTTTCGTTCTGGTTTTGTACGCAGATCGTGCGCGAGTTACCTCACCGTTACGTCCGTAACCAGGCGTAACGGACACCCGAGGCGATGAGCACGGTCCGACTACCCCCTATCGGGACGGGAACAGGTCAGTACGAGAGTGTCGCTTCCTGGCTGTGTTCGACACCATTGTCGGGAACGAACGCGGCCTCGTTGGTGTGGTCGGGTCGTCGTTCGGTGTTGAGCATCTCGGTCACCGACCGGGGGTGACTGCTCATCGCAGCACCGATCGCATCGAGCAGTTCCTGACTGAGCTGGTTCAGATTGACGGGTGACAGGGGAGGGGCGACTTCGTCGTCACCGTTGATCGGACCGACCGCGGTGGCCAGACCTCGGCCGGCGGACTCGAGCACCGCTCCGATCTTGCCCAGATCCCCGCGGTTCGTGGGTACGGGTTCTTCGACCCGTTCGAGCTGGTCGGATACATCCGCTTCGTGACCGTCTTCGACTGCAACGGCCGGTTCGGTTCGTGTATCAGGGCCGCTGAACGCGGGCGAACTGTCCGCGGCCTTGTCGAAGTTCATCTCTACGGTGTCGGCGTCGGCGGCGCGGGCGAAGGATTCGGTCACCGATTCCGGCACTTCCGAGGCCCGTTCAACCGAGAGGTGCTGTTCGGACAGTTCGGCGAGCTTGTCGAACGACGGCACACTCCTGGCGGCGACGTAACTCAACGCGAGAGCTGCGGCTGCGTCGAAGGCTCGATTGTCGCTGTCCCGGTCGGCGGCTTCTTTCTCGGCCATGCGCCGCTGGATCTCCTCCGGGGGCATCTGCACCTGTACATACCGCTGCTGTTCTTGTCGGTACTGCTGCGCTCGCAGCGCTTCGAGTCGCGCAGCATTCGCCTGCGCCAACCGCTCCCACCTGCGGGTGTTCCGCGACTGCGCGCCCAGGTGTCGAGTGGTGGCTGCCGCTGCCAGAACCTGGATGGTGGTCTGCTGCGCGGGCTGTCCACGGAACGCACCGAGAACGTCGCGCATCGACTTCGGTGTGGGTGCCGGCCGGCCCTGAGCGCGTCGATTCTCCGCTGCACGGAGAAAACCCACGAGGTCGACAACGTCCTGGGTGGCCTGCGCCCTGGCCGGCCTGCGCTGCGGCACCGCCGGCACACCGGCCGGGGCCGCGGTCTCCGAGGACGGCGGAATCGAGGCGTCGGTGGGGTGGGCCGACCGTCCGCGGTTGCGCAGAAACCGTCGCTTCTGGTCGTTGTCCGCCATCGTTGTTCTCCTTGTGCCATTCGGGGTCGGGGGTCGTAGCCGGCGGGCTTACAGTTCCCGTTCTGGACCGGTGTCGTGTTCGAGCGGGTCGCGGTCGATAGGGGCGTTCGCCGACGAGTCCGCCTGGGTCTGTCGCGTCGGGTTGCCGGTGGTGTAGTCGGTTCCGCCGGCGTTGCGGCGGGCGAGTTCGGCGTCGATCTGACCGAGGATGGTGCGTTCGGTGGCAATCGATTCTTCGAGTCGGGTGATGCGGTCGGTGATTCGGCCGAGGGCCTGGTCGTCGGTGGCGCGGGCGCGGGCCTTGGCAGCTTCGGCAGCCCGGTAGTGCTGGGCGCCGCGTTCGATCACGGCCCAGCGACGCTCGAGTGGTGCCACCTGTTCGGCTGCGGCCACGGCGGCGCGAGCGGCATCGATCTGCTGTTCGGTGGCCTGCGGGGAACGAGTCAACGCGTCGAGGCGGGCGCGGGCAGCACGCACCGCCGCGATGTTGCGTTCGTCGATCTCGACCTGCGCCAGGGACCGCTCGACGGCTCCGAGAGCGGACGCCTCGCCTCGTGCCCGGTCGAGCTCGTCCTTCGCTAACGACAGCAACATCGCGTCTTCGGTGAGCCGGCCCCGGCTGAGCGCCCGTGCCGAATTCAGTTCGGCGTCGGTGTAGCGGGCGTACGGACCGACCACCTCGTCGGTGGCCTGTTCGGGCCGGCGCAACCGTGCGATGTTCGCGGTGAGGGTCGACTTCCGGGCTTCGCGGATGTGCGCCATCGGATCGTTCTCGTCGTCGGATGCGTTGGCCAGCACCCGCGAGATCGCGATTTCCCGCACCGTGGTTTCCCACAGTCGCACCCGACGAGGGTCCGTTCCCCGCTGGCCGACGGCGACGATCCACGGGGCGCTACGTTCGAGTGCGGCGGTGGTGTAGGAGTCGATGAACGCGTGCATCTGCTGCTCGCACGAGCGGGCGTAGGCGGCGAGGATCGGATCGGTGTCGGCCGCGGCCTCGGTCAGCGCGGGCACGCGGTAGGCGGCCACCGCGTCGGTGCGGCGGCGCGGCAGCCGCGCTCCGTCCTCGGCATCGATGCGCTCTTTCAGGGCGCGGGCGATGACCCGGCCGGGGGAGTTGCGGTCGGTGTCGATCCGCCCGGCCTTGCCTTCGGCGCTCATCACCGACGCTGCCTGGCGCAGCAGGGCCTCGGTGTCCCAGCCGAACGTTTCCGACCGGGCGACGTAGGTGACGATCTGATCCCACCCGCCGAGGCCGTGCACCCAGCCGAACTGCTCGTCGGTGAGAATCCGGCTGAGCAGCTGTTCGGTGTAGTCCTCGTACAGCTCCCCGAGGGCCAGCATGTAGCTGTTGGTGATCGTCGACCAGGACGCGGCCTTGCGCTGTTCGTCCTCGATCATCTGATGCACGGTGCGCTGCGAGCCGTCGCGAGCGATGATCTTCGCCAGCAACCCCATCGCACCGGGATGCTCGTCGGGGTGATGTTCGAAGTCCCAGTCGGGCAGCTCGTCGTGGGCGGCGTAGACGATGTTGGTGTGCTTGCCGCGGCTGAGCGCCACGTACAGCGACTGGCGATCCATGTTCGCCCCGGCGAGCACGTGGCAGCTTCCCACCGTCATGCCCTGCGAGCGGTGCACGGTGGTCGCGTAGCCGAGTTGCACGTTATCGGTGATGTAGTCGGCGGCGACGGTGACCTGCCCGCCGCTGATGTTGTTGCGCAGCCGCAGCGAGCCGTCGGCGCCGATTGCGGCCACGGTCCACAGGTCGCCGTTCTTCACCCGACCGGCCTTCTTGCCGTCGGAGTCCTTCACGACGTACTTGGAATTGTTCTTCCGTGTGACCACCACGTCCCCGACCGCGGCCTCGAGACCGTCCGCGAGGGCGATGCCGGGGCCGGTGACGGTGCCGCCTGCGCGGTAGTAGGCGGCGGCCTTCTCGTTGAGCTGGCGCACCAGATCGTTGGTCGGGGCGACCATCAACGCGACCTGGCCGGCCTCGACGTCGGCGACGTAGGCGTCGAAGACCAGATCGGCCAGCTCGTGCGCCATGCCCTGCCGGATGCGATTGTTCTCGCCGTACCACTTGAGCACCGTCACATCGCCCTTGCGCAACCGCAGGCTCGCCTCGGCCTCACCAACGGTGGCGAAACGGTGGACCTTGCGCAGGAACGGGGCGTTGGTGCGATCGGCCAGATCCCGCAACACACCACCGGCCTCGACGGAGGCGAGCTGCTGCGGATCGCCCAGCAAACGCACCACCGCCCCGGCGTCGGTGGCGATGCGCGTCAGGTCCGCCAGGTCGCGGGCCGAGGCCATGCCCGCCTCGTCCACCAGCAGAAGATCACCCCTGCCGATGCCGGTCGGGATGCCGACGCGGTGGCGGGTGAGCACGTCGGCGATGGTGCGTCCCTCCACCGAAATTTCCTCACCGAGCACTTCGGCGGCCCGGGCCGACGGCCCCAGGGCGAGGACGTTTCCGTTGACCGCTTCCCAGGCGCGGGCGATCACGGTGGCCGCGGTGGTCTTGCCGGCGCCGGCCGCCCCGACCGCCACGGCCACACGCGTGCGGGCGGTGAGGAAGTGGGTGATCATCGCGAGCTGATCGGCACCGAGCTCGTGCCCGTTCGCCTGCTCGATCCGGCGCAACGTGCGGCGGATGATCCGGTCATCCACGGTGTGTTCGTCGCCGGTGTCGGCCTGCTGGCGCATGAAGTCCTCGGCGTCGAGAACCGATTGCGCGGTGTAGCGCATCTGCGCGCGATCGACCAGCAGACTGCGCCGCCGTCCCCGCTCGACGCGGTCGCTGATCCGCTCGGGCAGGTGGTATTCCTCGACGTCGATGGGCAGGCAGTAGTCGCGCAGGGCGAGTTCGAGTGCATCATCGTGAATGGCGCGCAGCTGCTCGTCGTCGGCGAAACTGAACTCTCGCAGTCGTCTCTCGATCTCGGCGGTCACCGAGAACACCGTCCACGACCCGACCTTGTGCGAGAGCGTCTCGACGACCTCGTCGACGAGGGCCGGCACCTGTTGCGGAGTCAACACCGGTCGGCGGTCACGTTCACCGCGGACAGATTCGACTAGCTCTGCGGGATTGTTCCCGGCGAGAATCGCCTCGGCCCGCTCACGCCATTCGGCCCGCAACTCGGCCAGGGAACGTGGGGGATTCTTCGCGTTGCGGGTGTCGAGGGTGGCCTGTTGCGCGTGGACGTACTGCACCTTCTTCGGTGGATTCTTGCCGTAGCGGGTCTTGTAGTCGCGGGCCAGTTCTTCCTGGCGTGCCTCGATCGCGGCGCGGCGGGAGAACTCCTCGATCAGGGACGGTGGGATGCCGTCGACCTCGTAGACCGGTTGCTTGCCGACCGCCGTATCCGCTCTCGGGGCGAAGGTGACACCGAGCTTGCGGGCCACCAGATCGGCCACGCGGGTGTTGTACTTCTCCGACGCCGCGACGTTCGCCTTGTAGAGAATCGACCCGTCGATGGTGGTCCATCGGCCTTCGGCATAGACACGATTGAGCACCGCGCTGTGGGTGTGCAGGTTCGGGTCCGCAGCGCGATTGTCGAAGTGATCGAACCGGGCGATCAACAGCCCTTCGGCCTTGACCTTGCGCTCACCGCCCTTCCCGCGGCGGGTGTAGATCACCTGATCTTCGATCCACTCCAACGCTTCGTCCACGGCCTGCTTGTGCGCTTCTTCGACCGCGGCCTTGACCTGCGTGTCGCCGAGGCCCCACAGCAACGAGATGGACTTCATCGGGGTGAACACCAGGTCGTAGCCGGCCACCGGCTGACGCGCCTTGTTGTACTTCTCGGTGATGAACTGCCACACCTGTTCGTCGCTGAGCAGGTCCGCCTTCTCACCGTTTTCGCGGCCCAGGTGCTTGCGGGCGGTGGCGAACTGGATGTCCTTCTTCGCCTCGGTGGTCGGGTACTCGCCGTGCTGCGCCTTGTACGCGGTGCACAGTTCCTCGACGTCGTGGACGTACTCCTGGCTGTTCTGAAACCACGAAAACGCCCGACCGAGGGCGGTCTCCCTGGACCAGTTCAGGTGCACTTCGTCCGACGCTCCGGGGCCGGGCCTGGTGTCCAAGGCGTTCGGGGTGCGGGCCGCACCGAACACCGATCGCATCGCAGATTCGGTGACCTCGGTGCCGACCTCGACACCGACCTTCTCGGCCAATTTGCCGCACCAGATGCCGGGCGGAGTGCCCTTCGCGACGTAGTAATCGACCGCATCGGGCTTGCGGGACTCGGTGGCGTCGCCCTTGGCGACATGCTTGGTGAGATAGACATAGCCGTCCCCAGCATTGAGCTTGTGGACGGTCATCACGGCGCCGATTATGCCACGTCGCACCTTTAGTGCATGAGGTGTGTAGAGACTTTTGGGACGAACGGAGTTCGTCCCAAAAGTACTGACAGGACCATCGAGGTCCTGTCAGAGCAGCGGAGCTGCGTGTGTTAGGCACGTGAGCGTCACGGTTTGTCCGTGCGGTGATCGGATCTGGACGTCGATGGAGCGCCTTCGGTTCCGGTCGTCGGCCTCCCCGCGACCGCGTCGAGCCGCTACACTGCGGCCTATGGCCTCGACGTCCCAATCGGCATCTCGCCGCTCACTTCGTCCGCACACGACGCCGAACGTTCGAGAGAATGCCCGCCGCCAGCGAGAGCGACTGCTCGCTCGTCAGGCGGAACTCGAAGCGTTGGCTGGCCCCATCCACGAAGCGACGGACAAGCTCTCCAAGCTCGAAGCAGCGGTCGCCTCGCGGGCACAGGCTCCGCTGAAGAAGATCGAGCGGCTCGAGCAGACTCGGGATCGTCGCATCAAGAAGATCCAAGAGGAGTACGCGGCGAAGATTGCCGAGATCCAGCGGGAGATGGAAGCCGGCGTGGAGACGCTGACTCCGCAGGAGCGCGAGCAGGAATCGTCGCTGTTGCGCGAGTACGCGGAAGCGATCGTGACGTTCAGTCGCAGCGCGTCGGCTTCGGAGCTGGCACCGTTGCTCGGCGTGAGCACCCGCGAGGCGAAGAAGCTCATCATGCAAGCCAAGGCGGATCTCGGTGTCACCGAGTCTGCTGCACCATCATCCGACGACAAGCAGACGGTGCCTGCGGCGTCGTGATGCTGCGGTCATGAGTGACGATGTGGAGCCCGCGCTCGACATCGGGTTCCCGGAGCTCGATGTCGACTTCGTCGCTGATGAGTCGGAGGACCGGACGCGACGGGTCCGGGTGGTGGACAACTCGCTCCGCCCGTCGAAGGCGAACATCGCGGCGTTCTGGTCGAAGGTCATTAAGTCCCCGACGTGTTGGTACTGGGTCGGTGCGATCAGTGCGCCCGACGGGTACGGCCGGTTCAACTTCCAGCGACAGAACCGGCAACGCACGATGCTCGCGCATCGCTTCTCGGTGGAACTGGTGCATGGGCCTCTGGCGCCGGATGTGGTCTGCGAGCACAAGTGCAATGAGCCGCTGTGTGTGCGCGTCGGGCCTGAGCATCTGGTGGAGTCCACGCACAGCGAGAACGTGCGCTACGCGATCGCTCTCGGCCGGCTGGCCGGTCATGCACTATTCGACGGACAGGGACGCACGCGCTACGAGCGGTCTCTCGCCATCCGTGAGGCGTTGCGGGACGGGTATGACGCAGAATCACTGCTCCACGCGAAGATCAATCCGGGGGATTCGCAAGGAACCTTGTTCTGATGGGCCGGCATCGATAGGTGTTGGCGAGGACTCCGGAACGAACTCAACACCTTGCATGCTGATGCGCGCCACCTGCGGTAGGTCGCTGTTGTCTGCTAGCACGCACGAACTCATCAGGTTTATCGGGCGAGTTCCGCCCTCTCTGGGCGGGCGCTTAATCTGACGGAGACGAACATGAAATGAGGAACGCCCAATGAACCTGCGCGACGCAGAGAGCCTGGTCAAGTCCAAGCAACGCGTCATCGACCACGGCGAGGTCTTCACCCCTGCCTGGATGGTGGAGGACATGCTTGACCTCGTTAAGGCGGAGTCCGAGCGCATCGATTCGCGCGTGCTGGAACCTGCCTGCGGGGCTGGCAACTTCCTCATTCCTGTCCTCGCTCGCAAACTCGCCACCGTGCAGGCTCGGCACGGTAAGAGTGATTTCGAGAAGCGCCACTACGCGCTGTTCGCCCTCATGTGCACCTACGGCATCGAACTGCTCGCCGATAACGCCGAAGAGTGTCGGGGCAACCTAGCCGAAATCTTTAGCGCCTTCCTCGGCGTCGAGGACGAAGACGAGTGGGCTCGGGCCGCCCGCGTCGTGCTCGCTGTCAACATCGTGCAGGGCGACGCCCTGACGATGACCCTGCCAAGCGGACGCCCGATCACGTTCCCCGAATGGGGCTACCTCGGAAAGGGCAAGTTTCAGCGCCGCGACTTCCGCTACGACGATCTGACCCAGCGCGCCGCATATGAGGCGGAGGGATCGCTGTTCCAGGACCTTGGACAGGACCTTTTCACTCCGGCCAAGACATATCCGACGATGACGGTTCGCGACATCGCTGAAGTGAGCACCACGTGAGCCAGGCACCCTTCACCCTGCGTGGACACAACCCCGACGTCCTGACCTGCATCGCGAACCTCTCCAATGATGAGGTATTCACCCCACCGGAGATGGCGAACACCATCCTCGACCTCCTTGCGGAGGCGTGGGCCGATGCCAACAACGGCGCAAACATCTGGGCGAACCCGAACGTCACATTCCTGGACCCGTTCACCAAGTCTGGAGTCTTTCTCCGGGAGATCGCTCGCAGACTTATCGGAGGTCTCGCCCTCGTCATTCCAGACTTGGCTGAGCGCGTCGACCATATCCTCACTCGGCAGCTCTATGGCATCGGTATCACCCAGCTCACCGCGCTCCTGGCCCGCCGCAGCGTCTACTGCTCCAAGTTCGCCAATGGCCCGCACTCCGTCGCCAAGTCCTTTACCACCGAGGACGGCAACATCTGGTTCGAGCGCACCGAACACACCTGGGGAGGCGGCAAACAGGAGTTCCGTGCCGACCCGCTTACCGGCGAGGAGATCACCGTCCAGACCAACCGTAGATGCGTCTACTGCGGCGCTGGCGAAGACGACTACTCACGTGGCGACGATCTCGAGACCCACGCTTACGCGTTCATCCACACCGACAACATCACCGCTCGCATTGCCGAGCTGTTCGGAGACACCATGCAGTTCGACGTCATCATCGGCAACCCGCCTTACCAGCTCAGCGACGGTGGGCACGGCACAAGTGCGGCACCGATCTACCAGTTGTTCGTCGAGCAAGCAAAGAAATTGGAACCGCGTTTCCTGTCGATGATCGTTCCGTCACGCTGGTTCGCCGGCGGCAAAGGGCTCGATGAGTTCAGGGAGTCCATGATCAACGATGACCGGATACGGGCAATCAACGACTACCTCAGCGCGTCCGACGTATTCCCAGGAGTCGGACTCAAGGGCGGAGTTTGCTACTTCCTCTGGGACCGCGACCACCCCGGGCTCTGTAAAGTCACGACTCACTTCAAGGACTGGCCTACGACAACCGCAACGCGTCCGCTCCTCGAACCGGGTGCGGATGTCTTCATCCGCTTCAACGAAGGTCTGTCCATTCTTCGCAAGGTCATCGCAGTCGAGACCGGGCAGGATCAATCCCTCGCCCTCCCGGAGGGAAAGCGATTCGATCAACTCGTCAGTTCCCGAAAGCCGTTCGGGCTGGAAACGACGTTCAAGGGCAAGGCGACCAAGCGCCCCGGAGACCTACGGATTCACCAGAACGGCGGTACCGGATGGGTCGGCAGGGAGTCGCTACCGAATGGTTCCCATCTCATCGACAAGTGGAAGCTTTTTGTGGGGTACGCGGCTCCAGGGACCGGCAACAAGGACACCTATCCTCACAGGATCATTAGTACGCCGTTCCTAGGGGAACCCGGAAGCGTCTCTTCGGAAACCTACCTCTGTATCGGCCCCTTCGGCTCAAAGGCCGAGGCCGAAAGCGCCCTGTCGTACCTTCGCTGCCGACTAACGCGCCTCCTTATCCTCCTCAACAAGTCGAGTCAGCACGTCACGCGCAAGGTCTACAGCTTCGTCCCAATGCAAGAGTGGACGCAGCAGTGGACGGACGACGATCTCTACACCTACTACGGCCTCTCCGAGGACGAAATCGCGTTCGTCGAGCAGGTAGTTCGTCCGATGGACGCCGTCGAATGACAAGGGACATCGACGAGCTCCTCCCTGCAAAGCCATCTGCACGCCTTCGCATCTACGCCTGGACGCCCAATGATCCGCCTGCGGGGTATGCAGGGCTCGTCAAGGTTGGGCAGACGACGAAGGCGGATGTGAACACTCGTATCCGCGAGTCCCAGGGGCAAATGCAGCAGGCATACACTCTGCACGTCGACGAGCCCGCCGATCGAGACGACGGCACCACTTTTCGTGACTCCGATGTGCGCCAGCGCCTCATCGAGAAGGGCTTCGATAACCCGATCTTCGGGTCGGCACGCGAATGGATGCGTTGCACTCCCAACGATGTGCGCATCGCTATCACCGAGCTGCGCACCGGCAAAAAGTTCATCGGCACGCATCATGAGACGTTCCCGATGCGCCCTGAGCAGGCCCACGCCGTCGAACGAACCCGTGAGTACTACGAGTCGCTCTGGGGCGAAAACCCGAAAGCAGTGCCGCGGTTCTTGTGGAACGCGAAGATGCGCTTCGGCAAGACCTTCGCCGCCTACCAACTCGCCAAGCGTCTTGCTGCCCAACGCATCCTGGTCGTCACGTTCAAACCTGCCGTCGAGGACGCATGGCAGGCCGACCTGAAGTCCCATGTCGACTTCCAGGGTTGGCAGTACCTCTCCGCAGCAGCAGGCGCAGATCCCCACGCGGCAAATCGAGATCAACCGCTGGTGTACTTCGGTTCATTCCAGGATCTCCTCGGCCGTGACAAGGCGACCGGAATGATCAAGTCCAAGAACGAATGGGTACACACCACCAACTGGGACCTGGTGATCTTCGACGAATATCACTTCGGTGCCTGGCGTGAATCCGCCAAGGAACTGTTCGAGGGTGAAGACGAGAAGGTCGCGAAGAGGGAACTCGCCGCCGAGTACAACGACGGCCTTGTTGCCTTCGACGAGGAACTCGACGAGTTGGGCAACAACGAGGACGACTTCCTCCCAATTACCACCCGCGCCTATTTGTACCTGTCGGGCACCCCCTTCAAGGCCCTGGCAACCGGTGAGTTCATCGAGGAGCAGATCTTCAACTGGACTTACACTGATGAGCAGCGTGCCAAGTTCGACTACGCCGTCAACCACCCCGACGAGTGGAACCCGTACGGGGCTCTGCCCGAGATGCGGCTGTTCACGTACCAGATGCCCGACGAGCTGATCGCCGTTGCGAACCAGGGTGAGTTCGACGAGTTCGACCTCAACGCTTTCTTCGAGGCCACCGGCACTGGAGCGAACGCCGAGTTCGTCCACAAGACCGATGTCCAGAAGTGGCTCGACATCATCCGGGGCGCATACCTTCCCACTCAGATCGACGCAATGCGGATGGGCACCCGCCCGCCC
>NZ_JALPTB010000077.1 GCF_023218075.1 Rhodococcus sp. HM1 | reverse complement strand
GTTGTGGTCACGGGTGGGTGGCTCCTTCTCAGCACCGGGGGCATGTGCATGTGTGATCCATGCGAATGCTATGGCCCTGTGCCGCATCACACCCGCCGCGACGCGCGCGCCACGCCGCTCACGTCTGCCGGATGCTCGAAGTGCCTGTGCGCCACGCCGCGGGCGATCAGCCGAACGCGGCCTTGATGTCGGTCTTGAGGACCTTGCCGACCTTCGAGCGCGGCAGATCCGGCCACACCTCGATCTGCTTGGGGGCCTTCACCGATCCGATGCGTTCCTTGACGAACGCGGTGAGCTCGGCCGGGTCGACGCTGCGTCCGGGCTGCGGCTGGACCACCGCGACGACGCGTTCGCCCCACTTGTCGTCCGGCAGGCCGATGACCGCGCAGTCCTGGACCGCGTCGTGCGCGAGGATCGCCTGCTCGACCTCCGTGGAGTACACGTTGAATCCGCCGGTGATGATCATGTCCTTCGCGCGGTCGACGATGAACAGCAGCCCCGACTCGTCGAGATAGCCGATGTCGCCGGTGTGGTGCCACCCGAACCGGCTCGCCTCCGCGGTGGCCTCGGGATTCTTGTAGTAGCCGGACATCACGAGCGACGAGCGGATGACGATCTCCCCGCGTTCCCCGGTCGGGAGCAACGTCCCGTCCTTGTCCATGACCGCGACGGTCACGAGGGGAGTCGGCCGTCCGGCTGAGCTGAGGACCTCGGTGGCGATCGACCCGTCGGGTCGGCGGTGTTCGTCCGGCGGCAGCACCGAGATCATCATCGGCGCCTCGGTCTGCCCGAACAACTGTGCCATCGGCCCGATCCGGTCCAAAGCCTCGGCGAGCCGGGTCGGGCTCATCGGGGCCGCGCCGTACCAGAAACACATCAGACTCGACAGGTCCGTGGCGTCCAGGTCCGGATGCGCGAGGACCATGTAGATCAAGGTCGGCGGCAGGAACGTGTGCGTGACCCGGTGCTCGGGAATCAGCCGCAGGAACTGCCCGACGTCGGGGGTGCGCATGATGACGATCTCGCCGCCGGACGCGAGCACCGGGAAACACAGCACGCCGGCGGCGTGGGTGAGCGGCGCCAGCGCGAGATACACCGGACGGTCCCCGCGGGACGGGAACGGATAGCTCATGAGCGTGAGCGCCGTCATCGTCTCGAGATTGGTGCCGGTCAGTTGCACTCCCTTGGGGCGCCCGGTCGTGCCGCCGGTGCCGACGATCATCGCGAGGTCGTCCGGCGGCGCGGCGTCCTGGACGGCGCCCTCGAGCGCGTCGGCGCGGAACGATTCCCAGCTCAGCGCGTCGGGACCGGGGTCGCCGTCGAGTTGCACCCAGGTGTGGATCGCCGGCAGATCCGGGCGGATGCGGTCCACGAGGTCGCGGTACGCCGACGCGTACAGCAGCACCTCGCAGTCGAAGCGGTCGAGGATCTCCCGGTTCTCGGCGGCCTCGTTGCGCGGGTTGATCGGGCACCACACCGCGCCGGCTCGGCTGATGCCGAACACGCACGCGAACGCGAGCGGATCGTTGCCGGACAGCACGGCGACCTTGCTGCCGCTGCGCACACCGTGCGTCACGAGCGCACAGGCCACGTCGTTCGCGAGGGTTTGCACCGTCGCGTACGTCCACGTGTCGCCGTCGGTCGTGAAGCACGGCCGGTCCGGTCCGACGGACGCGCCCTTGTCGAGGTAGTCGACGATCCGCATCGTCAATCCTGAACGGTCAGAACAGGTTTCGAGACCAGTCCGAAACTCCGTAGGATTCCGAGCAGGTCGTGATGGCCGAATGCCTGGCACCCGCTGGCGAATCCGACCCGCTTCGGGGGCTGCTGGAGCAGCCAATGGGCCGCGAACGCCTGGAGCAGACCGGTCTGCTGGTAGTTGCTGTTGCCGTGGATCACGCAGTGCGCGCGGCCCAGCGGGCCCGACGCGTGCACCGAGTCGAGTGACTTGTTGACGCGGGGATTCTCGCGCGGCGGCATGACGTTCATGACCTGCCGGGCCGTGGCGGTCAGCGCGGCGTCCCGGTCCTCGGGCGTCATGTCCTTGGTCGCCTCGAGCGCCTGCGCGACGATCTGCGGAACCCCGTGCATCAGAGCCGCATTGAACACGCCGCCCTGCGCCTTGACGTTCGCGACGCGCGGGTCGCGGCGGAACCAGACCGGGTGCGACGTGCCACCCCACGGCAGCGACTGCGCGAGTTCGTGCTGACCGGGCACGACGAGGGGGACGAGTCCCTGTCCGGGATCGAACGGGACGTACTCGTTCTGCTCGAGGTAATGCGCCGCGGACGTCGCGGCGTTGACCAGGATCGTGCGGGTCGAGGCGATGGTCGGGCTGCCACCCCAGAACACGGCGATGTCGAGGGTGTCGAGACCCGGTGTCTCCAGACACAATTGGGCCGCGATCTCACCGGTGGTGTACATCTGCGCGATCCCGGGGGCGAGGAGCAGGCCGGCGTCGGCGAATTTCGCGCCGTACTGTTCGTCGCATGTGATGAGCCAGTCCTGCTCGCCCGTGGTGTCGGTGTAGTGCGTGCCCGCGGCCAGGCAGGCCTGCACCACCTCGGGGCCGAGATCGGAGAACGGCCCGACGGTGTTGAGGACGACGTCGGCATCCTCGAACAGCGAGGTCAACGCCTCGACGGTGTGCTCGACCTGCACCACCTCGAAGTCGGCGGTCTCGATGCCGGGCACGTGCGTGCGCATCGAGTCGTCGACCTTCGCCTTGTCGCGGCCGGCCGCGACGAACGGAATGCGGAACTGGCGCAGGAACTCGCAGACGAGGCGGCCGGTGTATCCGGAGGCGCCGTAGACGACGACGCGGCGGGCGGCGTGTGCCGGGTTCGGTGTGCTCATGGGTCCGCTCCTCACATTCCCATGCCGCCGTCGACCGGGAGGCCGACACCGTTGACGAATCGTGCTGCGTCCGAGGCGAGGAACACCACGGTGTCCGCGATGTCCTCGACGGTGCCCAGACGCCCGGACGGGGTCAGGTCCACGACGGCCGCGACCGCCTCCTCGGCCGAGCCGAAGAGCCCGATGGCGGCCATGTCGTTCGCGAGTCCGGCGCCCATCGCGGTGGGGACGAGACCGGGATAGATGCAGTTGACGCGGACGCCGTAGCCGAGTTTGCCGCTCTCCATCGCGGCAACGCGGGTCAGCCGGTCGACGGCGGACTTGGTGGCCGAGTAGACCGCGATGCCCGGAAACGCGATCGTCGCGGCGACCGAGGCGACGTTGACGATGCAGCCGCCGTTGCCCGCGGCGCCGCCGGGTCGCATCGCCCGCAATCCGTGCTTGAGGCCGAGGGTGGTGCCGAGGATGTTGATGTCGAGCATGCGCCGGACGGCATCGACCTCGACATCGGTGACCAGGCTCGTGATCTCGATGCCGGCGTTGTTCACCAGCACGTCGAGGCCCCCGGCGATCTGGGCGGTCTCCGAGATCGCTCGTTCCCAGTCGTTTTCCCGGGTCACATCGAGATGGACGAATCCGTGCTTGCGGCCGCCGTCGGAGGGCAGGGCTGCGGCGACGTCCGCGCCGCTGTCCTGGATGTCGGCGACGACGACGCTCGCACCGGCCGCCGCTAGTGCCTTGGCCATTCCTTCGCCGAGGCCCTGGGCCCCGCCTGTGACCAGGGCACGGCGCCCGGTCAGGTCGAACACGCTCATGGAGATCTCCTGTGTGGTCTGCGGGTCGTACGGACGGAGCAGGGGGAGATGGGCCGGTGCGTGGACCGGCTCGCTGCGGCTGGCAGCCCGTGATTGTGGCGTACATCACATCGTGGCCGAATGCTTGACGACTGTCAAGAAGGATTCGGACGAATGGCCCGAGAATTCTTGTCGACTGTCAAGTTCATTGGCTGTCAACTAGACTGGCGAGCAATGAACCCCCTGGCGACGCCTGCCGGTCGGTCGATTCGCAGTCGGCAGGACAAGTACGACGAACGCCGTGTGCAGCTGGCCGAATCGGCCCTGGCGACACTCGGCGAACTCGGCTACGCGCGCACCTCCCTGCGGGAGATCGCGCAGAATTCGCCGTTCTCGCACGGTGTCGTGCACTACTACTTCAAGGACAAGACCGACCTGATCCTGCACTGCGTCCGCTACTACAAGGCGCGGTGCATGACCCGATACGACGAGGTCGTCGCCACCGCGCGGACCGCGGAGGAACTGCGCCGCGGTTTCGCCGACAAGCTCGTCGAGACCCTGCGCACGGAGGCGCCGATGCACCGGCTCTGGTACGACCTGCGCAACCAGTCGATGTTCGATCCGGCGCTGCGCGAGGACGTCGCGGCGATCGACGGGGGATTGTGCGACATGATCGATCGTGTCCTGACCCGTTATGCCGAATTGTCCGGTGCGGCATTGCGATACGACCGGAATACTGCCTACGCGATGCTCGACGGGGTGTTCCTCTCCGCGTTGCTCGAGTACGTCGTCGAACGTGATGCGCTCGTTGCCGGAGAGAGCGATGCCGAGGATTCCGCGACGGTGGCACCGGATCGGCTGGGGGACAAGGTGTTCGATCTCCTTCCTGATCTCGTCGCCGCACTGTGATCGGACTCGGATGCTTCCGATCCTGCTATCGCGCGATCGCGGGCTGGATCGCTTGTGGAAGGTAGGGGAAAACGTCGGCAACTCCAGGGTGGGTGATGGTTCCAGTGCGTGGGTCGATACCACGATTCGGATCTCTCTTCGGGTGCGGAAGCGGCGGTCGGAATCTTGTGACGCGACAAGGCCTATGGCGCCGGCGCCCTGCATTCACGCCGGCTGAGTGGCCGAATAGATGTCGCGGTACTCGACGCGGAGAGACTTCTTGTCCAGCTTGCCGACACTGGTGCGAGGAAGGTCGGACCGCACGAGGACGGTATCGGGCAACTGCCACTTCGCGAACCGCGTGCCGAGCAATTCCTGTACCTCCCGCAGGGGCAAGTCCTCTCCGTCAGCCGTAACGACCAGCACCAGCGGTCGCTCCTGCCACTTCTGATGCGGAACCGCCACTACCGCGGCCTCGGTGACTCGCGGGTGCATCATGATCAGGTTCTCCATGTCGATGGACGAGATCCACTCGCCGCCGCTCTTCACCACGTCCTTGAGCCGGTCGGTGAGTTTGAGATGGCCGGTCGGTGTGACCGTGCCGAGATCACCACTGCGCCAATAGCCGTCCACAAACTGATCGGGATCCGGCTCACGTCCGAAGTAGCTCGTGGTGATCCACGGTCCTCGCAGCCATACCTCGCCGATACTGACGCCGTCGTGCGGAAGTTCGTGCCCCTGACCGTCGACGATCCGCACATCGACTCCGTTCACCGGAAGACCTTGGCAGCGTTTGAGGTCCCACTTCTCATCCTCGGAAAGGCCACCGAGGGAAAACTTCACGCCGCGGTTGACAAAGGTGGTCGGGGTGGTCTCGGTGGCGCCGTAGGCATGGATCACGTCCGCGCCCACCTCGTCGTGGAAGCCACGCATGAGCGCGAGTGGCGGCTCGGTGGATCCGGACAGCAGCCGAGTCCGGCTCAGGTCGGGCTTGATGTCCAGGGTGCGGATGTACTCCAGCATGGGCCCGAATATCGCCGGTGCGCCGTTCGCCACTGTCACTGTCTCGGCGATCATTGCGTCCACCAGCACTCCGATATCCGCGGCGGTGTACGCCCCGGGCAGAACGATGCGGGCCGCGGTGTACACCGCCGACTGCGGTAGACCCCAGCTCTGTGCGTGGAACATCGGGGTGATCATCATGACGGTGTCCTCAGCGGACATCAGCAGGTTCGCGGCCTGCGCCATGGTGTGCAGGCAGATGCCGCGGTGCGAATAGTAGACGCCCATCGGTCGCCCGGTGGTTCCGGTGGTGTAGCAGGCGCTGTATGCGGACCGTTCGTCGATCACCGGCCAGTGGTATTCCGAGGGCACCTGTCTCACCGATTGCTCGTAATCGGCCACAGCCGGCAACGTGGTCTCGATCTCGGTGACCGGGCGATCGGCCATGATCACCCACCGGCGGACGCCGGGGGCGTGCGGTGCGATGGCCTCCGCCACGCCGATCAACGATTCGTCGACCAGAACCACCGAAGCGCCGCTGTGCGCGGCCACGTACCCGAGGTCCTCCGGTGAGAGCCGAAGGTTCATCTGCAGCATCACTGCTCCGGTGCCGGGGATCGCCCAGTACAGCTCGAAATGCCTGCGGCTGTTCCAGTCCAGGATCCCCACCACCTCTCCCGGCTGCACGCCCAGCGCCTCGAGTACGTTCGCAGCGCGTTGTACCCCGGTGTAGGCGTCGGCGTAGGTGTACCTGTCCCAACCCCCGTCAGGTGTCCGGTACACGATTTCCTGTTCCGGGTAGGTACGTGCCGAATGCCGCAGCAGCGTACTGGTGTTGAGTTGGTAGTCGTCGCCGTGAGTGGATCGATGTCCGGTGATCATGGTCATGGTGCTGCTCCTGCGTAGTCGTTCGGCGTCGTGAGTGCCGGAAGAAGGAAGATGAGATGGAGGGGCGGATCGAGTCGATCGTCCGGGTCAGTGGGCAGCTCGCTCCGCGAGATGGATGGCATCCCGGTCCGGATTCGCCAGCAACGTCACGGCAAGTCCGGACACGATCAGAAGAACCGCTCCGATCAGGAAAACGGTGTGGTAGCCCGATGCCGCCTGGTGTGCGGCCTGGATGAGGCGGCCGGCGAGGAACGGTGCGATGACCCCCGCGGCGCCGAGGAACGCAAACAGCACGCCCAGTACCGCTCCGCGCTGCCCCACCGGGGTGATCTGGGCGACGGCCGCGCTGGATGCGGGGAAGGTAGCGGTGAACAGGTTGAATGCAGGCAGCATCAGGATGAGCTGCAGCGTACCGTCGGCGAATACGAAGCCCACCATGCAGAGCCCGGCGATCACCACCGCGATCCCGGCCACACCGGCTCGCGCCCACCGGGTCGGTAGACCGCGGGCAATCAGTGTCCGCGACACCACACCTTGGCCGAACATCGCCACCGCGCCCGTCGCAGCGGTGGCCGCGATCCAATTGCCGGTGGAGATGGTGCTGATCTCGCGCACCGATTCCAGATACGTCGGAAGCCAGGTTGTGAGCACCGCAGTCACGAAATAGCAGCCGAATCCGGCCAGCGCGAAGCAGATCCAGGTGGGAGCAGAGAACAGTCGCCAGTACGATACTCGCCCCGTGACCGCGCAAGCGGCCCCGGTCGCGTGGGTCTCGGTGGCACCCCCCGACTCGGCTGCCGCGTTGTCGGCGGGCTTGTCGTACGGCCCCTCCCTACCGACCAGCAGCCACACAACAGACCACACCAGGCCCGCGATAGCGAGCACGCCGAAGCACCAGCGCCACCCCCAGTGGACCTGGACGAGCGCCATCACCGGCGCGGCGACCAGCAGACCCAGGCCCGTCGCAGCCAGCACGATGGAGTTCGGCAGGTCACGCCGCTCGTCCGGAAACCACTTCATCACCGCGTGCAGGGCAACCGGCGTCGCCGGCCCCTCCGCCAACCCGAGCACAATCCGGGAGACCAGCAGCACCCCGAAGGACGCGCCGCCGAGTACCGGGAACTGGACGATCGCCCAGACCACGGCCATGGCAAGCAGCATCGGCTTGGTCTTGATCCGATCAACGAGGAAACCACCGAGCACCGTTCCGAGCCCGAACAGGAAGAAGAACGAGCTGGCGACCAATCCGTACTGGGACGGAGTCAAACCCAGATCCTTCATCAGGGTGTGGGCAGTGAGTCCGAGAACGGACTTGTCCCCCCAGTTGATCAACATGAACAACGCCAGCATGGCGGTGATCAGCCACGCCCTCCGGGTGGAATAGGCACTGCCTGGCGGAGCTACCTGCGGATGAAGGGTGAGGGACACGGTGATGCTCCTTCGGGCACAGTGCGGAGGATGTGGGCTGGGGAAGGGGACTCGGGACCGGGAGGGGTGTCAGACTGCCGAGTAGGTGGTCTTCGCCTTCAGGCAGGCCGCGAGGCCCTCGGGGCCGAGTTCGCGGCCGAGGCCGCTGGCTTTCGTGCCGCCGAACGGCGCGACCGGGTCGAGCATGAAGTAGTTGATTCCGAAGGTGCCGGAGTCGATGGCGTCGGCGACCGGACGGGCCGAATCCGGATCCGCAGTCCACACCGTGCCGGCGAGGCCGTAATCGCTGTCGTTGGCCAACGCGATCGCCTCGTCCACCGAGTCGTACGGCAGCACGCTGAGGACCGGCCCGAAGATCTCCTCCCGGGCGATGACACTTGCGGGGTCGACATCGGCGAAAACCGTCGGCAGTACGAACCAGCCGCGGTCCAGGTGCTCCGGGCGACCGCCACCGGACACCAGGCGGGCACCATCGGCCACGCCACGCGCGATATACCGCTCCACGCGGGCCCGGTGTGCCTCGGTCACCATCGGCCCGAAAACGGTGCCGGGATCGAGCGGATCCCCGATCGCCGCGCTGCGGCAGAGGTCGGCGAAAAAGTCGACCACCTCGGCGTACCGACTGCGCGGAGCCAGGATGCGGGTGCCGGCGACGCACGTCTGCCCGTTGTTGAGCAGTGTCGCCTGAAGCAGGCCTTCGGCGTTGGCGGCGAGATCGACATCGTCCAGCAGGATTGCGGCTGATTTCCCGCCGAGCTCCAGAGTCACCGGCCGCAGCAGCTCCCCGCAGCGGGCTCCGATCTCTCTGCCTACCGTTGTGGATCCGGTGAACGTGACCTTGTCGACACCGGGGTGCCCGACCAGGTAGCGGCCGATCCCGGGGCCGCCGGGCACGATGGAGATCACGCCGGGCGGCACGCCCGCAGCGCGTACGGCATCGGCGAACAGATAGGTGTCCAACACCGTCTCCGGGCTGGGTTTGATCACCACGGCACACCCGGCGGCGAGCGCGGGCGCGACCTTGAAGGCGGTGAGCAGGTTCGGGTAGTTCCACGGGATGATCGCCCCGATCACCCCGACCGGGAGCCGATCGACGCGGGCGCTGCCGCCGAGCAGGCCTGGCCGCACCTCGGAAAACACGGTGTTCCGGGCCAATTCGGCGTAGTAGCGGTACACCGCGATCGGGATCGCGACCTCCACAGCCATCGCGGTGGTGATCGGCATCCCGTTCTGCTGCGCGACCAGTGCAGCGATTTCGGAGCCGCGGGCCTCCACCTCGTCGGCGATGCGATCCAGCAGATCGGCCCGCCGATGGGAGTCCCAGCCCGCCCAGCCGACTCCGTCGGCGAGGTTCCGGCGGGCCGCCGCCACGGCGATGTCCACGTCGGCTCCCGCGGCCGCGGGCGTCCTACCGATTACCTCACCGGTGGCGGCTCCGATCACCGTGATGGTGTCGGCTCCGACCGGCGACTGCTGCGCACCGTCCACGAACAGCGTGTCGTACTCGATCATGTTCAGTCTTCTCCTGTGTCCGTGTGCGATCAGAACGGCTGGTCACCGACTACGGTGACCCGCTCCATAACCCGGCGCTGCGGGAAGTAGTCGCTGACGGCGTAGTGCTGGGTGATGCGGTTGTCCCAGATCGCGACCGAGCCGGGTTCCCACCGGAAACGCACCTGGTACTCGGGCACCCGCGCCTGGAACAGCAGATAGTCGAGCAGGGCGTCCGCCTCGTCTCCGGGCAAGCCGTCGAGGACTTCGGTGAAGGGCTCGTTGACGTACAGGAACTTGCGGCCGGTCTCCGGGTGGGTGCGGACCACCGGGTGTGAGATGCGTGGATGAATGCGCTCCATTTCGGCGATTGCCTTATCGGTCATCGTCAGACCCCACGACTTGACGAACGTATGCGTCGCGGTGAGGTCGTCGATGCGCTCGCGCACTTCGTCGGGCAGGTTGTCGTACGCGGCCGCCATGTCCGCCCACATCGTCTCGCCGCCGATCTCGGGCACCTCGATGGCTCGCAGAATGGACAGCATGGACGGATCACTCCGGAAGGAGGTGTCGCTGTGCCAGATGTTCTCCATCCCTACCGCGGTGTCATCCTTGGCCAGCCGGGAGATCTCCTGCGCCTCACCGTTCGGGAAGAAGTCGTTGGCTTCGATATCACCCCAAAGGTTCGCCAGAGCGATGTGTTCGGCCCCAGTCAGATGCTGATCGCGGAAGAACAGCACCTTCCATTCGAGCAGGGCCCGGTGCAACTCGAGATGCGTCTCTGCGTCGATCTCACCCAGGTCCACGCCTTCCACCAGGGCGCCGATCGTGACGCCCACGGGGCGGAGGGTCAGGCGTTCGTAGCTCTGGTCGAAAAGCTGCTCACCTGCGGTGCGGCGCAGTTCACGGGTACCGAAGTGCAGGCGCGGATAGCCCTGGGCGCCCACCATGGGGATGCGAGCGAATCTGGTCCGAGGTGTGATTGTCGTCATGGAAAAAGTGTGTCGCCGATCACCGTCGACGCCGCTGTGTCTTGCCGCAACTCCGACCTCACGCAGGTGTGCAGTAGCACAATCGGGGTGGTGAAGTACTTCCAGAACGTCCCTGACCCCGAACCGCGCCCGGAGGGAGTCGACCGGATACTCGGCGAGTTGGGGAATCGGCTTGCCGATATATCGCTACGCACCACGCGGACCGCGGTGACCACCACGCTTTTCCCGCCCGAGATCTTCGATGCCGAAATGCCGGCGATCGCACGACGCACCTTTCCGATGGTGCTGGCGAGCCTGCGAACCGGCACCAATCCCGGCCGGGAGGACCTGGCCTTGCTTCGTGATCGTGCGGCTCAACGGGCCCGCGAAGGTGTACCGCTGACCCTGCTTCTCCATGTCTGGCAGCACGGCTTCCAGGAATTTTTCGAGGAGTCCGGGTGTATCGCGAACGCGGGCGAATCGAAAGCGTTGGCCTGGATCGGGCTCGCGGTGATGCGGCTGCAAGAGATCTTCCTCGCGGAGATCGTCGCCGCGTATCTAGCGGAGCAGGAAACCCTGACCGAGGAACGGTCCGGAGCCGTTCCCCTGATCGCACGACTACTTCTGCTCGGTCAGGATCCGCGGGCGGACGCGGAACGCCTGAACATCACCCTCGCCGGGAGCTACGACGTCCTTGCGGTACGCCTCGGGTCCTCCGCCGACAGCGGCCTCGACGCGGAGGCGCGGGAGGTGGCCGAGCGACGACGTCTGCATCGCATGCTGGCTCTGCTGCGTACCGGAGGAGGTCCCGCGACGCTGTCACTGCTCGACCGCGGAGGGGGCTACGTTTTCGTGCCGCGGTCCGGCGAAGACCCGCGAAGCGCCGAACGACTGGGCCGATTCGTCGCCGGCCTGGAATCCGCGGCCGGTTCCACGATTACGGCGGCCGTGGTGGAGGACATCGCCATCAGTGGGGTGACGACCGCCGCTCAGCAGGCCGACGAGATTCTCGATCTGGTGCGTGCTTTGAGCCGGGGTCCCGGCCTCTATCGACTCTTCGACGTGTTCATGGCTCACCAATTGAGCCGCCCCGGCCCCGGTCTAGACCACCTGATCGCCGCCGCGAAACCGGTGCTGAGCCACGACGAACTGCGCACCACGCTGCAGACCTACTTCGAGTGCGACCTCGATCGGCAACGCACCGCGCGCCGCCTGAGCGTGCATCCGAACACGGTGAACAATCGACTGAACCGAATCGCCGAGATCTCCCCACACAGCCCGTTCACCCTCGCGGGCATCACCGCGCTGTCTGCAGCCCTGACTGTCGCACGGCTGCGAGCCGGCGGTCCGCCGGACCCGTCGTCGCACGCCCAGGGATGACTCGAGCAGCCGGCATCACGACCACCCCTTGTGCCGAGCAAGATTTGTTTCACCCGCCCGGCTTCGGCGTCGAATCGACGAGCGGCCGTCCGGAGCACATCTGTGCGTCGACGGCCCTGCCCATGTCGACGGCGGGTGAAGACTTCGATTGCCGTTGGCAACATCGCCCTGTGAGCATCTGGGCCGTTGAGGGTGTATCCGACGAGATGATGCGCAGGCGGAAGCCGTACGAGCTCGCCGACGTTTCGGGGATATGGGGTGGCCGCGAATCGTGCCTCCGAAATGAGGTTCTGCACCTCTTCCGCAGACGCAGCAATCCCGTGTTCACAATGAAATATGTTGTGGAATAACGGCATTCGGTCCGGTTCGTTTTCACGGCTCTCGAACGCGGTGGCTCGCGCGGTCAGGTCGCCGGCTACGCGATCCGTTCCTACCGCCGATCGAACATTCGTAGCCGCACGTTCGTCCATGCTCTCGATCGCACCGTCCGGTCGGATCGACGGGAACTATCCGTGCGGTCGGCAATGGCGTCGCGACGGAGTCGTTCCCCGCGCTTCCGTAGAAGAACCGACCGCTGTCGGATTCGCAACCATCATGACCACGTCGGCTCGCAAGAACTACCTGGCGCGGATCGGCCATCTGCTCGTGCGTCGGTCCTACGGTAGAACCGAGCTTCATCGAGATTTCGACCGGCTACGTCGAATCATGCTGTGCGCCAACTCGGTACGAAAGGAAGACCGCCCGTTCCCGACCGGGCACGGACGCGTACCGTCGGCTGCTGCGGACAGGCGCATCGGAAGCGCGGGCCGGTGCTGACGGGGCGGGCGCGCGGCGCTACCGAGGTCGCGGAGGCAAAGTAGACTGGGCGTTGGCACCGGCGCTGTGTGCCGACGTAAGAGGCGGTCGTCATGGTTGCGCACATCTACGATGCACAAAGGTGGGGCCGGCTTCGCCACGCGGATGCACTCCGCGAGGGCGAGTCGTCGATCCGAAGGGCGCGTCGATGAAGACGCCCGATGACGCCGGCGACTCCGCCGACGTCGATGCGCTTCTTGCCTCGGACCTGCAATCGGAAGGCTTCGAGGAGCCGACGGTCATCGGCCGCGGTGGATTCGGAGTCGTGCTGCGCTGTCGGCAACCCACACTCGACCGAACCGTGGCCGTCAAGGTACTCACCGGGGCACTGAGCCGGGAGAACCTCGAGCGATTCCTGCGTGAACAACGGGCGCTGGGTCGCCTGTCCGGGCATCCGAACATCGTCAACGTTCATTTCTGCGGCACCACCGCAAGCGGGCGTCCTTACATCGTGATGCAGTACTACCCGCGCGGATCCCTGGATGCACGCATTCGTCGGCGCGGCCCCCTCGGCTGGCGCGAGGCGCTGTCGGTCGGCGTCAAGATGGCCGGTGCACTCGAGACGGCGCACCGCGCGAGCATGCTGCACCGAGACGTCAAACCCTCGAACATCCTGCTCTCCGACTACGGCGAGCCCTGTCTGGCCGACTTCGGAATCGCCCGGGTTGCGGGTGGATTCGAAACCGCCACCGGCATCATCACCGGGTCTCCTGCCTATACCGCGCCGGAGGTGCTGGGGGGTGAGGCGCCGTCCCCGGCTTCGGATGTATACAGCCTCGGCGCGACATTGTTCTGCGCTGTGACCGGCCACGCGGCGTTCGAGCGTCGCGAGGGCGAGAACCTGGTGGCCCAGTTCGTGCGTATCAGTGACCACCTGAGTCCCAGCCTGGATGGAACGGATATTCCGGCGGGTGTCATCACCGCGATCGAGCATGCGATGCAGCGTGATCCGTCCGCGCGCCCGAGTACAGCCCTCGAGTTCGGCAGGGATCTGCAGCGCGTGGCGGAAGATCACGCCCTGACTGCTGTCGACCTGTTCGTTCCGGAACCCGCCGAGGACGGATCTACCCGTGAGGCACCGTATCGACAGCCGCGCATGCCGGATCGGACCGAGGCCATTCGGCACTGGAGTGGATCGGTAACGATGCCGCCGGCTCCGTCGACGAAGTACCGGCCGCCGACCCCGAACCGTCCACTCGTCGAGCGCGGTCGACTCGTCGGGGTCCTGCGTTCGGGAAAGGGGCGGCGACTGATCCTGATCCATGCTCCGGCAGGGTATGGAAAGACCACTCTCGCCGCGCAGTGGCGTGAGGTGCTGACGGCGGAGGGAACCGCGGTCGCGTGGCTGTCCATCGATCCTGACGACAACAACGTGGTCTGGTTCCTGTCGCACCTGGTCGACGCGATACGGCTGGTGCGACCCGGCCTGGCTCAGACGCTCGGGCAAGTGCTCCAGGAGCACGGTGACCAAGCCACACGTTATGTGCTGTCGACACTGATCAACGAGATCGACGACGCCGGTACCGAGGTGGCGGTCGTCCTCGACGACTGGCATCGAGTGAGCAGCCGCGAGACTCAGGACGCAGTTGCTTTCGTGCTCGAAAACTGTTGTGCGCAACTGCAGGTCGTGGTGACGAGCCGGACGCGATCTGGATTGCCTCTGAGTCGATTGCAGGTCCTCGATCAAGTGCTCGAGATCGACGCGCAAGCGCTGCGGTTCGACGCGACGGAATCGCGTGAGTTCCTCGTCGACCTGGGCGGGCTGTTGTTGGGAGAACGTGAGGTGGAGGACCTGACCGATTCGACCGACGGCTGGGTTGCGGCGCTCCAACTCGCGTCGTTGTCCCTGCGTGGCTGCGAGGACCCGGCGCACATGATCGGTAGCCTGTCGGGACGCCATCGTGCGATCGGTGCGTTCCTGGCCGAGAACGTGCTGGACACGCTCGAACCTGCGCTGCTGGATTTCCTGATGGCCACCTCTGTGGCGGGACGAATCAGCGGGGATCTCGCCTCGGCGCTCGCGGACGTGCCCGACGGCCAGTCATGGCTCGAAGACGTCGAGCGCCGTGACCTTTTCCTTCGGCGGATCGACGACGAGGGTGAATGGTTCCGCTACCACCACCTGTTCGCGGAGTTCCTTCGCCGGCGCCTCGAGCGCAGTAGCCCCGAGCGTATCGCCGACCTCCACCGGCGAGCAGCCCGCTGGTTCGCGGACCGCCACTTCCTCAGTGAGGCCGTCGATCATGCCCTGGCGTCGGGCGATGAGAATCAGGCCGTCGAGTACGTCGTGAGGCACCGAACGTACCTGCTCGAGCATTCGCAGATGTCGACACTGCTGGGTCTCGTAGCCAAACTACCGCCGAATGCCGTAGCGGGCAGTGCCGCCCTCCAACTCGCAGTCGCATGGGCCAATCTCCTGCTCCATCACGTCGGTCCGGCCCGCGCCGCATTCGACCGCATCCGTCCCACCCTCGACGCGGGAAACCTGGACGCTTCCGAACGCGACAGCATCCGGGTCGAGGCATCGGTCGCGGAGGCGGCGCTCGAGATCTATGCCGACCGCACGAGCGGTGTCGAAACACTGGTCGAGGAGGCCCTCGAGAATTCGGACGCGGTGCGTCCGTGGGCGGTCACGGCGGCAGCGAACATCAAGACCTTCTGCCTGATCTACCGATTCGACTACGCCGCGGTCATGCCGCTGCAGAACTGGGCGCGGCGATATCACGCGAGCATGAGCGGTCCGTTCACGGTGATGTACGGGGCCGCGTTCGCGGGAATTGCGGCGTTCGAACAACTCGACCTGGCCGCGGCCGAACTCCATTTCGTCAACGCTGTGGAGTCCGCCCGGCGGGTGGGCGGTGCGCACTCTCACGCCTCCCGTCTCGCGGGCGCACTACTAGGTGAGTTGCGTTATGCACAGGGAGAAGTCGACGAGGCCGAACGCCTGATCGAGGAGAGCTATCAGCTCGGCTCCGAAGGGGGAGTGGTCGACTTCATGATCGCACGTTATGTGGTCGGAGCCGCCGTCAAGGCGCACCGTGGGGACCGTGCGGCCGCCGCAGAACATCTCGAGGCGGGCGCGCGGGCGGCGCAAGTGCTGGGACTGGACCGACTCCGTGCCCGAGTCGACAACGAACGTATCCTGCTGGGGCTTTCTCCTGGCGCCGGAGCGTCGTTTCCGCAGACCTTCACCGATGCATCGTCGATGGACGGGATTGCGCAGATCACCGCCCAGGTCCGGGACGACTCGGCGATTCGATTGTTGCTGAAGCGGGGGTCGAGCGCTGCAACCGAACGCGCCCTGGCGTGGGCGCGGCACTGGTACGACATGCTCGTCGGAACCGAGCGTCGTCGATCCACGTTGGCGGCGATCAGGCTTCTCGTGAGCTGTCTGATCGCCGGAGGTCGGGTCGAGGAGGCGAAGGTACGCCTCGCCGAGGCCGCGGCGGTGTGCGCGGAGCAGGGGATGGTCCGTTTCCTGCCCGACGGGGGCGTTGATGTCGTGGGCCTGCTGCGGGCGCTCCGCGACGACCAGCAGTCGGGGCGTTGGCGCGAGGAGTGGGCGGCGGTGCCTGCCGAATTCCTCCGGATCGTGTCGGCTGCCGCGGACGGGGATCCGGGTGGGCCGTCCCGGTGACGATGCCCGGACCCCTTTCTCGTGTTTCTTCACGCACTCGGCGACATCCCCGATGAAGCAGTCGCCTATATGTCATCCTCGATTGAAAGTCAATGGTTGACGGATCGGGAGTGTGCCAGGTTACATCTTAGCGGTAAGTCTTTAAGGACTTAAGTATCTGGCTTCCGAGACCGAGGACCCCGATGACACCGGTATCGACACACATGTCCAGTACCACCGAGACGATCAGTGCCAGGCTCGAACGGCTCCCCATGAGCCGCTGGCACGTCAAAGCGCGCGTCATCGTCGGCGCCGTCACCTTCTTCGACGGATTCGACCAGCTGATGATCGCGTACTCCCTTCCCGTGCTGATCCCCAAATGGAATCTCACCCCGGCATCCGTCGCCTGGGTGATCGCCATCGGCGGCCTCGGCATGCTCGTCGGCGCGCTCGGCGGCGGCTGGCTCGCCGACCGCGTCGGCCGGCTGAACGTGATCATCGGATCGCTCGCGCTGTACGCGGTGATGAGCCTGGGCATGGCGTTCACCGACTCCCTGATGCTGTTCCTGATGTTCCGGTTCGTGCAGGGCATCGGCCTCGGCGCCGAAGTCCCCGTCGCGGCCACCTACATCGGCGAGATCACCAAGGCCCACAACCGCGGACGATTCGTCCTGCTGTACGAGGTGATCTTCCCGATCGGCCTGGTCGTCTCGGCGATCGTCTCCGCCTGGGTCGTACCCCGATTCGGCTACGAAATCCTGTTCGCGCTCGGCGCCGTCCCGATCCTGCTGCTCCCCGCGCTGTTCAAGCTGCCCGAATCCCCGCGATGGCTCGCCTCCCGCGGCATGCACGACGAGGCCGAGGCCGCGATGAGCCGGATCGAAACCGAGATCACCGAGCGGTACGGAAAGACGCTGCCCGAGCCCGAACCCCTCACCCCGATCGCCGCCGACACCACCCGCGGTCGCTTCCGTGAGGCGTTCCAGGGCATCTACCTGCGTCGCACGCTCATGCTCGCCGCCATCTGGGGCTGCGCCTACTTCGTCAACTACGGCATCGCATCCTGGCTGCCCACCCTCTACAGCACCGTCTTCGACGTCGGCGTCGACACCGCGCTGCACTACAGCATCTTCACGACCGTCGCCGGCCTCATCGGCTGCCTGATCGTCGCGTTCCTCATCGACAATCTCGGCCGCCGCATCTGCATCACCGCGTCGATGGTGCTGTGCGCCGCCCTGCTGTTCCTGCTCGCCGCGACCGGCACCGGATCGGCGATGTCGGTCCTGCTGTGGTCCGCCGGTGCGGCCCTGTTCGTCTTCGCCGTCAACATGGCCCTGTACGTCTACACCGCCGAGCTGTACCCCACCCGGATGCGTGCCATCGGCTGCGCGATCGGCGGAGCCGCCGGCCGGCTCGGCATCATCGTCGGACCCCTGGTCGTCGGCGGCATCATGGGCGCCGGCGGAACCCTCGCGCTCGTGTTCGGAACCTTCGGCGCCGTCGCACTCGTCGGTGCGGTCGTCGTCGGCCTGTTCGCGGTCGAGACCCGCGAGAAGACACTCGAGGAGATCTCCCAGTGACCACCACCGCAGACCTTCGTCCCGCCACGGCTGCCCACCCCCCGACCCTTGACTTCGTTCCCGTCCCCGACGAGATCGCGGTCGGCGGCACCTGGCGCCGCGCCACCGGACCGGCCTTCTCCGTCGTCGATCCCGCCGACGGCCGGGTCCTCCAGGTCGTGCACCAGGCCACCGCCGCCGACGTCGACGACGCCGTCGCCGCGGGCCGGGCAGCCGCCGCCGACCCGGCGTGGCGCGCGCTGCTGCCCCACGAGCGGGCACGGCACCTGCACCGCATCGCCGACGGGATCGAACGGCACAGCGCGCGGCTCGCCCTGCTGCAGAGCTACAACACCGGCAAGGCGCTCGGCGAGACGACGGCGCTGGTCGCCAGCGCGGCCGGGACCTTCCGCTACTTCGCCGCGGTGCTCGAGACCACCGACGACGACCTGACCGCCCCGCGCGGCAACTATCTGTCGATGAGCGTGCACGAGCCGATCGGCGTGATCGGGGCGATCGCCCCGTGGAACTCGCCGATCGCGAGCGACGCCCAGAAGATCGCCCCGGCCCTCGCGGCGGGCAACGCGATCGTCCTGAAACCGGCGGAGTGGACCCCGCTCGTTTCGCTCGCGCTGGCCCGCATCGTCCACGACGCCGGACTGCCACCCGGGTTGCTGTCGGTCCTGCCCGGCAAGGGCTCGATCGTCGGCGACGCGATCGTCCGGCACCCGCAGGTCGGCAAGGTCACGTTCACCGGCGGCACCCGCACCGGCCGCGCCCTCGCCCACGCGGCCGCGGAGAAGCTGATGCCGGTGTCGCTGGAACTGGGCGGGAAGTCGCCGACGATCGTGCTCGACGACGCCGACATCGACGCGGCCGTCGCGGGCGTGATGTACGGGATCTTCTCGTCGTCCGGACAGAGCTGCATCGCGGGCTCACGATTGTTCGTCGACCGCACGCTCTACGACCGATTCCTCGGGGAACTCGTCCGGCGCACCCGCGCGCTGCGGGTCGGGAACGGCCGGGATCCGCGCACCCAGGTCGGTCCGCTCGTGCACCCCTCGCACCGGGACTCGGTGGCCGCCTACGTCGACCTGGCCAGGGAGGAGGGTGGCCGGATCCTGTGCGGCGGACGTATTCCCGACGACCCGGAACTCGCGCGCGGCGCCTACTACCTGCCGACCGTCGTGGACGGGCTGACCAACGACGCCCGGGTGTGCCGGGAGGAGATCTTCGGGCCGGTCCTGGTGGCGTTGCCGTTCGACGGGGAAGAGGATCTGCTCGCGCAGGCCAACGACTCGGTGTTCGGACTGGCCGCCGGCATCTGGACCCGTGACTACCGCCGGGCCTGGCGACTGGCGCGCCGTCTCGAGGCGGGCACGGTGTGGATCAACACCTACAAGCGGTTCAGCATCTCGACGCCCTTCGGCGGCGTCAAGGAGAGCGGACTCGGGGTCGAGAAGGGCCGCGCCGGCATCGCGGCGTATTCGCGGCAGAAGAGCGTGTACCTCGGTCTGGACGACGCCCCCGACACCTGGGCGGACTGACCGCCTCGTCCGGTTCCCCGGTCCCGGGAATCATTCCGGCCGGGGACCTGTACAAGCAAATATCTTAGCGCTAAGATAAATGACATTCGCCACTGGAAGGCAATTCTCATGAACCAACCCATCGCCTGGCTGCGCCGCCTGCGCTCGGTGGAGCTGCGCACCCACGCCGCCGCCGAATCCGCCGAGTTCTACTCCGAGGTCTGGGGACTGCGCGTCGTCGAACAGGGCACCACCGGCGCGTGGCTGCGCGGCACCGGCGAGCAGCACCACGTCCTGCAGCTCACGCAAGCGGAGCGAAACGGCTTGGGCCGCATCAGTTTCGCCGTCGCGACCCCCGCCGAGGTCGACGAGGCCGCCCGGCGGGTCGAAGCCCGCGGCATCCCCGTCGTGCACGGGCCGGGACCGATCGACGACGCCGGCGGCGGATACGGACTGCGGATCGTCGACCCGGAAGGCCGGGTCCTCGAACTCGTCGCAGACACCCTCGCCGTTCCCGCGCTCGTTCGCGACGACGCGGTGCCGGTCGGGGTCACGCACGTCGTGCTCAACACCGTCGACATCGACGCGTCCGTGCAGTTCTACTGCGACGTGCTCGGAATGCGCGTCTCCGACTGGTCCGAACACCAGATGGCGTTCCTGCGGTGCAACTCCGACCACCACAGCATCGCGTTCAACCAGGCCGAATGGGCGTCGGTCAACCACGTCGCCTACGAGATGCCGACGGTCGACCACTTCATGCGCGGCATCGGCCGACTGCGCCACCACGGGCAACTGCCGCTGTGGGGTCCCGGCAAGCACGGCCCCGGCGACAACACCTTCTCGTACTTCGCCGACCCCGCGGGCCTGGTGTGCGAATACACCTCCGGCATCGCGCAGGTCGACGAGGACCGGTGGCTGTGCCGCGTGTGGCGCCGCGTCCCCGAGCTGTCCGACCTGTGGGGCACCGCCGGCCCGCCGTCGCGGCAGGTCCGCGAGCACATGGCCGGCATCCCGGACCCCGGCGTGTTCGCGCGCCTCGACGAGATGCAGGCATCATGATTCACGTCGTCGAACGCGGCACCGGCCCCGCCGTGCTGATGCTGCACGGAATCGGCGGCAGTGCAGACAGTTTCGCCCCGCAGCTCACCGGACTCGCCGAATCGCTCCGCATGATCGCATGGGACGCCCCCGGCTACGCCCGCAGCGACGATCCGGAGCGCCCACTCGACCTCGACGACTACGCGGACGCCGCTGCGGACATCGTCCGGGACCGGTGCGGCGACGCGGGCGCACACATCCTCGGAATGTCCTGGGGCGGTGTACTCGCCACCCGGCTGGCGCTGCGGCACCCCGGACTCGTGCGCAGCCTGATCCTCGGCGCGTCGTCCGTCGGATCCGGCGCCGACCCCGACAGCGCCGAGAACATGCGGGCGCGGGCCGCGGACCTCGACCGCAGCGGACCGGCCGACTTCGCGCGCCGTCGCGCCCCGCGGCTGCTGTCGGCCGACGCTCCCCGGCACCTCGTCGACCGCGCGACGGCGATCATGGCCGAATCGGTGCGGCTGCCCGGCTACGGCCACGCCGCCGAGTCGATGGCCGCGACCGACCACACCGGCGACCTCGAGAAGATCGACGTTCCGACGCTCGTGCTGTGCGGGGACGCCGACACCGTCACCGGCATCCCGGCGAGCCAGGTTCTCGCCGGCGGCGTCCGGGGCGCGGTGTTCGTCACCGTCCGCGGGGCCGGTCATCTCGCCAACCAGGAACGACCCGAAGCGTTCGGCGCCTGGATCGAATCGTTCGTGCGAATCACCGAACGCCTGAGCAACCACTCGACCCCCTGAAGAACCCGCTGAAGAAACGGAGAACCACCATGACACTCGACTACGCGACCGCGGACCTGAAGGAATTCACCGACTCGCTCATCCTCACCCGCGGCACCCGCCACGAGGACTGGGACACCCTCGGCTTCCAGACCAAGGCCGGAGATCAGTTCCGGCGCGCCCAGATCCGCTACGTCGGCTCCGGCGCCACCGGCAACCACGAGAACGACACCCGCACCATCGGCTCCCGCGGCTTCACGTTCTCGAACATGCTGCTGCCGCCCGGCGCCGAGGGCCCCGAGCACACCCACCACGACGCCGAGGAAGCCTTCTTCGTCCTCGAGGGCGAGGTCGAGGTGGGCATCCACCGCGACGGCGTCGTCGAGAAGCGAACCCTCGGCTACCGCGACATGATCGTGGTGCCGGCCGGCGTGCCGCGCAGCCTGAAGAACACCGGCACCACCGACGCGCTGTTCTGCGTGATCATCGGCACGCAGAAGCCGCAGGTCCCCACCTACCCCGAGACCTCCGCGGTCTTCGGCGTCTCCCGGGACTGACCCGTGGGTGCCCTCGACGACCGTACCGTCGTCGTCACCGGAGCCGGGCGCGGCCTGGGCCTGGCGATCGCCCGCCGCCTCGGCGCCGACGGCGCGACGCTGTGGATCGCCGACGTCGCGACCGACCGCGGCACGGACGCCGCCGCGAAACTGCGCTCCGACGGGATCGCGGCACAGTTCGTCCACGTCGACCTCGCCGACGCCGGCTCGGTCGACGAGATGGCCGCCCGGGTCACCGCACACGGCCCGCTGTACGGACTGGTCAACAACGCCGCGCTCGCCGACGGGGTCGGCGGCAAGGCCGTGCACGAACTGCCGATCGAGGAATGGGACCGCGTCCTGAACGTGAACCTGCGCGGCACGTTCCTCGTCTGCCGGGCCCTCGTGCCCTCGATGATCGAGGGCGGCGGCGGCCGCGTGGTCACCATCGGATCCGACGCGGCGCACTACGGTTCCCCGAGGCTCACGCACTACATCGCGTCCAAGGGCGGCGTGTCCGCGCTGACCCGCACGATGGCTCGCGATCTCGGACCGTACGCGATCACCGTGAACACCGTCTCGCCCGGACTGACGGAAAGCGAATCGGCACAATATGTTCCGCAGCACCGGCACGACCTGTACCGGCTCAACCGGGCCCTGACGCGGCCGCAGCAACCCGCGGATCTGGTGGGAGCCGTTGCCTTCCTCATGGGCGACGAGGCGTCGTACATCACCGGGCAGGAACTCGTCGTCGACGGCGGATTCGTCCTGCACTAGCACCTGAGAGGACCGGGTCGTGGACCTGCTTCTGAACAATCGCACCTATCTCGTGACCGGAGGAAGCTCCGGCGTCGGCCTCGCCACCGTGCGGATGCTGCTCGGCGAGGGCGCGAACATCGTGACTTGCGCCCGCGACGTCGACCGCCTGAACGCGGCCCTCGACGACCTCGACGGACGCGAGCGCATCCTCACTGCGGCGTGCGACGTCCGCGACCGGGACGCGGTCGCCGACCTGGTGGCCCGCGCCCAGGACACCTTCGGCGGCCTCGACGGCCTGGTCAACAACGCGGGCAACTCGCGGATGAAACCGCGCGCCGAGACCACCCTCGACGACTGGCGCGACGAGTTCGACCTCAAGTTCTCGAGCGTGCTCAACACCGTCGACGCCGCGCTGCCGCTGCTGCGCAAGTCGCCGGCACCGTCGATCGTCAACATCTCGGCGGTCCTCGCCCGCCAGCCCGAGACCCGGCTGGTCACCACGAGCGCGGCCCGCGCGGGACTGCTCAACCTGAGCAAGTCCCTGTCGCTGGAACTGGCTCCGGAGGCGATCCGCGTCAACTCGGTCGCCCTCGGTCTCGTCGACACCGGGCAGTGGCGGCGCCGCTACGAAACCTCCGGATACACCGGAAGTTTCGCCGAGTGGGAAGCCGAGATCGCCGCAGACCGCGGGATCGGCCTCGGCCGCTTCGGCAACGCCGACGAGGTCGCCTACCTCGTCGTCACCCTGCTCTCACCCCGCTCGTCGTACGTGACGGGCACGAGCATCGACGTGTGCGGCGGAGTCGCGCGCTATGTCTGAAAGGAAACCCATGGCCAGCGAATCGCGAGCCGGCGGCAACGGCGGGGACCTGCTGGTGCAGGTGCTGCGCGACGCCGGAGTCGACACCGTCTTCGGCATCGTCAGCGTCCACAACCAGCCCCTCGTCGAGGCGGTGAGCAGGCAACTGCGCTTCGTACCGGTGCGGCACGAGGCGACCGCCGTCAACGCCGCCGACGGATACGCCCGCGCCACCGGCGGACTCGGCTGCGCCCTGACCAGTACCGGAACCGGTGCCGGCAACGCGGCGGGCTCGCTGATCGAATCGCTCGCCTCCGGCACCTCGGTCCTGCACATCACCGGGCAGGTCGAATCCCGCTACCTCGGGTCGGGCCGCGGATTCATCCACGAGACCAAGGACCAGCTCGGGATGCTCACCGCGGTCTCGGCCTACGCCGAGACCATCCGCGACGCGGACAGCGCCGCGAAGGTGCTGCGCGAGGCGGTCGCCCACGCGCTCGCCACGCCCGGCGGTCCCGCCAGCGTCGAGTGGCCCATCGACCTGCAGTACGCGCAGTGCCCGGTGACCGCGGAGGTGCCGCAGGCCGAACCGGCGGCCGCCGCGCCGACCGGTCTCGACGAGGCGCTGCGGGCCATGGAACAGGCACGGCGCCCGGTGATCTGGGCGGGCGGCGGAGCGGCGCGAGCAGGGGACGCGCTGACCGCCCTCGTCGAACGGTGGGGTGTTCCGCTGCTGACCAGCAACTCCGGCCGCGGTGCGGTGCCCGAGGATCACCCTCTGTGCATCGGCAACTACGCGACGTCGCCGCTCGGGCGGGCGCTGCTCGCCGACGCCGACCTCGTGTTGTCCCTGGGCACGCACTTCCGGTCGAACGAAACCGGTGACTACTCGATTCCCATGCCCGCGAGTCATATTCAGGTGGACCTCGACCCGGCCGCGCCGGGCCGCGTCTTCCCGGCGGATCTGCCCGTGGTGGGAGAGATCGGTGCGTTCCTCGCTGCCGCGGGGCGCCTCGACGGACTCGGCGATGCGGTCGAGGAGCACTGGACGACGCGGGCCCGCGAGACCCGCGACCGGGTGCGCGCGACGCAGCGCGCCGGGCTGGGTGACCATGCGGTGCTGTGCGACGCCGTGCGCGCGGCATTGCCTCGCGATGCCGTCGTGGCGCGCGATGTGACGATCGCGTCGAGTTCGTGGGGCAATCGCCTGCTGCCGATGTACGACCCGCGCGCCAACGTCTTCCCGCGGGGCGGTGGCATCGGGCAGGGCCTCGGTATGGCGATCGGCGCCGCACTGGCGGACGAGTCCCGCCCGACGCTCGCGCTCGTCGGCGACGGGGGACTGGCCGTGCACTTGGGGGAGATCCTCACCCTGGCGCAGGAGAAGCCGTGGCTGGTGCTGCTCGTGTGCAACGACGGCGGCTACGGGGTGCTGCGCAACATGCAGATCGGGGCCGGTGAGCGACCGTACGCGGTCGATCTGGCAACCCCGGATTTCGCGCTGCTCGCTCGAGCCGTGGGGGTCGAGTACCGGTGCATCGCCGCTGCCGGGGAGGCCCACGACGTTCTCGCCGACGCGGTGTCGCGGCAGGCGCCCGTGCTCGTGGAGGTCGATCTCGCGGCCTACGGGCCGATGCCGACGCCCTTCACGCCGCCGGTCACCGTACCGGTCGGCTAGCACCCGGAAAAACTTCCCGGCGACTGTGGCGCGGATAACATCTTAGCGCTAAACTAATAAGCGCTGAACTGATCTCCCCGGAGGAAAACATGACTGCAGACACCGTCGACCTGATGGTCCGTCAGATGCGGATCGAGTCCACCGGCGTCGTCTCCCTGCGGCTGGAACATCCCGACGGCGCCGCGGTCGAGCGCTGGACACCCGGAGCGCACCTCGACCTTCATCTCGGCGGTGGCCACGTCCGCCAGTACTCGCTGTGCGGCGACCCCGACGACAAGACGGGCTACCGCGTCGCGGTCCTGCTCGAGAAATCCGGGCGCGGGGGATCGCGCCGCGTCCACGAGACCCTGCGCCCCGGCGACACCGTCGCGGTGAGCCTGCCGCGCAACAACTTCGAGCTCCTGCCGTCCCCGCGCTACCTGTTCATCGCCGGCGGGATCGGCATCACCCCGATCCTGGCGATGATCACCGAGGCGGAACGCGCCGGCGCCGAGTGGGAACTGCACTACGGTGGCCGCGACCGCTCCACCATGGCGTTCCTCGACGAACTCGCCGGCTACGGAGACCGCGTGCGCGTCGTCGCGGAGGACCGCGACGGAATGCTGGATCTGGCTGCGCTGCTGGAGAATCCGCGACCGGATACCCTCGTGTACACATGTGGACCGGAAGGGCTGCTCGCCGCCGTCGAATCGTACGCGCCGGCCTGGCCGGACGGTGCGATCCGCCTCGAACGATTCAAGGCCCCCGAACGCATCGCCACCGCCGGTGAGGACGCCTCCTTCCAGGTGGTGTGCGAGAGCTCCGGCGTGTCCGCGACCGTGGCCCCGGACCGGTCGATCCTCGAAACCCTCGAGGACGCCGGGATCGACGTGCCCAACTCGTGCCGCGAAGGCATCTGCGGATCGTGCGAGACCCGGGTGCTGTGCGGCACCCCCGACCACCGCGACTCTCTGCTCACCGCCGCCGAACAGGAATCCGGCGCCACCATCATGTTGTGTGTCTCCCGCGCCCGCTCCGACGAGCTGGTGCTGGACCTGTAGAAAGGACTCTCAATGATCCTGTCAAGCCGCAACAGCGGTACCCGGCAAGCTCGGTTGCCAGGTGCGGTTGTCGCGGATGAGGGCATAGAGAACATCGACGCGACGCCGAGCCAGACAGAGGGTGGC
>NZ_JALPTB010000076.1 GCF_023218075.1 Rhodococcus sp. HM1 | reverse complement strand
ACCCAACCCGACCCTCTCGAGCAATGCGTCGACGTCGACGGTGCCGTCGGCATCGTCGAGTCCCCAGCGCACGTCCTCGGCGATCGTGCGGCCGAGGATCTGGGATTCCGGGTGCTGGAAGACCAGTGCCGTGCCGCCCGGGGCACCGAGACCGACGTGGCCGGGACGGTCGACGAGACCGGTTGTCGGGTCGAGTCCGGCGAGGATCCGCGCGAGGGTGGACTTGCCCGAGCCGTTGGCTCCGACCACCGCGACGAAGTCCCCGGCGGTGATCGTCAGATCGATGTCGGTGAGCGCGTCGGTGGTGGCTCCCGGGTAGCGGTAGGTGACCGACCGCAGGTGCACGGGCAGCGGTGCCGGTTCCGCCTGGGCCGTGGCCGGCCATTCGGTGGGCGGGCTGCTCCACCGCGTGCGCAGCGCGATCGTGCGGAAGATCCCGAAGCTGAGCAGTGCGCTGCCGACGATGCCGACGACCGTGGCACCGCCGATCCACAGCCACCAGTACTCGACGAGGAAATCGGCGGTGCGGGTGAAGGCGTCGACGAATGCCTGTCCCGCACCGGCTGCCCGGAATGCCCGCAGGGCGCCCTGCAGCGAGGCGGCGAGCGAGTCGAGCAGCAGGATCCGGGTCCGTTCGAACAACAGCAGCATCCCGACGGTGAATCCCGCGAGCACGAGCCCGATGGGGATCGACCCGGCGAACACCACGAAGCCCGCGTTCCTGCCCCAGCGGCGTTCGGCATATCCGACGAGGATTCCCACGCCGACGAGGACGAGCAACATCACGACCCCGAACGGGCCGCCGGCGATCAGGGCTACGACGCTGGCCGCGACGGTCGCTGCGATCGCGGACCGCATCCGGTTTCCTGCGGCGAGGAATGCGATCGGCAGGGTGATGAGAACCTGCGCGGCTCCGACCGGGATGAACCCGGTGACGACGGTGACGACGGCTGTCAGTGCTCCGAACACCGCCGCGGCCGCGATCTCGAACGGCCGCAGCGGGCCCCTTGCTGTCGTGGTTCCGGCGCGCACCGCTCCCAGTGTGCCAGCCACGCCGCGGCCCCGAACCGCCCGCCGGGGCGATCCACGCGGCGAGTGCGAATCCGCTCACGCTGTAGCACGGGCGAATTCCGAATCGGTGGGCACATCGTGATTCACGAGGCCACCGGGCCACCGCCGGGGGCTGGTCGACGATGTGGAATCTCTGTTAACTTTCTGCGCATTCACGTATCGACAGGGGGGTGGACATGCGCCTGCGCGCACTCACCGCCGCGACCTTCGCGGCGATCTTCGCGCTCTTCGGAACCGGAACGGCACAGGCCGAGGAACCTGCACCTCCCCTACCCGTGGGAAAGACCTTCCTCGACGGTCTCGCAAGCGAATTGGGATCACCCGGCGGCAACGCCCCCGGCACCAACGACTGGAGCTGCGTGCCGTCGGAGGAACATCCCGACCCGGTGATCCTCGTGCACGGCACCGTCCTCAACCGGCAGGACAACTGGTCGTACCTGGCACCCCTGCTCGCCAACGAGGGGTACTGCGTCTTCGCCCTCACTTACGGCAACCATGCCGACCTGCCGTGGCCGCTCGACGCCGTCGGTGGACTGCTGCCGATGGAAGAGAGCGCACAGCAGCTATCCGATTTCGTCGACGAGGTCCTCGCCGCCACCGGCGCGGAGAAGGTGGATCTGATCGGCCACTCGCAGGGCACGTTGATGCCCGTCTGGTACGTCAAGTTCCTCGGCGGCAACGAGAAGGTCGACGACTACATCTCCCTCGGTCCCGTGTACGAGGGCAGCCACGCGTTCCTGATCGCCGCGTCTTTCGAGTTGTTCGAGCAGGTCGGGGCACGCCAGGACATGGAGAACCTGGTGCACGCGCTCGGGTGTGGCGCCTGCCCGCAGGTGCTGGCCGGCTCCGACTGGATCCACACCATCCAGGAGGCCGGCGTGTACGCCGACGAGGTCACCTACACGAACATCATGAGCCGCTACGAAGAGATCGTCCTGCCCTACACCAGCGGTTATCGCGAAGCCCCCAACGCAACGAACATCGTGCTCCAGGATCACTGCGGCAACGACTTCGTCGAGCACGCCGGCATCGTCAACGACCCGAACGCCGCGTGGTTCGTGCTGAAGGCACTCGATCCGGAGGATCCGCGACCGCTGAACTGCGTGTTCGTGCCGCCGATCCTCGGCTGGAGCCCGGACCCGACGCTCGGGCCGGCACCGGAGACCGAGGCGGTCGCCGCGCGGGCCGGCTACTGACGGCCGACGGCCGGGCGCGCAGCGATCAGAACGGAACCTGCACTGCGAGAAGGCCCGTTCCCGGCGCGCGACCGGACAGGACGCGACAGAACTCGACCGCGTCCATCTCGACTGGTTGTGCACCGGACCCGGTGCGCCAGCGACCTCCGGCCGGACCGGTCAGGGTGAGATCGATCGGCCGGCCGTGCCGTCCTGCCCATTCGGCGACGACGTCGGCGACGAGCGCCCCGTCGTGTTCGGGGGTCAGGACCATCGTCTCGCCGGTCGCGCGGCAGATGTCCACGCGGTGCATCCAGGGGTCACGTGTGACGATGACGTCGACCAGATATCCGACGGTCCACCATTCCTCGACGCCACCGACCGTCTGCGCCGGTTTCAGGGTCAGCTTCCGCACGAGGGACGGCGTGCGGGCGCGTGCCCGGGCCGCCTTGGCCCCCGTCGCCCGGTAGGCCGACGCCAATGTCGCGGTGTCGAGACTCGCGTATTTCTCGACCTGATGCGCGGTCAGCGCGTCGATGAAGACGCCGGGCGACCGTTTCGCGACGGCGAGCTGGCGACGCATCTCCAGGAGGGACGCGGACATCCGCGTCATCCCGTAGGCGTGACCGGCCATCGCGCGCACGTCCCAGCCGGGGCATTCGGTCGGTTGTCTCCACTCGTCGGGCGTCAGCCGGTCCAGCAGATCGGCGAACCGCTCGTACTCGGTGGCGGCCAGGCGCATCGCGAGGTCGCGTTGCATCTCCGGTCGTCGTGGCCGCGTGGTGGACTCGGTTGCAGTCGTTGCAGCCATCGGACGCTCCTTACAGTCCTACATTCTCGGCGAACATGTTCACGGCCCGATCGAGGAGCCGACGCCACCGGTCGCCACCGGGATCGTTGGCGAGCTGGGCGTCGATGAGACCACCCGTGAGCGCGACGCACAGATCCACATCCTGCTGGTCACGAATCCCCAACTCTGCCAACGTGTTACGGAACAGATCGAGGGTCTGCACGGCCGGCGCATACGCTTCGTCGCTCGGCTCGAAGTCGATGACGATCCGCTGGTTCATCAGCTGGAATCGGGCGAGATCTTCGACGCAGAAATCGAAGAAGGTGGCCGCGAGGGATCGCAGCACACCGCGCGGTGTGTCGGGCAGGTTCCGGACGCATTCCGTCATGACCGCCAGGCACTCGCTCCACGCCTGTCCGAACATCGCGTCGTAGAGCGCGTTCTTCGAATCGAAGTGGCTGTAGAGCGAGGGGGGCCGCATTCCCACGCGGTCGGCGACCTCGCGGAGGGTCAGGTTCGCGAGCCCGCGCTCGCGGGCGGTATCCCAGGCCGCGGTGAGAATCTCGGACCGAGTTGCCGAACGGCGTTCGGCAACCCTATCGCGATTCGGTTTGCCTAACACACTTAGGACGATCCTCGCGTCGGCCGCGGATGTCAAGGATCGTGCTCGTGTCTCCTTGTGGCGGTCCCAACCGCCACAAGGAGACACGGGCGCTGAAAGCGCAAATGGCGCCCACTCCCGAAGGAGTGAGCGCCATCGGCGTCAGCGAGAACTAGCTCACTTGATGATCTTCGTGACGCGACCGGCGCCGACGGTGCGGCCACCCTCGCGGATCGCGAAGCGCAGGCCCTCGTCCATAGCGACCGGCTGGATCAGGACGACCGACATCTCGGTGTTGTCGCCCGGCATGACCATCTCGGTGCCCTCGGGAAGGGTCACAACGCCCGTCACGTCCGTGGTACGGAAGTAGAACTGCGGACGGTAGTTGTTGAAGAACGGCGTGTGGCGGCCGCCCTCTTCCTTGTTGAGGATGTAGGCCTGGCCCTCGAACTCCGTGTGCGGAGTCGTGGTGCCCGGCTTGACGACGACCTGGCCGCGCTCGACGTCCTCGCGCTTGATGCCGCGGACCAGCAGACCGACGTTGTCGCCGGCCTGGCCCTGGTCGAGCAGCTTGCGGAACATCTCGATGCCGGTGACCGTGGTCTTGGTCGAGGTCGGGCGGATACCGACGATCTCGACTTCCTCGTTCACGTTGATGACACCGCGCTCGATGCGGCCGGTGACGACGGTGCCACGACCGGTGATCGTGAAGACGTCCTCGACGGGCATCAGGAACGGCTTGTCGGTCTCACGGACCGGGTCCGGGATCGACTCGTCGACAGCGTCCATCAGGTCCTCGATGGACTTGACCCACTTCGGGTCACCCTCGAGCGCCTTGAGAGCCGAGATCGGGACGACCGGAGCTTCCTCGTCGAACTCCTGGGCGGCCAGCAGCTCGCGGACCTCCATCTCGACGAGCTCGAGGATTTCCTCGTCGTCGACCATGTCGGCCTTGTTCAGGGCGACGAGGATGTAGGGCACGCCGACCTGGCGGGCGAGCAGCACGTGCTCACGCGTCTGCGGCATCGGGCCGTCGGTGGCGGCCACGACCAGGATCGCGCCGTCCATCTGGGCAGCACCGGTGATCATGTTCTTGATGTAGTCGGCGTGACCCGGAGCGTCGACGTGCGCGTAGTGGCGCTTCTCCGTCTGGTACTCGACGTGGGAGATGTTGATCGTGATACCACGAGCCTTCTCCTCGGGAGCCTTGTCGATCTGGTCGAACGCGAAGCTCTCGTTGAGATCCGGGTACTTGTCGGCCAGCACCTTGGTGATCGCAGCCGTGGTGGTGGTCTTGCCATGGTCGACGTGACCGATGGTGCCGATGTTCACGTGCGGCTTGGTCCGCTCGAACTTCGCCTTCGCCACTGGAATGTCCTCCTGGACTGTTGTTGCTTGCAGTATGCAGCAGTGCGGTTTTATTACTTGGTCGTGCAGGTGACCGAGGGGATAACCCGAAGGTTACTCGCCGGTCGCCTTGGCGATGATTTCCTTCGAGACGTTCGACGGAACCTCTGCGTAGGAATCGAACACCATGGAGAAGTTCGCCCGGCCCTGGGTCTTCGACCGCAGGTCACCGATGTAACCGAACATCTCCGAGAGCGGAACCAGCGCCTTCACGACACGGGCACCACTGCGTTCCTCCATGGCCTGGATCTGGCCACGGCGGGAGTTGAGGTCGCCGATCACTTCACCCATGTAGTCCTCGGGGGTGGTGACCTCGACAGCCATGAGCGGCTCGAGGATGACCGGAGCAGCCTTGCGGGCAGCTTCCTTCAGGGCCTGCGAACCGGCGATCTTGAACGCCATTTCCGACGAGTCGACGTCGTGGTACGCACCGTCGAGGAGCGTGACCTTGACGTTCACCAGCGGGTAGCCGGCGAGCACGCCGTACTGCATCGCGTCCTGCGCACCGGCGTCGACGGACGGGATGTACTCGCGCGGCACGCGGCCACCGGTGACCTTGTTCTCGAACTCGTAGGTCGCGCCGTCCTCGCCCTTGAAGGGCTCCAGGGCGATGATGACCTTCGCGAACTGGCCGGAACCACCGGTCTGCTTCTTGTGCGTGAACTCGAGCTTCTCGACCGGCTTGGTGATGGTCTCGCGGTACGCGACCTGCGGCTTGCCGACGTTGGCCTCGACCTTGAACTCGCGACGCATGCGGTCGACGAGGATGTCGAGGTGGAGCTCGCCCATGCCGCCGATGACGGTCTGGCCGGTCTCCTCGTCGAGCTCGACGGAGAACGTCGGGTCCTCTTCGGCGAGCTTCTGGATCGCGGTGCCCAGCTTCTCCTGGTCGGACTTGGTCTTGGGCTCGATGGAGACCTGGATGACCGGGTCCGGGAAGGTCATCGACTCGAGGACGATCGGGGCGTCCTGCGCGCACAGGGTGTCACCGGTCGTGGTGTCCTTCAGGCCGATCATCGCGTAGATGTGGCCCGCGACGGCCTCGTCGACCGGGTTCTCCTTGTTGGCGTGCATCTGGAACAGCTTGCCGATGCGCTCCTTCTTGCCCTTGGTGGCGTTGAGCACCTGGGCACCGGGCTCGACCCGGCCGGAGTACACGCGGACGAAGGTCAGCTTGCCGAAGAACGGGTGCGCAGCGATCTTGAAGGCCAGAGCCGAGAACGGCTCGTCCTTGCTCGGCTTGCGGGTGAGGGTCTCCTCCTCGTCACCGAGCTTGGTGCCCTGAACCTCGCCGATGTCCAGCGGGCTCGGCAGGTAGTCGATGACCGCGTCGAGCATGGGCTGAACACCCTTGTTCTTGAACGCGGAGCCGCACAGCACCGGGTACAGCTCGGAATTGACGGTCATCTTGCGGATGGCAGCCTTGATCTCCGCGACGGTGAGTTCCTCGCCGCCGAAGTACTTCTCCATGAGCTCTTCGTCGGACTCGGCGACGGTCTCGAGCAGCTTCTCGCGGTACTCGGCAGCCTTGTCGGCGAGCTCGGCGGGGATCTCCTCGATCGTCGGCTCGGCGCCGATCTCGACGGTGCCGCGCCAGGTGATGGCCTTCATCTCGACGAGGTCGACGACGCCGTCGAAGGCATCCTCGGCACCGATCGGAAGCTGGAGGACCAGCGGCTTCGCACCGAGACGATCGATGATCGTCTGCACGGTGAAGTAGAAGTCCGCGCCCATCTTGTCCATCTTGTTGACGAAGCAGATGCGCGGAACGTCGTACTTGGCAGCCTGGCGCCAGACCTGCTCGGACTGGGGCTCGACGCCCTCCTTGCCGTCGAACACGGCGACCGCGCCGTCGAGGACGCGCAGGGACCGCTCGACCTCGACCGTGAAGTCGACGTGGCCGGGGGTGTCGATGATGTTGATCTGGTTCTTGTTCCAGAAGCAGGTCACAGCGGCGGAGGTGATGGTGATACCACGCTCCTTCTCCTGCTCCATCCAGTCGGTGGTCGAAGCACCGTCGTGGGTCTCACCGATCTTGTAGTTCACACCGGTGTAGAAGAGGATGCGCTCGGTCGTGGTGGTCTTGCCGGCATCGATGTGCGCCATGATGCCGATGTTGCGGACCTTGTTCAGGTCGGTCAGCACTTCCTGTGCCACAGGTAAACCCCGCTCGTAGCTCGTGTCGGTCCTTGGGTGCGGACCACGTGTTCTTGTGTTGTCAGCCGGCCGTCACAGGACCGACACAGATGTGCGAGCAGCCGACCGGGAGGTGGTGGTAACCGATCCTCCCGGCCGGCAACGACTCACCAGCGGTAGTGCGCGAACGCCTTGTTGGCTTCAGCCATCTTGTGGGTGTCCTCGCGGCGCTTCACGGACGCGCCGAGACCGTTGCTCGCGTCGAGAAGCTCGTTGGCCAGACGCTCCACCATGGTCTTCTCACGACGCTGACGCGCGAAGGTGACCAGCCAGCGCAGGGCCAGCGTGGTGGAACGGCCCGGGCGAACCTCGACCGGAACCTGGTAGGTGGCGCCACCGACGCGGCGGCTGCGGACCTCGAGGGCGGGCTTGACGTTGTCGAGCGCGCGCTTGAGGGTGACGACCGGATCGGTGCCGGTCTTCTCGCGAGCCTGCTCGAGTGCCTCGTAGACGATGCGCTCGGCGGTGGACTTCTTGCCGTCCAGGAGGATCTTGTTGACCAGCTGGGTGACCAGTGGCGAACCGTAGACCGGATCGGCGATCAGCGGGCGCTTGGGAGCGGGACCCTTACGTGGCATCAGCCCTTCTCCTTCTTCGCTCCGTAGCGGCTGCGAGCCTGCTTGCGGTTCTTGACACCCTGGGTGTCGAGCGAGCCGCGGATGATCTTGTAGCGGACACCCGGGAGGTCCTTCACACGACCGCCGCGAACGAGCACCATCGAGTGCTCCTGGAGGTTGTGACCCTCACCGGGGATGTACGCGGTGACCTCGACAGCGCTGGTCAGGCGGACACGCGCGACCTTACGGAGAGCCGAGTTCGGCTTCTTCGGGGTGGTGGTGTACACGCGGGTGCACACGCCACGGCGCTGCGGGCTGCCCTTGAGGGCCGCGGTCTTGACCTTGGCGGTCTTGTCGCGGCGGCCCTTGCGGACCAGCTGATTGATGGTTGGCATCTACAGGCTTTCTCGTTGTCTGGAGCTGCTCACACGAGCAGCCTCGGCTGTTCTGAAATTAGGGATCCATCGGTTGGGACAAGGAAGCTGCTGCCCCGCACCCGCCCCCCATGTGCACACGAGGTCGGGCGTGTCGCGTACCCCCACACAGGCAGCCGGGGGCTCGCAAACTGCAGTTGTCTACAGACCGCGCGCACGGCACTACCTCGCATAGGCACACAGATCGGCCCGGGCATGCCGGACACGACCCACAACGATACCCGGCGGCGAGCCACGAGGTCAAAGTGAGCTGCCGCTCCCCCACCGACCTCGCACCGCGGCCTCAACTGCTCAGGTTGAGAGTGAGCCGGGCCAGTGTTGCGGCCGCTTCGCACGGGTCCGGATGCGCCGATCCGGGCACGTACTGCACCCACCAGCCGAAGATCCCCACGGTCGACGCGTTCGCGGAGACACCGCACGAATGCGGATCGGCGGGCCGTCGCATCAGGAGCGCCCGCCGGCCCTCGACGGTGGTGTTCTCCACCGCGTAGCCGAGCCGTTCGCCGGCCTCGCGTTCGGTGTCGAGGGCACCCGTCTCGAACCAGTTGAAGGTGACCTTGACCGGACCGCTCGGCCCGTCGCCGTCCCAGCGGCAGATCGCGCCGAAGAACCCGCGCAGCACGTAGTCGGATCCGACGCTCTCCGCGATCTGCTCGTCGGTGACGGCATCGCACTCGGTGAGCAGCTTGGTGAATTCGGCCGAGGCTCCACCCCCGCCGGCACCTTCCTGTACGGCGCGTCCCTCGATGGTGCGGCTGCACCCGGCGAGCGCTCCCCCGGCGACCACGGCGGCCAGCACCGCCGCGGCGGTCCGTCGCAGCCGGTTCGCGGTGATTCGGCGCGTGCTCATTCCACCGCCCTCTCCGCGGACAGTTCCGCGAGCCGGCGCGCGACCGCACACGCGTCAGCGGCGGGCGTGAAGTCCGCGTACGTGACGGACCAGTGGACGAAGTCGCCCCCGTATTGAAGGCCGATCTCGCACAGCACGGTCTGTCCCAGCTCGTTCTGCGCCGAGCCCATGAATCCCTCGTGACCGCCGATCTCGACGTCCTCGGCCGGGCGGCCTATCAGATCGGAGCCGGCGCGCTCGCGCCCAATGGGACTGCCCCGGTACCAGGAGAACGTGACGCTCGGCCCGCCGACCACCGTCTCCCATTCGCACCCGACCGAATTGCGGGTGACCGTCGCGAACGCGCCCAGACCGAACGCGGCGGCCACCTCGTCGTCGGTGACCGAGCTGCACTCCCCGAAGAACGGACCCGGCTCGGTGACCTGCTGGGCAGGAGACACGTCGGCGGCCGGAGGCGCGTCGTCGCCGGAACCGCACCCGGTGGCGGCGAACCCGAGGGCCGCGACCGCGGCCAGCATCGTGGCCGGCTTGGCAAGCATGGATACTGACCTTACCCAGCCGAGTGCTCGGTCGCCCGGCGGCGCCGCGCCGCGTCGATGACGGTGTCGAGCTGGGCGGCCCAGTTCCGCACGATCTCGGCACGTCGCCGCGAATCGTCGGTGAGCACGTCCGCGAGACCGAGACCGCGGGCGAGATCGAGCGTGGCCTGCACCATGCGGTGCACGACCGGATCGGAGCCGTCCGCGTCGAGTTCCTCGAGAGCCACGCGGTGCGCGACGCGCCCGAAGTGTTCCTCCAGCGGCACGATGCGCGCCCGCAGTTCCGGATCGGCGGCCGCGGCGGTCCACACCTGCAGCGCGGCCCGGAACAGGCTGCCGGTGTACTGCTCGACGAGCCGCGCCACCACCGCCTCGGTGCGTGCCGGACCGTACGGCAGATCGATGCTCTCGCGGCGCACCAGATCCATGCGGCTGTCGAACATGAACTCGAGCGCCGCGGTGATCAGGTCCTCGCGGGTCGGGAAATGATGCTGGGTCGCGCCCCGCGACACACCGGCACGTTCGGCGACGACACCGACCGTGGTGGCACCCCAGCCGAGTTCGGCGAGGCAGTCGATCGTCGCTTCGAGCAACCGCCGGCGTGTGGCGCGGCTGCGGTCCTGCTTGGGCTCCCGCTTCACTGCTGCCCTCCGGTGTGTGTCGTGCTGTGCGGTTCCTCGGCACTCTTCCCCAGAGCCGGCAGCAGACCCATGATGGCACCGCGCGGCAGGTCGCCGGGGATACGGCACGCCCTTTCGTACACTCGGGAACGACACGGCCAGAGAGGGGAGGTCACGTCGTGGCGACACTCGTCAGGCGGGAAGACTATTTCGACGCCGCCATCGAGATTCTGTCTACGGACGATCACGGTGGCCTCAAGCAGGCACCTCTCTGCCGGCGCCTGTCCGTCACGACGGGTTCGTTCTACAACTATTTCCAGAGCTGGGGTCAGTTCAAGACCGAGTTCCTGCAGCACTGGCTCGACAAGCAGACCCTGCGACTCGTGGACGCGGCCCGGCTCGTCGCCGAGTCCGATCAGCGCCTCGAACTGCTCATCGAGTTCGCATGCGGGCTGCCGCACCGCGCCGAATCCGCGATCCGGGCGTGGGCACACAGCGACGCCGAGGTCCGGGCCGTGCAGAACACGGTCGACCGGCAACGATTCGACGTCGTACTGGAAGCGACGACCGGTCTCCTCGGATCCGGCGCCGACGCCGAGAACTTCGCCCGGATGGGACTGTTCATCCTGTACGGATACCAGCAGTCGACGCCGCAGCCGGACCTCGAGCACCTGCGGTGGTCGCTGAAGAAGACGTTCGCGGACGCGCTGGCCGTGCGCGCACCGGCGTAGCGGTACTCGCCGCCCGCCGCGGAAGCACCGGTCGTCAGGCACGATCGAGCAGCACCTGTTCGAACTGCCGGCGCCATTCCCGCAGGTACGGATCGCTCTCGGCGTCCCGCGGATCGATCGCGTAGCCGAGCGCGACCCCGCGCATACTCGTGTACACGAGGTCGCGGATCTCGGCGTAGCGCGGATTCGCGGTCAGGTCCGGTCCGAAGAACCCGTCCGTCTGTTTCTTGATCATGCCGCCGAGCGCCCGTTCCAGCGGCAGCAGTTCGGTGCGCAGATCCTCGTGCGACCGCGCGGCCAGCCACAGTTCCATCGACGCCCAGAAGTACGGCTGGCGGAAGTGCTGCCACATCAGGTCCACGGCCACCGCGATCCGCTCGACCGGTTCCGCCGGCCACTGCCGGTCCCGGCCCACGTCGCGCACCCCGCGCGCGGCCAGGTGATGGACGGCCGCGACGAGCAGCGAGTCCCGATTGGGATAGTGGTGCAGCAGCCGCCCGCGGGACACCCCGGCGGCCTGCTGGATCCGTACGGTGGTCGCACGCGAATATCCGTGCGCGACCAGGACTTCGACAGCGGCATCGAGAATCGTCGTACGGGTGGCGCGGCTGCGTTCCTGCTCCGCGCGTCGTCGGCTGTCGTCGCCCTGCCCTGTGCTCATGCCTGCACTGTTCCTCACGGAAGCCCGCTCGATCAAAAGCACCGCGCCGACCGCTTCACATCCGCGTCCACGACGGGCGCCGGCGCTGCAGGAACGCCGTCACCCCTTCGACCGCCTCCTCGGAACCGAACAGACGCGCGGACTGCGCGGCCAGCTCGTCGCCGTATCGGTCGAAGTCCGCGAGCATCCGCATCGTGGTCAACCGCTTCGACTCGGCCAGGCCCTGCGGCGAGCACTCGGACAGTTCTGCCAGCAGTTCGTGCACGGTCCCGTGGGGATCGTCCGTCTCCATCGTCACCAGGCCGATCGCGACCGCTTCCTCCGGGCCGAACCGTTCGCCGGTGAGGAAGTACCGGCCCGCAGCCCGCTGGGACAGGCGGGGCAGCACGGTCAGGGAGATGATCGACGCCGCGAGCCCGAGTCTGACCTCGGTCAGCGCGAAGGTCGAGCGCGGTCCCGCGACGACGATGTCGCACGCGCCGACCAGCCCCATCCCCCCGGCCCGCACGTGACCGTCGATCACCCCGACGACCGGTTTCGGCAGTTCCAGGAACGCCCGCAGTAGCGCCGTCATCTCCCGGGTACGTTCCGCGGCCGCCTCGACGGGGTTGTCCGCCGCCTCGCCGAGGTCGGCTCCGGCACAGAATGTTCCGCCGGTGTGGGTGAGGACGACGGCGCGGACGCCGGGATCGGACGCGGCCGTGTCCAGGCCGCGACGCAATTCGTCGAGCATGCGCGCCGACAGTGCGTTGCGGTTGTGCGGTGAGTCGAGCGTCAGTCTCGCGAAGCCGCGCGACGTCTTGTACCGCACGTACGGCTCGGATCGTTCCGGATCGGCCACCACCACTACCTCCTCTACCTCCTCACTGAAGTCTCCCTGTTCCGGCGGTCCCCCGCTGCGGCTTCAGTACGACTTCGGCAGCCCCAGGGAATGCTGCGACACGAAGTTGAGGATCATCTCCCGGCTCACCGGAGCGACCCGCGCGATGCGGGCGGCACCGAGCAGCGACGCGAGGCCGTACTCCTGGGTGAGGCCGCCACCGCCGTGGGTCTGGATCGCCTGGTCGAGCGTCTTGATACTGGCCTCGGCGCCCGCGTACTTCGCCATGTTCGCCGCTTCCGCGGCACCGAAGTCGTCACCGCTGTCGTACAGGACGGCGGCCTTCTGCATCATCAGCTTGGCGAGCTCGAGTTCGATCTTGCACTGCGCCAACGGATGCGCGATGCCCTGGTGCGCACCGATGGGGTCCTTCCACACGGTGCGTTCCCCGGCGTAGCGCACGGCCGCGTCGAGGGCGTAGCGGCCGAGCCCGACCGCCATCGCCGCACCGAGGATGCGTTCGGGGTTGAGCCCGGCGAACAACTGCATCAGTGCCGCTTCCGGTTCACCGACCAGGGCGTCGGCGGGCAGTCGCACGTCGTCGAAGAACAGGGTGAACTGATGGTCGGGTTCGATGATGTCCATTTCCATGGGCGTCTTGACGAAGCCGGGGGTGTCCGTGGGCACGATGAACAGGGCCGGGCGCAGCTTGCCGGTCTTCGCGTCCTCGGTCCGGGCGACGACGAGCACCGCGTCGGCCTGGTCGACACCGGAGATGAAGATCTTGCTGCCGTGGAGGATCCAGTCCTCACCGTCACGCTTGGCGACGGTGGAGATCCTGTGCGAGTTCGATCCCGCGTCGGCCTCGGTGATCCCGAACGCCATGATCTTCGAACCGTCCGCGATGCCCGGTAGCCACTGCTGCTTCTGCGCGTCGGTGCCGTACTTGGCGATGATGGTGCCGCAGATGGCGGGCGACACGACGACCAGCAGCAGCCCGCATCCCTTCGCGGCGAGTTCCTCCTGCACGAGCGCCAGTTCGTAGATCCCGGCGCCACCGCCGCCGTATTCCTCCGGCAGGTTCACACCGAGGAAGCCGAGTTTCGATGCCTCGTCCCACAATTCGGTCAGCGGCTCGTGGCGGCGGGCCTTCGGCAGCACGTAGTCGACGTAGTTGTAGCGTTCGGCGAGCGCGGCGACCGCGGCCCGCAGCTGCTTCTGTTCCTCGGTTTCGATGACACTCATGCCTGTTCTCCTTCTACGGTGTGCGCGTCCGGCTCGGTGACAACGGCCAGGAGCGCGCCGACGGCGACCTGCCCGCCGACGGTGACGTTCAATTCGGTGAGGACCCCCGAGGTGGGGGCGGTGATCGTGTGTTCCATCTTCATCGCGTCGAGCCACAGGATCGGCTGCCCGGCGGTGACGGTGTCGCCGACCTCGGCGCCGAGGCGGATCACCGCCCCGGGCATGGGTGCGAGCAGCGACCCCGCGGCGACCTGCGTCGACGGATCGGTGAAGCGCGGGACCTCGCGCAGCCGGACCGGTCCGAGCCCCGATTCGACGTGCACCGCATCGGCGTAGCGCGCGACCCGGAACTCGCGGCGCAGCCCGTCCAGTTCGAGTACCACCCGGTCGGGCCGGAGATCGAGAAGGACGACCGTCTCGAACCCGATGTCGAACCCGGCCGTGTCCAGCCCGGTGCGGCCGAGCCGGTAGCGCACCTCGTGCTCACCGAGATCGCCGGTGAACGTCTTGACCTGCGGTTGCGACGGCAGGTTCCGCCACCCGCCGGGCAGGCCCGCGTTCACGGACGCGGTGGCGCGGCGGTGCGCGGCGTCGGCGAGGGCCGCGGCCAGCGCCGAGACCGCCTCGGCCTGCCGGTCCGCCAGCGGAGCCGACAACACGTCGAGCCCGTGCGTGTCGAAGAACGCGGTATCGGTGTCACCGGCGAGGAACGCCGGGTGCCGCAGCACGTTCACCAGCAGGTCGCGGTTGGTGCGCACCCCGTGCACCTCGGCGGAGGCGAGGGTGGCGGCGAGCAGCCGTGCCGCGACCGCGCGGGTCGGCGCCCGGGAGACGACCTTGGCCAGCATCGGGTCGTAGTGCACCCCGACCTCGGTGCCGTCGACGACGCCGGAGTCCAGTCGCACCCCGGTCTCGCGCAGCACCGCGAATTCGGCGGGCGCCGTGGGCAACGCGAGCCGATGCACCGTGCCGGACTGCGGCTGCCAGTCGCGCGCCGGATCCTCCGCATAGAGCCGCACCTCGATCGAATGACCTCGGACCGCAGGCGGTTCGGGATCCAGCCGGCCTCCCGCTGCGATGTGGAGCTGCAGGTCCACGAGATCGAGGCCGGTGGTGCATTCGGTGACCGGGTGCTCGACCTGCAGGCGCGTGTTCATCTCCAGGAAGTAGAACTCGCCCGCCTGCCCGTCCGCTCCGGTTCCCGTGGCGAGGAATTCGACGGTCCCGGCACCCTCGTAGCCGATGGCGGTCGCCGCGAGCCGCGCCGCCTCGAACAGACGCTCCCGCATCCCGGGCACGGCCTCGACGAGCGGCGAAGGCGCTTCCTCGACGACCTTCTGGTGCCGCCGCTGGATGGAGCATTCGCGCTCGCCGACCGCCCACACGGTGCCGTAGCGGTCGGCGAGGACCTGCACCTCGATGTGCCGGCCGGTCTCGAGATAGCGCTCGCAGAACACGGTGGGGTCGCCGAACGCGGCCTGAGCCTCGCGGCGGGCCGCGGCCAGTTGACCGTCGAGGTCCGCGAGGTCGCGCACCACCCGCATGCCGCGTCCGCCGCCTCCGGCGGATGCCTTGACGAGCACGGGCAGGTCGGCGGCGGTGACGGCGGCCGGATCGAGTTCGGCGAGGACCGGCACCCCGGCTGCGGCCATGAGCTTCTTGGCCTCGACCTTCGATCCCATCTGCTCGATCGACGCCGGCGGCGGCCCGACCCACGTGAGTCCCGCGTCCTGCACACTCCGGGCGAATCCGGCGTTCTCCGAGAGGAATCCGTATCCGGGATGCACGGCGTCGGCGCCGGCGGCGATCGCGGCCTCGACGATCCGGTCGCCGCGCAGGTAGGTGTCGGCCGGGGCGTGCCCCGGCAGGCGCACGGCGACGTCGGCATCATCGACGTGCGGGCTGCGGGCGTCGGCGTCCGAGAACACCGCGACGCTCGCGAGGCCGGTGCGGCGGCAGGTCGCGAAGACCCGGCGGGCGATCTCGCCGCGGTTGGCCACGAGCACACGGGACACTGTCATCGCGGCCTCACATCCGGAAGACGCCGAAACCGTCGGCGCCTTCGATCGGGGCGGTGGCGATCGCCGACAGGCACATCCCCACCACGGTTCGGGTGTCCCGGGGGTCGATGACGCCGTCGTCGTAGAGACGCCCGGACAGGAACATCGGAAGCGATTCGGCTTCGATCTGCTGCTCGATCGCGGCCCGCATCGCCTCATCGGCGGCCTCGTCGAACGCCTGGCCACGCGCTTCGGCAGCGGCACGACCCACGATCGAGACGACACCGGCGAGCTGCGCCCCGCCCATCACGGCGGATTTCGCGCTGGGCCACGCGAACAGGAACCGCGGATCGTACGCGCGCCCGCACATCCCGTAGTGCCCTGCGCCGTAGGAGGCGCCGATCAGGATGGAGATGTGCGGGACCGTCGAGTTGGAGACCGCGTTGATCATCATCGCGCCGTGCTTGATCATGCCGCGTTCCTCGTATTCCCGGCCCACCATGTAGCCGGTGGTGTTGTGCAGGAACAACAGTGGCGTGTCCGCACGGTTCGCGAGCTGGATGAACTGCGCGGCCTTCTGCGATTCCTCGTTGAACAGCACCCCGCGCGCGTTGGCGAGGATCCCGACCGGGAATCCGTGCACCTGCGCCCAGCCGGTCACCAGCGACGAGCCGTACAGCGGTTTGAACTCGTCGAAGTCGGAGTCGTCGACGAAGCGGGCGATCACCTCGCGCGGGTCGAACGGCTTGCGCAGATCCTCCGGCACGATCCCGAGGAGTTCCTCCGGATCGTGGCGTGGTTCGCGGACGCCGGGGCGCGGAGCCGGACCCTGCTTGCGCCAGTTCAGCCGCCGGACGATGTTGCGCCCGATGCGCAGCGCGTCGTATTCGTCGACGGCGAGATGATCCGCGAGACCGGAAGTGCGCGCGTGCATTTCGGCACCACCGAGGGACTCGTCGTCGGACTCCTCACCGGTGGCCATCTTCACCAGCGGAGGGCCGGCGAGGAACACCTTGGACCGCTTCTCGATCATCACGACGTGGTCGGACATCCCCGGCATGTAGGCGCCACCGGCGGTGGAGTTCCCGAAGACCAACGCGATGGTGGGAATCCCGGCCGCGGACAGGCGCGTGAGGTCGCGGAACAACCGCCCGCCCGGGATGAACACCTCCTTCTGGGTGGGCAGGTCGGCGCCGCCGGACTCGACGAGCGAGATCACGGGCAGCCGGTTCTGCAGAGCGATGTCGTTGGCGCGCAGACTCTTACGCAGAGTCCACGGATTGCTGGTGCCGCCGCGGACGGTGGGATCGTTGGCGGTGATCATGCATTCGACGCCCTCGACGACGCCGATCCCGGTGACGATACTCCCCCCGACCGGGAACTCGGTGCCCCACGCGGCCAGCGGGGACAGCTCCAGGAACGGCGAGTCGGGGTCGATCAGCATTTCGATGCGTTCACGCGGCAGCAGCTTGCCCCGCGCGCGGTGCCGCGCGACGTACTTCTCGCCGCCGCCGGCGAGGGCCTTCGCGTGCTCGGCGTCGAGTTCGGCGAGTTTGGCGGTCATCGCCTCCGAGGCCGCGCGATACTCCGCCGATGCCGGGTCGATCCGGGTGGTCAGCACGCTCATCCGGTGTACCCCAATCGTTTCGCGGCGAGCTCGGTGAGGATCTCGGAGGTGCCGCCGCCGATGCCGAGGATGCGCATGTCCCGGTACTGGCGTTCGACCTCGGATTCGGCCATGTAGCCGAGCCCGCCGAACAGCTGGACGGCCTGGTTCGCGACCCATTCGCCCGCCTCGACGGCGGTGTTCTTGGCGAAGCACACTTCGGCGATGAGGTCGCCGTCGCCCTCCAGGGAGCGTTCGACGACGCGCCGCGCGTAGACGCGGGCGACGTCGATGCGGCGGGCCATCTCGGCGAGGGTGCGTTGCACGGACTGGCGGGTGATGAGGGGACGGCCGAAGGTTTCACGGTCGCGGCACCACGCGACCGTCAGATCGAGGCAGCGCTGGGCACCGGAATAGGCCTGCGCGGCCAGGGCGATGCGTTCGGCGACGAAGGCCATGGCGATCTGCCCGAATCCGGTGTTCTCGGGGCCGACCAGGTTCGCGGCGGGGACCCGCACGTCCACGTAGGACAGTTCGGCGGTGTCGGAGGCGCGCCAGCCCATCTTGTCGAGCTTACGGGACACCGTGAATCCCGGTGTGCCCTTTTCGATCACGAGCAGGGACACCCCACCCGCTCCGTCACCGCCGGTGCGCACGGCGGTGACGACGAAGTCGGCGCGGCATCCGGAGGTGATGTACGTCTTGGCACCGTTGACGATGTAGTGATCGCCGTCGCGGACGGCCCGGGTCGTCAGGTGCCCGACGTCGGAGCCGCCTCCGGGTTCGGTGATCGCGAGCGAACCGATCAAGTCTCCTGCGAGCGTCGGCGCGACCCACCTGCGGATCTGGTCGGGATCGCCCGCCGCGATCAGGTGCGGCACCGCGATGCCGCAGGTGAACAGCGACGCGAACGCACCGCCGGAGGCGCCGGCCTCGTGGAACGCCTCGCAGATCGTCAGGGTGTCGGCCGCGTCGCCGCCGGACCCCCCGACCGATTCGGGGAAGCCGGCGCCGAGCAGCCCCGACGCGGCGGCCTTCTTGTGCAGGTCGCGGGGCAGTTCACCGTCGCGTTCCCAGTCCGCGAGGTGCGGCAGGATCTCGCGTTGCACGAAGCCGGTCACGGTCTCGCGCAGAGCGGTGCGTTCAGGGGTGGTCCAGATGCTCACGCGGTGGCCTCCAGCAGGGATTCGGGAATGTCGATGTACCGGGCGCGCAGCCATTCGCCGAGGCCCTTGGCCTGCGGATCGAATCGGGCCCCGGAGGCGACACCGCGCCCGAGGATGCCTTCGACGACGAAGTTCACCGCTCGCAGGTGCGGCAGCACGTACCGGGTCACGGTGAGCGGCCACGTCTCGGGCAGCAGTTCCTTCACGGCGTCGACGGTGAGGACGTGGACGAGCCACCGCCACTGATCGTCGGTGCGGACCCACACGCCGATGTTGGCGTCGCCGCCCTTGTCGCCGCTGCGGGCCCCGGCGACGGTGCCGAGCGGGACGCGGCGGACGGGTCCCGGCGGCAGCGGATGCGGCAGGTCCGGTTCGGGCAGCGGTTCGAGCGGGCAGGTGGGCGTCACCGGTTCGATCGCGACCGCGGTTCCGTCCGGCAGCACCGCGGTGTGCGGGACCAGACCGGCGTCGACGTAGGCGGCGGTGTACACGCCGTAGGGCGCGCCGTTTCCCGGCGGCGCGGTGAGCGAGAAGCCGGGATAGCTCGCGAGCGCGAATTCGACTGCCACGGAAGAGAATGCGCGTCCCACCACGTTCGGGTCGCGGTCGCGGGCGGTGCAGCGCAGCAGAGCGCTCGCGGCTTCCTCGGTGTCGGCGTCGGGGTGGTCGGTGCGGGCCAGGGTCCAGTCGAGTTCGGCGGGCCGGACGGTCAGGTTCGCCTCGACCTGCCGCCGGGTGAGCGCGGCCTTGGCCTCGATGTCGAGTCCGGTGAGCACGAACACCGCTTCGTTGCGGAACCCGGCGAGCGAGTTGAGGCAGACCTTGAGCGTCGGCGGCGGCGCTTCACCGCGCACCCCGCTGATGCGGACCCGGTCGGGTCCGTCCGGGGTGAGCTGCGCGGTGTCGAGCCGCGCGGTGACGTCGGGTCCGGCGTAGCGACCGCCGGTCACCTCGTAGAGCAGTTGCGCGGTGACGGTACCGACGGTGACCGCTCCCCCGGTGCCAGGATGTTTGGTGATGGTCGACGAGCCGTCGGCGGCGATCTCGGCGATCGGGAAGCCGGGGCGGTCCAGGTCGTCGATCTCGGTGAAGAACGCGTAGTTGCCGCCGGTGGCCTGGGTGCCGCACTCGATCACGTGCCCGGCGACGACGGCTCCGGCGAGTGCATCGAAATCGTCTCGGGCCCAACCGAAGTGCGCGGCCGCAGGCCCGACGATGACGGAGGCGTCGGTGACGCGCCCGGTGACGACGATGTCGGCACCGGCCTCGAGGCACCGGACGATTCCCCATGCCCCGAGGTAGGCGTTGGCGGTCAGCGGTGGCGGATCGGTCGCGAACCCGAGTTCGCCGACCCGGCCGATGAGGTCGTCGCCCTCGACGTGCGCGACGGTCGCATCGACGCCGAGTCGCCCGGCCAGTTCGCGCAGCGCGGCCGCCAATCCCGACGGGTTCAGGCCGCCGGCGTTGGTGACGATCCGGACGCCCTTGTCGAGCGCGAGACCGAGACAGTCCTCGGCCTGACGCAGAAATGTCTTGGCGTAACCGAGATTCGGATCCTTCATCCGATCGCGGCCGAGGATCAGCATCGTCAGTTCGGCGAGGTAGTCGCCGGTCAGATAGTCGAGGTCGCCGCCTTCGAGCATCTCTCGCATCGCCGCGAGCCGGTCACCGTAGAAGCCCGAGCAGTTGCCGATCCGCACGGGTGCGCTCATCGGGCCGCCCGGCTGTCGCGGCCGGCGCCGGGCGGGCCCGCGAACGCCTGGGCCAGGTCGAGCCAGGCGTCGGCGTCGGGTCCGGTGGCGACGAGCGCGGTGTCGCCGCGGTGCACGCGCTGGGTGACGAGACGGCAGAAATCGAGGACCGGTCCGGTGACGGACTGGGCGGCGTCCGCCGGTCCCCATTCCCAGACGGTGCCGTCGGGGGCGTCGAGTTGCACCCGGAACGGCTCGGCGGGCGGGGTGCGGTCGTGCACGACGAATGCGAAGTCGCGGGTGCGGACGCCGAGGTGCGCGACGTGGCGCAGCCGCGCGGTGGGAGTCCGGGTGACGCCGAGTGCGTCGGCGACGTCGCCGCCGTGCGCCCAGGTCTCCATGAGCCGGGCCGTCGCCATCGATGCGGCGCCCATCGGCGGGCCGTACCAGAGGATCTTGGTACCCGCCGGGACCGCGGCGAGGGCGTCGGCGAGTTCGCGGCGGGCGGCACGCCAGTCGGCGAGCAGTTCCGCGGGAGGCCGGGCGGCCAGCTCGGTGGCGCCCTTGTCCACGAATCCGGTCGGGTCGGCGAGAGCGTCCTGCGCGGCCGCGACGAACGCGTCGGGGTCGCCGATCGCGAGGAGCGCCGCCCGGTCGGTCCACAGCAGGTGACCGATCTGGTGAGCGACGGTCCAGCCTTCGGCCGGCGTCGGTGTGGCCCACTCGTCGGCGGGAAGGTCCGCGACCAGGGCATCGAGGTCGTCGCCCTCGGCGCGCAGGTCGTCCAGAAGCGTGCGCAGCTCCGTCATGAGACAAGAGTCACACGCCGTCCGCCAGAAATCAAGCATTCGTGATTGTTTTTTGTCGCGCGTGGCCGGCGACCGCTGGTTAGGGTTCGCAGGGAGCGTCGGACAGTGGAGGCCACATGCGATACCCGGAGCCGGCGCGACGCGCGGTACCCGTCGCCGCGGTTCTCGGATCCGTGCTGTCGATCCAGTTCGGTGCCGCGTTCGCCAGCACCCTGTTCGATCGGGTCGGTGCGGCCGGCACGGTCACCCTGCGCCTGGTCATCGGCGCAATCGTGCTGTGCGCGGTGGCCCGGCCGGCGTCGATGGCGCGGTCGACGACGCGCGCGGCGGCGCGGCGGTGGACGCGCGCCGAGTGGCGCGGGGTGCTCGCGCTCGGGGCGAGCCTGGCGGTGATGAACGCGTTCTTCTACGAGGCAATCGCGCGGCTGCCGCTCGCCGTCGCCGTGACCATCGAGTTCCTCGGGCCGCTGACGCTCGCGGCCGTGCTGTCGCGTCGTCTCCGGGACGGGCTGTGGGTGCTGCTCGCGCTCGCCGGTGTGGTGTTGCTCGGCGTCGGCGGGAACGGGTTCGACTCTGCGGCGCTCGACCCGCTCGGTGTCGCGTGCGCGCTGGTCGCGGCCTCGGGGTGGGCGTGGTACATCGTCGCGGGTTCGCACGTCGCGACGAACCTGGCCGGAACGGCGGCGCTCGCCGGGGCGACGACGGTCGCGGCGGTGGCCGTGCTGCCGTTCGGCGTCGCCGCGGGCGGTACCGAACTGCTGTCCCCCGGCATTCTCGCCGCCGGCTTCGGGGTGGCGATGCTGTCCTCGGTGATCCCCTACTCGCTGGAGATCCGCGCGCTGCGTGATCTGCCGAAGGGGGTGTTCGCGATTCTCATTGCCCTCGAGCCCGCGGCGGCGGCACTGGCCGGGTCGGTGGTGCTGGGGCAGTTCGTCGACCTCCCGGCGGCGGTGGGGATCGCGTTGGTGATCGTGGCCGGGGTGGGGGCACTGCGCGGGTCGCGCATATGAACCCCGTGCGGGTCGCGCGGGTGATGCACCGCGCTGCTGTCTTATCCGTCGGCGGTTGTTTCGCCGGCGATCACGACGCCCGCGTCCGCACGATCATGCGCACCAACTCCCCCGCCGGGCCGGCCAGCGCGCGCGGCGGACGCCACACCGCGCGCAGCGTGCGGGACAGGTCCAGCCCCTCGATCTCGACGACCCGCAGTTCTCCCGACGCGAGGTGGTCGGCAACGGCGAGGGTGCTGAGCACCGCCGGGCCGACACCGCTCAGGACGCTGGTGCGCACCGCGGCGCCGCTGCCCAGCTCGAGCAGCGGGGCGGGCCGGTCGTACTCCTCGAGTGCGAGATCCAGGGTGCGCCGGGTGCCCGAGCCCTGTTCCCGCACCACGAGCGGGGTCGCGGCGAGTTCCGCCACGGTCACGGGGCGCCGGCGCCGTACCCACGGATGGTCCGGGGTGACGACCACGACGAGGCGGTCCCGGGCGACCTCGACGCTGTGCAACCCCTCCGGCACGGTGGGCCCCTCGACGAATCCGACGTGGACGCGACCGTCCGCGACCGCGTCGCACACCTGCATGGAGTTGTGCACCTGCAGCTGGATCTGCACGTCGTCGCGCACCGCCCGGAACCGGCCCAGCCATCGCGGGATGAGGTGTTCGGCGACGGTCATGCTGGCGGCGACGGTCAGTTCGGCGTGCCGTTCGACGCGCAGCGCGTCCGCGGCGTCGAGGAGTTTGCGAACGTCGTCGAGCGCTTCCCGCGCCCAGTGCGCGACGACGGTTCCCTCGGGGGTGAGCGACGATCCGGCGCGTCCTCGCCGCACCAGCCCGGTGCCGAGTTGCTGCTCGAGGCGTCGCAGGGACCGGCTCGCGTTGGGTTGCGCGATGTCGGCGGCACGCGCGGCGGCCCCGAGACTGCCGTGGTCGTCGACGCCGACGAGGAGCTCGAGCGCGGTGAGGTCGGGCCATTCGGTCATGACCGAATGATATGTCCGACCCCCGTCTCATATCGATTCGATATGTCGTCATGCGGTTTCGGGGTCTAGTCGCGAGGCCCGCCGAACGAAATCATCGAATGCATGATCACCGTGCCCGCGGCCCCCGCGCTGCGTCTGCCTGCCTCCGCCCCGGGCCTGCTGCTGTGCGCAGGGGGCGCAGCAGTCGCACTCGGTCTCGGCCGCGCGGTCGGGGTCGCCCCGCTGCTCGTCGCGATCCTGCTCGGGGTCGCAGTGGCCAACACCGTCCTGCGCCGCGAGGGCGCGGCGGCGACCCGGATGCTCGCGCCCGGAACGGCCGTCGCCGCCAAGAACCTGCTGCGCGTCGGTGTCGCGCTGCTCGGACTGCAACTGCTGGTCCCCGACGTCCTGGCGCTCGGATGGGGCACTCTCGCCGTCGCGGTCGCGGTGGTCGCGCTCGGCATCGCCGGCACCCTGTGGCTCGGCGCGCGGCTCGGACTCGGCTGGACCCAGCGCCTGCTCATCGCGTGCGGATTCTCGATCTGCGGGGCGGCCGCGGCGGCCGCCGTCGACGGCATGATCTCCGCGCGCACCCGCGAGCTGCTGACCACGGTCGCTCTCGTCGTCGTGTTCGGCACCGCCATGATCCCGCTGCTGCCGGCGCTCGCGGGTGGTCTCGGACTCGACGGCACGCAGGCCGGGATGTGGGCCGGTGCAGCCGTCCACGAGGTCGCGCAGGTCGTCGCCGTGGGAGGTGCCCTGGACACCACGACGGCGGCGGGAGGCGCGCTGACGGTGGCGGTGACCGTGAAACTCGCGCGGGTGGCGCTGCTCGCGCCGGTCGCCGCGGGTGTCGGGATCGCGGCCCGGCGCCGCGGTGAGACACCGGCGGACACCCGCAGACCGCCGCTGGTTCCGCTGTTCCTCGTCGGGTTCCTCGCCTGCGCCGCGCTCCGCGCGACCGGGATGCTGCCCACGACCGTCCTGCAAACCGCACATTCGGTGCAGGTCGCGCTGCTGGCGGCCGCGATGTTCGCGCTCGGCACGGGCGTGCGCCTCGACATGCTCCGCGGGATCGGTTGGCGCCCTGTCGCCCTCGCCGGATTCGCGACGGTGTGGGTCACGGCGATCGCGCTGGCCGGGGTCGTGCTGGTCCACCCGCTCGGGTAGCTCGGATAGGGCACACTGCCGTTCATGGAAACCCAGGATTTCGACGCCGCTGCTTTCGACGCCGCTGCTTTCGACGCCGCTGCCGCCGTCCTGGCCGCCCAGCCGTTCAGTGTCCTGGTCGGTGCGCGCCTGAGCGCCTACGCGCCGCCGCGTGCGGTACTCGAGATTCCGATCCGTCCGGAACTGCTGCAGCAGTTCGGTTTCGTCCACGGCGGGGTGTTGTCGTACGCGGCGGACAACGCGATCACGTTCGCGGCGGGCACGGTCCTGGGCCCGTCGATCGTCACGACCGGTTTCACGGTGGACTATCTGCGGCCGGCGAAAGGTGTGCTGCTGCGCGCCGAGGCCGCAGTCGTCGAATCGACGAAGCGGCAGGCGCTGTGCCGGTGCGAGATCGTCGCGGTCGCCGAGGACGGAACCGAGAAGGTGTGCGCGGCGGCGCAGGGCAGCGCGCGGTTGATCGACCTCTCGCGCTAGGGCAGGCCCTATCCGCTCGTCGCGATCAGGACCGCCGACGCGAGGGCGAGCACCGCGACCGCGACGGTGACGGTGAGGTTGCGCCACCAGTGATGCGCGACCGTCCCGGCTGCGAATCGCCGGACCCGCGCACGGTGGCCGTGACCGGCGGTAATCAGTAGGTACAGCGCGGGGGTCAGGCACAGCAATCCGATCGAGACGATCGCGACGTCCGGCCCCGGCGTGAAGCGCATGAATCCGAGAGCGACAGCGCCGAGCACGGCGGCGGTGCGCAGCCACGCGAGGCTGGTGCGTTCGGGTTGCAGCCCGGGATCGTCGTGGGTGGTGTACGGGCTCATCCGAGGATCGCCACCGTCAACACCACGGCGGCGACGGCCAGCATCCCGGCCAGCAGGAACGCCGCCCACGGCGGCGACAGGGGGCGTTCGGTGCGCATGGCTTCCTCGACGCGCACCCAGCGGATCAGCGCGCCGATGACCAGAACAGCGGCGAACACCAGCAACACGCACGACACCGTCGTGCGGACCGCGGTGCTCATCACGTCGCCCCCGAACGTCTCGAGCCCGACCGCGGCCGCGATGATGCCCAGCGACGTACGGATCCACGCCAGGAAGGTCCGTTCGTTGGCGAGGGTGAACCGCGGGTCGGGGTCGGTGCCCTCCCGCAGCGCGCGCGGTCGCCAGTCCCGTGGAGGTGTCGTCACAGCTACGAACACTAGCCGCGGCGGGCGCGGCGGTTCACGCTACGAGACGTACACCTGGCCGTCGCGAATCTCGGTGGTCTTGCCCGGCAGCGAACGGGTTGCGGGCCCGTGCGCGACCGTGCCGTCGAGGTTGTACTTGCTGCCGTGACACGGGCAGTTGACGGTGCCACCGCTGACGTCGGCGACCGTGCAGCCCTGATGCGTGCACACCGCGCTGAACGCGAGGACCTCACCGTCGGTGGGCCTGGTGACCACGATCTCCGGCACGGGGAACACCACGCCGCCGCCGACCGGGACACTGTCGACCGCGACGAGCGGCCCGACCGGTGCGGCGGACGTGCGGGACGCCTCGGTCCGGGTACCGGCTCGCGTCGTGGTGGCGCCGCCGCTGCCGGTACCTGCGCTGCCGCACGCTGCGGTTGCCGCGGCGGCGACGATCCCGGCGCCGATCAGCACCGTGCGGCGATCGACGGTGAACCGTTCAGGATCCATGGGCGCTCCGATCGTCTGCGTCGGAATCTACTCCCGCCCCGGAGACGACGGTCCCGGTTCAGCCGACGACGAGATCGGTGCCGCGCGCCTCGACGGGGCGCGTCTTCAGGGGCTTCTTCGCCGGGCCCTGCGCGACCGTGCCGTCGAGCCGGAAACGGCTTCCGTGGCAGTTACACACGATTTCGTCCCCTTCGACGCCGCTGATGTTGCAGCCGGAGTGGGTGCAGATCGCGACGAACGCACGGAAGTCGCCGGCGACCGGCTGGGACACGACCAGACGCTTGCCTTCGATCATCACGGCTCCGCCGACGGGCACGTCCGAGACCGCGGCGACGACCTCCGCGTCCGGCCCGGGGGGCGCGGTCGTC
>NZ_JALPTB010000075.1 GCF_023218075.1 Rhodococcus sp. HM1 | reverse complement strand
TCCACGGCATGCTCGACTATCGGACTCCGGCCGAGGTCGAGACCGCCCACTACGCACAACCGCCAGCCGCTTCTGCGGCCTGAGAACTGAACACACGCTCAGCCTCAACAAAACTCGGGACTTGACACTTCTATGGCAGGAACAACGCGTGCACGCATTGCGCGCAGGCAGCGGACACGACTTGTCCGCTCGTGCAGAGGGTAACAACTTGTGCGCTCACGCACGTACCGCCCGCGCGGTGGATCCATTGCCGCTGGCTCTGTCTACACAGCGCGGGGGAGCAGGTAAGGGGGTTCCCGCCGCTGTAGGTGCCAGATACTGGACCAATTGGGCGGCACGTGTGTTCTCCCTCGGCTGACAATCGCCGCGACTTCGCTGCGGTTCTTTGCGTCCAGCTTGCGAAGGATGTTCCGGATATGAAACCGGACAGTATTGACGGAGATGAAGAGGTCGGCGGCGATCTCGTAGTTCGACTGCCCGGTGCTGAGAGCTGCGGCAACCTCCTGCTCGCGAGGGGTGAGACGATGTACCTGCTCGTCCTGGTGACTCGGCATCGACGCTTCCGCTGCTAACACCGTTGCCTGTTCGAGGAGGTCGCGGCACCGAAGAACTTGGAACTCATCCACCGGCTCCGTCTCCAATAGGCACTGGGTCTCTGCCAAGAGTCGCCGGATCGATTGGCTATACTCGTGTAATCGATTGCAGCTCATAGGTTTTGATTGTATATGTCTGTTGGATGGGATTGTGGTCGAGCTTGCTTCCATCCTTGCTCCAGTATCCCTTGGCCGACCGGCGGGCTCGGACTGACCCGTATTGAGGGAAATGCCAACAACCGGCCGGGGTCGGTAGTGCTGCGACACCTCCGTAGTTCCTCGAATATGGCACCAAGTGCAGAAAATGTCCAGCGTCTATTCCCACGGGGTCGGGGGGGCCATTCGGGGCGCGATCCGACCTCTCGCAAAGACTCGGCGCCGGCGTGCTTCTTGTCGCCGAGAGTTCTGCTGCGAGTTGATCCCGCACAGCTCGCCGATGCTTGTCGGACGCCGGAGACTTCTGCGTTGCCGCATGGCGGCGCAGGCGCTGCGGGTAAGCCTTGGCCAGCCGGGGTGCCACATGTGCTGTGGTTTCGCCGCGGTGCTGTCGGCCGTGGATCTTGCGTTCGGTGAGGAGGGTCCGGTCCAATCGACGCGGGAGAGCTTGTAGGCCACCAGTCGCAGCGGAGTGGTAATCGCTTCTGCTATGGGGCATGTCCCTCCGCGAGTGGTGCCGTCATGGTTGAGCGCGCGGACGCGTTCGATCAGTTGGACGGCTGCTCGGTGGAGGGCTAGGGGTCGGGGTGTGGTCGATGTCGAGTTTGTTCCGCCTGCGGTGACGGCAGCTCGGGATCGTCCATCGGCACAACATCGCGCACGAGGGACCGATCCCCGAAGACGAACATGATGACCTCGCTGGCCGAGGCCATCGCTGCCGATCCAACTCCGCAAAACCTTGCGGCGGTGGCGGCGTCGGAATCGCGGTTTCGACGGCGTCGAGAATGGCGGCGTGTTCGGTGCAATGGCGTCACGGGTGAGGGTGCTGAACGCGCGTTCCTTGGTATTGCTCCAGACCACCGCGCTCCCCTGCGACCGCGCTCGCCTACTCATTCACAGAGGGAACACGCCCGAACACCGTAGAGGCGCGGAGGGAGGGAGCGATCGTGGTGTGAGTGGGCGACGCGACAGGCTCGGCGCCCCTGAAATACCTGTATATCGGCCTGATCGCGATATGGCGGAGGCTGCTGTTGACATTCCCTGTCGTGCAGATCACAATTCAGGAAACAAACGCTCGTACGTTTGTAAGTAGATCCGTCGCATCGGCGGTAAACATGAGAGAGATGGGAAACGCAATGAGCCGCTTGGAGGGCAAGGTCGCCCTGATCACCGGGGCCGCTCGCGGCCAGGGTCGCTCGCATGCACTGGGACTGGCAAAAGAGGGCGCCGACATCATCGCAATCGACATCGCGGGCCAGATCGGCAGCGTGCCGTACCCGATGGCGATGCTCGACGACCTGAAGGAGACGGCCCGACTGGTCGAAGAGCTGGGGCGCCGAGTGGTGATCGCCCAGGCAGACGTGCGTGATCTCGCGCAGATGCAGGCTGCGGTGGCCGACGGTCTCGCCGAGCTCGGGCGCATCGACATCGTGGTCGCCAACGCGGGCGTCATCTCGGCAAACAAGGTCCTGGACCTGACCGAGGAGCAGTGGAACGACATGATCGACACCAACCTCACCGGTGTGTGGCACACCGTCAAAGCTGCGGTGCCGAGCATCGTCGAGCGTGGAGAAGGTGGATCGGTCATCTTCACCGGCTCGACCTCGAGTCTGGGTGGCTACCCGAACGTGGGCCACTACGTCGCTGCGAAACACGGACTGGTCGGCCTGATGCACACGCTCGCCAATGAACTCGGACCGCAGCACATCCGTGTCAACGCCGTCCATCCGACGAACGTCAACACCAAGCTGCTCCAGAACGACACCTTCTACGGACTCTTCCGGCCGGATCTCGAGAAGCCGACTCTCGAAGACGCCAAGGGTGCATTCGCCACGATGCATTCTCTTCCTGACCTGCCGTACGTCGAGCCGGTCGACGTCACGAACGCGGTGATCTTCCTGGCATCGGACGAGTCGCGGTATGTCACGGGGATCAATCTGCCGATCGACGGTGGCGCAAGCCAAAAGGTCGGCGGCTGACTCGAGCATCACCCCGAGTGATGCTCTGTGGTGCACGGCTGGGTCCGATCACGGCCCTGACACCACTTGTATTGAGCTGCCCGCGGTTGTCCATCACCGGAGGGCGACCGCGGGCGGTTGGCAGGTCAGGCGGTTCACGCGCCGGTGGAGTCGTCTGACTCGCGGTCGGTATTCGATGAAAAATTGTTCGTCTGCCGGTGGCATGGCCCCCACCGCGTGGTTTCGCACAAGTGCCTCTGACGAAATTTTCGTCGTCTGATCCCGGCTGCGAACGTTTTTCGTTGCCGGGCAGGCAGCTCAACCTGAAGGAGAAAATGATGTCCGAGACTCCTAGTCGCCACCAGCTATTGATCGATGGCAAGTGGGTGGACCCGATCGAGGGTGGCACGGTCGACACCTTCAACCCGTCCACCGGTGAGAAGCTTGCCGAACTGGCCGCCGGAAGCCCGAAGGACGTCGATCTCGCCGTCCAGGCCGCGCGCCGAGCCTTCGACGACGGCCCCTGGCGCCGTCTGCCGTCCGAGGCGCGTGCTCGCATCCTCCATCGTTTCGCGGATCTGATCGAGGCGAATGCAGACGAGATTGCGCTGATCGACACTCAGGACTGTGGCAAGCCGTTCGCCTTCATTCGCGACATCGACCTGCCGAACATGTCCGATCTGCTTCGCTACATGGCCGGGTGGGCGACCAAGCTCGAAGGGCGCACCATTCCGCTGTCGCGTCAAAACCCGAGTGACTACCTCTCGTACACTCGACGCCAACCCGTTGGTGTTGTCGCACAGATTATTCCGTGGAACGGTGCAGCTCTTGCGACGGTCTGGAAACTTGCTCCTGCCCTCGCTGCGGGCTGCACCGTCGTGCTCAAGCCCGCCGAACTCGCCTCGCTGGCGCCACTGCGTATCGCTGAACTCGCGGTCGAAGCCGGCGTGCCGGACGGCGTGATAAACGTGATCACCGGAACCGGTGCCGACGCCGGCGCTCCACTGGCCGGACACCCGCAGGTCGACAAGGTTGCATTCACCGGATCGGTCGAGACCGGTAAGCGAATCGTCGTCGCCGCGGCAGCCAATCTGAGCAAAATGACGCTCGAGTTGGGAGGCAAGTCCCCGAACGTCGTGTACGACGACGCCGACCTCGACGTCGCGATCGACGGCGTCCTCGGCGCTGTTCTCTACGCGCAGGGCGAGGCTTGCACGGCCGGCTCTCGACTGTACGTACAGCGTGGAATCCTCGACGAGGTTCAGGCCCGCATCGCGGCGCGCGTGCCGGAGATCGCGATCGGTCCCAGTGCCGAGCGTGGCGTCCTGGTCGGGCCGTTGATCTCGGCTCAGCATCGGGAGAAGGTTAAGGGCTTCGTCGACGGTGCAATCGGTGAAGGTGCAGAGGTCATTGCCGGTGGTGCCACGACCCGCGAGCCGGGTTACTACCTCGAGCCGACCGTCCTCGGCGGCGTTAACGACGATATGACCGTAGCGCGCGAGGAGATCTTCGGCCCCGTGGTGTCGCTGATGCCGTTCGACGACGAGGCGGAGGTGCTGCGCCGGGCGAACGACACGACCTTCGGACTCGCCGCCGGCGTGTGGACCAGGGACGTCGGACGCGCACACCGCTTCGCCGAAACGGTCAATGCCGGCGCGGTGTGGGTGAATTGCTACAACGTCTTCGATGCCGCATTGCCGTTCGGTGGATTCAAGCAGTCCGGGTGGGGTAAGGAGATGGGCGGCGAGGCGCTCGACGGCTACCTGCAGAGCAAGGCGGTAACAATTTCTCTTGCCTGACGGGATCGTCCGTCGCCAGTTGTAACGATGCCCGGCCGGAATCATCTGGCCGGGCATCGTCTTGGCTGACGGAAACCTCAGACGCCGGCACGTCTCATTCACCCTGCCGATGTGACGGTTGACACTCACAGGCAAGGAAACTAACGTACGTTTGCCCAGCGTGGGGTGTCACCGCTCGATTCCGGAACATCACCCTTACCTCGCTCCGCCTCGCCACGAAGTCACTTCGGGCGGAGCGGATCCCGACTCCTCAGCGGCTCGTCCCGCGCCCTCTTCGACAAGGATCCCGACATGACTGTGACCACAGTCCCCGATTCCCGCGCTATTTACACACGGACCCCCACCTATAGCTGGTGGGTTCTGCTCGTCAGCCTGTTGTGCTTCATGACCTGCTTTATCGGACTCAACACTGTCGCGGTGTTCGGTACCGTCATCCAGGACGACTGGGGAATCAGCGCGACCCAGCTGTCGTTGCTGACAACGGCGTCCATGGTGACATTCTGTGTTGTTCCGGTGTTCGCCGGCAGGTGGGCGTCCCGAATCGGTGTGAAGAAGATCGTCGTCATCGGACTACTTTTCAACGTCGTTGCCGGAGCATTGATCCCGGTCATCGGGCAGTCATATGCAGGTCTGTTCGTACTGCGGGTGTTGCTCGGCTGTTGCGGCGGAGTCATGAATGCTTCCCTCGCCACCCATGCCTCGCTGTGGTTCCCGAAGAACCGCCGCGGGTTCGCCACCGGCCTCTTGATGGGATTCCTCGGCGTCGGGTTCTCCATCACGTCCTTCGCAGGTCCGCTGCTGCTCGACACTGGAATGTCCTGGGAGACGGCGTCCGCGTGGCTGACCGTTGTGCCGAGCATTCTCTGTGGTGCGTTGTTCGTGCTGACTGTCAAGGACTTCCACAAGATGCGTCCGGGCGTGGCGTCGATGGATGCGCTCGTCGCCGATCCGCGGGGGACGCAGCGTCCTCACTCGACGCGTTTCGATGCGCTGGCCAAGCCGGCTTCGCTCGCAGAGGCACTGCGCAGCTCGCGTGTGTGGTGGGCTTCGCTGTACGGAGCGGGTACGGCAGTGACGCTGTACGGCCTCGCCTACGCCCTGCCGTTGTTTCTCGAGCAGGATCGTGGCCTGTCACTCCTCGAGGCATCCGCGATGATCGGATTGACCTTCATGTTCAAACTGGTCGCCGCCCCGATCGGCGGCCTGATGTCGGACCGGCTGTTCCGCGGTGAGCGCTTCCAGACGAACATGATCGGCGCGGGTCTGGCCGGTGCCATGGTGATCATCCTGCCCGGTGTGCCGTCGGGGACGCTCACGGTATACCTCTGCGTGATGTTTCTCGCGGCGTCACTGTACGGCGGGACGTACTGGGCGTGGGCGGCGGAGCTGTCCCAGCCACAGGCCAACTACCAAACCAGTGGACTCATTGTCACCGTAAGCAACGTCGGCGCTGTCCTGGCCGCTCCGGTTCTCGGCTTGATCATCGATGCGACGGGCAGCGCCACTTGGGCAATCGTCACCATCGGCGTTGTCGGCGTCCTCAGTATCGAGTGTGCGCGCCGATCTCGGCTCTGATCGTCTCCTTCTACATCTCCTCCCATCACCGGGTGGGGAGTTGCGCTGTCATCACGACGCCGGCTTCCCGCCCGGTGGCGTTGTGTTGTTCGACTCCAGTGTTTCTCGGGCTCGGTACCGGATCGGGATGCGGCGCAATGACCGTGTGAATCCGGGTGCCGCGATTTCTGTAGACAGACGGGTGGGCCCCGCGTCGTGGCGGGGCCCACCTTAGAGAGTCACAGCGCCGGTCAGTCCCGGAAGGGCTGCTTGACCCACCCCTGGTCCCAGTTCGAGACCTGGTGGGTCTTGCCGAGCAGCTCCTGGAAGTACCAGGCGCCGTCACGTTTGACGAACTGGTCGGTGTAGTTGATGGTCAGGATGACCGGGTCCTTCTTGGAGCTGTCCTCGCTGCTCTCGATGGTGCACAGGCACAACAGGTAGAAGTAGCCGGTCGCGCTCTGACCGTCTGCGGCAAGTTCGATTCGCGGAGCGATCATGTAGTGCAACGCCCAGGTGATCTTCTCGGACAGTGCACGAAAGTGTGCCTTGATCTCTTCGTGCCCGGTCATCGAGCCGCCCTCGCCGTCGACGACCCAGCGGCCGTCCTCGGCGAAGAGGCTCGCGATTCCCTCGGGGTCGTAGCCGTTGTCACAGTAGCCGGCGTACCGGTACTTGAGCTGCTCGATCGCGCGGATGTCCTCGAGTCGGCTGAGCCGCTGCGCGAGTTCTGCGACAGTCACGTCTTCAGTGGTGGTCATGGTGTTGTGTGTCCTTCGGTCGTGTCCATTCACACCGGCGGCCCGGGATCCAGACCCGCCGACGTGAAAAGGGAGAAGTGCAGTGCAGTCAGGCGATCTGGGGGAGAACCTTCGAGACCGTCTCGAGGTTGCGCATTCCCTCGCCGGGATCGTCGGCGGGGTCCACCCACAGCACCGTCCGCTCGATGCCCAATTCGCGATAGCCGTCGAGGATCCCCGGATCCGGTGGAGCGGAGGCGACGGCGATCCCGACCGACTCGGGGTCGCGGCCGCTTTCCTCGACTACGCGGCGGAACTGGGCAACGCTGCGTGACAGCGTCGGATCGTCTGCGGGTGGCACCACGTACCAGGTATCCGCCCATTCGGCCGCGTGCCTCATCGTGGTGGGTCCGGCGCCACCGAGGTAGATGCGTGGCCCCTTCTTCTGCACAGGTTTCGGCCATGCCCACGACGGGGCGAGTGACGCGCGGACACCGTCGAAGCTGGCCTCGTCCTGCGTCCACAGTGCCTGCATCACCTTGAGTTTGTCCCGCACGGTGGAGTAACGCTGCTTCCACACCACCCCGTGCGCCTCGGCCTCCTCGACATTCCATCCCATTCCCACACCGCAGATGACGCGGCCGCCGGAGAGATGATCGAGGGTCGCGATCTGCTTGGCCTTGGCGATCGGATCGTGCTGTGCGAGCAGGCACACCCCGGTCCCGAGCATGATGGTCTGTGTGTGGGCAGCGATCATGGTCATCGTGACGATCTGATCGTAGGTCCGCAGGTAGAACTCGGGCAGGTCCGGACCGCCGTAGGCGACGGGGTAGTCGGTCCTGCGGGATGCCGGAAAGTGCGTGTGCTCGGGTACGAAGAGCGACTCGAAGCCGTAGGACTCGGCGGCCTGCCCGAACTCGACAGGGCTCGGTCCTCGGTCGGTGAAAAAGTAGACTACGCCCACATCCATGATCGGATACCTCGGTTCACTGACTGCTTGGGGTTCTGGTTGGCTTCAGTCGCCGATGACGACGTAATCGTCGAGAACGACGACGAAGTGCTTGCCGATGAAGTTCTCCACGTCGGCGAGGGCGGCCTGGCCGGCCTCGGAAGCCCACCCGGCGTCCATGGCCTCGGCGCTCTCGTAGTCCAGGACGGCGAGACCGTCGATGCCGAATCCGTTGTCGGGTTCGCTCGCGCCGTCCTGCGGGACGACATGGCGCTGCACGTAGCGGATGACACCGGGAACCTGAGCGGCCAACGGTGCGTGCTTCTCACGCCAGTACTCGTCGAACTCTGCGAAAGACATGCCGGGCTTGCGACCGATCAGGGCGATGGTGCGGACAGGTCCACCGTTGTGTGCCATGGGTTCTCTCCTTCGAGGTGAGGGGCTTTGCGGATGTGTTGAGGTCAGCCGGGGTACTTCGCGAGCATGCCTGCGTCGACCGGCAGTGCGGTCCCGGTGACGTACCGGGACTCGTCCGACGCCAGCCACAGCACGGCCTCGGAGATGTCGGTGCTGTCGACCCACGGCACAGGCAGTAGGTTGATCCGTCCGAGCACCTCGACGCCGTCGTCGAGGTTCGGGTGCTCGAGATCGGGGCGGAAGATCCTGGCGGCTGTCGGATTGTCGATCATGTCGGTACGCACATTGGTCGGGTGCACGGTGTTCGCTCGGATGTTGTGGGAGGCCACCTCGTTCGCAATGGAGCCGACCAAACCGACCAGAGCATGCTTGGCCGCGGTGTAATGCGCGACGTGCGGCACGCCCCGGATGCCCGCGATCGAACTGATTGCGATGATCGAACCACCGCGGCCACCGCTGATGATGTGCGGTAGCGCCGCCTTGAACGTCTGCCAGACACCCGTGAGATTGATGTCGATCAGAGTGTCCCACTCCGCGCGGGTGAGTTCCCACGACGGTTTGGCGGCACCCAGCACGCCGGCATTGGCAACGACGATATCGAGACGTCCCAGAGCGTTTGCGGCGTCGGCGACTGCCGGGATCATCGCCTCGTCGCGCACGTCGGCCTCGATGAGGACCGCCTTACGGCCGCGCTCTTCGACCAACCGTGCGGTCTCCTTGAGATCCGCGGAAGTGGGCATTGCGTAGTCCACGTGCTCAATCGGACAAACCGAGTCGAGAAGGATGAGATCCGCACCCTCGCCTGCCAGGGTCAGGGCATGAGACCGGCCCTGGCCGCGAGCGGCGCCGGTCACGAATGCAACCTTGCCGTTGAGTCTCTGGCCGTTGTTCGTCATGAAGGATCCTTTCTGGGAATCATCCGGTGAATGAGCTGGCGCAGGTCCAGTTGCTGCACACCGACTGCGATCGCGATGACGGCAGCCTGGACGAGGAACTGGGTGGAGGACGGGGCACCGAGCGACAGGACGAGCTGGGTCAGCTGGCTCAGGAACAGCGCGCCGACGGCAGAGCCGATGATGTTGCCGCGTCCACCGGTGAGTGCGGTACCGCCGACAACGACCGCCGCGATAGCCGGCAGCAAGTAGCTGGTGCCCGCGTTGGTGCTGGGCGTGCTGACGTACCCGGCGAGAAGGACACCGGCGCCGCTGTAACACAGGGCTGCGGCGACGTAACCGCTGATCTTGATCCGGCCGGTGTGGACGCTGGCAGCGCACGCGGTCCGTTCGTTCGAACCGACCGCCATCACCCGGCGACCCCACGTCGTGTAGCCGGTGGCGAACACGGTGACGGCGACGAGCAGAATCGCTAGCCACACGGTGTTCGACACCCCGAGGGTCTTCTCCAGTGCGAAGTCGGAGACACTCTTTGGAGCCCGGGTGGGCGTGCCACCGGAGTAGGCGAGAGCCGCGCCCATCAGAACGGCGTTGACAGCGAGCGTGGCGACCAGCGGAGTCACCGAGAACGCGGACACGACGATCCCATTGACCAGACCGACGATGATGGCGATACCGGCGACGATTGCCAGTGCACCGACAATACTGCCGTGATCCTGCGCGTACTGGCTGCTGACCAGAGCAGCAAGCGTCATCATGCCGGGCAGCGACAGGTCGATGCCCTTGAGCATCACCACGATGGTCTGACCGATCGCCGCGATTGCAAGGATGCCCGCGAACGGCAGCAGGGAGTCGATCGCGCTGCCGGAGACACTGCCGGGTGCGATCATCCAGCTGAACAAGAACAGCGCGACGGTGATGACGACGACCGAACTGGTCGCGGTCCAAGAGAAGGACCAGCGGCGTCGGGTCGCGGATTCGACCCCGGAGGGGGTGGAGGTGGGCGTTGTCGTCACGGTCAACTCCGCTCGGTGAGTGTGCGGGTGCGCGAGTACAGGGCGGCTGCGGCGATGGTCAGTCCACCGAGGAGCCATTGCTGCCAGTACAGCGGCAGATCGAGGAACTGGACGACGGTGTTGATCTGGATGACCAGCACAGCACCGAAGCAGGCCCCGATGAACGAACCTCGTCCGCCGAAGATGGAGGCGCCCCCGAGGACCGCGGCACCGATGCTGGCGAGGGTGTAGCTGTCACCGATGCTGGCGTTGCCGGTTCCGGCCTGCGCCATGAGCAGGAGCGCGGCAGGAACGACCAGGATCGAGCAGCCGACGTAGGCGGCGAGAGCGATCCGCTTGGTGCGCACACCGACTCGATCTGCAGTGTCGTGTGCGGACCCGGTGGCGCGCAGGCGGATCCCGAAGATCGTCCGGTACATCGCCACCTCAAGAACGATCGCGACGACCACGGCCAGGATCACCATGACCGGGATGAATCCGAGCTTGTTGCTGACGTAGGAGAGGAAGATCGGGTCGATGGTGCCGTCGGGCAATGGACGCAGGAGGTATGCGACGCCCTGGATGGCGGTGTATGTGACCAAGGTGGCGATGAGGGGGTTGATTTTCACCACGACCGCCAGTGTCCAGTTCACCGCACCGACGACTGCGGCGACGACGATCAGCACGATCAGGCCGAGCACCATTCCGACGGGCGACCGGTAAGCCGACAGCACGAACGATCCCACCACCACGAGTAGGCCTGCCAAAGGGCCGACGGACAGGTCGATGCCGCCGATCATCATGACGACCTGTTGCGCCATCGCGAAGAACATCAGCGTCGCGAGCAGTGGAAGTATCAGACCGAAATTGCGTGTGGTCAGGTAGAAGTCGCTCTGGTTGATCGCGACGAGTGCCAGCAGGATCGTCGCTATTGCGAGGATCGCTGCGGGGGCAAGATCGTTGCGGGCGATTCGTCGGCCGAGGGTGATCTTGCGCAGGGTGGCCTCGACGCGGCTGCGAGTGCTCGTTGCACTCAGGACCGCCTGGGCGATGCCGTGCTCGGAGAGATCCTCGCCGGAGAGTTCCTTGGCGATGGTTCCTCTTGAGAACACGATGACACGGTCGCAGAGCTGTTCGAGTTCGGCGGCGGAGGAGGATAGGACGATGATCGCCGCCCCGCGGGCGGCAGCCTCGCGCAGGATCGCGTAGATCTCTTCTCGGGCACCGATGTCGACGCCTTGAGTGGGCTCGTCCGCGAGAATCACCTCGGATTCGGTCATCAGCACCCGGCTGAGGACCACCTTCTGCTGGTTGCCGCCCGACAGAGTGGCGATGTCGACCTCGGACGAGGGGGCCTTGACCCGCATCGAGGCAAATGTCTCGGACGTGACCTTGCGTTCGCGATGTCCACGGATGACGCCGAGTCGCGAGATCCGACCCAGTGCTGACAGGGATGCGTTCTCCCGCAAGCTCAATCCGGGCAGAATGCCTTCGTTGTGCCGGTCATGGGTCAGATAAGCGATTCCTCCGTCGAGAGCGTCGGTCGGACTCGCCGTCTTCACCACCCTTCCATTGAGGGTGACCGTTCCCCGGTTCGAGACCAGTCCCCCCAGGGCTCGCAGGACCGCGCGCTGGCCTTGACCCTCGACGCCGGCGAACCCGATGATCTCTCCGGTGCGCACCGAGAAGTCGACGTCCGAGAAGTGATCCCCGGCGAAGTCGGTGACCTCCAGCAGGGTGGCCCCGAGCGGGACCAGGCGCGTGGTTTCGCGGGTGAAGGTTCGGGTGAGTTCGCGTCCGACAACCAGGTTGACGACGTCCTGCTCGGTGACGCTGTCACCGGCGAAGGTCCCGACCAGGGCGCCGTCGCGCAGGACCGAGACGGTGTGCGCGATCTGCTTGACCTCGTTGAGGCGGTGCGAGATGTAGACGACGGCGCCACCTGCGTCGATGAGCTCGGAGATCAATCGGAACAGCTCGGTGACGGCAGCGGGTAGGAGGTGTTCGGTGGGTTCGTCGAGGACGATCACCTTGGGCTCTTCCGCCAAGGCTTTGGCAATTTCGACGACGAACCGCGCATCGGGTTGCAGCTCTCGAACCGGTGTGGTCGGGTCGATGGATGCGACGTTGCTCCATCGGGCGAGTACCTGGTTCGCCCAGCTGATCTGGTCCTTGACCGCCGGACGCAGGTGTTCGGGCATGCTCAGCCGCATGTTCTCTGCCACCGTCAGGTCGGGGAGCAGGGCCGGTTCCTGATAGACGATGGCCAGGCCCTGCTCACGGCACCACTGCGGTGTCGGATGAGTGGCGCGAGCGCCGCCGATCTCCACCGTGCCGGAGTCCGCGGTGACCGATCCTGCTGCGATACCGACCAAGGTCGACTTGCCGGCACCGTTCTGTCCGACCAGCGCATGCACTTCGCCTCGTCGGACTTTGAGGGATACTGCCTTGATGGCGTGCACGCCTGGATACTTCTTGTCGACGGAATCGAGTCGAAGCACGATGTTCTGGTCCCGATGGGGATCGGCGGGACCTGCCTGAATTTGTGTGTCAGTCTCGGACATCACGTCGTCTGGAGGTGTGATGGTCACAGGGACTCCTCATGGTCATGTTCGCCGTGTGTTACTGGAAGACGGCCTGCAGCTGATCGGGGGAGAGGGCCGAAGACAGATCGGCGTCCGGAGGCAGGTCCTCACGACAAGTCGGGAGCTTGCCGTTACGGGTGTCGATGAAGGTGGGCAGTTCGAACTGTTCCGGTTCGTTGTCGGGTAGTCCGTTGACCGCCGCGAGCGCTTTGCGGGCGGCGATACGGACGACGGTGGTGGTGCCGTCGAGTGTCAACAGGTGAAAATCCGGGTTGCTCTCGTGGTACTGAAGCCACATGCAACCGAGTTCGTTGTCTGTCGCCGACGTTGCCAGTGGCGGGATCGGACGGCCGGCATTGACGAAGGCGCGAACGCCGCCTTTGGACGCGACTCCGTAATCCGAGACCAATGCGTCGATCTCGGGGTACTTGGTCAGGGCTCCGGCCATCGCGCGCTGCTCGTATGCAGCATCCCAGTTCGATGGCTGAGGCTCATTGGTCAGGGGCGAGAACGGGTTTCCTAGTTCGCTGGCCGTCTCCATCAGCCCGTCCCACAGGGCGACGGTCGACGGACTGCCGCCGGGCAGGCCACCGCTGAACAGGATCTTGCCGCCCGGCTCGAGTTGGTCGTTCAGCCACTTGGCCATGGTGTCGCCTTCGGTGTCGAAGTCGTACTGGACGTAGCCGTCGTAGTCGACGCCGACGGAGCCGCCCGGATCGGCGATGTAAGGAACGACGACTACGCCTGCGTCGTGAGCGTTCTTCAATGCGTTGAGGGCCTGGCTGCCGAAGTCGTCGTATGTGACGATCGCGTCGAATCCCTTTGCGGTATAAGAGTTGATGGCCGTGATGTACTTTTGCAGGTCGCTGTCGGCCTGCGTGTACTCGACGCTGACGTTCGGGCATGCGGACAGCTCGTCGACCAGTTCGGCTTGAGTGATCTTTCGCCACGAGTTGGCACCGAATCCCGCAACGTGAGCCACTTTGATCGGACGGTCCCCACATAGCTGGTCGATCGGCAGGGGGTCTTCGCCGTTACTGGTCGATCCCGTGGCTCCTCTTCCCGATTCGGCCGGAGCGCTGGCCGTACACGCCGCAACAGTGAGGGCTGCGCCAAGAGCGACGGTGGCGAGCACCGCGCGGCGGCAGGTCGAAGCGTTCATTGCAGTTCCTTACTGGGTTGATCACAGAAGAAGTGGGGGCGAACACATACGAACGTTTGCTCGTATGTGGCGTAGGGCACACTCTCCGCTAATCGGTGATGTACGTCAAGACCCTGGGTGATTTTCGATGTCTCGAATGGGCTTTTCGGGATGGAGAGCCATCGGGGTTGACGTGATGCCCGTCACCGCCCGATACTGTGCATACAAACGCTTGTACGTTTGAGGCGGGGCAACTCCGCCGAAACGAGAACCGTGGTAGGAAACGGTTTGCACACACAGGAATTCGAGTCGGATGCAGTGTCCGGGCGCTTCGACTGTCGAGTGCAAACGTCGTTTCCATTCCCAGTCGCCCGTCGCCATACGAGGAGAACGCATGAACTCTCTTTTCGATACCTACAAGCTCGGCTCGATCGAGTTACCGAACCGGGTGGTCATGGCACCCATGACCCGCGTGCGCGCCAGTGCGACAGGCGTGCCCTCGGTGAGCGCGGCGCGCTACTACGCGCAGCGCGCAACTGCCGGCCTCATTGTCAGCGAAGGAATCTCGCCTTCGAAGCAGGGCCAGTCGGAACCGAATATCCCGGGTCTCTACAACGACGAGCAGGAATCCGCGTGGAGACCCATCACTCAGGCCGTCCACGAGGCAGGTGGGCGGATCTTCGCTCAATTGATGCACGGCGGCCGAATCGGTCACCCCGAGATCAACGGCATGCAGCCGGTCGGCGCCTCCGCAATCGCGGCACAGGGCACCATCTTCAACTCCGGTGGCCGTCTGGCGTTCGTGACCCCGGTGGAGATGAGCGTCGCGCAGATCCAGGAACAGGTCGAAGTCTTCGTCGATGCGGCTGAGCGGGCCATCGCCGCCGGCTTCGACGGAGTCGAAATTCACGGCGCCAATGGCTACCTGATTCAGCAGTTCCTTTCGGACAACAGTAATCAGCGCACTGACCAGTACGGCGGTTCACACGGCAACCGTGCACGCTTCGCGGTCGAAGTCGCCACGGCGGTCAGTGATGCCATCGGCGCCGATCGTGTCGGTATCCGGTTCTCGCCCGGCGGCAAATTCCACGACATGAACGAGAGTGACCCCGCTGGTCTCTACGGCACGGTGATCGAGGCACTCAATCCCTTGGGTCTGGCGTATCTGCACATTCTCGAGACCGCCTCCGACGCGATCAACGACGACATCCGGAAGGCGTGGACCGGTCCGCTTATCGTCAACCCCGCGACGGTCGGCAGCGCGCGCTTCGTCGACAAGGCCGCTGCGGATCGTTGGTTGGACCGCGGCGCCGATCTGATCGCGTTCGGGCGGTACTACATTTCCAACCCCGATCTCGTGCGACGGTTGCGCGAGGGCATCGAGTTGGCCGAGCCCGACCTCGACACGTTCTACTCCGGCGGAGACAAGGGCTACATCGACTATCCCGAGGCTCCCGCAGTCTGATCCGGTTCTGGGTCGTCCCCGAGTGCTCAGGCCGCTCGGGGCGCCCACACCTCGAGGTTGTACCCCATCGCCAATTCCCACTAGCGAACGTACGTACGTTTGTCGTAGTGTTGGGGAACACACTTTCTTGTGCGCGTAATAAGGAGAACCATGCTCACTCTTGTCGACGCCATCCGCCGTAACGAGCGGTTGGTACCTCACCGCGAAGCAATCTTCGACGGAAGTCGCCGACTCACGCATGGTGAACTCGCCGACCGTGCGTGGCGCATTGCCGCAGGCCTGCGACGACTCGGTGTCGCGCCCGGTGACACAGTCGGTGTTCTCGCCGGCAACACAGTCTTCAGCATCGAGACCTTCCTCGGTATCACGGCTGCCGGAGCGGCATATGTGCCCTACAACTGGCGCTGGGCGACCGAGGAGCTGGCCCACGGTATCAACGAAACCGGGGCCACCGTGGTGCTGGTCGGCGACGGGTTCGATGCGGCGATCGCGGAAGCGCAGTCCGGTCGGGACTTGAAGGAACCGATCACCGTCGTGCACGAAGGCGACGAGTTCGAGAGGGTCGTTGCCACCGAGGGCGACGGCCGTCCGAACGTTTCCGTGTCTGCCTCCGATGCCGCCTGCATCCTGTTCACGGGTGGAACCACCGGGTTCTCCAAGGGGGTGGTGCTGTCTCACACAGCCATCCTCACCAACGCGATCAACGAAATCGCCGACTGCCGCATCGGTGCCCGCCCCAACGACCGAGGGCTCATCGTCACCCCCCTGTTTCACTCGGCTGCGCTGCTGTGCTGGTTCCTGCCGCATTATGTGACCGGCAACAGTTCCGTATTGGCACACAGGTTCGTCGAGGACGAGATCGCCGACCTTGTCGAGCGTGAGTCGATTACCAATATGTTCTTGGTTCCGAACATGATTCGGAGAATGCTCAAGGCCGGAGCGTTCGACTCCGACGGATTCCGTCGCAACTTCAAAGCGCTCCACAGTGGGGCCGGTCTGCTGCGCATGCCGGACAAGCTCGCGGTGTCCGAACTCATCCCGGACGTCGACCTGTTCTTCCGGTACGGGTTGACCGAAGCCGGCCCGATGGTCAGTCGATTGCTGCCTCAGGACATGCTCCGCCCCGAGATCGACGGATCGATCGGCACCGAATACCTGCTGACACAGGTCGAGTTGCGCGACCTGTTCGAGGACAAGCCGTCGGACCCGGGCGAGATCGGGGAAATCTGCGTGCGCGGCCCCAACCTCATGACGGGTTACTTTGGGCGACCGGAGGCTACTGCGGAAGTGTTGCGAGATGGCTGGCTGCGCACGGGCGACCTCGCGGTCCGGGACGAGCAGGGATACCTGTTCTTCCGAGATCGCGCAAAAGACATGATCAAGACCGGTGGCGAGAACGTCTACAGTTCCGAGATCGAGCAACTGCTCCACACACACCCGGCGGTGATGGAAGCTGCCGTCATTGGCGTGCCCAGCGACGAATGGGACGAGGAAGTTCGAGCAGTGATCGCTGTCCGGCCGGGCAAGACCGTCACCGAACCCGAGATCACGGGCTTTTTGCGTGAGCACCTCGCCGGCTACAAGGTGCCCAAGTTGATCGCGCTGGTGGGGCCGGACGCCCTTCCGATCAACCCGAGCGGCAAGATCGTCAAGACGCACATCCGCAGCGCAATGGGCTGGTGATCGGCGTGCCGCGGTCGACCGGATCGGTCGCCGGCAACATACAATCCAGCTAACGTACGGTAGTTTGTGGACTCACTCAGTTGGACCCCTGAGGTCCAGCTCGACCTTCGGAGGAACAGTGACGCGGGCAACTCGGGCGACGCGCGGTGGTATCCGCACCAGCACGGCCATTCGGGAGGCCGCAGCCAAACTGTTCTACGCGCATGGCTATGAGGCGACCTCTCTGCGTGCGGTGGCCAGCGAGGTGGGTATTCAGGTAGGCAGCCTCTACAACCACATCAGTGGCAAGGAAGAGTTGCTCCGAGACATCATGGTGTCGGTCATGGATGAACTGCTCGAGGCCGTCCACCGGGCGATCGAGGATGCGGACCGGGGTGCGGTCAACCAGTTCAAGGCGGCTGTCGACTGCCACATCCGGTATCACGCCGAACACGCCCGCGAAGTGTTCATCGGCAATTCCGAGCTGCGCGCCTTGAGCGAGGAGGATCTCGACGAGGTGCTCGAGAAGCGGGAAGAGTACGAGAAGCTACTCCAGTCGCTGGTCAAGAATGTCGCCAAAGAGACCGGTGCCAAGATTCTCGACGCGAAGTTGCAGACCTACTCGGTGCTCGCTCAGGGAGCTCACGTGTCGTCCTGGTACAAGCCCGGCGGGCCGAAGTCCCTGGACAAGGTCGCCAATACCTACATCACGATGGCACTACGGCAGCTGGGGGTCGACGAGAACAGCTGAACAGCTCGGCCCTGATGCCGGTGGAGAGCGGTAAAGCGATCCACCGGCATCGCTCTGCGTGCGCCCAGCGCCGTACCGACGACGGGGTGACCGATGCCGAGTCCCCATTTCTCCAGATTGCAAACGGTGCCCACACTCGGTCGAGTGTGGGCACCGTTTGCTGCCAGTGGGGTGTCAGAGTGACATACCGCCATCGATCGGCACGACCGCCCCGGTGGTCCAGTTGTCTTCCAACGCGAGAGTAGTTATCCACCTGGCCGTGTCGACTGGATCTCCGATCCGGCGCAGCGGAATGGTGGACGCACGTTCGCGCAGCAAAGCGTCCTCCTGCTCCACCGTCATGCCGGCCGCCCGGTAGATCGGCGTCGCGGTCGGGCCCGGTGCCACACAGTTGACTCGAACGCCCTGGGGCCCGAGCTCGAGCGCCCAGCATCGGGTCAGGTGAGCCACTGCAGCCTTGGACGCCGCATAGTGCGAATTACTCGGTGTCGCTTTGAGAGCGACAGCGCTCGCCACGTTGACAATCGAGCCTCGACTCGCAGTCAGCCCAGGTAGCAGGGCCTGCGTGACCAACGTAGTACCCAGGACGTTCACATCGAAGAGCCCGCGGACCGAGTCCGCAGGCACCTCCGAAAGAGGCCCCACGAGAAACGCCCCGGCACAATTGACGACGAAATCGACCCGACCCCACTGCTCATGGACGGCATGAGATGCGCTCGTGACCGACTCCGGGTCGGTGACATCGACGACACGTGTGGCGATTGCGGCACCGGCACCCGCACCGAGGGATTCGAGCGATTTGAGCGCGTCGGCACTGCGATCCCAGGCGTCGATCCGAGCGCCGCGAGCGAGGAACAGATCGACGCAGGCACGGCCGATTCCGCTGGCGGCGCCGGTGATGACGCCGCAGAGTTGCTCGCCACGCGGAGCCGGAGCGGTCATACCGGCGTGACCCCGTTGCGTCGGGCCGGGGCCGTGCGGTCGCGCTTGCGGTACAGAGCGAGACGGTGGGTCAGCTCGTTGCGCAGCTCGTGAGCGGGAACCACAGCCTCGACCGCGTTCTCGTTCGCAATCTTGAACACGTCGATGCCCGCGGCATACTCGGCCTGCTTCTCGGCGATGAACGCGGCGCGCTCCTCGGGATCCTCGATCGCCTGGATGCGGTTGTAGTGGATGCCGTTGACGGCGGCATCCGGGCCCATCAGGGCAGGCTTGGCGGTCGGCAGCGCGATCAGCGCGTCGGGCTGCATCGGCGCGCCGGACATGGCAAGGTAACCACCGCCGTAGGCCTTGCGCAGCAGTACCGTAATACGCGGAACGCGTGCCTCGGAGACCGCGAAGATCATCTTTGCGCCGTGCCGGATGATGCCCTGGCGTTCGACCTCGGAACCGATCATGTAACCGGCGATGTCGACCAGGAACAGGATCGGGATGTTGAAGGCGTTGCAGATCCAGATGAACCGCGCCGCCTTGTCGGAGGAGTCGGGGAAGATGACCCCGCCCTTCACGGTCGGTTGGTTCGCCACGATTCCGACGCTCTGACCGTTCAGTCGCGCGAACCCGGTCACAAGTTCCGGTGCGAACAGGTGCTTGTAGGGGAAGAAGCTGGCGTCATCGACGAGCGAATCGATGAGTTCGTGGATGTCGAAGATCTCGGATTCGACCTCGGGAACAATTTCCTTGATCGTGCGGACCCCGGACGGTTCGGCCGGTGCGGTGACCGGAGGCTCCTGCTCCCAGTTCGACGGCAGGAACGACAGCCAGACGCGGATCGCGGAGATCGCCTCCTCGTCGTCCTCGACGAGCACGTCGGACAGACCCGACGTGGTGGAGTGCATCTCGGCGCCGCCCATCTCCTCGAGGGTGACGTCCTCACCGGTAACCATCTGCGCCAGACGGGGGGAACCGAGGTAGGCGGTGGCGTGTCCGCGGACCATGATGGTCAGATCACACAGAGCGGGAACGTACGCGGATCCAGCGGGGGAGGGGCCGAACAGTGCACAGATCTGGGGGACGCGTCCGGAGATCTGAACCTGGTTGTAGAAGATGTTGCCCCAGGCGCGGCGCCCGACGAAGCTCTCGAACTGCTCGTCGATGCGTGCGCCGGCGGAGTCGAACAAGTACACGAGCGGGGTGCCGGTGGAGTCGGCGAGTTCCTGTGCGCGCGTGATCTTCTCGAAGGTCCGCTTACCCCAGGTGCCGGCTTTGACGGTGTAGTCGTTCGCAATGACGATCACATCGCGCCCATCGACCTTGCCGACGGCGGTGACGACCGCGTCTCCGGGCAGTCCCTCGTCGTAACGGGCGAGCAGCCCGTCCTCGAAGCTCCAACTGTTGTCGAAGAGCAGTTCGAGTCGGTCGCGGACGAGCATCTTGCCCGCCTCGATCTGCTTCTGACGCTGCTTCTCCGAGCCGCCGAGCCGGGCGGCGGCCAGCCGTGCCTCCAGCTCGTCATGGGGGCTCAGGGTGGTCGAGGTCTGGGTGTCGTCCAAGGTGTCAGTCATCGGAGTACTCCAAAAATGGTCGTGATGAGGGTGAGTCGAGGTGAGCTACTTGTAACTGAACAGCAGGGAGGCGCCTCCGTCGATCACCGTGGTGGTTCCGTTGACTCCGCGGGAAGCGGGACCGGCAAGGAAACCGATCACCGCCGCGACATCCTCGGGGTCGAGGATGCGTCCGGTGGGGGTCTTGGCGGCCATGCGGTCGGCGGCCGCACGGTCGAGCATCGGGGTGTCCATCGCTCCAGGGGCGACGGCGTTGACGGTCACCGCTGTGTCCCAGAAGTCGAACAGCAGCGAGCTGGTCAGGTTGATCAGCGCCGCCTTGGATGCGGCGTAGGCGGGGTACTCGTACCCGCGGGTGCCAGCGAACGATGCGCAGTTGACGACTCGGCCGTACTCGGCGTTTCGCAGATCGTCCGCGAACGCTTGCGTGAGCAGGAACGGCGCGGTGACGTTGACGTCCATGACTTGCCGCCAGGAAGCGGCGTCGGTGTCCGCGAGGTGCGTTCGCCGAAGAATTCCGGCGATGTTGATCAGGTGCGAGACGGAACCGAGCTCGGCGTGCACGGCCTCGACGAGTGAGGCGGCGGCCGATTCCGAGGTGATATCGACCGCAAATGCCGCTGCCTCGATTCCGGCGGAGCGCAGTTCTTCTGCGGTGCGCGTGGCGCCCGCCTCGTCGATGTCCACGCATGCGACGGCCAACCCCAAATCGGCGCCCAGTGTCTTCGCGGTCACCGCGCCCAGGCCCCCGCCCGCACCGGTGACGACGGCAACCGGTGATCCGTGCGATGTGGTCATGTCACTCACCTGCCATGACGACGGTCGCCAGTGCAGCCCCGGACGGCACGACATCGCCGACGTTGACCGCGAGCGATTCGACCACGCCGGTGATCGCGGCGCGGATCGGGTTCTGCATCTTCATCGCCTCGAGCACCATGAGCACCTGTCCGGCCTCGACGGTGGCGCCGACCTCGACGTCGATCTGGGCGACGGTGCCCTGCATGGGGCTCTTGATCTCCCCACTGGCCGCGGCGCCGCTACCGCCGCGCTTCTTGCGTGGCCCGCCCCCCGCGACACGGCGCGGGGCTGCAGGCTCGACTGCGGCTGTGGCCGCGGCAGGGCCGGCCGGGGTGAAGAACGGGATCACGTAGCGGCGGTCCCCGACCCATACCTCGTTGCGGGGAAGGACCTCGTCGACGTCGTCCTCGGGGTCGGCGGGCGCCTCGAGCGGCGCGAGCAGCGATGCGAAGTCGATGTCGCGTTCGAGCCAGTTGGTGTGCATCGCGACGTTTCGGAAATCCTTGTGCATGATGATCGCGCGTGCGGCGGGCACCGTGGTGGGCACGCCATCGATGACGAGCTCGTCCAGTGCGAGCGCCAGACGGTCCAGTGCCCGGTCACGGGTCGGGGCCCATACGATCAGCTTGCCGACGAGGCTGTCGTAATAGGGCTGGACCTCGTCGCCGGACTCGTAGCCGCCGTCCCAGCGGACACCCGCCCGCGTCGGGGCCGTGACGGTGGAGATCGGACCGGGGCTGGGCATGAACAGGGCCCCACGGGTGTCCTCGGCGTTGACACGTACCTCGATCGCGTGACCGCGCGGGGGAGCACCGGACTCGGTGATCGACAGCGGTTCGCCCGCCGCGACGGCGAGCTGCTCGGCAACCAGATCGAGACCGAGGGTCATTTCGGTGACCGGGTGCTCGACCTGGATGCGGGTATTCATCTCGAGGAAGTAGAAACGTTCCCGATCGGCCTCGACCAGGAACTCCACAGTTCCCGCGCCGACGTACCCGACCGCCTTCGCCAACCGGACCGACGCCTCACCCATGGCGCGGCGCAGCTCGTCGGACAGGCCGGGAGCCGGCGCTTCCTCGATCAGCTTCTGGTGGCGTCGCTGGACCGAGCAGTCGCGGTCGCCGATCCACACCGCGTTGCCGTGCTTGTCCGCGAACACCTGGACCTCGACATGGCGTGCGGAGGACAGGTAGCGCTCGAGGTAGACGTCGTCTCGTCCGAATGCGGCGGCGGATTCCTGTTTGGCGGAGGCGAAGGCGGACTCGGCGTCGGCGGCAGAGGCGACCATCCGCATGCCGCGGCCGCCGCCGCCGTAGGTGGCCTTGATCGCGACGGGATAACCGTGCTTGTCGCCGAACTCGATGACGTCGTCAGCCGAGGCGATCGTGCCCTGCGAGCCGGGGACCTGCGGAACCTGCGCCTGCGCGGCGACCTCGCGGGCAGCGATCTTCGAGCCCATGACGTCGATCGCTGCCGACGGCGGTCCGATGAATACCAGACCGGCGTCCTCGACTGCTTTCGCGAACTCCGCATTCTCCGCGAGAAATCCGTATCCGGGGTGCACGGCCTGTGCGCCGGTGGATTTCGCGGCCTCGATGATCTTGTCGATGGCCAGGTAGGAATCGGAGGCCGCGGCGCCACCGAGGAGAACTGCCTCGTCTGCGAGACGGACGTGCAGCGCCTTCGCGTCCGCCTCCGAGTACACCGCGACGCTGGGGATCCCTACCTCAGCGCACGTTCGGATGATGCGGGTCGCGATTTCGCCGCGATTGGCGATGAGGACCTTGGACAGCATGCCCGGACTCCTTGTAGTTCGAAAAGCCTGCTCTGACAGTGCATTCACCGAGGATCGGGATCGGCACCCTACGTCAGAAACAAACGAGCGTACGTTTGTCTTTACGGTACAGTCCGTTGTGAGACAGGTCAACGCACATCCGCGGATCGATGGCCGCGGGCTGACGAGGAGGACACATCCGGTGACAGGATCCGCCCCCCAACTCGAATCGCTGGTGCACGCACTCGACGTGGCCCGGCTTCCCGACGGCACGTTTCTCGGACCGCCCACGGAACGTGCGTTGCCACGGTTGTTCGGCGGATACGTCCTCGCTCAGACCGTCATGGCCGCCGGCCGCACGGTGGCGTCCGGCCGGCACCTGCACTCGTTGCATGCGCTCTTTCTGCGTGGCGGTGACTCGACTGTTCCAGTGACGTACGAGGTCGTCGAGCTGCGGGACGGCCGCTCGTTCAGCGCCCGCGCGGTTTCGGCGCTGCAGGGCGGTGCAGTTCTGGCCACTGTTCAGTTGTCGTTCGCACTTCCCCAGACCGGGCTCGACCACCAGTGCTTCGAGGCCGGCCGGATTCCGGCGCCGCAGGCGCTGCCCCCGCTCGGCGAGCGCCTGCGGTTGGAGCTGGACTCTCTGCCCTCCTGGTGGGCAGCGCCGCATCCTTTCGACATCCGATTCGTCGAGCACCCGGAGGCACTGGCAGCGGGCGGGGTTCGGGATCCGCAGCAGGCGTACTGGGTTCGGGCGGCAGGGACGGTGCCGGACGAGCCGCTGTTGCATGCGGCCCTCCTGGCATACGTCTCGGACCTGACTCTTCTCGATCCGTCCCTCATGCCCCATGGGCGGTCCTGGTACGGAAATCGGGTGATCTCCGGTGCCAGTCTCGATCATGCGATGTGGTTTCATCGGCCGCCGTCGCTCAACAACTGGCTCTTGTGCCGCCAGAGCAGTCCGATTGCCACCAGCGGCCGCGCGCTCTGTGAATGCACCTACACCACCGAGGCCGGTCACCGGATCGCGTCGGCAACTCAGGAGGGCCTGCTTCGCGAACCCTGATCCTGGTCGTCGAATGTCAGGGTTGCGTGACGTTCGTTTCGTCGGCGAGGAACCAGGTCAGCTCACCGATGAACGCCTCCTCGTGTTCCCGCAGCACGTCGGCCTCCGGCGTCGCGAACGCGTGTGCCACCGCAGCGACCGACGGGAAGTGCAACTCGGCCATCCCGTCGAACGGCCACCCCTTACGGTGCTCGATCGCCGGGTTCTGCACGTAGCGTTCAAGCGCGGGAAGCTGCCACACTAGTTTCGGATGCTCGACCTGCCAGTGGTGGAGAAATTCCTCGCGGCTCACGGTCGGAAGGGCCTTGATAAGAGCAACTACCTTGACGGACATGATGTCTCCTTCGTCAAACCGATTGATCTGTCGTCGGGCAATGCGGGCAGGTGATCCGGGGCGGTGTCCACGGGGAATCCGGGACACTGCCCCGGATCACCTGAATCAATGCGCGAGAGTCTTGGTGGTATCGAGTCCGGCGCCGGTGAGCGCGCGCACCTGCAATTCGTCGAACGCTGCGTCGTCGGGCTTCTCGCGGCTGAGGTAACTGCCCACGATGCATCCGAGGAATCCGGCGGGCACCGACAGCAGAATCGGGAAGGCCAACGGGAACGGCGCGGTCGTCGACAACGAATCGGACAGCAGTGGGGCAAGGCTCGGCCAGACGAGCGGCCCGGTGAGGATCAGAGCGAGTGACGTGACCAATCCGGACAGCGCACCGATTACCGCGCCGAGAGTACGCATCCGTCGCCACAGCAGCGTCATGATCAGGACGGGGAAGTTCGCGCTGGCCGCGGTGGACGTAGCCAGGGTGGCCAAAAAGGTCACATTTTGTGTGCCACCGATGGCAAGCGTGACCCCGACAGTGATGATGACCAGCGAGACTGCCGCGATCCGGCCGACGGTGATCTCCTCACGTTCAGGGCGATGGAAGGTCTGTGACCACAGGTCGTGCGCCACGGCGGAGGAAGCACTGAGTACGAGGCCGGCCGACACGGCAAGCAAGGTCGCGATCGATACCGCGACCACCAGCGCGAGCAACAAGTCCCCCGTGAAGCCGTCGCCGCCGAGCCAGACGGTCAACGCAGGCAGTGCGAGGTTGCCGCCCTTACCCGCGATCTCCTCGCCCCCGGTTCCGAGTGCGGCTCGCGCCGAGATTCCCAGGAAGGCGATCAAGACGTTGAAGCCGCCGATCAGGCTGATTGCCCAGATTGCGGACTTGCGGGCCTCGACAGCGTCGGGGACGGTGAAGAACCGCATCAGGACGTGCGGCAGACCCACCGCGGACAGTGTGACGGCGACGGCCATCGACACGATGTTCCACGAACCCTCGAACGAATTGCCGGTTGCGAGGTAGTTGTCGCCGAAGGTGCTCTGGGTGATCGCCTGCTCGACAATGTTCAGTGGGTTCGGGTCGATCCGGATGAGTACCAGGATGACCAGGAGAGCTACGACGGCCATCAAAGCGACCGCCTTGATGATCTGGAGCCATGTAGTGGCGAGCATGCCGCCGAACAGGACGTAGGTCAGCATCAGCACCGCGGCAATGACGACACCCCACGAGAAGTCGATACCGGCCAGCGCTTCCATGAGGACGCCGCCGGCGACCATCTGCGCCAGCAGGTAGAAGATGCAGATGAACAAAGTGGAGATTGCAGACACCACACGGACCGGTCCGGATCGCAATCTGGTGGCGAGGGCGTCCGCGAAGGTGAATCGACCCAGGTTACGGAGTTTCTCGGCAATCAGGAACATCACCATCAGGAAGATGCCGCAGGCGAAGATCGCGTAGACGATCCCGTCCATGCCGTAGAGATAGGCCAAGCCGGCGTATCCGAGCAGCGACGCGGACGACAGGAAGTCGCCTGCGATGGCGGTGCCGTTCTTGCGCCCGGTCATGGCACCGCCGGCTGTCCAGAACTCCGCGGACGTACGAGTGCGGCGGGAGGCGAAGTAGGTTGCCACGAATGTCGTCGCCAGCAGCAGGACGCTGACGATGACGGCGGTGGTGTTGAACCCATCAGACATTTCGGGCCGCCTCGAACTCGATGGTGTCCGGGGTGCGCAGCGCAGCTGCCGCGAGTGCGTCCCAGTGGCGGGCTCGTCGCACATACCACACGCCGAGGCTCATGACCGTGCCCACATAGACACCCGACAGGATCAGACCGACACTCAGCCCGGGGATCGGCCGCTGCGCAACGACCTCCGGGGCGAAGGCAGCCATTCCGACGAGTGTGCCGAAGGCTGCCGCAAAGATGATCCAGGCGATCGTGAAGAAGCTGCGGCGATCGCGTCGAAGGCGCAGCATCGCCGGGGCGCCCCAGAGTCGACTCCAGTCGACGGGTGTCTCGTTGGTGGACATGGCTGTTTGCCTCTCATGCAGGGTGGAGATGGTTCACGCATCCGTACCGACGTGTGGGCTGAATGCGGACCTGGTAGTGGTGATCGCTGCTCGCCGGTCGGGGCGAGGATGTAATCGGCATCACAAGAGTAAACGAACGTGTGTTTGTTTGTCTAGGAGCCTCTGAGTTCTTGGAAAAACGTTCGTTTGTTTGTATGGTGAGGTCGAGGCCCAGCTCGCCGTTGCGGACCGGGCCGATCGCAGTCGAGGAGCCTCATGACCGAAATCGGCGCCCTGCCCGACACCACTGAACAAGCGGATCTGCGTGAGATGGTGCGTGACATCATCGATCGCTACGCCCCGCCGGAGCGAGTACGCGAGCTCGACGAAGCCAACGCGTTCGATCTGGAGCTGTACCGCGCCCTTGGCGAAGCAGGACTGATCGGCCTTGATGCCCAGGTCGACGGCACCACCGGAGCCGATCCTCACAACCAGATCATCGTCCTCGAGGAGCTCGCTGCCGGCCCGACCTCGATGGCGGTGTGCCTCGTCGTCCAGTACATGGGCGTCGGTCTTCTGACCGAGTACGGGACCGAGCGGCATCGCACCACCGTTCTGGCGCCCCTACTCGACGGAAGGGAACGCGTGTCCTTCGCGCTCACCGAACCCGATGGGGGCACCGACGTGGCCCGAGTGATGCGTACGCGAGCGAGAAGGACCGACGAAGGTGGTTGGATCCTCGACGGCGCGAAGACGTGGATCTCGGGACCGCAACATGCCGCCAATCTCATCGTGCTCGCACGAACCTCCGTGTCCGAACGGTCACCGATCGACGGCATCACGATGTTCCTGGTCCCGACAGATACTCCCGGAATCACCGTGCGTGAACTCGACACGTTCGCCATCCACAGCCTCGACACCTGCGAGGTCACCTTCGAGGGCGTGAAGCTCGACGACACAGCCGTGCTCGGTGAGGTGGATCGAGGCTTCCGGCAGGTCCTGGGTACCTTGAACGGCGAACGACTCAACGCTGCGGCCGCCGCACTCGGCATCGCGCGGGGGGCTCTCGAAGCGGCGGTCGACTACGGACGTCAGCGTCAGGTGTTCGGCCGACCGGTCGGAAGCTTCCAGGTCGGTCAACACCGACTGGTCGACGGAGCAATTCAGGTCGAAGCTGCCAGGGCATTGATGCTCCAAGCGGCCGACGCCACGGCAACAGGTGCCCGCGCAGACATCCTCAGCGCCATGGCGAAGGTCGCTGCATCCGACGCCGCTGTCGACATCACCGACGCGGGCATGCGACTGATGGGCGGATCCGGATTCAGCAAGGAATACCCCATGGAACGGTTGTTCCGCGACGCACGCCTCTACACGTTCGCCCCCCTGACCAACGAGATGCTGCGCAACCACATCGGCGAGAAGCACCTCGGCCTCCCGCGTTCGTTCTGAACCGTTACCACCACCGAGAAGAGAGAATCCCCATGACTGCGATCACCCCGTTCGCCGATGCGCTGAACGCTCTGCCGCCGCTCGCGTCGCGGTACGTCGACGTCGAGGCCCTGCCCTGGCGCCCGTCCGGTTACGAGGGCATCGACATCAAGGTGCTGCTCAAGGACGAGGAATCCGGACTCCTCACGGCACTGTTCCGTTGGCAGCCGGGATCGACGCTGCCCCTGCACGAGCACGTGCGCATCGAACAGACGTGGGTGCTCGAGGGCAGCATTGTCGACGAGGAAGGCGAGACCACGGTGGGCAACTTCTCGTGGCGCCCGCAGGGCAATCAGCATCGTGCGTCCGCGCCGAACGGTGCGCTGGTGCTGTGCTTCTTCCTGACCCCGAACAAGTTCCTCGAAGGCCCGAACGCCGGTTCCACCCTCGAGTGACGTACGGGTCCGCTCGCGAGGGGAGAAAGCCCAGGAGGAATCTCAATGAAGTTGTCAAGCCGCCGCGACGGTAGACGCGGGCTGGTAGACCGCCTCGTCGCGGAGCATCGCCCACAACACGTTCACACGTCGGCGAGCCAAGGCAAGGACAGCTTGAGT
>NZ_JALPTB010000074.1 GCF_023218075.1 Rhodococcus sp. HM1 | reverse complement strand
TTAAGTCGTCGGCAGCGTCAGATGTGCATAAGAGACAGGCACCGCAGCCCGCAGCTCCCCAGCCGTACGCCCAGCCGGCGGCGCCCCAACCGCAGTACGCGCAGCCCCAGTACACGCAGCCCGCACCTCCCCAGCCGTACGGTCAGCCGGCACCCGCGCCGCAGTACCCGCAGACCGCGCCTCCCCAGCCCTACGGGCAGCCCACGCCCGCCCAGCAGGTCCCTGCGCCGGCCGCTCCTCCCGCCGAGGTGAGTCTCACCAAGAACCGCCCGGTCAGCCTGGTCAAGGGCCAGAAGGTGACCTTGCGCAAGGAGGGCGGCGTCGCGCTGACGTTCCTGCGCATGGGCCTCGGATGGGATCCGGTCGAGAAGCGCGGCCTGTTCGGCAACCGCTCGGTGGACATCGACCTCGACGCCTCGGCGGTCCTGTTCGCCGACCACAACATCGTCGACGTCGCGTACTACGGACAGTTGACGTCGAAGGACGGATCCATCCAGCACCAGGGCGACAACCTCACCGGTGAGGGCGCCGGTGACGACGAGGTCGTGCTCGTCGACCTGACGCGGATCCCGCCGCACGTCAACACCGTGATGTTCATCGTCACCTCGTACAAAGGCCACACGTTCGAGCAGGTCAGGAACGCGTTCTGCCGCCTCGTGGACGGCACCACCAACGCCGAGCTGGCCCGCTACACGCTGCAGGGCGGCATGCCGTTCACCGGCATGGTGATGGCGAAGGTGTACCGGCAGGGACCGGAGTGGAAGCTGCAGGCGATCGGCGAGGGCATCCAGGCCAAGCATCCGGGTGAGGCCGCGCCGCAACTCGGCCGGTTCCTGGCGACGTAACCGATGGCCGTCGAGTTCCGGGCGGGGCAGAACGCCCCGCTCGCGACGCCGTCGGTCCGCTTCACGGCGACCGCGTCGGTCCCGGTGGATCTGTGTGCCCTCGTCGTCGACACCCACCTGCAGGTGGCGTCGTCGCAGGACGTCGTGTTCTACAACCAGCCGCAGACCGCGGGTGTCCGGCTCGACGGTGACGCACTCGTCGTCGAACCGGGGCGGTTGCGGCCGGACGCCGACAGGGTGCTGTGTGCCCTCGGCACCGAGCAGGTCACCCCGGTGGACACCACCCTCACCGATACTGCGGGCACGCCGCTGGCGACGTTCCGCATCGAACCGGTCGCCGGAGAGACGGCGCTGCTGTGCTGGGAGATCTACCGGCGCGGCGGCGACTGGAAGATCCGCGCGCTCGGGCAGGGCTATGCGGGTGGCCTGGCCGAGTTGTTCACCGCGCACGGCGTCGAGGTCGACGATCCCGAGCCGGCCACCCCGCCCGCGCCGCAGGAAGTGCCGCCCCTCGAAACCGGGGCGACGTGCGTTCGGATGTGGCAGATCTTCGAGGACGCCTCCCGGTCGGCCGCGGCATACGTCTCGGCGCACGAGTACGCGCATCACCGGCTGGACGAGGAACTGTCCGCCGCGGTCGCCGATCCCTCGGCCCGCACAGGTGACGCCGCCGAGCAGGCCCGGGCCCGGGCGCATCGGCGCTGTGACGAGCTGATCGCCGCGGCCGAGGTCCGCTACACCGACGATTCCGAGCAGCTGATCTCCGAGCTGGCTGCGCTCGAAGGGGCGCTACCGGCGGCGCTCGCCTCGTGGGATGCACCCGCGTGGCGGCGGCCGGGTGAGGCCGCGGACGGCGTGCGGATCGGCGAGGTCACGGCACCCGACCGCGGACCGTTGCGGGTGCCGTTCTGTGTCCCCGTGCCGCTGGGGCGGCCGTTGTGGGTGGACGGTGACGCCGAGGCCGCTGCCCCGGTGGCGTCGGCGCTCGCGCTCCGGCTGCTCGCATCGCGGCCGGGTTCCCTCCTCCACGTCGTCGATCCGGCGGGTGCGATGCGGCAGCTCACCGACCTCGCCGGCTCGCTCCTGGCCGGTCCGCCGGTCCACGAGGTCGCGGGTGTCCGTGCGAAGCTGAAGGGTCTCGCCGACGCCGCGGACCTGGATGCGCTGGCCGCGTCCGCGGGCGACGCGCACCACCCCGAACCGCGGGTGCTGGTGGTCTCCGGTCTTCCACACGGATACGGCAGCGACGACCTCCTGCACCTGGTCCGCCTGACGCAACTCGCTGCCGCACAACAGATTTCGCTTGTCATGACGGGCACGGAGGACGAGGGCGTCGACAGCCCGGCGTATCGGATCCTCGCCGAGGCCGCCCAGCACGTCCCCTCGGACGAAGGCCGATTCGTCGATCCGTGGACCCGGACCGACTGGCAGTTCGTGTCCGACACCGGGCCGTCGGATCCGGAACGGATCCGGGCCGTGGTGCGGTCGCTGGAATGCCGCCGGCAAGAGATATAGGTCTTCCCTAACGGTTCGTGCGGCGCCCCGTCTTTGTGGTCGAGGCCACCGTGATGGTCGACTGGGCTGTGCGGGCCCGACCGGGTTCGTGACAAATCACGGGGACCGGGAGCTTCCTTTGTCAGGTGGACTGCTGTCGAGTGGGCTGCATCTTCCCAATCGCATTCGGCACTTCGCGGCCGAGCGCCCGAACCGTCCCGCGTTGACCGCCGGCGGGACGACCCTGACGTACCGCGAGTTCGACGAGTACACGAACAAGGTCGGCTCGGCACTCGCCGCGATCGGGTCCGCGTCGGGGCGCGTCGGAGCGCTGCTGCGCATGAGCCTGCCCGGCGCTGCCATGTTCGTCGGGTGCACGAAGGCCGGCTTGGTGTTCACCCCGCTGAACTGGCGCCTGACGCCGGACGAGGCCGCCGCCATCGCCGAGGACGCACAGCTGGGCATCCTCGTCGTCGACGCCGACTTCGCCGACGCCGCCCGGGCGGTCGCGCGCGTGCTGCCCGACGTGCACATCGTCGTCGTCGGTGACCCCTCGGTCGTTCCGGGCGCACAGTCCTGGGAGCAGTTCGTCGAATCCGGCGACGGAATCGACCCCGGATTCGGCGACGACCCGGAGTGCGAAGCACTGCAGCTCTACACCTCCGGCACGACCGGCCGCCCCAAAGGCGTTGTGTCCGTGCACCGCAACCTCTACAACGTGCCCGAGAACTTCGAGCTCTACGAGTTCGGCGACGACTCCGTGTCGCTGAATGCGCTGCCGCTGTTCCACATCGCGGGCGCCGGATGGATGAGCACGAGCCTGTCCGCAGGACTGCACCTGGTACTGCTCGGCGAGATGCGTCCGGCGCTGGTCGCCGAGGCGATCTCCGAATACGGCGTCACCCACGCGTTCCTCGTCCCGTCCGCGATCGGCATGCTGCTCGAGATGCCGAATCTCGCGGACTACGACCTGTCGAGCCTGCACCTCGTCGCGTACGGCGCATCCCCGATCACGCCGGCACAGCTCGCCCGCGCGATGGACACCCTGGGTTGCCGGTTCGTCCAGCGCTACGGGATGACCGAAACCACCGGTGCGCTCACCGCCCTGCGCGCCGACGACCACGATCCGCACGGTCCCCGCTCCTACCTGCTGCGTTCGGCCGGTACCGCGCTGCCCGGGGTCGACGTGCAGATCCGGGACATCGCCACGGGGGAGATCCTGCCGATCGGAGCGACCGGTGAGATCGTCTGCCGCTCGCGCAACAACACCGTCGGATACTGGCGGCGGGACGCCGAGAACGCCGAATTGTTCACCGAAGACGGCTTTCTGCGTACCGGGGACGCCGGCCATCTCGACGAGCACGGCTATCTGTTCGTCACCGACCGCGTGAAGGACATGATCATCACCGGCGGGGAGAACGTGTACCCGATCGAGGTCGAATCCGTTCTGGCCGAACATCCTTCGGTTGCGGAGGTCGCCGTCGTCGGTCTGCCCGACGACAAGTGGGGCGAGGCCGTCACCGCCGTCGTCCGCATCGCCGAGGGCGCCCCCGTCCCCACCGAGGCGGAACTGCTGCAGTTCACCGTCGAACGCCTCGCCTCCTACAAAAAGCCGCAGCACATCCATTTCGTGCCGGAACTGCCGCGGAACGCGAGCGGCAAGATCCTCAAGCGCACCCTGCGCAGCACCTTGGGTACGCGCGTCCCCGGAGCGCAACCATGAGCGTCACCGACGACATCGGCGTGCTGCAGCGCGAGGCGTGGGCGGCCGGAATCCTTCCGCCCGTCGAGCAGGTCCGGGACGGCCTGTGGTCGATTCCCGTTCCCATGCCCCGCAATCCGCTGCGGTACGTCCTCGTCTACGCCTTTGCGATCGACGACGGTCTCGCCCTCGTCGATGTCGGCATGGACACCGAGGAATCGTGGAACGCCCTGGTCGACGGCATCGCCGAAACCGGTCACCACATCTCCGACGTCCGCTATGCCGCGATCACCCATCTGCATCCGGATCATTTCGGTCTGGCTCCGCGCCTGCGCGAGACGACCGGTGCCGTCCTCGCGATGAACGCTGCCGAAGCCGCGGCGCTCGGACACTTCACCCCGGCCGATGTCGCTGCGGAAGCCGAGGCGTGGCGGGTGGACATGACCGAACTCGGCGCACCTGACGAGGTCGCCGAGGCACCGCGCTTCGAGATCGTCCGGTTCCCGGCCGGTGAGTCCGCCGACGTCGTGCTGTCCGGCGGGGACCGGCTCGACCTGCCCGGATGGAACATCGAAGCGGTCTGGACGCCGGGCCACACCCCCGGCCACCTGGCGTTCCTGGACCGCGACCACGATCTGCTGTTCAGCGGCGACCACATGCTGCCGCGGATCAGCCCGAACATCTCGTCCGGTCCCGGCGAGCTGGAGAATCCGCTCCACCGCTACCTGCTGTCGCTGCACGCGACCACCGCGCTGCCGGAATGCGAGGTGCTGCCCGCCCACGAGTACCGGTTCCGCGGTGTCGCCGACCGCGCGCGCCGGCTGATGGCACACCACGACGAGCGGCTCGACGAGATCCGTTCGGCCGTCGACGCGCACCCGGAATCCACCGCGTGGGAGGTCACCACGCGCATCACGTGGTCGCGACCGGTCGACGTGATGTCCCCCCGCCTGCGGCGTCTCGCCGTCCGGGAAACGCAGGCGCACCTCATCGTTCTCGCCGACCGCGGTGAGATCCGTTCCGACGGCGGGGTTCCCGCACGATGGTCACTCGTCCGCACAGACACGAAGGAAATCTGACATGAGCGTTGTCCTGACCGAATTCTCCGACGGTGTAGCCGTTTTCACGCTGAACCGGCCCGAAGCGAAGAACGCCGTCGATCTGGAGGTCTCGAAGGCGCTCGCCGCCGCGATCGACGAGTTCGAAGCTCGCCCGGACCTGACCATCGGCATCCTCACCGGTGCCGGCGGAACGTTCTGCGCCGGAATGGATCTGAAGGCGTTCGCTCGCGGTGAGCGTCCGTCGATCCCGGGTCGCGGTTTCGGTGGTCTCACCGAGGCACCCCCGACCAAGCCGCTGATCGCTGCCGTCGAGGGGTGGGCGCTGGCCGGTGGCTGCGAGCTCGCCCTGTCCGCCGACCTGATCGTCGCCTCCCGTGAGGCGAAGTTCGGAATCCCCGAGGTCAAGCGCGGTCTGGCGGCCGCCGCGGGTGGCCTGCTGCGCCTGCCGAAGATCCTCCCCTACCCGCTGGCCATGGAGATGGCGATCACCGGCGATCCGCTCACGGCAGAGGTCGCCCACCAGCACGGCCTCGTCAACCGACTCACCGAACCGGGCGAGGCCCTGGCCGTGGCGAAGGAACTCGCCGCGCGCGTCGCCGCGAACGGACCGCTCGCCGTGCGCGCCACCAAGCAGGTCGTGGCGATGTCCGCCAATTACACCGACCCCGACGCGTTCGTCGCGCAGCGCAAGTTCATCGAGCCGGTCTTCGCCTCCGCCGACGCCCAGGAAGGTGCCCGCGCGTTCGCCGAGAAGCGTGCACCCGTCTGGAAGGGCGAGTGAGTTTGCCCGGCATCGCGGTGGAGCGGGACGGCGCGGTCGCGACCGTCACGCTCCACCGTCCCGATCGCAAGAACGCGATGACGCTCGACTCGTGGACCGCGCTGCGGGATGCCTTCCACGAGCTTCAGCGCGACGACTCGGTGAGGGCGGTCGTCCTCACCGGCGCGGGCGGCAACTTCTGCAGCGGCGCCGACATGGACCGGCGCGACAGCATGCATCCCCTCGAGCGCATGCGGGAGGTCAATTCGGCGGCACTGGCGGTCGCGGAGTTCTCGAAACCGGTGATCGCGTCGGTCGAGGGCTATGCGGTCGGCGCCGGCTGGAACCTGGCGTTGCTGTGCGATGTCGTCGTGGCGTCCCGTACCGCGAAGTTCAGCCAGATCTTCGCTCGGCGCGGCATGTCCGTGGACTTCGGCGGCTCCTGGATCCTGCCGCGCCTCGTCGGCCTGCACCAGGCGAAACGGCTGGTCATGCTCGCCGACATCGTGGACGCCGAGGAGGCGTTCGCGCTCGGGCTGGTGACAGAGCTGGTCGAACCCGCCGACCTCGGTACCCGAACGATCGAGCTGGCCGTCCGGCTGGCCGAGGCGCCGCCCGTCGCGGTGAGTCTGTCGGCACGTCTGCTGGAGGAAGGCTCGACGTCGACGCTCCGCGAAGCCCTCGACAACGAGGCCCGATCCCAGGCCGTAAACCTCGCGACCGACGCGCCCGGCGCGATCCGCGCGTTCGTCGAGAAGCGTCCTCCGGCGTTCACCGGTAACTGGCAGGTTACGTGATCGCATAGGATAGCCGCGTGGACCTGCATCTCGTGACCTACTTCGTCGCTGTCGTCGACCACGGTGGGATCACGAAAGCCGCGCAGTCCCTCTACATCTCGCAACCGTCGCTGTCCCAGGCGATCCGCACGCTCGAGCGCCGCCTGGGCACGACGCTGTTCGACCGCACCGGTCGCCGCCTGACACTGACCGACGAGGGTAGATCCTTCGAGGTCGCCGCACGCCGCATCCTCGCCGACGTGGACCGCGCGAAGAGCAAGGTCGCCGCGGTCCGCGAACTCGCCGCCGGCCGCATCGAGATCGTCACCTATTCGGCGTTCTCCATCCACCCCGTCATCGAGCTGGTGCGTCGCTTCCGCAGCCGCTATCCCGGCATCCTCGTGCGGGTCGTCGCCACCGACGGCCCGGCCGGCGTGCACACCGCGCTGCGGCGCGGGGAGGCGGAGATCGGTGTGACCGACCTGTCCGTCGAACACGCGGGCATGATCACCGTGCCGGTGGTCGAGCAGGAACTGGTGCTCGCGGTACCGCCGAACCTCGCCGACGGCCTCCCGAATCCGGTGCCTCGTTCGCTGCTCCCCTCGATCCCCCTGGTCGTCGACCTCACGAACCGGACCGACGCGATGCAGTCGGGGGAACTCACCGACGGCAAGGACCTCGACATCGCGGTCGACTGTGCGCATCCCTCGGCCACCTGGGAACTGGTGATGCGGGGAACCGGCGCGACGATCGCTCCCCGGCAGGTCGCCGAAGCACAGATGCCCACGGCCGCAGTGCGGTCGCTCGATCCGCCGATGTCGCGGCCGGTGGGCCTCGTGCTGCGCGCCGGGGAACCGTCACCGGCGGCCGCCGCGTTCGTCGCGATCGCCACCAACGGGACGACGGGAGCGTAGTCGCACATGGAATTCCGACAGGTCGAATACTTCCTCGCCGTGGTGGAGAACGACGGCATCAACGGTGCTGCGGCCGCGCTCGGCGTCGCACAGCCGACGGTCTCGCAGGCGCTGCGCAGCCTCGAACGCGAACTCGGCGTGCAGTTGTTCCACCGGATCGGACGCGGGATGGTGCTCACCGCGGCCGGGCACAGCCTCATCGGCCCGAGCCGCCAGATCCTGCGCGATGTGGGAGGCGTGGAAGACCTGTTCACGTCGCTGGAAGGGGAGATCACCGGCCGTCTCGACATGGCGGTGTTCCCGGCGCTGGCGATCGACCCGCTCGTCGATCTCGTCGCCCAGTTCCGCAAGGCCCACCCGAAGGTGGCGGTCCGGTTCGGGGAGTTCCGCGCCGAGGAGACCGCCGCCTCGCTCATCCGGGACGGTCACTGCGAGTTCGTGGTGTCCCACCTCCCGATCGAAGGGGGCTACGGACTCGAGGTGATCGAGCTCGGCGAGCAGGAGTACTGGCTCGCGTATCCCCCGGGCACCGACCTTCCGGAAGGCCCCGTGCCGCTCGCCGCCATGCCGGACATTCCGATGGTGCTGGTTCCCCGCGGCGGCGGCGCGATGGGTGACAGCATCGACTCCGCGATGCGGCGGGCCGGTGTGCGTCTCGACGTCGGCGTGGTGACCGATCATCGCGAGGCCCGGCTGCCGATGGTGCTGGCCGGTCTCGGTGGTTCGCTCGTCGAACGGCAACTCGCGGAATCCGCGCAGGACCATGCGGTGGTGCGGCCCTGCGACCCCACGTTCACCCGCGCGTTCGGGCTCGTGTTCGATCCCGATTCGTTGTCGGCGGTGGGTCAGGCGTTCGTCGACCTGGTGCGGTCGGCGAACGCCTGACCCGGCTGCCTGCGTCGGATCAGGCCACGCGCTCGAAGATCGCGGCCAGGCCCTGCCCGCCGCCGATGCACATGGTCTCGAGCGCGTAGCGGCCGTCGCGGCGGTGCAGCTCACGCGCGAGGGTCGCGAGCATGCGCCCACCGGTCGCGCCGACCGGGTGGCCCAGCGAGATGCCGGAACCGTGGATGTTGGTGCGCTCGAAGTCCGACTCGGTGAACTTCCACTCGCGGGTGCAGGCGAGCGCCTGGGCCGCGAAGGCCTCGTTCAGCTCGATGACGTCGACGTCGGCGAGGGTGATGCCCGCCTTTGCGAGCGCCTTCTCGGTCGCCGGGACCGGGCCGATGCCCATGATCTTCGGTGCGACGCCGGCCAGACCCCACGAGACGATCCGCACCAGCGGGGTCAGCCCCAGCTCGGCGGCCTTCTCCGGGGTGGTGACGATCGCCATCGACGCGGCGTCGTTCTGGCCGCTGGCGTTGCCGGCGGTGACGGTCGCCTCGGGGTCCTGCTTGCCCATGATCGGCTTGAGCGCGGCGAGCGACTCGAGGCTGATGTCGGCGCGCGGGTGCTCGTCGGTGTCGATGACCTGGTCGCCCTTGCGGCTGGTCACGGTCACCGGGACGATCTCCTCGGCGAGGATCCCGTTCTTCTGGGCGGCGACGGCCCGCAGGTGCGAGTTCAGGGCGAGCTCGTCCTGCTCGGCGCGGGAGATCGAGTACTCGCGGCGCAGGTTCTCCGCGGTCTCGATCATGCCGCCGGGCACCGGGTAGAACTTGCCGCCGGCCGTCTCGCGAGCACGGACCAGACCGTCGTGCATCCGCACACCGGTGCGGGCGCCGCCCCAGCGCATGTCGACGGAGTAGAACGCGGCGTTGGACATCGACTCGGCGCCACCGGCGACCACGACGTCGTTGTCGCCGTTGCCCACCTGGAGCGCGGCCTGGATCACGGCCTGCAGACCCGACCCGCAGCGGCGGTCGATGTGCATGCCCGGCACGGTGATCGGCAGTCCGGCGTCGAGCGCGACGACGCGACCGATCGCGGGGGCCTCGCTGTTGCCGTTGCAGTGGCCGAGGATGACGTCCTCGATCGCGTCCGGTGCGATCCCGGTCCGCTCGAGCAGACCCTTCAGCGCCGCAACGCCGAGGTCGACTGCGGTGAGGGACTTGAACATTCCGCCGTAGCGGCCGATCGGGGTACGAACCGGTTCGCAGATGACTACGTCGCGCATGATGACCTTTCGAGAGGGAGATGGATGGCGTCGCGGGACGCGATCACATGAAGCGGCCGCCGGTGACCTCGAGGACCGTGCCGGTCATGTAGGAGGACATGTCGGACGCGAGGAACAGTGCGACGGAAGCGATTTCGTCGACCTCACCCGGGCGGCCCATCGGGATCTCGCTCATCTTCTGGTCCCATGCCTTCTGCGGCATGGCCTCGGTCATCGCGGACCGGATCAGGCCGGGCTGGATCGCGTTGACACGCACGCCGTGGTGCGCCATCTCCTTGGCGGCGGCCTTGGTCAGGCCGACGATGCCGGCCTTCGCGGCCGAGTAGTTGGTCTGGCCGACCATGCCGACCTTGCCGGACAGCGACGAGATGTTCACGATCGCACCGCGCTTGGCTTCACGCATGATCGCCGACGCCTTGCGGGTGCCGTGCCAGGTGCCCTTCAGGTGCACCGCGATCACCAGGTCGAAGTCCTCTTCGGTCATCGTCCGCATCGTCGCGTCGCGGGTGATGCCGGCGTTGTTGACGACGACGTCGAGCGAACCGAATCCGTCGACAGCCTCGGCGAGGAGCGTGTCCCAGTCGGAGGACTCGACGACGTTCGCCTTCACGGCACGCGCGACGTCACGGCCACCGAGCTTCTCGGCCGCGGCGGTCGCGGCATCGAGGTCGAGGTCGCCGATGACGACCTTGGCTCCCTGCTCGACGAAGGACTGGGCGATCGCGAAACCGATGCCCTGGGCCCCACCGGTGATGACGGCAGTACGGTTCTCCAGCAAAGACATGCGAATCCTTTCGGCATGCGACCTTCCGAGAGGATCGGTGGAAGGCACACGAGCGGCAGGTGCGGACAGTCCGCACGAGTTGATGATCCGAATATAACGGCGGAACCGTGCCGTCGACCCCGTCGGAACCATCGACAGTGCCTATGTGGAGATACCCCATTCGTATTGGACAGGCCGCCCGGAACGATCGATGGTTGTTGCCATGACCACTTCGTCGACAGCCACCAAGTCCGTTCCGGCCCCCGAGGTCGACGACGACGACTTCCAGGAGATCCTCGCGCAGACGCGTGCCTTCGTGCGCAATGTGGTGGTGCCCCGTGAACAGGAGATCGCCGACACCAACGCGATCCCGGACGACATCCGCCAGGCGGCCAAGGACATGGGCCTGTTCGGATACGCGATCCCCCAGGCGTGGGGCGGCCTCGGCCTGAACCTGCAGCAGGACGCGGAACTGGCCATGGAACTCGGCTACACCACTCTGTCGCTGCGCTCGATGTTCGGCACCAACAACGGCATCGCCGGGCAGGTCCTCGTCAACTTCGGTACCGACGAGCAGAAGGCACAGTGGCTCGAGGGCATCGCCTCCGGCGAGGTCGTCGCGTCGTTCGCGCTCACCGAGCCCGGCGCCGGGTCCAACCCGTCGGGCCTGCGCACCAAGGCCGTGCGCGACGGCGACGACTGGGTGATCAACGGCGAGAAGCGTTTCATCACCAACGCGCCGCTGGCGAACCTGTTCGTCGTGTTCGCCCGCACCCGTCCGGCCGACGAGAACGGCACCGGCATCGCCGTGTTTCTCGTGCCCGCGGACACTCCGGGTGTGCAGGTCGGCAACAAGGACGCCAAGATGGGCCAGGAAGGCGCCTGGACCGCGGACGTCGCGTTCACCGATGTGCGCGTGCCGAACTCCGCGCTCGTCGGTGGCAGCGAGGACGTCGGCTACAAGGCCGCGATGGTCTCGCTCGCCCGCGGTCGCGTGCACATCGCCGCGCTGTCCGTCGGTCAGGCGCAGCGCGCGCTCGACGAGTCGGTTGCCTACGCGGCCACCGCAACCCAGGGCGGCACCCCGATCGGCAACTTCCAGCTGGTGCAGGCGATGATCGCCGATCAGCAGACCGGAGTGATGGCCGGTCGCGCGCTCGTCCGCGACGCCGCGAAGGCGTGGGTCGAGGAGACCGACCGCCGCATCGCACCGTCGGTCGCGAAGCTGTTCTGCACCGAAATGGTCGGCAAGGTAGCCGATCTCGCGGTGCAGATCCACGGCGGCACCGGCTACATGCGCGAGGTTCCCGTCGAGCGCATCTACCGCGACGTGCGCCTGCTGCGCCTGTACGAGGGCACCAGCGAGATCCAGCGCCTGATCATCGGCGGCGGGCTCGTCAAGCAGGCCCAGCGCGGCTGAATCCCGCTGTAACAGAACAACACACAGCCCTGGAGCTGTCCGCTCACGCGGATGGCGCCGGGGCTGTGTCGTGTAGGGAAGGTTCGTCTCCGGTGACATCATGACCGCGATCGCGATGACCGAACCCGGCACCGGTTCCGATCTCGCGTCTGTACGCGGACGCTGAGAGTCCACCGAGAGGGAGGTTGTGTGCGATATTCTCGAAGTTTTTGCGCACAACCTCCCGCTCGGTTCACCGGCCGGTCACCGGGCAGGTGCGCTGGAGTTAACGATCTGCTGGAGAGAGCGTCAGGCGGCCTTCTTGCGGGCGACGACCTCGATCGCGACGAGATGGTTGCGGTATTTGGTGAACGTGGACCGCATCTGCAGCACCCGGGCGCGAGCGTCCGAGTCGCGCAGCACATTCGAAACGAACTTCAGGGTGCCGAGCAGACCCTCGTCGGCGACGATCCGCGACGGGTCCAGCAACTTCATGGGGGCGAACCCGACGACGTCGACCTCGAAGCCGGCATCGACGAGCAGGTCCTTCCACTCCTGCGCCGTCAGCGGGCGGGCGTTGACCTTGATGGAACGGGCCAGCGTCTTGCGGATCTCGGTCTTGACCTCGTCGTCGACGTTGTCCGGTTCGATCGCGAGTTCGTGGATGACGTAGCGGCCTCCGTCGCGCAGCACGCGATGCGCCTCGGCGGCGATCTCCGCCTTGTGCTTGTCGGTCTGCATCGTCAGCATGGCCTCGCCGACGACGACGTCGGCCGACGCGTCGTCGAGACCGGTTTCTGCGGCGTCACCGGACACGACCGTCCCGTTGCCGGCGATCGCGCGGCGCGTGAGATCGGCTGCCTTCGGGTCGGATTCGATGCCGACGTAGCTTTTCGGTCCGGCAGCGACGATGTCCTGTGCGGTGCGGCCGAGGCCGGGAGCGAGTTCGACGACGTCGGCGCCGACGAGCTTCGCGTCGGCGAGCATCCGCTCGGTCAGTTCCTTGCCGCCCGGGCGCAGGACGCGCTTGCCCAGACGTGCAAGCAGCCAGTGCCCCGGCACATGTGCGGCGTCGCGTTCGGCGAGGGGGAGTTCTCCCGAGGATCCTGCGGTGCTCTTGTCGTCGCTCATCTCGTCCTCAAATCAGCTAAGGCTTACTTTAGAGGAATAATGTACGGTAATTTCCCATGAGGGGGAACACGGCGGTCTCCTCGTCGGCCGTGATCAGCACCGCAGCACCCGAATCCCGCGAGGCGGCGCCGCAGACGCCGAGTGGCGGCGTCCCATCGAGGGACGCCGCCACCGGTCTGCATCGTCGGGTAACCCTCCCCCGTGACCGAGCGAATGTACCGCTCGTCTCCTTCAACCGACCGAGCGTGCCGTTCGCTCGGATACACGGGATCGGATACGAGGGAGGGGGTTCGTCGTCAGCTCGGCAGCGCGACCTCCGCCAGTCGCGACCGCAGATCCGTCTTGAGGATCTTGCCGGCCGCCGACGTCGGTAGCGCATCCACCACCACGACATCGCGAATCTTCTTGTACGGCAACACCTGTTCGGCGACGAACGCCATCAGCTGAGCCTCGTCGACGTCGGCGCCGTCACGCGGGACCACGAACGCGACGGGCTCCTGCCCGACCGCGCCGGCGTCGCGGCCGATCACCGCGGCCGTCGACACCGACGGGTGCGACACCAGGATCTCCTCGAGCTCACGCGGGTACACGTTGTAGCCCTTGTAGATCAGCATGTCCTTCGCGCGGTCCGCGATGAACACGTAGCCGTCCTCGTCCTTGTAGGCGATGTCACCGGTGTCGAGCCATCCGTCGACGTACTGCTGCGCCGTGATGTCGGGATGATTCAGGTAGCCGTCGGTGACCTGCGGTCCTCGGACCCACAGCACACCGTGCTCCCCGGGACCGACCTCGGTCGTGGTGCCCTGCGCGCGGATCTGCACCTCGGTGTCGAAGATCGGGATCCCGACACTGCCGAGGCGGTAGTCCGTGCCGACGCCCAGCGGGTTGGCCGTGACCACACACGTCGCCTCGGTCAGGCCGTAGCCCTCGGTGACCCGCGCATTGGGGAACGCCGTGACCAGCGCTTCGAGCGTGCCGCGGTCGATCGGCGCGGCACCGGACGAGACGACCCGCACCGTCGAGGTGTCGCGGGTGGCGACATCCGGATGGGTGGCCAGTGAATGCCACATCGCGGGGCTGCCCGTGATGTAGCTCGCCTCGTGCTTCTCGATGAGCTCGAGCATGCGCGCGGGATCGAAACGGCCGGCCATCACCTGCGTCAATCCGCACATCAGCAGGAACGACGTGTTGATCAGCGCGTGCGCGTGGAACAGCGGCGACACCACGACCGTCGAGCCCGTGCCGGGCTGGACGCCGTAGATGTCGAGTTCCTCGATCGGCTCGAGCGTGACCAGGCCGTCGGGGGTCTCCCGGACGGCGTGCCCCGCGCGCCACGCGCACATCTGGGTGACGTTGCCGACGACGTTGCGGTGCAGTACCCGCACGCCCTTCGAGATGCCGGTCGTACCGCCGGTGAAGGCGAGGTGCGCGACGTCGTCGCCGGTGACCTCGGCCGCCGCGAACTCGGTGGGTTTCCCGGCGAGGAACGCGTCGAACCCGACGACCGGGCCGTCCGCGACGACCCCGTCACCGGCGACCACCACCGTCGTGAGCGACGTACCGGCCGCGGCGTCCCGCAGGGTCTGTGCCTGCGCGGGCTGGCTGACACCGACGACCGCGCCGGTCTCCTCGATCTGGCGACGCAGACCCGGCAGCGGCTGCAGCGGGTTGACCGGGGTGACGGTCGCACCGGCCCGCAGCGTGCCGTAGTAGGCGACGACGAACTCGATGCAGTTGCCGATGTGCAGCAGCACCACATCTCGCGGCCGCACACCGGACGCGGCGAGCGCGCTCGCGAACTGCGCGGACCGCTCGTCGAGTTCGCGGTACGTGCAGGTGCGGTCACCGTCGACGATGGCGAGCCGGTCCCCGTAGCGAGCACCCATGCTCTGCGCCCACACGGCGACGGAGACCTGCGGGTAGGTCAGGTGCATCTGGGTAAGAGTGCTGAGATCCATTGCTAAACAGCCGTTTACCGAGGAGCCATGCGGATGGCACCGTCGAGACGGATCGTCTCGCCGTTGATGTAGCCGTTCTCGAGGATCGACGCCGCGAGGCGGCCGAACTCGTCCGGGCGGCCCAGGCGGGACGGGTTCGGGACGGTCGCCTCGAGCGACGCGCGCACGTCCTCGCGCAGGCGGGCGAGCAGCGGGGTGTCCATGATGCCGGGGGCGATCGTGTTGACGCGGATACCCTTGCTGGCCAGGTCGCGGGCGGCGACGATCGTCATGCCGACGATGCCGGCCTTCGACGCCGAGTAGTTGATCTGCCCGATCTGGCCCTCGAACGCCGCGACCGAAGCGGTCATGACGACCGCGCCGCGCTCACCGTCGATCGGCTCGAGCTGCGCCATGCGCTCGGCGCCGAGACGCAGCGCGTTGAACGAGCCGATGAGGTTGAGACGGATCACGAACTCGAAGTCCTCGAGCGACCCGGCCTTGCCTTCCTTGTCGAGCACGCGCATCTTGCGGCCGGCACCGGCGCAGTGGACGACGCCGCGCAGCCCGCCGCGCTCGTGCGCGACGTCGAGGGCGGCGGCGAACTGGTCGGCGTCGGTGACGTCGGCGGGGGCGAAGACCGCAGCGTCACCGAGTTCGGCCGCGACGTCCGCGCCGTTGGAGGTGGGCAGGTCGATGAGGGTGACGGTGCCGCCCGCGTCGAGGACGCGGCGCGCGGTGGCGAGGCCGAGGCCCGAGGCGCCTCCGGTGATCGCGATCGAAAGTCCCTTGAGTTCCATGGTGTTCGATTTCCTTCGGTCGATGCGGGTCAGGTCAGAGGAGTTCGAGGATGGTGGCGTTGGCCATGCCGCCGGCCTCGCACATGGACTGCAGGCCGTAGCGGATTCCGTTGTCGCGCATGTGGTGCACGAGACGCGTCATGAGGATCGCGCCGGAGCCGCCGAGCGGGTGGCCGACGCCGATGGCACCGCCGAGCGGGTTGAGACGGTCGAGCTTGGCGCCGGTCTCGGCCTGCCACGCGAGCGGCACCGGGGCGAACGCCTCGTTGATCTCGAAGGCGCCGATGTCGTCGATGGACAGACCGGAACGCTTCAGCGCCTTCTCGGTCGCGGGGATCGGGCCGGTGAGCATGACGACCGGGTCGTCGGCGGCGACGACGGCGGTGTGGATGCGCGCGAGCGGGGTCCAGCCCTGCGCCGCAGCGTATTCGCTGCTGGTGATGAGCAGGGCGCCTGCGCCGTCGGAGATCTGCGAGGAGTTGCCGGCGTGGATGACACCGTCCTCCTTGAAGACGGTCTTGAGCTTGCCGAGCGACTCGAGGGTGCCGCCGCGGCGGATGCCCTCGTCCGTGGCGAAGTCGCCGACGGGGGCGATCTGGCCGGTGAAGGCGCCCGCATCGGTGGCCGCGGCGGACAGCTCGTGCGAGCGCAGCGAGAACTCGTCGAGTGCGGTGCGCGAGTAGCCCCACTTCTCGGCGATCATCTCGGCGCCGATGCCCTGGCTGAAGCCCTCGACACCGAAGCGGTCGCGCACGTTCTGCGGGAAGTGCTGGCCGTCCTTGCTGGCGCTGCCCATCGGCACGCGGCTCATGGACTCGACACCACCGGCGACCACGACGTCGTTCTGGCCGGAGATGACGGTCGCGGCGGCGAAGGACACGGCCTGCTGGCTGGAGCCGCACGCGCGGTTGATCGTGGTGGCGGGCACGGTGACCGGCCATCCGGCCGCGAACACCGCACTGCGCGAGACGATTCCGGCCTGGTCGCCGACCTGGCTGACGCAGCCCCACTGGACGTCGTCGATGGTGGCCGGGTCGAGGCCGGTCCGCTCGGCGAGCGCCGTCAGCACGTGTGCGGACAGGTTGACGGGGTGGATCTCGGACAGTGCGCCACCGCGACGCCCGATGGGGGTCCGGACGGCGTCGACGATCACGGCATCGCGCATGCGAATCGGTCCTTTGCTGTTGCGGGGACACGGTTGCCGGGCAACCGTGGCGAAGGGAAAACGATGACCGGCCGGGTGGTGGTCCTCACATTCGAGGAGACCACGCACCCGGCCGGTGAGGGAAAGTCTTTCGGCGGAAGCTTCCGTTAGGTGGAAGCTATGCCACTACTTTCGTCAGGCCTCGCTGCGGATCAGCTTGCGGTCGCGATCGGGGTTCGCGAGCGCCAGCACCAGCACCGCGGCGATCACACCGAGGACACCGATGACCTGGAACGCGGTGGCGTAACCCTCGGCCGGAGTCGCGGCGTTGTCGACGATGACACCGGTCGCGTACGGGGCGACCAGGCCACCGATCGCCATGAGCGCGAGGAACACACCCATGGTGCCCGCGGTCTGCTGCGGCGGGCACAGCTCCGAGATCGCGGCGTTGATCAGCGGGAACACGATCGCACCGAAGCCGTAGCCGATGGAGACCGCGGCGACAGCGAGGGCCGGCGTCCCGATGTAGGGGAGGAAGACCAGCACGGCACCGCAGATGAGCACGCCGACGCACGGCACGATGATGCGGACGACCCGGGAACTGGTGCCCTTGCCGGCCAGGCGGTCGGTGACGGAACCCGAGACGATCATGAGGAACAGGCCGACGATCGACGGGAAGGCGAACATGGAACCGGCCTGGAGCTGGCTGTAGCCGAGGCCGTCCTGGAAGTACGAGGGAAGCCAGGTCAGGACGACGGTGGTCAGCGCGTAGACAACGATGATCAGAAGTGCGCAGCTCGCGAACGTGCGGTTGAGGAAAATCTTGGTCCACGGGACGGACGGCTCGGTGGATGCGCTCGCGGCGTCACCACCCTTGACGACCTTCGCGGTGTAGGGACCTTCCTTCCAGCCCGACAGCCACGACAGGACCCACACGCCACCGAGGACCGAGAGCGCGATCAGCGCCATCTTCCAGCCGTACTCGACCGTGATGTACGTGAGCACGGGGGCGAGGGCGATCTTCGCAACCGACGCCGAGCCGGCGAGGAACGCGCCCGGCAGACCACGCTTGGCCGGCGGGTGCCACGAGTAGGTCGCGGCATGCATGAGTGCCGAGCTCGGTCCTTCGGCCAGGCCGAGGAGCATGCGGCACACGATCAGCAATCCGAGCGACGCCGAGACGACGAGCGGGAGCATGACGACCGACCAGATCAGGCCGAGTGCCAGCAGCGCCCACCGCAGGGTCAGGTACTTGTTGAGCGGGCCTGCGAGGAACCCGCCGATCGTGAACGTCACGAAGAAGAGCGAACCGACCAGGCCGATCTGCGACGAGGTGAGGCCGAGGTCTTCCTTCAGCGGCTTCGCGATGATGCCGAGGACGGCCTTGTCCGCGTAGTTGACGACGTAGAGGAAGATGACCAGCCCGGTCATCCCCCATGCGCGGCCCGCGGTCACCTTGAAGGCGGATGCCTTCGTTCCCGCGGCATCGGGAGTGTCCGATCTGCCGTTGACGATTTCGCCTGTAGTCACTGGGGAGTCCCTTCAGAACTCGGAGGGTGGGAAGCGGGGACCTGCCCCGGCCTCTACGTGGAAGATCACGCCTGGCGTCGTACACATTGAACGTGACCCATCTCACGGACCGCAAAGAGCCGTATGTGAACGGATCGATCACTCGTACCTATGAAAGATCACAACCGGACCGAAAGCGGTTGTGAACCGCGCTCAGTTCGACGATCAGCTCATTGGTGTGCGCTAACCGTCCGATAGCCGAACGGTCCTGGTTCCGTAGGTGAGATGTGTTGCATTCTGACGTGGCAATCGGTTCGGGACAGGTGTGCCCGGACCTCGTGACGAGGACAGGCAACGCATGAACTCCACCGCTTCCACCGACGAGCTCCCTTCGTCCACGGCACCCCTGGCCGGTGTGCGCGTGATCGAGGTGTCGAGCTTCGTGGCCGCGCCGTTGTGCGGAATGACCCTCGCCGCCCTCGGCGCCGACGTGATCCGCATCGACCCGATCGGGGGAGCCGCCGACTACAAGCGGTGGCCGCTGACCGAGGACGGCGAGTCGATCTACTGGGCGAACCTGAACAAGGGCAAGCGCTCCTTCGCCGCGGACTTCCGTGATCCGAACGCGCACAAGCTGATCCGCGACCTGATCATCGACGCCGGGATCGTCGTCACCAACGCCGCCGGCCGCGACTGGCTCGACTACGACGTCCTGGCCGCGATCCGTCCCGACCTGATCCACGTACAGGTGCTCGGGCGTGCCGACGGCACCGGCGCCGTCGACTACACCGTCAACGCCGCCGCCGGCTTCCCGCAGGTCACCGGCCCGGAGAATCTCGACGGCCCGGTCAACCACGTGCTGCCCGCGTGGGACGTCTCGTGCGGTCTGTACGCCGCGCTGTCGGTGGCGTCCGCGGTGTACCGCCGCGAGGTCACCGGAGCGGGCACCAAGATCGTTCTGCCGCTGGAGGATGTCGCGTTCGCGACGGTCGGCAATCTCGGCTACATCGCCGAGGCGCAGCTCGGCCTGACCGGACGCGGCCGCGTCGGCAACGCCGTCTACGGGACCTACGGCTGCGACTTCGCAACCTCGGACGGCGCCCGCTTCATGATCGTCGCGCTGACCCCGCGGCACTTCCGCGACCTGACGGAACTGACCGGCACGACCGCGGCCGTCGCCGCCGTCGAAGCCGCGCTCGGTGCCGACTTCCGCATCGAGGGCGAACGCTACAAGCACCGTGCGGTGCTGGGCGGCCTGTTCGCCGGGTGGTTCGGTGCCCACACCGCCGCCGAGGTCGAGGCCGCGCTCGACGGAACCTCCATCCTGCACGAGCGCTACCGCACGTTCGCCGAGCTCGCCGCCGACCCCCGGGTCACAGACAATCCGATGTTCCAGCGGCTCGAGCAGCCGCGCATCGGCACCTATTCCGCGGCCGCCGTACCCATGTCGTTCGACGGCGGGTACCCGGCCGTCCGCCCTGCTCCCGCCAACGGTGACGACACCGCCGACGTGCTCGTCGAGCACCTCGGTCTCACCGGCGACGAGGTCGACGCCCTCGCCGCAGCCGGCACCGTCCGCATCAACCAGAAGGATCACGCATGACCCGCCTCGCCCAGACGATCGGCCTGACCGAGTTCCAGACCGAAATCCTGGACACCGTCCGCACATTCGTCGACCGCGAGATCATCCCGAACGCGCAGGAACTCGAGCATTCGGACACCTACCCGCAGGCGATCGTCGACCAGATGCGGGAGATGGGCCTGTTCGGCCTGATGATCCCCGAGGAGTACGGCGGCCTCGGCGAGTCGCTGCTCACCTACGCGCTGTGCGTCGAGGAACTCGCCCGCGGCTGGATGAGCGTCTCCGGCGTCATCAACACCCACTTCATCGTCGCGTACATGCTGCGCCAGCACGGCACCGACGAGCAGAAGAACTACTACCTGCCGAAGATGGCCACCGGTGAGACCCGCGGTGCCTTCTCCATGTCCGAGCCCGAACTCGGCTCGGACGTCGCCGCGATCCGCACCAAGGCCAAGCGCGACGACAGCGGCGACTACGTCATCAACGGCCAGAAGATGTGGCTGACCAACGGCGGCAGCTCGACACTGGTCGCCGCGCTGGTCAAGACCGAGGAGGGCGCCGAGAAGGCGCACCAGAACCTGACCACCTTCCTGGTCGAGAAGCCCGCCGGATTCGGCGAGGTCGTCCCCGGGGTCACCATCCCCGGCAAGATCGACAAGATGGGCTACAAGGGTATCGACACCACCGAGCTCATCTTCGACAACTACAAGGCCAAGGCCACCGACATTCTCGGCGGCGTCCCCGGCAAGGGCTTCTTCCAGATGATGGACGGCGTCGAGGTCGGCCGCGTCAACGTCTCGGCCCGCGCGTGCGGTGTCGCGATCCGCGCGTTCGAGCTCGCCGCGCAGTACGCCCAGCAGCGCACCACCTTCGGCAAGCCCATCGCACAGCACCAGGCGATCGGGTTCTCCCTCGCGGAGATGGCCACCAAGGTCGAGGCAGCCCACCTGATGATGGTCAACGCTGCGCGCCTGAAGGATTCGGGCGAACGCAACGACGTCGCGGCCGGCATGGCCAAGTACCTCACCAGCGAGTACTGCTCGGAGGTCACCCAGGCCAGCTTCCGCATCCACGGCGGCTACGGCTACTCCAAGGAATACGAGATCGAACGGCTCATGCGCGAAGCGCCGTTCCTGCTCATCGGCGAAGGCACCAGCGAGATCCAGAAGACGATCATCAGCAAGGGTGTACTGCGTAGTTACGCACTGTAATTCGACCAACCGGACAACCAGAGGGAGTTCGACCGTGCAGCGTACGGTGTACAACGAGGATCACGAGGCGTTCCGCGAGACGGTGCGCGACTTCATCGCGAAGGAAGTCGCGCCGGTGTACCACGAGTGGGAGGCCGACGGGCATCCCCCGCGCAAGTTCTACAACCGTCTCGGCGAGCTGGGCATCCTCGGCATCCAGGCACCGGAGGAGTACGGCGGCGGCGGCGAGTCGTCCATCAAGTTCAATGCCGTTGTCGCCGAGGAATGCTCGGCCGCCGGTGTCACCTTCGGGTCGTACTCGGTGCACTCGAACCTCATCCTGCCGTACCTGTTGGAGTACGGAACCGAGGAGCAGAAGCAGCGCTGGATCCCGGGATTCTGCTCCGGTGACCTGATGTTCGCGATCGCCATGACCGAGCCGGGCACCGGTTCGGACCTCGCGAACATCGCCACCACCGCCAAGCTGTCCGAGGACGGCACCCACTACGTGATCAACGGCGCGAAGACGTTCATCACCGGCGGCGCGCTCGCCGACCGCATCCTCACTGTGTGCCGCACCTCGCCGTTCGATCCCGAGAACCGGCGGGCCGGCCTGTCGATCCTCGTCGTCGACACCACCAGCGAAGGTTTCGCGGTCGGCCGCAAGCTCAACAAGATCGGCCTGAAGACCTCCGACACCGCGGAGCTGTCGTACTCCGACGTCAAGGTTCCGGTCGAGGACCTGCTGGGCGAGGAGGGCAAGGGCTTCCAGTACCTGACCCACAACCTCGCGCAGGAGCGGCTCACCATCGCGTTCGGTGCGTCGGCAACCGCGGCGGCCGCGGTGCAGCACGCGATCGCATACACCAAGGACCGCAAGGTGTTCGGCAAGCCGGTCGCCGCGTTCCAGAACACGAAGTTCGTGCTCGCCGAATGCTCGACGGAGCTGCAGGCCCTGCAGCTGATGGTCGACAACGCCCTCGAACTGCACGACCGCGGTGAGCTCACCGTGCCCGACGCCGCCCGCGCGAAGCTGTTCGGCACCGAAGTGGCCGGACGCATCATCGACAAGTGCCTGCAGCTGCACGGCGGCTACGGCTACATCACCGAGTACCCGATCGCGCGCCTGTACGCGGACACGCGCGTCAGCCGCATCTACGGCGGCACCAGCGAGGTCATGAAGACGATCATCGCCAAGGATCTCGGCCTGTAGAACCCCCACAGGCACGACCGGTCCGTGTCTCCCAATCCTTCTCGCACCGAAATTGGGATTGGAGACATGCCCTGTATCCGGCCCGGCCCGCCACACGCGGACCGGGCCGGATCCTGTTCGGGACGAGCAGCACATTCGACAGTCGACTGCCGCTAGGCGCGCACGACCTGCACCCGCTATCGTTTCGCGCCATGCGACTGCTCGAGAAATCGAAACGGGTCATCGAGGCCCAGCTGAGCAACACCAGCATCCGCGCCCTGTCGGGCTCGATGGTGGCCTACGAAGGCCAGGTGAACTTCAAGTCGGCCGGGTTCGGCGGCGGCGAGGGCGTGCTCGCGGGCCTGCGGCAGCGCGCGACCGGTGAGGGGCTGTCGCTCATGGAAGCCAGCGGCACCGGCGTCGTCTATCTCGCACATCGGGGCCGGAACGTGACCGTGCTCGACCTGAACAACGAGACGCTGCAGGTCGAGTCCGAGCAGTTGCTGGCTCTGAACGGGAACCTCTCCACCAATGTCGCGTTCGCCGGTGTCCGGGGCGGCATGAGCGGTCAGGGACTGTTCACCACGACGGTCACGGGCACCGGGCAGGTCGCACTGCTGTCGTCGGGCGGGCCGCTGATCCACCTCGAGGTCTCTCCCCAGTACCCACTGGTCGTGGACCCGGATGCCTTCGTCTGCGCGAAGGGACAGTTGACGCAGTCGTTCGTCACCGACGTGTCGTGGCGGTCCGCGATCGGTCAGGGCAGCGGCGAAGCCTTCTCGCTCAAGTGGGACGGGATGGGTGTCGTGTCCATCCAGCCGGCGGAACGGTAGGAAGACGATGACTTTCACCAAGGTCAACAACAAGGTCGTCCGCGTCGACCTGAACCAGTCGGGGCCCGTCGTTGCACGCCGCGGCGCGATGCTCTTCTACACGGGGACAGTGCATTTCAGCCCGCATCAGGTTCCCGGTGCCGGCGGTATGCCCGGTCTGGGCGGGATCGCGGCGATGGCCGGACGCATGATGCAGGGCGAGCACGAGGCGACGATGGTCGCGCAGGGCAACGGCGTCGTGCACTACGGATTCCGCGGCCTCGAAACCCACATCGTGGACATGCCCGCCGGTGGGGAACTGCGGGTGGAGGCGTCACGACTGCTCGCGCACACCTCGGGCCTGCAGAGCGCGGTCGTGCAGGCGTCCGCCGCTCCGGCGGCCGCGGGGGGCGGTGGCGGCGGTCTGCTCGGAGCGCTGCGCGGCGCGGCCACCGGCATGGTGACGGGCACCGGCATGTTCACCACCCAGTTGTCGGGTTACGGGGCGGCGGTACTGCTGGCCCACGGCGGGATCATCGAGCTGCAGGTCGGTGGACCCGCACCGGTGTTCGTCGATCCACAGTCGTTCGTCGCGGCGCTCGGGCCGGTGCGGACCGACCTGAAGTCGACGATGAGCTGGCGCAACGCCGGCCGGACCGGGGGCGAGAGTCTGCAGCTCGAGTGCACCGGGCAGGGCATCGTCTACGTGCAGGCATCAGAGGAGAAGCTGTGAGTGTCGTTCTGAATCCGTCGCATCTCGTCGGCAACGACAACGTGCCCGGCAACAACTACGCGTACTGCATCGATCTGCAGAGCCCGTGGTTCCTGTCGAAGGGCGCGATGATCGCCTACTACGGCCAGATGCAGTTCACCGCGCTCACCCACGGGCTGCAGGGGCAGCTGTTGCAGATGGTGGCCCACCAGTTCTCGGCACCGTTGTATCTGGGTGACTACGTGGTCGCCGAGGGCTACGGAAAGCTGATCCTCGGCGACCGCGGCTACGACATCAACTCCTACGATCTCGACGACGGCAACCTGACCATCCGGGCCGCGAACCTGCTGGCTTTCGAGCCGGGATTGTCGCTGAACCAGTCGATCGTGCCCGGTTTCCTCACGTTGATCGGAACCGGCAAGTTCCTGGCGTCGTCGAACGGCCCGGTGATCTTCGCGGAGCCGCCGTTGCGGGTGGACTTCCGGGACGCCATCGAGGCGGGCATCGACAGCTGGCGCCGCGTCGTGGTCCCGGAGGCACTGGTGGGCTGGGCGGACTGCCCGTCCCCCAGCCATCACTTCGACGAGTCCTGGGTGACCGGGTTCGTCGCGGCCGGTGCGCGCATGTTCGGCGTGCAGTCCGGCGAGGAGCGGCAGTTCGATTTCACCGGCGCGGGGACGGTGCTCATCCAGTCCAGCGAGAAGGTGATCGACGACAGTTCGGTGGTCCGGATGATCGAGGGACAACTGCCGGGGCTGACGAACAGCGGACTGCAACGCATCAATCATGCGGTGTCGTCGCAGCTGCAACAGCAGCAACAGTTCTGATCACACCCGGGGTGAAGGCTGGGCATTCTGCTGACGCAGATCTGTCGCAATGTGATTACGATCACAGGGTAGCCAGGCCTTAGTACGATAAGGTTTGGACATCCTAAGTACCACCGCTCCAGATTGGTCGATCGCATGTACGTCTGCAGCTGCCACGCTCTCACCCACAATCACATCGAGGCTGAGATCGCTGCAGGCGCGCGCTGTACCCGGGAAATCAGCGCGGCATGCCGGGCGGGTACCGACTGCGGCGGTTGCGTACGCAATATCTCGGCGATCCTGCGGGCCGCCCGCCAGAGTGAGAACATCGAACTCGAGACCGCCGTGTAGCCAGCCCCTACCCGGCGGTGAACTCGATGGTTCCACCCCGGGAGGTTCCATGAAGGGCGACAAGAAGGTCCTGGAGTATCTCAACGAGCAGCTGACTGCCGAACTCACCGCGATCAACCAGTATTTCCTGCACTCGAAGATGCAGGACAACAACGGCTGGGCGAAGCTCGCGTCACACACGCGCGCCGAGTCGTTCGAAGAGATGCGTCACGCCGAAACACTCACCGATCGGATTCTGTTCCTCGACGGCCTGCCGAACTACCAGCGGCTCGGGTCGATCCGCATCGGACAGACCGTGAAGGAGATGTTCGAAGCCGACTTACAGGTGGAGATCGAGGCTCGCGACCGCTTGCGGAAGGGGTCCGAGTACATGCGCTCGGTCAGCGACATCACGTCGGCGAACATCTTCGAGTCGATCCTCGCCGAGGAGGAAGAACACATCGACTACCTCGAAACCCAGCTCGCACTGCTCGAGCAGCTGGGTGAGCCGCTGTACATCTCCGTGCACGTCTCCCCGCCGGAGTAATCGCCGTAATCGCCCCGAGGGCCGCCACAGTCGTTGATCGCGCAACCATATCGCGTATCCTGGCAATATGGACACTCCGAGGTGGCTCGACGACAACGAGCAACGCGCCTGGCGCGCCTATCTCGACGCCACGCGCCTGCTCATGGCGGCCCTCGACCGGCAACTCGTCCGCGACTCCGGCCTCTCGCTGACGGACTACGAACTGCTCGTCGCCCTGTCGGAGGCACCGGGTAGACGCATGCGCATGAGCGCCCTGGCCGATGCCGTGGTCACGACCCGCAGCGGGGCCACCCGCGCGATCGCCCGCCTCGTCGACGCCGGATTGGTCCGCCGGGTCGAATGCCCCGAGGACAAACGCGGCACGCTGGCCGAACTGACCGACGAGGGCGCCGCCAAGCTGGACGAAGCCAGCCCCGGACATGTCGAAGCGGTGCGTTCGAGTATGTTCGACCTGCTCAGCGCGGAGGACGTCACGCGGTTCGGCGACTCCTTCACCGCGATGCGCAAGCACCTGCTCGGAAACGGCTAGGGGAAATTCATGAGCGACTCGTCCGTGATCACCGTCCACAACCCGGACCTGCAGCGATACGAACTGCGCGACGGCGACACCGTCATCGGCTACACCCAGTACCACCCGGACGGCGATGTCCAGCTCGTGTTCGACCACACCGAGGTCGACGGCGCCTACTCGGGCCGGGGTCTGTCCGGCAAACTCGTGCGCTTCGCCCTCGACGACGTACGCGAACAGGGCAAGCGGATCGTTCCGATCTGCCCCTTCGTGCACTCCTACATCGAGAAGCACCCCGAGTACCAGGACATCGCCGACTGATCGTGTGTCGCGGACAATGGCCTCATGACCGAGCGCAAGCGTCCGGACATCACCTTCGAGTCGTGGGTCGAGCGACAGATCCGCGTCGCCCAGGAACGCGGCGACTTCGACAACCTGCCCGGCGCGGGTAAGCCGATCCCCCACTACGGCGACGACGAGCTGTGGTGGGTCAAGGACTACCTGCGCCGGGAAGGCCTGTCCACCGAGGCGCTGCTCCCGCCGCCGCTGCAGCTGCGCAAGGAGATCGAACGGCTGCCGGAGACCGTGCGGGACATCCCGACCGAGGACGGTGTGCGCGAGGTCGTCGCGGAACTGAACCGGCGCATCGTCGACTGCCTGCGCGCACCCGACCGGCTGCCCGTGCCGCTGCACCTCGTCGACTCCGACGACACGGTGCAGCAGTGGCGCGCGGATCGGCGTGCCGCGATCGCACAGCGCGTGGATCGGCCCGCGGCGAATCCGGTGCCGGCGCCTCCCGCGCGCATCTCTTGGTGGCGGAGGCTCTTCGCCTCAGGGTGACGGGGTGCGATCGCCGGCGGGTTCGACGCGATGAGTTCCGCTCAGGTTGCCGGTCTGTTCCTGGTACGAGGTGCACGGCACCGGCCGTGCCCGAGCGACGAGGAGCGGACATGAGCGCACCCACGATCGGCAGCATCCTTCTGGCCAGCAGCAACCCGGAACGGCTCCGCGACTGGTACGTCGCGGCACTGGCGCCGAAGGTCGAACGCACCCCGGGCGAACCCGCGTACGACGTGCTCGATTTCGACGGTTTCTACCTCATGCTCGACCGGCGCGACGACGTCGGCGGGAAGAACGCCGAGCCCGGGCGGATGATCCTCAACATCGAGGTCACCGACGCTCCGGCGATCGCGGCACGGCTCGACGACCTCGGTGCGACCTGGCTGTCGCCGCTGGAGGACCGCGACGGCAGCTGGTTCGGCACGGTTGTGGACCCGGACGGCAACTACGTGCAGGTGATCGAACTGAGCGAACGGGTACGGGCCGAGATGAGCTGAACGCGACGGCCGGTCACCGCCGTACGAGGTCCGCGACCATCCGGTCGACGGCCCCGATGCTGAGCACCTGATCCAGCGTCATGGAGGCGCACCCGATCATGCCGGACCGGTCGCCGTACGCCCAGGGCAGGATCTGCAACGTCTGCGTCGCCGTGGAAATCGCGTTGCCGTACAAGGTTTCCCGCATGCCCGCGACGAAGACGTCGTAGGCGCCGGCCATGTCTCCCCCGACCACGAGCACCTCGGGGTCGAGCAGGTTGACCGCGCCCGCGACCACCTCGCCGATGCGTCTGCCGCTGTCGCGGATCAGTCTGCGCGCCTCGGAGTCTCCGTTGCCGGCAAGTTCGACGACGTCGCGGATGTGGGTGACGCTGCGGCCCAGCGCCTCCAGGTCGCGAACCAGCGCCCAGCCGCCGGCCACGGCCTCGACACACCCGACGTTGCCGCAGCGGCACACGACGCCTTGCGCCGCAGCGATTTTCGTATGACCGATCTCCCCCACCGCGCCGACCGCGCCGCGCTGCAGCACACCACCGGAGACGATGCCCGCACGAAGCCCGGTGGAGGCCTTGATGAGCAGCATGTCGCGGAACTTGCGCCGCTCACCGAAACGCTCGGCCAGCACCATGGCGTTGGCGTCGTTGTCGACGAAGATCGGCACGTCGCCGAGAGCGGCGAAATAGGGCTGCAGCGGCACGCCGTCCCACCCGGCCATCGTCGGTGAGTTGCGGCTGCAGCCCCGGTCGACGTCGACGGTGCCGGGCAGAGCGACACCGATTCCGACGGTCTTCGGGCGTTCCGGGCCGAGGGTGTCGCGCAGCGCCCCGAGACGCGCGGCGACGAGCGGCATCAGGTCTTCGGGGTCGTTGCCGATTTCCTGTTCCACGTCGTCGGTACACAACAGACGACCGGCCAGGTCGCAGACCGCGAGCTGGGTGCGGCTGCGGCCGATCGCGGCGACGAGGACGATGCCGGCGTCGACCCCGAACGTGAGGGTCGCCGGCGGACGGCCGCCCGTGGACGGACCCTCCTCGCATTCGACGACCAGCCCGAGCGCCTGCAAGGCCGAGACCCGGGAGGCCACCGCGGTGCGGGAGAGCCCGGTGAGCTGCCCGATCTCGGTGCGAGTGGTCGCGGTGCCGGCGCGCACCAGCGCGAACACGTCACCTGCAGTCGCGGGGGCGATCGATCGGGTCGCTCGGGTCATGAATCAACCGTAAGCGCGATCGCTCACCGGCGGAGATCGGCGGTCGAGCCGTGCGCCGGGCCCCGCCGGTGAGCGAGTTGTCGATCAGGCCTTGGGGGTCAGGACTTGGGGGTCAGGACTTGGGGGTCAGGACTTGGGGGTCAGGACTTGGGGACGCGCACGATCAGGGCGTCACCCTGACCGCCACCACCACAC
>NZ_JALPTB010000073.1 GCF_023218075.1 Rhodococcus sp. HM1 | reverse complement strand
GGGATCAGGAACTGTTGGTCGCGATCGACGGGTCGATATCCTTTGGCCACCAACAGATTCTACACAAAGCCGCAGGTCGGCCCCGCCGCGTCACGGCGAGACCGACCCGCGATTCTGCAACAGCCCGTCAATCGATCGAATGTACCGCTCGCTCGGGAAAGACGGGGGTCTCGGAAAGGACGTGGGTCTCGGAAAGGACGGGGGTCTCGGGACGACCGGGGGCGGGACGACTACAGCCAGGTGTCCTCGGTGACGCTCGTGAGAAACGCCTCGAGGTCGTCGCGCCAGGGTGCGGGCACCGTCTTGTCCGGTTCGATACCGGTGTACTGACCGCGGTAGAACAGCAGAGGACGTTCCTTCTCGTCGCGCACCTCGCTCAGCGAGGCCACGCGTCCGAACACCACCCAGTGGTCTCCCCCGTCGTGCACGGTCTCGACGGTGCAGTCGATGTGGGCGAGCGAGCCGGTGAGGATCGGTGAGCCCAGCGGCGAAGGCGTCCAATCGATTCCGGCGAACTTGTCGGGTTCGCGAGATCCGAAGCGGGCGCACGTGTCCTGCTGTTCCTCGGCGAGCACGTTGACGCAGAAGCGACCGGACCGTTCGATCGCCGCCCAGGACCGCGAGGCCTTGGTGGGACAGAACAGCACCAGCGGCGGTTCGAGCGACAGCGCCGCGAACGACTGGCACGCGAAGCCGACCGGAGCGCCGTCGTCCACGGTGGTGATGATGGTGACGCCGGTGCAGAACTGCCCGAGGACGTTCCGGAACCGGCGCGGGTCGACACCCGCGCCGGATTCGGTTTCACTGCCGGACATTACTTGAATCCCACCGAGAAGTCGTGGCCCCACAGGCTCACCGCGGTGCTCTCCCGGGCGATCCACTTGTCGTCCTCGACTTCCAATCCCTCGCAACCGTATTCGACGTCGAAGCCGCCCGGGGTCTTCATGTAGAAGGACAACATCAGGTCGTTGACGTGCCGGCCGAGGGTGGCGGACAACTTGACCTTCTTGCGCAGCGCCCGGTCGAGGCACAACCCGACGTCGTCGGAGTTCTCGACCTCCACCATCAGGTGCACGATCCCGGTGGGGTTCGGCAGCGGCGCGAACGCCAGGCTGTGGTGGCGCGGATTGCAGCCGAGGAAACGCAGCCAGGCCGGTTCGCCGTCCGCGGGCCGCCCGACGACCTGCGGGGGCAGGCGCATCGAGTCACGCAACTTGAAGCCGAGCACATCCCGGTAGAACTCGAGGTCCGCCGCGTCGTCCTTGGTGGCGAGCACGACGTGCCCGAGGCCCTGCTCGCCGGTGACGAACTTGTGGCCGTACGGGCTCACGATGCGCCGATGCTGCAGCGCCACGGTGTGGAAGATCTCCAGTCGCGACCCGGAGGCGTCGCGGCACTTGATGAACTCGACGACGTTACGCTCGGCGGCCTCCTCCTTGGTGCCCTCCTCGAACGCCCAGTCCGCCTTGGCCAGTCGCTCGCGGATCTCCTGCAGGCCTTCGGCATTGGCGCACTCCCAACCGGAGGAGTAGAGCCCGTCGCGCTCGCCCGGAACGATGACAAGACGAGCGGGGTAGTCGTCCATCCGCAGGTAGAGCGCGTCGGGGTCGGCGCCCTTGCCCTCGACCATGCCGAGGACCTTGAGTCCGTAGTCGCGCCAGGCCGCCATGTCGGTGGCCTCGATGCGCAGGTACGCCAGTGCGCGGATGCTCATCAGTTTCCTCCGTCGAGCAGGAAGTCGGCTGCGAGCCTGTTGAACTCGTCGAACTTCTCGAGCTGCGCCCAGTGGCCGCAGCCACCGAACACGTGCAGTTGCGCGCGCGGGATCATCTTCAGCGCCACGAGCGCGCCGTCGAGCGGGTTGACGCGATCCTCGCGACCCCAGATGAGGAGCACGCGCTGCCGCAGCTTGTAGGCGTCGCGCCAGAGCATGCCCTTCTCGAATTCACTGCTGGAGAAGGACTTGCCCATCGCTTTCGCGGCGGCCAGGGATTCGGGGGTGCTCGCCGCGGCGAACCGCTCCTCGATCAGTTCGGGGGTGATCAGCGACTGGTCGAACACCATGATCCGCAGGAACGCTTCGAGATTCTCGCGGGTCGGTTCGTAGCTGAACTTGCCGAGGTTCTTCACGCCCTCGGTCGGATCCGGGGCGAACAGGTTGACGCTCAGACCGCCCGGCCCCATCAGCACGAGCCGTCCGGCACGGTCCGGGTAGTCCAGCGCGAAACGCACCGCGGCGCCGCCGCCGAGCGAATTACCGAGCAGGTGAACACGTCCGGTGATGCCGAGCGTGTCGAGCAGATCCTTCAGCGCGGAGGCGCTGTGCACGAAGTACTGCGGGTGCTCGGTGGGCTTGTCGGACTTGCCGTAGCCGGGCTGGTCCACCGCGAGCACGTGGAACCGCTGCGCCAGGACCGGGATGTTCTTGGAGAAGTTCGACCACGAGGACGCGCCCGGGCCGCCGCCGTGCAGGAGCACGATCGTCGGGCCGTTGCCGACGCCCGCCTCGTGGTAGTGCAGCTTCAGGTCCGGGCGGACCTGCGCGAAGCGGGACGTGGATTCGTAGGTGAGTTCTTCGGTCGTCGTCATCGATCGCCTCCCCTAGACCATCGTGTCCGTGAGCGGCAGACCGAATTCGGCGCCACCGAACATGACGTACGCGCGCTCGGCGTCGTTCGCCGCGTGCACCCGACCGGCGTGGGCGTCACGCCAGAAGCGCTGGATCGGAGTGCCGTTCGCGAGAGCGGTCGCTCCGGAGTTCTCGAACAACAGGTCGATCGACGCGATCGCGCGACCGGTGGCCCGCACCTGATCGCGGCGAGCGCGCAGACGCAGCTCGATCGGAACTTCCTTGCCCGCCAACAGGTATTCGTACTCGTCGGCGACGTTGCCGGAGAGCTGACGCCATGCGGCGTCGATATCGCTGGAGGCCTCGGCGATGCGGACCTTCGAGAACGGATCGTCCTTGGCCTTCTCGCCGGCGTAGGCGGCGCGCACTCGCTTGCCCTGATGCTCGACGTGGGCGTCGTAGGCGCCGTAGGCCATTCCCACGATGGGGGCGGAGATCGTCGTCGGATGGATGGTGCCCCACGGCATCTTGTAGACCGGAGCGGTGTTGACCTCGAGACCCGGCGACGCCAGATCGTTCATGGTCTTGAAGCTGAGGAAGCGGTGCCGCGGGACGAAGACGTCCTTGACGACGATCGTGTTCGAGCCGGTGCCGCGCAGGCCGACGACGTTCCACACGTCGTCGATCTCGTACTCCGCGCGCGGGATGAGGAAGCTGCCGAAGTCCACCGGGCGGCCGTCCTTGATGACCGGGCCTCCAACGACGACCCAGGTCGCGTGGTCGCAGCCCGACGACCATGCCCAGGCACCGTTGACCTTGTATCCCCCGTCGACGACCTGGCCGGCGCCCATGGGCGCGTACGACGAGGAGATGCGCACGTCGGGATCCTCGCCCCACACGTCCTCCTGCGCCTGCTGGGAGAACAGCGCCAGGTGCCAGTTGTGGATGCCGATGATGCCGGCGACCCATCCGGTGGAGCCGCACGCGCTCGCGATGTTGCGAACCGCGGTGTAGAAGGTCACCGGATCGCACTCGTATCCACCCCACTGGGACGGCTGGACGAGTTTGAAGAAGCCGGCCTCCTGAAGCGCCTTGATCGAGTCGTCGGGGATGCGGCGGAGGTCCTCGGTCTCCTGCGCACGTTCCCGGAAGGAAGGGAGCAGCGCGTCGATGCGCTGCAGTACCTCGTGGCTGTCGTGGTCGCCCACTGGACGCTCCCGTCTGCTCCGAATTGATCGCTTGAATCGAGACTAGAACACGTTCTTATTTCTGTCGAGGGTCGCGCCCCACCGCAGGTCGGTGCGGTTTCGTAGGGACCAAAGTCTCCTATCACTTCCGGATCGGTACGAACTTCTATAACGTGTTCTAGTAGGAATCCGAAGGGAAGTGAGGGGACATGGCACCGATTCGCGAGATCGACGTCGGAGAAGCCCGGACTCGGTACGCACGAGGCTGGCACTGCCTCGGCCTGAGCAAGACGTTCAGGGACGGCAAGCCCCACTCCGTGCAGGCGTTCGGCACCAAACTCGTCGTCTGGGCCGACACCAACGGTGATCTCAAGGTTCTCGACGCCTACTGCCGCCACATGGGTGGCGACCTGTCGCAGGGCGAAATCAAGGGCGACGACATCGCGTGCCCGTTCCACGACTGGCGCTGGAACGGCAGCGGCAAGTGCGCTGACATCCCCTACGCCCGCCGCGTTCCGCCGCTCGCCCGCACCCGCGCGTGGATCACCACCGAGAAGCACGGCCAGCTCTTCGTCTGGAACGACCCCGAGGGCAACCCGCCGCCGCCGGAGATCACGCTCCCGGAGATCGAGCAGTACGGCAGCGACGAGTGGACCGACTGGACCTGGAACCAGATCCTCATCGAGGGTTCCAACTGCCGCGAGATCATCGACAACGTCGTCGACATGGCGCACTTCTTCTACATCCACTACGCCTTCCCGACATTCTTCAAGAACGTCTTCGAAGGACACATCGCGGAGCAGTTCCTCAACACCCGCGGCCGCCCCGACAAGGGCATGTCCACCCAGTACGGCCTGGAGTCGACCCTCGAGTCGTACGCGGCGTACTACGGCCCGTCCTACATGATCAACCCGATGACCAACAGCTACGGCGGCTACAAGGTCGAATCGGTGCTGATCAACTGCCACTACCCGATCACGCAGGACTCGTTCATGCTGCAGTACGGCATCATCGTCAAGAAGCCGACAGGCATGACCGACGAGCAGTCGGACAGGATGGCGGCCAAGTTCACCGAGGGCATCGGGGAAGGCTTCCTGCAGGACGTCGAGATCTGGAAGAACAAGACCAAGATCGAGAATCCGCTGCTCTGCGAGGAGGACGGTCCGGTCTACCAGCTGCGCCGCTGGTACGAACAGTTCTACGTCGACGTCGCCGACGTCACCGAGAAGATGACCCAGCGTTTCGAATTCGAGGTCGACACCACCAAGGCCAACGAGGCCTGGGAGGCGGAGGTCGCCGAGAACATGGCCCGCAAGGCCGCCGAAGCGGAGAAGAAGCAGGACGCGGAGGTCTGACGATGAGCGCCTCGACCCGAAAGAGCAAGTGGGCGAAGTCTCCGAGTTTCGCGGATCAGCCGGACCGGGTCGAGGCGATCGCCGCCCAGACCGCCATCGACAAGATCAACTACCTCGACTCGGGTATGAGCGAGATCGAATGCCGAAGCTGTGGCACGTGTGTCCTGGTGCGCAAGAACAGCTTCCGGCAAACGAGCATCCAGTGGCAGTCCGATCCGAAGGAGACGTGCCCGGTATTCCGGGACGCCGACCGCGCGGGCGGCCCGCGCGAGGGCTGCCCGAACCTGCGCGCGAGCATCGAGCAGGCCGTGCTCGACGGTTCACTGACCGTGCCCCGGTAGTCGCGGTCCACGACGACGGGACCCTTCGTCCGGCCCGCCCGGACGACGGGTCCCGTCGGTCGTTTGTGGAACATGTCTCGAGTCGGACCACTGGCGTGATCTCCCCTCTCCGCACAGACAATCTGGGCGGAAAGGATGGACTCGGCAGAACCAATTCTATAACGTGTTCTACATGAGTGAGCAGGAGTACGACATCGTCGTCGTCGGCAGTGGCGCCGGCGGAATGACCGCCGCGATCACCGCCGCCACCAAGGGCGCGAGCGTCGTCGTGATCGAGAAGGCTGCCTGCTACGGCGGCTCGAGCGCCCGCTCCGGCGGCGGCGTGTGGATCCCCAACAACGACGCACTGAAGGCGGCCGGTGTCGAGGACACCCCCGAGGCCGCACGCACCTACCTGCACAGCATCATCGGCGACGTGGTGCCCGCCGAGAAGATCGACACCTACATCGACCGCGGCCCCGAGATGCTGTCCTTCGTCCAGAAGCACAGCGCACTCGAATTGCAGTGGGTCCCCGGATATTCCGACTACTACCCGGAGGCCCCGGGCGGGCGCGCCGGTGGCCGCTCCGTCGAGCCCAGCCCGTTCGACGGACGTCGCCTCGGCGCGGATCTCGCCACGCTCGAACCGGACTACGCGCGGGCCCCGAAGAACTTCGTCATCACCCAGGCCGACTACAAGTGGCTGAACTTGCTGATGCGCAACCCGCGCGGACCGCTGCGCGCCATGCGGGTCGGCGCGCGCTTCGTGTGGGCGAACCTCACCCGCAAGCACCTGCTGGTCCGCGGTCAGGCACTCATGGCGGGTCTGCGCATCGGCCTCCGCGACGCGAACGTTCCCCTGCTGCTCAACACCGCCCTCACCGACCTCGTCGTCGAGGACGGTGCCGTGCGCGGCGTCAAGATCGTCTCGGACGGCGAGGAGCGGATCATCCACGCCCGCAAGGGCGTCATCCTCGCCTGCGGCGGCTTCGAGCACAACGACGAGATGCGCAAGAAGTACCAGCGTGCCCCGATCGGGACGGAATGGACCGTCGGCGCCAAGGCCAACACCGGTGACGGCATCCGCGCCGGCCAGGCCGTCGGGGGCGCCGTGGACTTCATGGACGACGCGTGGTGGGGTCCGTCCTTCCCGCTGACCGGCGGGCCCTGGTTCGCGCTGTCCGAGCGCAGCCTGCCCGGCTGCATCATGGTCAACAGCTCCGGCAAACGCTTCGCCAACGAATCCGCGCCGTACGTCGAGGCGACGCACGCGATGTACGGCGGAACCCACGGCCGCGGCGAGGGTCCCGGCGAGAACATCCCGGCGTGGCTGATCCTCGACCAGCGTTACCGCGACCGCTACACCTTCGCCGGCATCACCCCGCGCACGCCGTTCCCCGGTCGCTGGCTGAAGGCCGGTGTGCTGGTGAAGGCCGGGTCCGTCAGCGAACTCGCCGAGAAGATCGGTGTGCCCGCCGCGGCACTCACCGAGACCGTCGAGCGGTTCAACGGTTTCGCCCGCAGCGGCAAGGACGAGGACTTCGGTCGCGGCGAATCGCAGTACGACCACTACTACGGTGACCCGCTGAACAAGCCGAACCCGAGCCTCGGCGTCATCGCCAAGGCCCCGTTCTACGCGTTCAAGGTGGTGCCCGGCGACCTCGGCACCAAGGGCGGACTCGTCACCGATGTCGACGCTCGCGTGCTCCGCGAGGACGGCACCGTCGTCGAGGGCCTCTACGCGGCCGGCAACGTCAGCGCCCCTGTCATGGGCCACACCTACGCGGGCCCCGGCGCGACCATCGGTCCCGCGATGACGTTCGCCTACCTCGCGGTCCTCGACATCCTGGGCGAGGGAACCCGGTCAACGGGAGAACCCGCAGCCGAGACGGCGGAACAGCACTAGTCTGCGGCCGAGGCCGCAAGCGCCCCGCCAACATCGCCGCTCGGGAGAGCGGCCGGTCAGAAAGGATCCCGCGTGCCCATCGACCCCTCCGTCGCGATCGGCGCCGAACTGCCCTCCCAGGATTTCTCCTGGACCAGCAGCGAGGTTCAGCTCTACCACCTGGGAATCGGCGCAGGCTCCTGCCCCACCGACCCGGCCGAACTGCGCTACCTCAGCGACGGCCGGTCGCAGGTGCTGCCGACGTTCGCGACCGTCGCCGCGACCTTCCACGCCGTGGAACCGCCGAAGGTGTCGTTCCCCGGCGTCGAGATCGACCTGGCGAAGGTCGTGCACGGCAGCCAGGAGGTCGTCGTGCACGCGCCGATCCCGGCCGACGGCAAGGGCCGCACCACCACTCGCATCGCCGAGGTGTGGGACAAGGGCAAGGCCGCGGTGATCGTGCAGGAATCGACCACGGTGGATCCCGACGGCAACCCGCTGTGGACCGCACGGTCGTCGATCTTCGCGCGCGGCGAGGGCGGTTTCGGTGGCGAGCGCGGGCCGTCGGAGTCCGTCGAGCTGCCGGACCGCGAACCGGATGTCGAGGTGGACGTCCCGACGCTGCCGCAGCAGGCGCTGCTGTACCGCCTGTGCGGCGACCGCAATCCCCTGCACTCGGATCCGGAATTCGCGAAGGGGGCGGGCTTCCCCGCGCCGATCCTGCACGGCCTGTGCACCTACGGCATCGTGTGCAAGGCGGCGACCGACGCCATCCTCGGCGGTGATGCCGCCCGCGTCAAGGGTTTCCGGGCACGGTTCGCCGGTGTGGTCTTCCCGGGCGAGACGCTGCGCGTCCGGATCTGGCGCGACGGCGATCGACTGCTGATCACCGCGGCCGTCGTCGAACGCGATCTCGCTCCGGCACTCGCCGACGTGGTTCTCACCATCGCATAACCTCCTGTTCGATCTCCTTTTCCCATCGAGAAAGCGGATCCTGCATGACGATTCGTGACGAGTCGCTGCGTCTGTCCCGGCGGGGTTTCCTCGCCGCCGGGGCAGGCGCCCTCGCTGCCACCGCCCTGGGGGGCTGGGCTCCAGCCCATGCTGTGCCGTTCGGATCGTCGGGCGCCACGCTGCCCGCTCCCCCACAATTCCCCGAGGGCATCGCACTGTTCCAGCAGGCGTATCAGAACTGGTCCAAGGAGATCATGCTGGACGCCGTCTGGACGTGTACGCCGACGAGCCCGGAAGACGTTGTCCGCTTGGCCAACTGGGCACACGCGCACGGTTACACGATCCGGCCGCGCGGCGCGATGCACGGCTGGACGCCCCTGACCGTCGTCAACGGGGCGTCGGTGGACCGGGTGATCCTCGCGGACACCATGGTTCATCTGAACGGGGTGAGCGTGCAGCCGGGCGGTGACCCCGCCACGGTGACCGCCGGCGCCGGAGCCACTCTCGACGCGATCACCACCGCACTCCAGGAGCACGGGCTGGGGTGGGCGAATCTTCCCGCGCCGGGCGTTCTTTCGATCGCCGGATCGCTCGCCGTCGACGCGCACGGAGCCGCGCTCCCCGCCGACGGTGAGGAACCGGTGCCGGGCCACACGTTCGGTTCGCTGAGCAACCTGGTCACGGAGATGACCGCGGTGGTGTGGACGGGCAGCGAATACGGTCTGCGCACCTTCCGCCGCTCCGACTCCGACATCACGGCGCTGCTCACCAATCTCGGCCGCACCTTCGTCACCTCGGTGACGATGCAGGCCGGTCCGAACACGCGGATGCGCTGCCGCAGCTACACCGACATCGACTGGCGGGAACTGTTCGCGCCGGCCGGCGCCGACGGCCGCACGTTCGAATCGTTCATTCGCAGCGACGGCCGCGCGGAGGCCATCTGGTATCCGTTCACGGACAAGCCGTGGATGAAGGTGTGGTCGATCGCCCCCGAGAAGCCCACCGAATCCCGCGAGGTCTTCGGACCGTACAACTATCCGTTCTCCGACAACGTCCCCGAGCCGATCACCGACATGCTCGGGCAGATCACCGCCGGAAACACTTCCATCGCACCGGCGTTCGGGCAGGCCTACTACGGTGTGACGGTCGCGGGGCTCGCCGCGTCGAACGCGAGCGACATCTGGGGCTGGTCGAAGGACCTGCAGTTCTACATCAAGGCCACCACGCTCCGGCTGACCGAGGGCGGTGGCGCGGTGCTCACCAGCCGCGCCAACATCGCCAACGTGATCCACGACTTCACCCACTGGTTCCACGAACGGATCGAGCATTACCGGTCGCTGGGGCAGTACCCGCTCAACGGGCCTGTCGAAATCCGTTGCTGTGGGCTCGATCAGCCCGACGACGTGCGGGTGCCGTCGGCGGGCCCACCGACGATCTCGGCGATGCGGCCCCGCCCCGACCACCCCGAATGGGACACCGCCATCTGGCTGAACGTGCTCGGCGTCCCGGGCACCCCCGGCATGTTCGCGTTCTACCGCGAGATGGAGCAGTGGATGCGGCAGCGTTTCGCCGGTGGCGATTCCACCTTCCGCCCCGAATGGTCGAAGGGCTGGGCGTTCGGGCCCGAGCGTCCGTACACCGACGATTCGATTCTCGCCGGGGCGCTTCCCGACACCTACCGGCAGGGCGTCCCGGCGCACGAGAACTGGGATTCGGCACGGCAGGTGTTCAACCGGCTCGATCCGCATCGCGTGTTCAGCAACAGCTTCCTGGACCGGCTACTGCCGTGACACTGCTGCCGTGAACGCACGGCGCACGCCCGGAAACGGATGAAGATCACAGAAACCGCACCGTGACGACCGGCTCGGCGCGCACAATAGCGTTCCGGGAAGCACAGTCGACTGGAAGGTGACTGCCGTGTCCGATGATGTGCCCGTCGATCGGGGAAGCACCAAACAGAAAGTTGCTGCGGGAACGTCCATCGCGGCAGCCGTCATTCTCATGACCGTCGGCATCCTGCAACTCTTGCAGGGCATCGCCGCGGTCGCCGAGAACGAGTTGTTCGTGGTGGGCGTGGAGTACACGTTCAAGTTCGACTTCACGACGTGGGGCTGGATCCACATCGTGTTCGGAGTGGTGCTCATCGTCGTGGGTCTCGTCCTGCTGACGGGAGCGACCTGGGCGCGCATGGCCGCGATCATTCTCGCGGCACTGTCGATCCTGGTGAATTTCATGTGGTTGCCGTACTACCCGTGGTGGTCGGTCCTGATCATCGCGCTGGACGTCGTCGTCATCTGGGCGGTGTCCACCTGGCAGCCTGCGCCGCTCCCCTACTGACCGAGACCATCCCCGATCGCGGCAGGCACCCGGCCTGCCGCGATCGGTTCTGTTCGCCGTCCACCGTCACCGGGGTCCTTACCGATGCGAAACACGAAGCGGCAGTTGGGGCACGGTGCCGATCCGCTGCGCGACCCGGTGCCGCCTGGGCCTGACGGGAGTAGAGTGCCCCGTGTGAACACCGGGACGGCATTGCGCCACACACGGATAGGCGATCCGGTGGAGCGCTGACCGCGGGCCGGGCTCCCGCGACCGCGAGGAGTCCGCGCGTTTCTTCCGCGAGCTACTGGAAGTCGATGAAGCACCCTCCTGGGGCGTGTTCACCAACATCCAGCTCGACGACGGCGTGCTGCTCCAGTTCGCCGAACCACCGGTCGAGATCCAGATGCAGCACTACGCGTTCCTGATCGACGACGAGCTGTTCGACCGTGCATACCGGCGTCTGCTCGACGCCGGAATCGAGCACTGGGCCGACGCGCACATGCAACGCCCCGGAGAAACCAACACCGAGCACGGCGGGCGCGGCGTCTATTTCAAGGACCCGTCCGGTCACGCGATCGAGCTGATCACCCGTCCGTACCTGTGACGGCCGCTGTCTCGGCCGGGCGCCCGGTGGGTGCCCGGCCGGGATCGGCGGAGGTGCCGGACGAGCGGAACCGCCACTTGGCCCACAGCCACCCCAGGCCGACCCACAGCTGCTGGTAGGCGATCCCGACCACCAGCGACGCACCGAACGCGAACCACGGGTCGATGTCCCGCAGGTAGGGGTAGACGGTGAAGTGCGTCAGGTAGATAAACAGCGACGCGCTCGCCAGCACCTCCATCGGGCGGACGAGCAACGCCGGCCACCACATGCGCGGAATCCAGACGAACAGCAGCAATCCGCCGAGGACCAGTGCGGTTCGCTCGGGCTCGTCGTGGAAGAAGCCCGGCACCGTCGCGAGCGCGATCGCACTCACCACGACCCGCTGCCACACGGCGGTCGCGCGTGCCGCCGCCCAGCCGAGCGGGAACAGCCAGAACACCACGTACGACGCGAGGATCTGGCTGGTCGGGGTGTCCGGTCCGATCACCTGGTAGCGGGTGAGCAGCCCCGCCGCCACGAGCACCAGCGGAAACGCGAACGGGAATCGGCGTTCCCGTTCGTCGACCCACGGGATCGCGAGCAGCACGGCGACCGCGAGCACGATGTACACCAGCGCCTCGACGAACCAGTACCGCCACTCGCGGGTCCAGGCGTCGGGACCGAACACACCGTTGAGGAGAAACACACTGCTCACCGGATGAATCCCGGTGACGGACACGACCCCACCGATCCACACCATGCTGGGCAGTGCGATCCGCGCGACGGACGCCAGCGTGTGCCGGAACCGGGCGCTGCGCGATCCCGCCAGGTTGAACCGCGCGAAGTTGTACCCGGCGGCGGCGAGCAGCACGTGCGCACCGCCGACGAGCTCGAACAGGTGCAGATGCGAACCGACGATGAAGACGATTGCCAGCGCACGGATCAGTACGTTCGTCTCGACTGTGCGCAACCCGCGCCGGGGCCGCCGGGTCTCGGTGGCCAGCTCGCGGAGCGGAGTGGTGTGCCAGTCGGCGGGCAGGTTCCCCAGAAGCTTCTCGAGCCGCACCGACATCCGCACATAGGTGAGCGAGTCCCCGCCGAGGTCGACGAAGGTGCTGTCGTCGGTGACCTCGTCGGTGGCGAGAATCTCCGCGTAGAGCGCGCGCAGCCGCGACAGATCGACCGGGCCGGCACCGGCGAGCGGTTCGTCCGGTGCGCGGTCGGCGAGGGCGGCGACGGCACGGAAGTCGGGTTTGCCGTTCTCGGTGCGCGGCAGGTCCGCGACCGGGACCACCCGCACGGCAGACTCGGGCAGCCCACTCGCCCGGGCGGCGAGCCCCCGGACGTGCCGCGGGTCGGCGTCGACGACCGCGACGATCAGCTGCTCGTCGCCGCCGGCGCAGCACGCGACCAGACCGTGAGCGGCGAGCGCTGCGTCGACCCGCTGCAGATCGATGCGCAGACCGAACAGTTTGGCGAAGCGGGACCGGCGTCCGACGATGCGATACAACCCCGCCTCGGTACGCACGGCCAGGTCCCCGGTGCGCAGTTCGTCGACGACCCTTCCCGACGCGAGGTCGCCGGGGGTGGTCGCGTAGCCGAGCATGACGTTCGGTCCGGCGTAGACGAGTTCACCGGCCCCGTCCTCACCCTCGGGGACCGGATCGATGCGGAACGAGCCGCCGGGAACCGGGATGCCGATGGTGTCCGGATACTGCGCCGTCAGTTCCGGCGGCAGATACGCCATGCGGGCGGTGGCTTCGGTCTGCCCGTACATGACGAAGAAGTCGAAGCCGCGGCGTCGTCCGAGCGCGGCGTATCCGCGTACCCGCTCGGGATCGAGCCTGCCCCCGGCCTGCGTGACGTAGCGCAGGTGCTCGAGGTCCATGTCGGCGAAACCGACGCGATCGAGCAGGTCGAACATGTAGGGGACGCCGGCGAGCGCGCTGACGCGATGGTCGCGGACGAGGTCCCAGAATTCCGGTTCCGTGACGGACCGGTCGGTGAGCACCACCCCCGCGCCGCGCAGCAGGTGACTGTGCAGCACCGACAACCCGTAGCAGTAGTGCATCGGCAGCGTCGTGACGGCGCGGTCGGTGTCCCGGATTCCGAGGTAGCCGGCGATCGCCTCCGCATTGGCCTGAACGTTGTTGTGGGACAGGCGTACCAGTTTGGGTGAACCGGTGGATCCGGAGGTGCTCAGCAACAGCGCCAGGTCCGGATGCAGATCGTGGGTCGTGCCGGGCGCGAGTTCGTCGAAACGGCCGTCGTCGACCACGACGTCGGGACGATAGGTCTCGATCATCCCGGCGAGGGCATCGCCGTTGCCGCCGGGCACCAGCAGCACCGGATGGCCGGATGCCAGTGCCGCCAGGTAGGCGACGATCGGGTCGAGGGCATTGGCGCCGGTGATCAGGACGAGGCGGCGGGTCGAGCCGAGCCGGCGGGCGACGGCATCGACCCGCTCGGCCAGTTCACGGTAGGAGATGTCGCGGCCGTCGACGATGAGCGCGGTCCGTTCCCCGTGAGCGGCGAGGCCCGAGGCGAACGGCACCCGCGAGCACTCGACGAGCTCGATGGAACGGGAAAGCACCGCGAAAGTCTATAAGGGAAGGCAAACCCAAGGACAGGGCTGGGAGGGTGTGCGCGACACCGCTGAGCCGCTGACCAGGAGCTTCACGGTAGGAGCCGTAGCCGCAGCACCCCGATTGCCCCCGTCCGCGCCCAGCGGGCGCCGGTACAGTGGGACTGAGAACCCGGTCGCCAACGAACGAGGCGACCGATGAGAAACAAGCCCGGAGCGCTCGTGAACAGTGAACGGGACGAGTCAGCGGACTCGCCGCCGTCGATCATGGACCGCCTGCATCGTCTGCGCGAACACATCGCGGCACGACCCACCCTGAACACGACCTACCGGGTCACGGTGGCCATGGTCGGAACGATCGTGCTGGTCCTCGGCGTCGTCGCGATCCCCTATCCCGGCCCCGGGTGGCTGATCGTGTTCGCCGGGCTCGGCATCCTCGCCTCGGAGTTCGCATGGGCGCATCGGACCCTGCACGGCGTGCGCACCCGCTACGACCGGTTCATGGCCTGGTTCTCCCGCCAGTCGAGGGTCGTGCGCGGCGCCGGCGCGCTCGGCACCGGCGTCGTCGTGCTCACGACACTGTGGCTGCTGGGAACGTTCGGCCTCGTCGGCGGCTGGGCCGGCCTCGAGTACTCGTGGATGGACAGCCCGCTGTGATCGGCCGCCTCAGCGGCTGACGGCCTTCTGGTAGCGGTGGATCGCCAAGGGCACGAACACGATCAACATCAGGGCCGTCCACAGCAGTGAGGCCAGGATCGGGTTCTGCAACGGCCACACGTCGGGCGTCGGCATCATCGGGTTCGTGTTCCCGAACAGCTCACGCACCGCCTGCGTCAGCGCGGACATCGGATTCCACTCTGCGATCGTGCGTAACAGCGGCGGCATCGACGACGGGTCGACGAAGGTGTTGGCGATGAACGACAACGGGAAGATCACCATGAAACTCGCGTTGTTGAACACCTCCGGCGTGCGGATCCACATACCGATGACCGCCATGACCCACGACAACGCGTAGGCGAACAGCAACAGCAGCAGATATCCGGCCGCGGCCTCGCCCAGTGACGTGTTGATGCGCCAGCCCACCACGAGACCGGTCAACGACATCACGACCAGGCTCACCACGTTGATGAGCACGTCGGTCGTGGTCCGGCCGATGAGCACGGCGGACGGAGCCATCGGCAGGGAGCGGAACCGGTCGATGATGCCCTTCTGCAGGTCCTCGACCATTCCCAGACCGGTCCATGTGGACCCGAAGATCACGGTCTGCGTGAAGATGCCCGCGATGAGGAATTCCCGGTACGACATGCCCGGGATCTCGATGGCGCTGCCGAACACGTACGCGAACAGCAACACGAACATGATCGGCGAGAGGATCGTGAACACGATCAGGTCGGGCACACGCTTGATCTTGATGACGTTGCGTTTGGCGATGGTGAGGCCGTCGGACGCGACCATCTGCACCGAGTTCACCGCGCCACCTCCTTCTCGTCCTCGGCCTCGTGGCCGGTCAGCGTGAGAAACACGTCGTCGAGCGTCGGTTTGCGCAACGCCACATCCACGACACGCACCTCCGCAGCGGACAGCTTGCCCAGCGCGGCGACGAGGGCTTCGGCGCCGCCGCCGTCGGACGACCCGATCGGCACCGTGAGCGTTCCCGCGCCACCGTCGACCTGGATCTCACCGGCCGCGACGGACGCAAGTTCCCGCACGGCGACCTCGCGGTCCGCCTGGTCGGGGATCCCCAGTTCGATGCGCTCGCTGCCCACGAGACTCTTGAGTTCGTCGGCTGTCCCCTCGGCGATCACCCTGCCGTGGTCGATCACGGCGATCTCGTCGGCGAGCCGTTCCGCTTCCTCCATGTACTGCGTGGTGAGCAGCAGCGTCGTGCCGCGCGCCACCAGCTGTTCGATCACCTCCCACAGCCCGAGCCGAGCGCGGGGATCTAGACCCGTGGTGGGCTCGTCGAGGAACAGCACCGGGGGTTCTGCGACGAGGGCACCCGCGAGGTCGAGGCGTCGGCGCATGCCTCCGGAATATCCCTTGACGGGGCGGTCGCCCGCCTCCACGAGATCGAAGCGTTCGAGCAGTTCACGGGCACGTTCCCGGCTACGTCTGGCGCCGAGGTGGTAGAGCCGGCCCACCATCTCCAGATTCTCGAATCCGGTCAGGTACTCGTCGACCGCCGCGTACTGGCCGGACGCCCCGATATGCGAGCGCAGGGTGCGGGCGTCGGCGACGACGTCGTAGCCGGCGACCTGGGCACGACCGGAGTCCGGCACCAGCAGCGTGGTCAGCACCCGCACGGTGGTGGTCTTGCCCGCGCCGTTCGGTCCGAGCAGCGCGGTCACCGTGCCCTCGGGGACCCGGAGGTCGACGCCGTCGAGCGCGGTGACCTTCCCGTATGTCTTGATCAATCCTTCTGCGACTATGGCATCGACCATCGGCCCTCCCCTGACCGTCGTGTGCCGCCCAGTCTGCCCGACGACACCGACAAGTCGCGACCGATTTTCTGCGCGGGCGCCGCTCAGCCGTCCGCGAGCTTCGCCTGGAACCTGCGCATCCCGGAGATCCAGCGGTCGTAGTCGGCACCCTTGTAGCGGTACATGTCGAGCACTTCGGGATGCGGCAGGATCAGGAAGTGCTCCTCCGCGATCGCGGCGAGGACGACCTCCGCCACCTCGGAGGGCTCGAGGACCTTCCCCGCGGAGGTGACGGCGCGGGTCGCCATGTCGCCGAGCCCGGTCCCGGACCGCTCCCCTTCCCGCAACAACGCGGTCTCGACTCCCATCGGACACAGGCACGACACACGAATTCCCTTGTCGCCGTATGTAACCGACAGCCACTCCGCAAATCCGACGGCGGCGTGCTTGGTCACCGAATAGGTGGCCGATCCGATCTGCGTCAGCAGGCCGGCTGCGGATGCGGTGGACACGAAATAGCCCTCGCCGCGGTCGAGCCATCTCGGCACGAGCAACTGTGCGGCGCGCACGTGGGCGCGGATGTTCACGTCGAACGCGCGGTCCCACACGGATTCGTCGGCGTCGAGACCGGGCGCGCCGGTGATCCCGGCGTTCGCGAAATACAGTGCCACCGGACCCAATTCGCGCTCCGCACGGTCGAGGAGGTCGCGGATCTCGCCGTTGTCGGCCACGTCGGCCCGCACACCCAGTGCCGAACCCTTCCCGGTGGGGTCGAGTTCGGACGCGACCCGATGCACGGCATCGCCGTCTAGGTCCGCGAGGAGAACCTTCGCCCCCGCCGCGACGAGACTTCCCGCGATCGCGGCACCGATGCCGCCTCCCGCCCCGGTGACGACCGCAACTTTGCCCTCGACCTGCACATTGACCCCTTCACGACGATGTTCGTCCCTGCCCAACGGACGAACGTACCTGAACCCCACGGGCTGGGAGCGTCACCGCGCGACCGGGGAGGTCCGACGGCGGGGCAGAGCCAATTCGCGCAGACGCACCCAGTCCAGGGCGGGTGCGGCCAGACGGACCCCCGGCCGGTTCCGGGGAACCCGCACGCGCAGGGCACCCGGGGTGATCGTGCACCGGACCGGTGTGGGCAGTCGCAGGGCCTCACCGTCGACGCCGACCGGGATGTCGGGGGTGTCGGCGTCGACGACCACCTCGGTGGCGGTGCGCTGCACGAGTCCTCGGCTGCGCGCCCGATTGAGCAGACCGACCGCCTGCCGGGCGCTGGACACCGAGATCGCCACGACTCCGAGCCGGCCCCGGTCCAGCCTGGTGCGCCGGCCCATCCCGGCCAGATCGTCGGTGGTGTACGGGCCGTTGCTGACCAGGATCGCCTGGGGACCGTCCACGAGTTCCCCGTCGATGCGGGCGCGCAGGCGAGCCCTGCCGTCACCGGCGAGCAGATCCGGCAGCATGTCCAGCACGGTCCCGGTCTTGTCGTCTCGATAGTTCGGGCTCTGCACGATGTCGGCATACACCCCGAACGACGCGTTGTTGACGAACGTGCGGCCGTTGATGTCGCCGAGATCGACACGCAGTTCGACGCCGTCGCGCAGTGCGTCGAGGCCGGCGGCGGGGTCGTCGCGATCCAGACCGAGATCGAGTGCGAAATGGTTGCGGGTCCCGGCGCTGATCACCAGGAACGGAATATCGTGCGCTGCGGCGATACCCGCCACGAGTGCCTGGGTGCCGTCACCGCCGGCGACCCCCAGCAGATCGGCTCCGCGTGCGACGGCCTCGAGCGCCAGCGCCTCGACGTCGATGGGTTCGGGTCCGTCGAGCAACGCCACCGTGGCGCCCAGCGCCTCGGCCTTGCGCTGCAGATCGAACTTCACCACCTTCCCGCCGCCGGAACGCGGATTCATCACCAGGAACGGCTTCTCCACCGGCGCTGCAGGATATTCGGGCTGCCCGGTCTCGTCGTGGTGGATGCGCAGCGCTGCACGCGCGCACACGAGGGCGAGTGCCACGAAAACCCCTGCGACGACCACGACCCACAGGTGTCTCTGGTGGATGTACAGCGCCAGCACCGCGATCGGCACGACGACGGCGAGAACGAGCGCCGCCGCCCTCACCGCTCCACGCCGGGACAGGAACCAATAGATCGCCGCGAGGGTGATCGCGACCCCGGCGATTCCCACGACCACGAGCAGTACCGCACCGCCCACACCCGCCTCGGCGATCGGCAGGACGATCGCGACGAGCACACAGAGCGCCGCGGCGCGCGCCCACCAGCGTGCCGCGCCCGGAATTTCGTCGACGACGGCGGACACGATCGGTCACCCGCTCGGTGCGTCTGCGTCGACGTCCGCCGCTGCGTCGCGACCGGACTGTTCCTGCCACATCCGCACCGGACGCACGAACACTTCGAGCACCAGCAGCGCGAGGAGCACACCGATCACGATCCACACGACCACCATGCCCGTGGGGTACCGCCAGAACATCAGCAGCACCGCACCGATCGCAACGATCGCCACCCGCAACGGAACTCGGGCCCGAGCCACCCACAGTTCGACTTCGTTGGGCGGGCGTGTGCGACGTGCTCGCTGCAGGGTGTCCAGTCCGCGACCGAATCCGCGGCGCACCGCGGTGGCAGAGGCCGAACCACCGGTCAGGTACGCGGCCACCGCGATCACCAGGCCGAGGACGGCGACACCGCGCAGTGCGGCCCGGAGCGGCACGAGCACCGTGTCGATGAGTGTGGAGGCGGCGTCGGGAGACAGGACGTCCGGAGGAATCTGGTCGAGATATATTGCGCGCCCGATGATCAGACCGACGGCGAGCACGAACATCCCGATCGCCAGGGCGACGCCCACGAACGCGAGGGCGCGTAGGCGGCGGCCCGTCGGTGCGACCACCACTGCGGCCACGGCCGCTGCGATCGTGACCCACGGCAGGATGTCGGCTGCCTTGTCCAGCGCGGACACCGCGCGTTGCGCACGAACGAGATCCGGTGACTGGAAGAGGACGAACTGCTTGTCGATCGTGGGGATCTTCTCCGCGAACGTGAAGCCCCGATCGATCAGGCGTGCCTTGACGTTGTCGATGACCGTCCCCAGCGAGATGCTGACGGTGCCGGACTCGTCCACCGTCACGGACGACGGCCCGACATCGCCCGTCACGACCGCGACCAGCCCGTTGTGGGCGGCCCGGTTCGCTTGGATCCACAGGTCGTCGAACTGATCGCTGCGCACCAGCGACAACACCGTTTCGTTGACGAAACTGCGTGCCTGTCCGGCGATCACCGGCGCCAGCCCGTCGATCGCGCGATCGAGACGCGGCGCGTTCTCGGCTGCCGGCACCAGGTCGGTGAGTGCCGACAGGGCGTCCGCCGTGAGCTGCTGGACGTCGACCCGGTCGAAGATCTCGTCGGTGACGGAGTTGGCGATCTGATTCTGGATCGCCGGATCCGACGCCAACGGGGCGACAGTGGTGACGTACCGGTCGGTATCGAGAACCTCGCCGCGCACGAAACGTGCTGTCACCGTGGCGATCGACAGGACTCCGACCAGGACGGTCAGGATCGCCACCGCCGTCCATCGCAGCGCATGGCGAGGCTTCCGCTCCGGGGGCGCGCCCGCGGCGGGAACCTCCGCGGCCTTCGACCGTAGGGTCGCGACCTCGGCGCGCAGTCGCTCCAGTTCGGCCCGCTCGCCCGAGGCGAGCGGGCCGTCCGGGACCCCCGATCCGGTCGGGCCGATACCCGATGTCATCGTCGTGTGTCTAGTAGTAATCGACTCGGGGGTTCCACGTCGACACGGCCCAGATCACCACGATGTTCAGCGCGATGATCAGGATCGACCACCACGGGTAGTACGGCAGCCACAGGAAGTTCGCGATGATCGACAATGCCGCGATGATGACTGCGGTGACCCGCGCCCACGTCTGGCCCGCCATCAGCGCGATCCCCACGAGGATCATGAGGACGCCGAGAACGATGTGGATCCAGCCCCAGCTGGTGAAATCGAGCTTGTACATGTATTCGACACCACGAACGAACACTTCGTCCTCGGCGACGGCGGCGATTCCCTGGAAGAGGGAGATGATGCCGAGGGTCACGAGGATCACCGCGGCTCCAATGGAGGTGCCCGCAGCGATTCCCTGCTTCACGCTGCCGGCCTCCGGATTGACACGCACATCTTCGGACATGGGAGTCCCTTTCACGAGGTGAGTGGTATCGGTAGTATGCGCGCGGTTCGCATTCTCGGCACGAGTTTGAAGATCAACTCCCGAACTCGTCTCCCGACCGACGCGCGGTGCCGACGATCCCGGAATTGCACCGGCCCCCACGGGATACCGACGAGATCCCGCCTGCCAGCGGAAACAGGGCCGGAGACCGGCGCGGAGAGCTATCGTCGAGGGGGTCGAAACGCTGTACCCGTCCTCACGAAAAGAGACCACCGTGACCGGTACCGAAGTCGACGAGATGGGGCCCATCGACTATCTCGTCATCGAATTTCCCGCCGACCGGCCTCCGGACGGCTCCGCCCTGCCCCTGCTGATCGACCTCGTCGAGCGCGGCATCATTCGCGTGCTGGACCTCGAGTTCGTCCAGAAGGGCGCCGACGGTTCCGTGTCCGGGATCGACATCACCGACGTCGGGCTCCAAGGAGACTTCGACGTGACACTGTTCGCCGAAGCGTACTCCGGGCTGCTCGACGAAACCGACCTCGCCGAGGCCGGTGAGGCGCTGGAACCGGGGTGCTCGGCGGCCGTCCTGATCTACGAGAACACCTGGGCCGCACCGTTGGCGGCAAAGTTGCGCCACAACGGGGCTCAGCTCGTCGCCTCGGGACGGGTGCCGGTGCAGGGCATCCTGGCATCACTCGACGCGCTCGAAGCCAAGAGCTGACCGAGTTCCAGGGCCGACAGGAACCGTACATCCAGAGAAAGGTTGAACCATGCCCGGATTGCTCCGCGGCGTCGCCCGGACCGCCGTGATCGCGGGAACCGCGACGTCCGTGTCGAATCGTGTCTCGCGCCGGCAAGGTCAGCGCTGGGCTCGGCAGGAACAGGAAGAGTACGCCCGTGCGCAGCAACAGCAAGCTGCACCTCCGCCGCCACCTCCACCCCAGTCCTCGGGTGGCGTCGACCGGCTCGAGGCGCTGAAACAACTCGGCGAGCTGAAGGCCCAGGGTGTGCTCACCGAGGCCGAGTTCGAAGCCGAGAAGGCCCGAATCCTCGCCGGCTGACTCGTCGTGCGCTCCCCCTCTTTTCCGAGCGAACGGTACGTTCCGTCGATCTACGGAACCGAACGGTACGTTCGCTCGGAAAATGAGGGGGTTGTGCGCTCGGGGGAAACATTCGGAAGGTGAGCGCGCCGGGTTCGGCTGGCCGACCCGTCAGCTCGTGGCCGTCTTACCCAGTGCGTGCGCCTTGAGCTGCTGGAACTCCGCCTCGGTGATCACTCCCGAGTCCAGGAGCGACTTGGCCTCCGAAATACTTTCGGCGGGTGACTTTCCCGCGACCTCCCTGATGTACTGATCGGTGGCCTGCTTGGCTTCGACCTGCGCTGCACGCGCACGCTCGGCCATGCCCCGGCCCCGGACGATCAGATAGATGAACGCGCTCAGGTACGGGAACAGCACCAGCACGATCACCCACACCGCCTTGACCCAGCCGGAGACGGTGTGATCCCGGAACAGGTCGACCAGGATCTGGAACAGCACGATCAGGTACGCCACGAAGGCGAACACTACGATCGTGTACCACACGTAATCCCAAAACGAATCCATGACGTGCACCTTTCCGAGTGCGCAGGGCGAACGAATCCTCCAGCGGAGGATTCTCCGGATATCTTGCTCCCGCGCGCAGCGGAATTCCGTGCAGTTCGCCAAAATTGGCGGTCGAGTCTTCTCAGATTCCCGCCCGGGCACTCACCCTGCCCGCGTCGATCGCAGCGAGGAGCAGCTTTCTGTCGTTCTTGTTGCGCTGGGAATACAGCTCCGCGAATTCTGCGATCGCCTCGTCGAACTCCGTGCCGGGGCCGAGGTAGGTGGCGATCGCGACGCGGTCGCTCGACCGCGCGTGCCCGTAGGCGAGCACCCGGCCGCACAACCTGCCGTACAACGCCATTCCCGTCGGGGTCATCGCCTCGATGACCGCCGAGCCCTTGCCGTCGCGGAGTTGCCGGATGTAGAAGTCGCGCTGCACTCCGTCCGCGCCCACGCCCGCCTGCCAGCCGAGGAAGATGTCGCTCGCGGCCTGCATGAGCCGCTGACCGTTGACGACGCGTTCACCTTCGTTCTCGAAGGTCGGGCCGTCGACATAGTCTGCGAGCACCGATCGCTGGGCTTCCTTGGCCTGCAGAAACAACGGGTCATCGTCGTCCCGGCCGCGGAGCAGCATGATCCAGGCGCGGGTGCCGACACTGCCGACGCCGACCACCTTGCGGGCGGCCTGCACGAATTCGAACTGCTCGAGCAGGACGCGACGGTCCCACTGCAGGGTCGACCGATAGGACCGGAGGCGTTCGTGCAGCTCTTTGTAGATCAATTCGGTGTCGAGGTCGGCGAAGACCTCCTCGATCGGGACGATGAGCGGTGGCGCGCTGATGATCCGGCGTTTGCCGTCGACGATCGTCGTGAGTTTTCCGAGCGCCTGCACGCTGTCGCGGGTCATCGATTTCTCGATGAGTTTGCGGGTGCGCTTCTTCATCGTCGAATCGAGTTCGTCACGCAGTTCCACGAGTTCGGTGGACGGCTCGACGTGCGCGTACCAGACCGCGAGGTTCCCTCGCTCGGCCTGGGCGAGCATCGTCTCGCGGTATTCCGCGACGCACGCCCGGGTGATCCGTTTGCGGTCCTTACCGGTGAACCCGTTGTCGCGGGCCGCGACCGCGAGGCTCGCGACAAGCCGTTTGACGTCCCATTCGAACGGACCCGGATAGGTCTCGTCGAAGTCGTTGACGTCGAACGCGAGTTTCCGTTCGGGTGTGGCATAGAGCCCGAAGTTGCTCAGGTGCGCGTCCCCGCACAACTGGCAGTGCAGTCCGCTGTTCGGGGTGCGCGACAGATCGTCCGCCATCACCAGGGCCGCGCCGCGGTAGAACGCGAACGGGGAACTGGACATCCGCCCGTACCGGACCGGGACCAGTTGCGGTATCCGGGTCGCCGCCTGCCGCTGGAGCAACGCCATGGGATCGCGCGCCTCGTCGGGTGAGACCTCGGCGAGTGCGGCGATCGGGGTGGCGCGCCGCGCCGCGAGACCGGTCTCGACGCGCTCCTCGTGTGTGGGGTGATGGACGACGTGCCCGTTCGTTTGCGTCATGGCTGATCCTCCGAGCGGCCGAGCCGTTCGTTCCGGTCCACTCGGCCGGGCGTCCGGCAATCGGAATGCGGGTGCCGGCACCGCCGCCGACGTCCTTTACGGTATCCCGCTCGCGGCGCCGCAGCCCGGTGAACGACGCACCGATCGGCACAACCGCTCGGCAGAAGAGATCAGCCGGTCACCCGTGCAGCGTTGCCCGCGTCGACGGGCAGAACGGTGCCGCTGATGTGTGCGGCGGCCTCGGCGGCGAAGAACAGCACGACCCGGGTGATCTCCTCGGGATCGAGCCACGGCACCGGCTGTGCGTGCAGGGACGTGAACACCGGGGCCACATCCTCGGCGGTCGGTTTCTCGAGGTCGGGGCGCAGCATGCCGTACAGGAAGTCGTTGTGGATCATCGGGGTCGAGATGTTGCCGGGAGCAACGGCATTGACGGTGATCCCGTGCTGCGCGAGGTCGAGGGCAGCACTCTTCGTCAGGCCGATGACACCCCACTTGGAGGCGCTGTAGGCCGCCATGTTCGTGTTACCGGCCCGGCCGAGCATCGAGGAGATCGTCACGATCCGGCCGTAGCCGCGCTCGATCATCCCGGGTGCGACCGCTCCGATGGTGTTGAACACGCCCGTGAGGTTCGACGAGATCGCCTCGTCCCACATGTTCTGCGGCATCACCTGTACAGGCGCCGCGACGGAGACCCCGGCGTTGGCGACCGCGATGTCGACGCGGCCGAATTCGTCGGTGGCGCGAGCGACGAGCTTGTCGAGGGCGCCGCGGTCGGCAGTGTCGAGCTTCTCGGCGATGACGCGCCGGCCGGTGGCCTCGACCAGCCGCACGGTTTCCGCGAGGTCGTCGTCGGTCGCCAGCGGGTAGAACACCGCGTCGCTGTTCTCGCAGCGATCGCAGATCACCACGTCGGCGCCGCGCTCGGCGAACGCGACGGCGTGCGAGCGGCCCTGCCCGCGCGCCCCGCCGGTGATCAGCGCGACCTTGCCCTCGAATTCGTTCACGTCCACTCCTGTGCGTCGGCTACCTGACCATCGATACGCGAGTGGGATCGGTCCCACCAGAACCGATCCCACTCACCGAACCGACGGCGAAGCTATCCGCGGGACAGAACGAGCCCCGAGGTCGGTACGCCGGTGCCCGCGGTGACGAGTGCGTTCTCGACGTCGGGTACCTGATTGACCGAGGTGCCGCGGATCTGACGCACCGCCTCGGCGATGCCGTTCATGCCGTGGATGTACGCCTCGCCGAGTTGGCCGCCGTGCGTGTTGAGCGGCAGGTGCCCGCCCAGTTCGATGCCACCGTCCGCGACGAAGTCCCTCGCCTCGCCGGGCTTGCAGAATCCGAGCTCCTCGAGCTGCATGAGCACGTACGGGGTGAAGTGGTCGTAGAGCACCGCCGTCTGCATGTCCTGCGGCGTCAGACCGGACTGCTCCCACAACTGGTTGCCGACGATCCCCATCTCCGGCAGACCCGTCAACCCGTCGCGGTAGTAGCTGGTCATGATGAACTGGTCCTCCGCGCTGCCCTGGGCCGCACCGGCGATCAGCACCGGCGCCTGCTTCAGGTCCTTCGCGCGTTCCGGGCTGGTCACCACGATCGCGACACCGCCGTCCGACTCCTGGCAACAGTCGAGCAGGTGCAGCGGCTCGGCGATCCACCGCGAGTTCTGGTGGTCCTCGAGCGTGATCGGCTTGCCGTAGAAGAACGCGTTCGGGTTGGTGGCGGCGTGCTTGCGGTCCGCGACCGCGACCGCACCGAAGTCGGCGCTGGTCGCGCCGGTGACGTGCATGTACCGCTGCGCGACCATCGCGACGAACGATGCCGGGGTGCTCAGACCGTGCGGGTAGGAGAACGCGTTGTCGGTGCCCGACGAGTTGACCTGCGTGGCCAGCGCCGAGTTGACCTGACCGAAGCGGGCGCCCGAGCGTTCGTTGAACGCGCGGTAGGCGACGACGACGTCGGCGACACCGGTGGCCACCGCCATCGCGGCCTGCTGCACCGTCGCGCACGCGGCGCCGCCGCCGTAATGGATGCGCGAGAAGAACTTCAGGCTCGGGATCCCCACCGACCGCGCGACCGCGACCTCGGTGTTGGTGTCCATCGTGAACGAGGTGAGGCCGTCGACGTCCTCGGGGCGCAGCCCGGCGTCGTCGAGGGCGGCACGCACCGCTTCGGCGGCGAGGCGCAGCTCGCTGCGGCCGGAGTCCTTGGAGAAGTCGGTGGCGCCGATGCCGACGATGGCGGCGCGGCGGGACAGCCCGCTCATGCGGTACCTCCGATCACGAGGGCGGCCTTGGCGTTGATGTGGTTACCGAGGCTGTTGCTGCCCACGATGTCCAGAGTGATCAGGCCGTCGTCGACGGACGCGACGGTGCCCGTCAGGTTCAGCGTGTCGTACGCGTACCAGGGCACCCCGAGCCGCAGCGAGATCGACTTGATCACGGCGCGGGGACCGGCCCAGTCGGTGACGTAACGCTGCACCAGGCCGGTGTCGGTGAGGATGTTGACGAAGATGTCCTTCGAACCCTTTTTCCGGGCGAGGTCACGGTCGTGGTGGACATCCTGGAAGTCCCGGGTGGCCAGCGCGCTCGACACGATGAAGGTCGGGTCGCCGTAGACGGACAGCGCGGGCAGGGTCTCGCCCACGGTCACGGTCGCGGTGTTCATGCGGTCTCCTGACGGGGGGTCCAGGCGTAGAGCGTCCACGGTGCGCCGCCGGTCTCGTCGTCGCCCGGGAAGTCGAGGTAGGTCACCTCGACGGGCATGCCGATGTGCACGTCGGCGGGATCGACACCACGCAACTCACCGAGCATGCGGATACTTCCCTCGTCGCTGCGCTCGCCCCCGCTGCCCTCCTCCAGCTCGACCAGCGCCACGACAAACGGCAGCGACCGGCCCGGCACCTTCGGTGCGTGGTGCACGACGTAGCTGAAGACGGTGCCGCGACCGGATGCCACGACGTAGTCGGTGGTTTCGGTCTTGTCGAGCCACAGCGCGGGAACCGGGGGATGCTGCAGGGACCCGTCCGGCCGGCGCTGGATGCGCAGCTCGTGCGCGGCGACTCCGTCCCAGAAGAACTGCGAGTCCGGCGACGCGGAGGGACGCAGCAGCCGGGTCGGGTCGAGGTCCTCCGGCACCGCCGGTGCGGCCGCGGCCGCAGGCGCTTCCTTGGCGGGTGGCGCGAATTTCAGGATGCGGAACAGCATTTCGGCGACGATCTCGTCGCCGACCTTCCAGATGTTGCGGGTCGTGAAGAACCAGCCCTCGCCGAGACCGGTCTTCTTCGGGCCCACCACGTCCTCGAGGGTGGACTCGATCGTGACCTCTTCACCGGGCCGCAGGTAGCGGTGGTAGATCTGGTCGCAGTTCGTCGCGACCACGGAGGTGTAGCCGGCCTCGTCGAGGATGTTGGTCATCCGGCCGAGCGGATCGTCCTCCTCGCGCTTGGCGCCGAGTCCGCGCATCGTCCACACCTGGGCCATCGCCGGCGGTGCGACCAGCCCGCCGTGCCCGGCCGCGACCGCGGCGTCGGGGTCGGTGTAGATCGGGTTCTCGTCGCCGATCGCCTCGAGCCAGTTGCGGATCATCGGCATGTTCACCGGGTCGCGTCCGGCGCGGGGCTTCGACGGCCCGTCACTGCGAACCCGTTCCGCGGCGGCGAGGATCTCCTCGGGTGTCGTCATCGAAATCCCTTCCCTCACCGCGGAACCCGGGGCATGCCCAGGCCCGCAGTCGCGATCAGTTCGCGCATCACCTCATTGACACCACCACCGAAGGTGATGACGAGGTTCCGCTTGATCTGCATGTCCAGCCAGCTCAGCAGTTCGCCCGTTTCGGGATCGGCGGGATCGCCGTAGCGCCCGACGATCTCCTCGGCGAGCCGGCCGACCCGCTGGATGCGTTCGGTGGCGAACACCTTGGTCGCCGACGCGTCCGCGATGTCCACGGCCTCGGATTCGCTGGCCGCGACCTGCCAGTTGAGCAGTTCGTTGAGGCGGAAGGTCGCGTGGATCTCCCCGAGCGCGCGGCGCACGTCGGGTTCGCCCAGCAGATCGTGCGTCTTCGCCCACGCAGCGACGTGATCGTAGAGTCCGCCGACCTTGCCGGCCGGTCCGAGCATGACGCGCTCGTGGTTGAGCTGGGTGGTGATCAGCTTCCAGCCCTTGTTCTCTTCTCCCACAAGCATGTTCGCCGGGACCCGCACATCGCTGTAGTAGGTCGCGTTGACGTGGTGGGCACCGTCGCACGTGATGATCGGGGTCCAGCTGAAACCCGGATCGGTGGTGTCGACGATGAGGATCGAGATGCCGCGGTGCCGCGAGTCGGCGGGACCGGTACGCACCGCGAGCCAGATGTAGTCGGCGTCGTGGCCGCCGGTGGTGAAGATCTTCTGGCCGTTGACGATATAGGTGTCGCCGTCGCGCACGGCGCTGGTGCGCAGCGCGGCCAGGTCGGTGCCGGCCTCCGGTTCGGAGTAGCCGATCGCGAAGTGCACCTCGCCGGAGAGGATGGCGGGCAGGAACTTCCGCTTCTGCTCCTCGGTGCCGTACACCTGCAGGGTCGGTCCGACGGTCTGCAGCGTCACGCTCGGCAGCGGGACGTCGGCGCGCACCGCTTCGTTCGCGAAGATCTGCTGTTCGATCTCGCCGAACCCGCGGCCGCCGAATTCCTTCGGCCAGCCCACGCCGAGCCAGCCGTCCTTGCCCATGCGGCGGATGACCTCACGGTAGGTGGGGCCGTGCCGCTCCGTGCGCATGATCGCGGCCTCCTCCGGGGAGATGAGATCCGCGAAGTAGGTTCGCAGTTCCGCCTGCAGCGCGCGCTGCTCGTCGGTCAGATCGATGAACACCGGGCCCCCACGAGGTCGAGTCGGTACGAGGCGCCGCCGATCAGGCGCGCCAGATCCTTGGCGGTCGAGGAATAGCGGTGCAGCGGGTAGGTCACGTCGACCCCGATGCCACCGTGCAGGTGGTGCAGCACCCGCATCGCGGGCGGCAGCTCCTCGGCGATCCAGTAGGCGGTGACGTCCAGATCGTCGTCCACCGCCGCCGAACGGGCCCCGTCGTGAGCGACGCGCCAGGTCGACGCGAGCGCCGCGACGTGCAGGGTGCGCGCGGTGACGTAGACGTCGGCGATCTCCTGGGCCACGGCCTGGAAGGTCGCGAGCGGCTTGCCGAACTGATGGCGCGTGCTCAGGTGTTCGGCGGTCAATGCCGTTGCCCCGTCGAGCAGTCCGTCCGCGTATGCACCGATCGACGCGAGTGCGAGGCGGGACAGGACCGCGACGTCGGCGGCCGGATCCGTGCCGTCACCGAGGAGTGTGCCGACCGCGCCGTCGAACCGCACCGAGAACTCGGGGCTCCCCGCGGCGGAGGGGCTCGCGGTCGCGGTGACACCGTCGGCGCTCGCGTCGACGGCGACGACACCGGCGTCGGTGGGCACCAGGATGTGCCGCGCGGTCGCGGCATACGGGACCGCGACGAAGTAGCCGGTGACCGCGTGGCCGCCGTCCACGGGCACCGCGGTCGCGGCCGGCGCGGCCGGGAACGGCCGGCCCTGCTCGGACAGTGCCGCGGTGAGCACGGCCCCGCCCGGGACGTCGGCGAGCAGCGCGTCCTGCTGCTCGTCGGTGGCCAGCGCGACGACGGGCAGTACCCCGAAGCCGAGCGTGGCCAGGGCCGGGACCGGGGCGGCCTTGCGGCCGATCTCGGTCAGTACCGTCGCGACCTCACCGACACCGAGTCCGGCGCCGCCGAGGCGTTCGGGTAGGGCCAGCGCGAGCAGATCGGCGCCGGCGAGCGCGGACCACAGGTCGTCTGCGGTCAGGTCGCGGGCGAGCAGGTCGACGGCGACTTCCGCCACCGCCTCCTGCGTCTCGTCACGTGCGAAGTCCACAATTCCACCTTCGATTAGAACGTGTGCCACGTTGTAGCACCGCTGAGCGGGTCCGAGCAGTGCAAGTCCCGGTCACCGGGGCAGCCCCAGCAGACGTTCGGCGGCCAGGCTGAGGAGGATCTGTTCGGTGCCGCCGGCGATGGTCAGGCAGCGCGTGTTGAGGAATTCGCGGCTGAGCGGACCCTCGACCCACCCGGCCTCCCCCGCCAGGTCCATCGCC
>NZ_JALPTB010000072.1 GCF_023218075.1 Rhodococcus sp. HM1 | reverse complement strand
GAGGCGGGGCGAGGACCGGGTCGGCGGGCGGGACGTGCGCTACCGGGGGTTCGGCGGCGCGGGCGCGGGCGGCGTCGGTGAACGATCCGGCCGTTCCCGAGGGCCGGCCGAAGACCCGCGCGGCGGCGGGGTCGACCGCGGGCCGGTACACCGGGCGCGGTTCCAGGCGTGGCGCATCCGCCGGACGTTCGATCGCCGGGGACGCGGCGGCGGGGCCTGCCGGCTCACCGTCGGTGGCTTGCCACCCGGACTGCTGCACTGATTCCGCTTCCGCCGTCACGCGTGTCCGTCTCCCCCGTCGTGGTCACTCACGGTGCCCAGTATCACCGATGGGGCCCGGTATCTCCGACGGGCCCGCGTATTCGGGTGGGGCAGCATGTTCAGGTAGATCAGCGTATCCGGGTGGGTCAGCGGCGCCGGCGGATGGACCAGCGGCGTGCCCCCGGCCACATCTGTTCCAGCCCGGGCAACAGCGACTGCGGTGCCTGCGCGGGGGAATCCTGGAGATGGGTGGGGATGTTGCTGAGCGCACCGAGCAGGGAACTCGGCATCTGCGGTGCCCGACGGGCGGCGTTGCGCAGCGCGTGACGTGCCTGCTGCTGGGCCTCCACCTCGGCTGCGCACTCGGGGCACATCGCCAGGTGCTGGGACGCCCGCAGGTACGCGTTCATCCGCAGTTCGCCGTCGACGTACGCCGCGACGGCTTCGCTGGCGAGATGCTCAGTGGAGCCGAACTGTCGGGGCGGGAACCCCATAGTCATCAGACCCTCCTGGCGGCTACCCCGCACGGACTCGACCGGACTCGTTCTCCGCATTCTGACGGAGATGCTCGCGCAGTGCCTGGCGACCCCGGTGGATGCGGCTGCGCACCGTGCCGAGTTTGACGCCGAGCGTGGCACCGATCTCCTCGTACGAGAGTCCTTCGATGTCACACAGCACCACAGCCGCACGATACTCCGGCGCCAGCGAATCGAGCGCGGACTGCAGGTCTGCGTCGAGACGGGCGTCGTGGTAGATCTCCTCCGGGTTCGGCCCCTCGGCGGGAACCCGGTCGTAGTCCTCGGGCAACGCTTCCATGCGGATGCGGTTGCGGCGGCGCACCATGTCCAGGAACAGGTTCGTGGTGATGCGGTGGAGCCAGCCCTCGAACGTGCCGGGCTGGTAGTTCTGGAGGGACCGGAACACGCGGATGAACGTGTCCTGGGTGAGGTCTTCGGCGTCCTGCGCGTTGCCGGACAGCCGGTAGGCCAGCCGGTACACGCGGTCGCCGTGTTCGCGGACCAATTCGTCCCACGACGGCATCGCCCCACGATCGCCCGTGGCGTCGAAGACCGCCGTGCCGCTCAGCTCGGCGACCGCGTCACCGTCGGTGCTGCCGTCGAACACGTCGGAACCGGTGAGGGCCCCGCCGGAGGCGGTTAGGGCACGAGTAACGCTCGTGGGGGTATCGACCATGTGGATCGCTGGATCCTCCTCTTCGGGACCGCCGATCGAGAACTGTCACGTACCCTGTCGAACGCTCGGGGCGGCCGGATTGTTCCCCGACCCGTGTGACATCCGTCGACCGTTGCAGCGCGGTCTGCGCCGCGCAGTCTGCTCTGCGTGTGGCTACACCCTCCCCTTTCCCCATGTGCCACCCCTATGAGTAACCTGAGGCGGAGCTGAGAATTCATCCCCCGGGTCGTGCGCGCCTGCCTGCGCGGACGCGATCTCGACGCTAGCCTCGACCCGTGCAGACCAATGCCGAACGGATTCTGGCCCACGCCGAGAACGTCGTCGTCGAGGACGAGCTGCTCGTCGCGGCGCGCGAACGTGCCCTCGACCTGGGCGCCGATCCGATCCCGCCCTCCGTCGGCGCCGCGCTCGCCCTTTTCGCCCGGATGCTCGACGCGAAGACCGTCGTCGAGATCGGGACCGGCGCCGGTGTCAGTGGACTGTGGCTGCTGCACGGCCTGCGCGAGGACGGCGTGCTGACCACGATCGACAGCGAGCCGGAGCATCAGCGGGCCGCGAAGGAGGCGTTCCGCGATGCCGGGATCGCGGCCTCGCGCACCCGGCTCATCAACGGACGCGCCCTCGACGTGCTGCCGCGGCTGGCCGACTCCGGCTACGACCTGATCTTCGTCGACGCAACCCCCGCCGACCACCCGCACTACGTGCGCGAGGGTGTGCGTCTGCTGCGCCCCGGTGGGGTCCTGGTCCTGCACAACGCGCTGCTCGGCGGACGGGTCACCGACCCGAGCGAACGGGACGCGACCGTCCTGTCGGTCCGGGACGCGGCCCGCGCGGTCTCGGCGGACGACCGCCTCTCCCCGGTGGTGCTGCCCCTCGGCGACGGGCTGCTGTGCGCGGTGCGGATCAGCTGATCCGGGACTGCTCCGTCAGATCCACACACCCTTGCCGATGGCGACGACCCCGCCGTTGCTGACCGCGAACCTCTGACGGTCGCGTTCGAGATCGACACCGATGATCTCGCCGTCGCCCACCACGACGTTCTTGTCGAGGATCGCGCGACGCACCACCGCGCCCTTGCCGATGCGCACGCCCGGCATCAGAACGCTGCCCTCCACGGTCGCTCCGTCCTCGACCATGACGTTCGAGCTGAGCACCGAGTTGCGGACGGTCGCGGCGGACAGGATGCTGCCCGCCCCGACGATCGATTCCTGCGCGAGTCCGCCCTGCACGAACTTCGCGGGCGGCAGGTTCTCGGCGGCGCCGCGGATCGGCCAGCGCTTGTTGTAGAGGTTGAAGATCGGGTGCACGGACACCAGGTCCATGTGGGCGTCGTAGAAGGCGTCCAGCGTCCCCACGTCCCGCCAATAGGCACGGTCGCGTTCGGTGGCGCCGGGCACGACGTTGTCGTTGAAGTCGTAGACGTGGGCAGCACCCTGGGCGACCAGCGCCGGGATGATGTCGCCGCCCATGTCGTGGTCGGAATCGGAATTCTCGGAGTCCGCCCGCAACGCCTCCACCAGCACCTTGGTGGTGAACACGTAGTTGCCCATCGACGCGAACGTCACGTTCGGGTCGTCGGGAGTTCCGGGCGGGTGCGCGGGCTTCTCCAGGAACTGGGTGATGCGGCCCTGTTCGTCGCTGTCGATGCAACCGAACGCGTACGCTTCGCTGCGCGGCACCCGGATCCCGGCGACGGTGACGCCCGCACCGGATTCGATGTGCTGGCGCACCATCTGCTCCGGATCCATGCGGTAGACGTGGTCCGCGCCGAACACGACGATGTACTCGGGATCCTCGTCGTACACCAGGTTCAGAGACTGCAGGATCGCGTCGGCGCTGCCGGTGTACCAGCGCGGACCGAGCCGCTGCTGCGCGGGAACCGGCGTGATGTATTCGCCGGTGAATCCGGACAGCCGCCACGTCTGGGAGATGTGACGGTCCAACGAGTGGGACTTGTACTGCGTCAGCACGCAGATGCGCAGGTAGCCCGCGTTCACCAGGTTGCTCAGCACGAAGTCGATCAGACGGTATGCGCCGCCGAACGGCACGGCAGGCTTGGCGCGGTCGGCCGTCAGCGGGTACAGGCGTTTGCCCTCGCCGCCGGCGAGCACGATTCCAAGCACATGTGGCTGGCTCCTCACACAGTCAACCTATCCGCCACCCCACAACGCCGCCAGCGATGCGCAACATCGACACGCAGAGGTGACCCCGGTAGCCGGAACATCGCGAGCCGGATAGTTTGAGCGGGTGCGGGTGGCAATGATGACGCGGGAGTACCCGCCCGAGGTCTACGGCGGAGCCGGAGTGCACGTCACCGAGCTCGTGGCGCAGCTGCGACGGCTCTGCGACGTGGACGTGCACTGTATGGGTGCGCCCCGCGAGGGCGCGTTCGTCCACGACCCGGATCCGGCGCTCGCCGGCGCGAATGCCGCGCTGACGACGCTGTCGGCCGAGCTGCGGATGGCGCACGCGGCGAGCGGCGTCGACGTGGTGCACTCGCACACCTGGTATTCCGGCCTGGCCGGGCACCTGGCGGCCGAACTGTACGACGTGCCCCACGTGCTCACCGCCCACTCGCTCGAACCGCGGCGGCCGTGGAAGGCCGAGCAGCTCGGCGGCGGTTACCGCATCTCGTCGTGGTCCGAACGCAACGCCGTGCAGTACGCCGACGCGATCATCGCGGTCAGCGCCGGGATGCGGCTCGACGTCCTCGACGCGTACCCGTTCGTCGATCCGGCGAAGGTGCACGTGGTCCGCAACGGAATCGACACCGGGGTGTGGCATCCGGGACCGGCGGAAGGGCCCGAATCGGCGCTCGACCGGCTCGGAGTCGATCCGGACCGGCCGATGGTCGCGTTCGTCGGCCGCATCACCCGGCAGAAGGGTGTCGGCCACCTGATCGCGGCGGCGCACCATCTCGACCCGGACATCCAGCTGGTGCTGTGCGCGGGCGCTCCGGACACCCCCGAGATCGCCGCCGAGACCGAACGCGCGGTCGCGGAACTGCAGGAGCGGCGCGGCGGCGTGTTCTGGGTCCAGGAGATGCTGCCCACCGAATCGGTCCGCGAGATCCTCTCGGCGGCACGGGTGTTCGTGTGCCCCTCCGTGTACGAGCCGCTCGGGATCGTGAATCTCGAGGCGATGGCCTGCGAAACCGCCGTGGTCGCGTCCGACGTCGGCGGTATCCCGGAGGTCGTCCAGGACGGCATCACGGGACGTCTCGTGCACTACAACTCGTACGAACCGCAGACCTACGAGCGTGCGCTCGCCGCGGCGGTGGACGAAATCGCGCTCGACGCGGATCTCGCCGCCCGGATGGGCCATGCCGGGCGCGATCGCGCGGTCGCCGAGTTCTCGTGGGCGCAGATCGCCCGGCAGACGCTCGCGGTCTACCAGGACGTCGCCGCGCGCCGGTGAGCCGGTAGGCGCGGTCCAGTGATGCGCCGGCAGGCGCGGTTCAGTCCCGCCGGGTCCACACCGAGACGGTGACGGCCGCCGTCACCGTGAACGGCTCGGGCAGCTCCGCCAGCAGCGCCGCGCGGCGATCCGCCGTGACGTGATGGGCGGACGGTCCCATTCCCGCGAGCAGGGCGAGCTCGTCGTGGCCCAGGGCCATCGCGAATCGGAGCTCGCGGCGGTCCGTGCGGTCGAAGGCCCCGGACAGGGCCGCCCCGAGGCGTTCGGTCTTGCGGTCGTCGACCTGCACCATGCCGGGTAGCGCGACCAGTTCCTGCAGGTGCTCGGTCGTCGGGGTGACGACGACGAGCCGCCCGCCGGGTTCGAGCACCCGATGGGTCTCCTCGGCGTTGCGCGGCGCGAAGATCGACAGGACGTGACTGAGCGACCCGGTGCGCACCGGCAGCTGCCGCCACACGTCGGCGAGCACGGCACCGACGCGAGGATGGCTGCGGGCGATGCGGCGCACCGCGGGTTTGGAGACGTCGAGGCCGATGCCGCGCGAGTCCGGCAGCGCGTCGAGCACGGTGGCGAGGTACTGGCCTGTGCCCGCACCCACTTCGAGGATGCGCGCCGCCGGGGGATTGTCGCCGGCCGGCGGAGTCTCGGCGCACGCCCGGGCGACGGCGTCGCGGATGGGGTCGTAGTGTCCGGCACCGAGGAAGTCTCCCCGCGCGGCGATCATCTCGGCGGTGTCCCCGGTGAAGCGGGTCGCGGCGCCGGTGAGGAGCGTGACGTAGCCCTGTTTCGCGACGTCGAAGTTGTGTCCGCTCTCGCACAGCAGGGCGGAGTCGTCGAGGTCCATGCCGAGTCCGCACTGCGGGCACGCGAGCAGATCGGTCACCGCGTCGAGCACCGGTGCTCCTCACAGATGGGGTCGTGGAACGAGTCCGGGCCCCGCGCATCGAGGAGCGCAGGGCCCGGATCGTCCGAAATCGGACAGATCAGCTGGTAACACTCTTGAGTTCGTCACCGAGGGCAGCAGCCTCTTCCGGCGTGAGCTCGACGACCAGACGTCCGCCTCCCTCGAGTGGAACCCTCATGACGATTCCTCGTCCCTCTTTGGTTGCTTCGAGGGGACCGTCCCCGGTCCGGGGCTTCATGGCCGCCATCCTCTGCTCCCTCCAAATCTGCGCTCAACGACTGAGCGCCTGGGTTACCGTTGTGCCCGGACAGTTTATCGGCGGGCTCGCCTTCCCATTCTTCCCTATCCGGGCATGGACCGGGTAGCTGACTCCTTGGTCACATCACATTTTTTGGTCAAGCGTCCATTTGGACCCAGCAGTCCGCGACGTGATCGTCGACCATTCCGGTGGCCTGCATCAGCGCATACGCCGTGGTCGGGCCGACGAATCGGAAGCCGTGGCGCTTGAGCTCGCGGGCCATGGCGGTGGATTCCGGGGTGACGGCGGGGATCTGCGCGACCGTCGCGATCCGCGCCGGGCGGCGCGGTGGCGCGAACGACCACAGCAGCGTGTCGAGGTCCGTGTCGGCCAGATCCAGCACAGCGCGGGCGTTGGCGATCACAGCGTCGATCTTGCGCCGGTTCCGGACGATTCGGGCGTCGGCGAGCAGGCGGTCGACGTCGGCGTCGCCGAACCGGGCGACCGCCTCGACGTCGAAACCGGCGAAAGCCTCTCGGAACGCCTCCCGCTTGCGCAGGATCGTCAGCCACGACAACCCGGACTGGAACGCCTCGAGGCAGAGGCGTTCGAACAGTTCGTCGCGGCCGTGCAGCTCCCGGCCCCACTCGGTGTCGTGGTAGTCGCGGTACAGGGTGGAGCCGGGCGTGTCGACCGCCCACGGGCACCGCACCCGGCCGTCGCCGCTCACCGCTTCTCCCCCGGACCGGGCTCCGAGTCCCAGGCTTCGCCCGTTTCGGCGTCCCCTGTTTCGGTGCGCGCGGCTTCGGTGCGCGCGGGTTCGGTGCGCGTGGCTTCGGCGCGCGCCGCCTCGGCACGGGCGACGACGGCGTCGGTCGCGATCGCTTCGGTCTCCGCGTCGGCATCGGCCTCGTGCGCGAACTCCTCCGCCGGACCCTCGTCCGTGTCGGCGTCGGTATCGGCGGGCTCGAAATCCTCGAATTCCCCGGTCTCGAACTCCCCTGTCTCGAGTTCTCCCACCTCGAAGTACCGCTCGCCGCCGTCGGAGGCGACCGGTACCCCGGCGCGCTCGTATTCGGCGACGCGGGCCCGCAGCCCGTCGATCTCCCGGGCCAGCCGGTCCAGCGCCCAGTCCACCTCGGACGTCTTGTAGCCCCGGACCACCTGCTGGAACCGCAGATTGTGCACGTCGACGCCGGTGACGTCGGTGGCGGGCAGCACGGTCGCCGTGGTCCCCGGGGGGATCGGCGCCAGGGCCTCTCCGCGGCCGAACACGGCACTCGCGGCGGCGAACAACGCCGCGCCGACGACCACCATGACGACGACGTACAGCAGAACCGTCAGCATGACCCGATCTTGGCACGGGCCGCCGACATCAGCTCCCGGGCCTACCGATCAAGGTGTTCATCGGCGGCCGGTCGGTCAGCTCGACGTGGCGCTCGACCGGCACGAACGAGTCCCCGTCGACGAGGAACTGGGTCAGCGGCGCCCCGGAGTCGGGGATGCCGCAGCGACGCAGCATCGTGCCGATGATCTGCCGGCTCATGAGCCCGAGATCCGCCAGCGGCCGGTTCCGGTGCTTACGGACACCGAGGTTGACCTGCGCGATGGCGCCGAGCCCGAGCCGATCGTAGGTGTCCAGGAGCAAACCGATCTCGACACCGTAACTGGGCGCGAACGGCACCGCGGTCAGCAGTTCGCGGGTCCCCGCGTACTCGCCGCCGAGCGGCTGCAGCACGCACGTGAGTTCGGGACGCAACGCCGCCAGCAGCGGACGCGCCACCAGCTCGGTCACGCGACCGCCGCCGTTCGCGTCCTCGGTGCCGCTCACCCGCAGCGGGCGCCGGTAGTAGCCCTTGACCAGGTGCACGCCGTCGCCGAGCAGCAGCGGGCCGAGCAGTTTCGGCACGAACGCCGGGTCCGGCTTGATCAGATCGGAGTCGACGAACACGATCAGGTCGCCGGTGGTGGCGGCGAGCGAGCGCCACAGCACCTCGCCCTTGCCGGGCACCGGGTCGATGCCCGGCACCGCCTCCTCACGGGTCAGGACCTGCGCACCGGCGGCGCGTGCGCGTTCGGCGGTGGCGTCGGTCGATCCGGAATCCAGCACGATCAGTTCGTCGACGAGGCCGCCGAGGAGCGGGTGGATCGTGTCCACGACGGCTCCGACGGTCTTCTCCTCGTTCAACGCCGGCAGCACCACCGAGACGGTGCGTCCGGCCTTGGCGCGCTCGAGTTCGGCGACCGTCCAGCTCGGTTGGTCCCAGCTGTTCGTCTCGCCCCATCCTCGGGCCGGGGCGTCCGTTCCGACGCGGACCGGGGCGCTCATGCCAGCCCCCGGGTCGTGCGTGCGGGCGGGCGGGTGCCCGCGATGGCAGCGACCATGTCGACGACCCGGCGGGTCGCTGCGACCTCGTGAACCCGGAACATTCGCGCGCCTGCCGCGGCGGCCAGTGCTGTCGCTGCCAATGTGCCCTCCAACCGGTCGGCGAGTTCCACTCCCAGAGTCTCCCCGACGAAGTCCTTGTTGCTCAGCGCCATCAGCACCGGCCACCCGGTATTTACGAGAACGTCCACCCGACGCAACAACTCGAGCCCGTGATAGGTGTTTTTTCCGAAATCGTGGGTCGGGTCGATGAGGATCGAGTCCGCCGCGACCCCGGCCCGGGCGGCGTTCTCGGCCGCGGCCACCACCTCGGCGGTCACCTGCCCGACGATGTCGGCATAGCGCACCCGGTGCGGGCGGGTGCGCGGCACCGCGCCGCCGGTGTGCGAGCAGACGATGCCGGCACCGAGTTCGGCGGCGACCGAGACCAGGTCCGGATCGGCTCCCGCCCAGGTGTCGTTGATCAGGTCCGCGCCCTCGGCGACCGCGCGGCGCGCCACGTCCGAGCGCCACGTGTCGACGCTGATGATCACCTCGGGGTAGCGCGCCCGTATCGCGGCGACGAACGGCACCACGCGCCGGGTCTCCTCGGCGTTGTCGACCACCTCACCCGGTCCCGCCTTGACCCCGCCGATGTCGATGAGGTCGGCGCCCTCGGCGACGGCACGGTCGACCGCGGCCAGGGCCGCCTCGTCGGTGAACGTGGCGCCACGGTCGTAGAACGAGTCGGGGGTCCGGTTGACGATGGCCATCACCAGCGCCCGGTCGGTCGCGACGGGTCGTCCGCACAGCGTCGGCAGCGGACCACCCGGTGCCTGCGCCGGGGCGCCGGAGGCCGGACGGGCGCCCTCGGGCACGGGGTCAGCGCAGCGACTCGGGTGGTCGCCGGAGGTGGCAGGGCCGATCATGAGCCCATCCTGACACGCACCCCGAACACGCGGAGCCGAGGACCGGGCGCCGCGGCGGGGACCGGCGGTCTCCGGAGCCGCGTCCGGTGTCAGCGCGTCGAAGGCAGCTCTCCTCGCGCAACGGCCTCGACGTACCCGTCGTAGGCGGGCCGGTAGCCACCGGACCGGCCCTCGAGGACGTACAGCGGGTCGTCGCCGGTCTTCGAGAATCCCTCGTCGCGCAGCTCCACCTTGCGGCTCTTGAACGTGCTGGTGTGTTCGAGTTCGTCGACGATCCGCACGAAGAGCGGCACCGCGTACGGCGGCAGCGACGCGAACAGGTCCCGGGCGAGCCGCACGCCGTCGAGCTCGGCGTCCGGATGCAACGTCACGGCGGCCATGCCGGCGCGGCCGTCGGCGCCCGGGACCTCGACGCCGTAGACGACGGCCTCGGAGATCGCGTCGTGCGCGGAGAGCGCGCCTTCGACCTCGGTGGTCGCGACGTTCTCACCCTTCCACCGGAAGGTGTCGCCGAGCCGGTCGACGAACGCGACGTGCATGTAACCCTGGCTGCGCACGAGGTCGCCGGTGTCGAACCAGGTGTCGCCGTCGGCGAATCCGTTGCGCACCAGCTTCGCTTCGGTGGCCTCGGGGTCGGTGTAGCCGTCGAACGGCGCCCGGTCGGTGACCTTGGCCAGCAGCAGGCCCACCTCGCCTGTGCGGACGCGGCGCAGTCGGCCGTCCGCGCCGCGGCGGGCCTTGCCGGTGTCCTGGTCGTATTCGACGACCGCGTACGACAGGGGGCACACCCCGGCGGTGTGCGTCTGGTTGAGGGCGTTGATGAAGGCGATGTTGCATTCGCTGGCGCCGTAGAACTCGGCGACCCGGTCGATGCCGAACCGCTCGGTGAACTCGGTCCACAGTTCGGGGCGCAGCCCGTTGCCGACGACGAGCCGGATGCCGTTGTCGTGGTCGTCGGGGCGCGGCGGCTGGTTGAGCAGGTAGCGGCAGATCTCGCCGATGTAGATGAAGGCGGTCGCGCCGTTGCGCTTCGCGTCCGCCCAGAATCCCGACGCCGAGAACTTGCGGCCGAGCGCGAGGGTCGCGCCGGAGGCCAGCACCGACGACAGCGCGACCGTCAGGGCGTTGTTGTGGTACAGCGGCAGACAGCAGTACAGGGTGTCGTCGCGGCGCAACCGGACGCCGAGGCTGCCGAGCCCGGACATCGACTTCAGCCAGCGGAAGTGGGTCATCCGGCTGGCCTTGGGCAGGCCGGTCGTGCCGGACGTGAAGATGTAGTACGCGGTGTGACGGGCGTGCAGCCGCTCGGTGACCGCGGGGTTCGCGGAGTCGGCGTCGGCGGCCAGTGCGTCGAGTTCCCCGACCCGCAGCGGGGACGTGCCGAGGGCTGCCGGATCGATCGACGCCAGGGCGTCCTCGCATTCCTCGCCGACGATCAGGATACGGCTGTCGATCAGACCGAGGCTGTGCGCGAGGACGTCGCCGCGCTGGTTGTGGTTGAGCATGCCCGCGGCGGCACCGAGTTTGACGGCGGCGAGGGTGATCAGCAGCGCCTCGGGCCGGTTCTTCATGAGGATCCCGACGACGTCACCGGTCTGCACCCCACGCTGCGCCAGGACGCTCGCGTAGCGGTTGACCTGGGCGTTGGCATCCCCGTAGCTGATCGAGTCGCCTTCGAACCGCAGGAACGGGCGGTCCGGCCGGCGCTCGGCGACACGCTGGAAGACCAGACCGATCGATTCCCGGGCGTCGGGACGGCGGGTCATACCCAGCGCACCGCGCAGCAGGCTGGGCAGGTCCGGCAGCATCGCCGGAAGCTGACCGGCAAGGCCCGACAGGGAAACGGTCGATTTGTGCTCGGTGGTCACTGGCATCCTCTCGGAAGGTCTGCACACAGCGTCGAAGAACAGCGTCGACCACCAACCTACTCGAGAGTAAGCACGCTGGCGAGGGTTCGGGGTGCGCTAGCTCACAACACCGATCGCACAGCGATCCAGGGCGTCCGCGACCTCCGCGGTGACCTGGAGCCCGTCCAGCGCTCGCTGCGCGACGAATCCCGTGCCGACCATCGAGCGGAGCCACTCGAGCAGCCCGGTGTAGTGCCCGACCGGGTCGAGCAGCACCACCGGCTTGTCGTGCATGCCCAGGTACCCGGCCGTCCACGTCTCGAAAAGTTCCTCGAGGGTGCCGATACCGCCGGGCAACGCGATGAACGCGTGCGCCCGATCCTCCATCACCTGTTTGCGTTCGCGCATGGTCTCGGTGACGATCAGCTCGTCGGCGTCGACGTCGGCGACCTCGCGATGGACCAGCGCTTTCGGGATCACGCCCACGGTGTGCGCGCCGGCGGCGCGGGCCGCCTCGGCGACCGCGCCCATCATCGACACGTTGCCGCCACCGGACACGAGCTGCCAGCCTCGCCGGCCGATCTCGGTCCCCACCGCCGCGGCCAGCTCCAGATACGACCCGTCGACCGGCCCGGACGCGCAGTACACGCACACCGACAACGCGATCGGCTGCCCGTTCACCGCGCCCGGTACCGGCGCTCCGTTCACCACGACGTGTTCTCCTCGTACAGCGTGTCCGCCTCTTCCCCACGGTGGGCCTCGACGATGATGCGGACCGCCTCCTCGACGCTGTCGGTGACCGACAGCAGTTCCAGATCGCCGGGCGAGATCTTGCCGGCGCGCACCATGACGGTGCGGATCCAGTCGAGCAGTCCCGACCAGTACTCGGTGCCGAGCAGCACGATCGGGAACCGGGTGATCTTGTGGGTCTGCACAAGGGTCACGGCCTCGAACAGCTCGTCGAGCGTCCCGAATCCGCCGGGCAGACAGATGAACGCCTGCGAGTACTTGACGAACATCGTCTTGCGGGCGAAGAAGTACCGGAAGTTCAGGCCCAGATCGACCCATTCGTTGAGGGCCTGCTCGAACGGCAGCTCGATGCCGAGTCCGATGGAGAACCCACCGGATTCGCTCGCGCCGCGGTTCGCGGCCTCCATCGCACCCGGCCCGCCACCGGTGACCACCGCGTATCCCGCCTCGACCAGTGCCGCACCGAGTTTGCGCCCGAGCGCGTACTCGGGATCGTCCTCCGGGGTGCGTGCGGAACCGAACACCGCGACCGCACGCGGGACCTCGGCGAGCGCGCCGAAGCCCTCGATGAACTCGCTCTGGATGCGAAGGACCCGCCACGGATCGGTGTGCACCCAGTCCGTGGGTCCGCGACGGTCCAGCAGACGCTGGTCCATCGTCGTCGTCTCGACCGCGCGGTCGCCGCGCAACTGCACGGGACCGCGCTGAACGATCTTGGCGCGGGACTTGCGCCGGCCGGATTCGGTGTCTGACATGGGGTTCACGCTATCGGGAGAGGTAGTCGCGCAGCACCGCGGCCACTTCGGTGATCTGCCCGACCGGGACGTGCTCGTCACGTTTGTGCGCGAGATTCGGATCGCCCGGCCCGTAGTTCACGGCGGGGATGCCCAGCGCGGCGAACCGCGAGACGTCGGTCCAGCCGTACTTGGCGCGGAACCGGCCGCCCGCGGCCTCGACCAGCGCGGCCGCCGCCGGATCCGACAGGCCCGGCAGGGCACCGGGCGAGGCGTCGGTGAGTTCGAAGGTGATGTCGAGTCCGTCGAAGACCTCCCGCACGTGGGCGACGGCCTGGTCGACGGTGCGGTCAGGCGCGAACCGGAAGTTGACGTCGACGTCGGCGGCGTCGGGCACCACGTTGCCGGCGACACCACCGGTGATACGCACGGCCGACAGCCCTTCCCGGTACACGCAGCCGTCGATGTCCACCGACCGCGCCTCGTACCGCGACAGCCGCTCGAGCACCGGGGCGAGACGGTGGATCGCGTTGTCCCCCAACCACGACCGGGCCGAGTGCGCCCGAACCCCGGACGTGGACAGCCGCGCCCGCAGCGTGCCCTGGCAGCCCGCCTCGATCTGCCCGGCCGTCGGCTCGCCGAGGATCGCGACGTCCGCGGCCAGCCAGTCCGGCAGTTCCTTCTCGATCCGGCCGAGACCGTTGAACTCGGCGGCGATCTCCTCGCAGTCGTAGAACACGAGGGTCAGGTCGTGCGCGGGGTCCGCGACCGTCGCCGCCAGGTGCAGGAACACCGCGTCGCCCGACTTCATGTCGACGGTGCCGCATCCCCACAGCAGATCGCCGTCGCGGCGGGACGGGACGTTGTCGGCGATAGGCACCGTGTCCAGGTGCCCGGCGAGCATCACCCGGCTGCCCAGACCCCGATTCGTGCGGGCGAGCACGGCATTGCCGCAGCGCACGATCTCGAAGCCGGAGGTCTGTTCGCGCAGCGCGGTCTCGACCGCATCGGCGATCACGGCCTCGTCGTGCGACACGCTGGGAATGTCCACCAGCGCAGCGGTCAACTCGACGGGATCGGCGTGCAGGTCCAGGCGTGGTACGGGCATAGGTGCACGATACGGAACGCGGGTTTTTCACAGGGCAGGCGCAGCCGGGCAATGCCCTCGCGTAATCTTCTCGACCGTGAGTGCACTCGGAGCATCGGCAGTAGGCATCGCGAACATCGCGGCGGACGGCACCGTCCTCGACACCTGGTACCCGGCCCCCACGCTGGGCGAATACGGCGAGACGGGCACGCAGCGGCTCGAGGGCACCGACATCCCGTCGGACCTGGCGCTGCTCGCCGGCACCGACGAGGCCCGCGAGGTCTCCCAGGTCGTGGTGCGCACGATGATCGCCGACCTGTCCCAGGCTCCCGTCGACGCGCACGACGTGTACCTGCGCCTGCACCTTCTTTCGCACCGCCTGGTGAAGCCGCACGGCCAGAACCTGGACGGCATCTTCGGTCTGCTCGCCAACGTCGTGTGGACCAACTTCGGCCCGTGCGCCGTCGAGAACTTCGAAACCGTTCGTTCGCGCCTGCGCATCCGCGGTCACGTCACCGTCTTCGGGGTCGACAAGTTCCCGCGCATGGTCGACTACGTCGTGCCGTCGGGTGTGCGTATCGCCGACGCCGACCGCGTCCGGCTGGGCGCGCACCTCGCGTCGGGCACCACCGTCATGCACGAGGGCTTCGTGAACTTCAACGCCGGCACGCTCGGCAGCTCGATGGTCGAGGGTCGCATCTCCGGTGGCGTGGTCGTCGACGACGGCTCCGACATCGGTGGCGGCGCGTCCATCATGGGCACCCTCTCCGGTGGCGGCAAGGAAGTCATCTCGATCGGCAAGCGCTGCCTGCTCGGCGCCAACGCCGGTGTCGGCATCTCGCTCGGCGACGACTGCATCGTCGAAGCCGGCCTGTACATCACCGCGGGCACCAAGGTCACCGGACCGGACGGAACCGTCGTCAAGGCCAAGGAACTCAGCGGCGCGTCGAACCTGCTGCTGCGCCGCAACTCGGTCAGCGGGGCCGTCGAGGTCGTCCCCAACAAGGGCACCGGCGTCGAACTGAACGCCGCCCTGCACGCCAACGACTGAGCCCGGCGCGCATCCGAACAGAGCTACACCCGAACAGAGCAGAGCAGTGACCGAAGCCGGACGACCCCACACCGAGATCGAGGATCTGGGCACCGGCCTGAAGGTCCGGCACCTGACGATGATGGGACTCGGTTCCGCCATCGGCGCGGGCCTGTTCCTGGGGTCCGGCGTCGGCATCGCCGCCGCCGGACCCGCGGTCATCGTCTCGTACATTCTCGCGGGCATCATGATCATCTTCGTGATGCGGATGCTCGGTGAGATGGGTGCCGCGCTGCCCGCCAGCGGTTCGTTCTCCCACTACGCGCGCATCGGCATCGGCGAGTGGGCCGGCTTCACGATGGGCTGGCTCTACTGGTTCATGCTGATCATGGTGCTCGGCGTCGAGATCACCGGCGCCTCGAGCATCGTCAACTCGTGGATCCCCGCGGTGCCGCAGTGGGTGATCGCGCTGGTGTTCGTCACGTTCTTCGCGGTCGTCAACCTCGCGAAGGTCGCGAACTTCGGGGAATTCGAATTCTGGTTCGCCGCACTGAAGGTCGCGGTGATCGTCGCGTTCCTCGTCATCGGTGTGCTGCTGGTGTTCGGCCTGTTGCCCGGGACCGAACCGGTCGGGACGACGCATCTGTTCGGTGACGGCGACGGCTTCGCGCCGAACGGCATCGCGGGTATCGCCGCGGGTCTGCTCGCGGTCGCGTTCGCATTCGGCGGCATCGAGATCGTCACCATCGCGGCCGCCGAATCCCGGGACCCGGAACGAGCCATCGCGACCGCGGTGCGCACCGTCGTCTGGCGCATCAGCATGTTCTACCTGGGGTCCATCGCGATCATGGTGCTGGTGCTGCCGTGGACCGTCGCGGGCAGCACCGACGATTCGCCGTTCGTGTCCGTACTCGACGTCGCAGGCATCCCGTACGTCTCCGGATTCATGGAACTGGTCGTCGTGGTGGCGCTGCTGTCGGCCTTCAACGCGAACGTCTACGGAACGTCCCGGATGGCGTTCGCCCTCTCCCGCGGCGGCGACGGTCCCGCCGCCCTGAGCAAGCTCTCGCACACCGGGGTGCCGCGCAACGCGGTGCTGCTGTCGGTGTTCTTCGGGTTCGTCAGCGTGCTGCTGAACTGGCTGCTGCCCGACACCCTGCTCGGGATCCTGCTCAATGCGGTCGGCTCGGCGCTGCTGGCGATCTGGATCTTCGTCGTCGTCGCGCAGTTGCGCCTGCGTCCGCGATTCGAGCGCGAAGGCGTCCTCACGGTCCGCATGTGGGCGTTCCCCTACCTGAGCTGGTTCACCCTGGCGATGCTCGGCGCGTTCATCGTGCTGATGCTGTTCGACGACGCCGCCCGCATCCAGTTGCTGTCGACGCTCGTGCTGTTCCTGGTGATCGCCGGGATCGGCTTCGTGTGGCAGCGCCGCACCCGGCAGCACCCGACCCGGCAGGCGCAGTAGCCGGCCGATCGAACCTCGCTAGCGGGTGCGGTCCACGAGGGCGCTGACGAAGATCGCCGAGATGTCGGCAGGGTCCTGCGCGATGTAGCTCGTTCCGCCGGTGGCGTGGGCGATCGCCGCGAGCGCATCCGCATCGGCGTCGTCCGTGATGCCGACCGTGACGATCACGACCGGCCGGGCCGGATTCTGCTCGCGCTCGAGGGTCGCGACCAGATCCTCCCGGCCGATGCCGCCCGATTCGTCGTCCCCACCGTCGGTCAGGACGATGACGCTGTTGATCGCGCGCGGGTCGTAGGTGGCCTGCATCTGCCGGAACGCTGCGAGTGTCGTGTCGTAGAGGGCCGCGCGATCGCCCGCCGCTGCCGCCGCCTCGGCCGCCACGGTGGTGCTGAGCGTGTTCATCAGATCCCGCTGCAGGTGCCCGTCCACCATGGTGTCGAGCCGCCGGATGGGCAGCAGTTCGCGGTGGCCCTGCCCGTCCCCGCCGAGATCGTCGGCGAACACCCACAGGCCGGCCTGCACGCTGCCCGAGAACATCGCCGTGGCGGAGCGGGCAGCCTGCTCGGTGAGTTGCAGGCGCGTGGCGCCGCCGACCGGCGTGTTCATCGACGCAGAGACGTCGACGGCGACGAGCGTGCGGATCGGCAGGGCCAGTACCGCCCACGCCTGCAGCGCTTCCTGAGCGATGCTCTCGTCGTGCAGGGTCATCGCGGTGATCTCACCGACCCCGGCTCCCTCGGGCAGGGCCCGCCCGGCGGGATCGCGGAACCCGTGGGCGACGAAGACGTCCCGCGCCCACTGCGTCGAGAAGATGTCCGCCAGCATCCGTCCCGCCTCGGTCGCGTCGCGGTGCCGCTCCGGGCCCGGCGCCGTCACCACCAGCGAGTAGTCGAGCAGAATGCTGCCGTTGTCGGGCACCTTCGCTTCGAGCACCGCGCCCCCGAGTGCGTCACCGCCGTCGGTGCTGTACCGGTGGAACTGCTGTTCGGTGGCGACACCGACCCCGCCCTCCGACGCGATCAGGTCGAGCAGGATCCCACCGGTCGGTGGCTCGTCCGGCCGGGCGTTCTCGCGCTGCGCGAGGGGTGCCATCGCGGTGCGCACGGTGCCGATCGCGACCGGATCGTTCTCGGTTTCGGCGAGCGCCGCCCGGATCGGCGCCGCGGCTACACCCGTGCGCAGCGGATTGCCCGGACGCAGGTCCTTCAGGGCGAGGGCGGCCCGCCAGGTGGCCACCTCGGGGACCTGCCCGGGCCGTCCGACCAGGACCGCCGGCGTCGTCGCGATCGGCGTGAGGACGGTCTGCACCGGACCCGACGCCATCGCCGACGCGCGGGTGGCCCACCAGCCCGAATCCGTAATCCACAGGTCGGGTGCGCCCTCCCCGGTTCCGAGCAGGCCCGCAACGTCACCGGGTTCGGCGACCGAGACGGTGAAGCGTGTACATCCGGTGTCGGCACGGGCGAGTACCTCTTCGACCGCGTCCTCGATTCCGGGCGCCACCGCGAGGGTGTATTCGTCGACGACGTCGCACCGGTCCCGCCAGGCCCGGACCGCTCCCGCCACACCGGCGCCCAGTCCGACAAACAGTGCGACGACCAGCAGGTACGCCGCGGCCCTCCGTGTCGGGCGACGCTTCCGCTCGCCGGGCGGCACCGCCATACGACTCCTCCCCTGACCGATGATCCGGCCGACCTCCGGGTATTACCCCCCCATATGACGCCGGTCACACCTTATCGGTCACGAGATGCAATCGTTACAGCATCGTGAGACCCCCGGCGTGTTCCGGCACGACACCCTCCAACCGCCGAGCCACGATCGCGGCCTGCAACTGCCGCAACCCGGACGGCCGGGTCGGGTCGTACCCGGTCAACTGCGCGATGCGCTTGAGCCGGTAGTCGACGGTGTTGGCGTGCACGTGGAGCGTGCGGGCGGTGAGCTGGCGGCTCAGGTCGTGGGCGATGTGCGTCTCGAGCGTCTCGATGAGCTCCGGCGTGTCGTCGAGCGGTTCGAGGACCCGGGCGAGGTACTCGCGCGCCGGGCCGGGCCGGGTGAGCTGGTACTCGAGCGCCAGGTCCTGCATGCGGTACACCCCCGGCGCGCGGCCGAGCTGACGAACCAGATCGAGCAGTTCGTGGGCCTGCTGCGCTCCGGTCGGCACCTCGGAGACCGTCGCGTGGACCACCACGATCGTCACCGACACCCCGGCGACCGTCTCGATGCGCTCGCGCAGCATCGCGATCGAGTCGTCGCTGCGGGCGCCCGCGAGCAACACCGTGCCGCCTTCCGGCCCGAGCAGCGCCAGCTGCCGCCCCTCGCAGGCCGCTTCCAGTTCGACCTCGACGCGACGGAGGGTGCGGCGGGCGACGACGTCCTGCCGCACGTGCGGATTGCGGGTGTCGGGATGGCGGGCCAGCGCCAGACCCAGCACCGTGTACCCGTCGGCCAGCTCGAGCCCGGACCGCCGCGCGACCGCGGCGGCGTCCTGGCCGCTCAGCAGGGCGGTGACCAGTTCCTGCGCGGCGACGTCCCGTTCCCGCTTGATCGCGTCGAGTTCGGCGACGAAACCGGTGGTGGCGGCGACGGTGACGCGCTCGAGCAGCGCCATCCACAGCCGGGACGCGGCGGCGATGGACTCGATGTCGCCCTCACCTGCGCGTTCGGTCACCAGTTCCCAGCCGAGGCGGATTCCCTCGTGGTAGATGCGCAGCATGTATTCGAGCCGGAAACCGGCGCGCGCCCACTGCGCGGCGCTGCTGCGCAGCTCGGCCAGGTCGGCGTCCGACGGCAGCTCACCCGCGTCGAGCAGGTGGATCGCGATGCGCAGGCATCGGACGGTGACCTCGGTGACGTCACCGCGCAGCGACTCCCCCGGCCGCAACGAGCACGGCGCGACGTGGTCGGCGAAGTGCGCGACGAGTTTGCGGGCCACCGCCGGCAGATCACGAAGCGGTACCGACGCCGGCTTTCCGTCGACGACGAATGCGGGCTCCCCACCCCCCGGAACCATCGGATGCACGTGATCTGTCCGCACGTGATCGGTCACAGACATGTTTCAACCCCCCAATGAGTAGACGCACCTACTGTGCAGAAAACAATCCGCCTTCGGGGGCGGAATGCGCAACCCCAAGTCACAGATTTCTCGCGAACTCCGCCCGGCGGGGCCCATCCACCCCGCCGGCGGCTCCTATCCGAGCAGCAGCTTCTTCTGCACCTTCCCCATCGCGTTGCGGGGAAGGTCCTGCACCACCCGCACCTCCCGGGGACGTTTGTGCACCGAAAGCTGCTGTGCCACAAGGTTGACGAGTTCTTCCTCGTCGACCTCCGGACCGCCCGGACGCGGCACGACGAACGCGACGATGCGCTGCCCCAGATCGTCGTCGGGCACTCCGACGACGGCGACCTCCCGCACCGCGGGATGCCCGAGGAGGACGGTTTCGATCTCCCCCGCACCCACCCGGAACCCGCCGGACTTGATCAGGTCGGTCGATTCGCGGCCGACGATCCGGTGGAATCCGCCGGGATCGATCACGGCGACGTCACCGGTGACGAACCAGCCGTCGTCGGTCCGTGATTCCGCGGTCGCGTCCGGGCGGTTGAGATAGCCGTCGAACAGCATCGGCCCGCGAACCTGCAGCACACCGATACTCTCGCCGTCGTGCGGCACGTCGGCGCCGTGTTCGTCCCGCAGCCGGGTCTCCACGCCGCGCACCGGTGTGCCGACCCACCCCGGCCGGCGTTCCCCGTCGGCGCGGGTGCTCAGCGTCAGCATGGTCTCGCTCATCCCGTACCGCTCGATCGGCGTGAGGCCGGTCAGCTCGCGCAGCCGCTCGAACACCGGCACCGGCAGCGGGGCACTCCCGGACACCAGCAGCCGCGCGCCCCTCAGCGCCCGCGCCGACGCCTCGTCCTCGACGACCCGCGACCACACCGTCGGCACCCCGAAGTACAGCGTGCCCCGGGCCTCGGCGTACGCCTGCGGTGTCGGCTTGCCGGTGTGGATCAGCCGGCTGCCCACCCGCAGGGGCCCGAGGACACCGAGGATCAGGCCGTGCACGTGGAACAGGGGAAGCCCGTGCACCAGGATGTCGCGGCTCGTCCAGTCCCACGCCTCGGCGAGCGCATCGATGCCCGCGGCGATCGCGCGGCGGCTCAGCAGCACACCCTTCGGGGCTCCCGTCGTGCCCGAGGTGTAGAGCACGAACGCGATGCGCGCCGGATCCGGTTCGGGCAACGCGTGCCAGTCCCGCGCGTGCAGTCGCACCGCGATCACCGGCAGTTGCGGGACGGCGTCGTCCGATTCGGGTGCCGCTCCCAGCCAGGCCTGGGCGCCGGAATCGTTCAGGATGTGCGCCCGCTCGGCCGGACCGGAATCCGGCGGCACCGGAACGACGGTGACACCCGCGAGCAGCGCGCCGACGACCGCGACGATCGTCGACGCCGTCGGGGTCGCGAGCACCGCGACCCGCTCGGCCCGCGCGACGCGCGCCGCAACGGCGGTCGCGGCACCGAGGAGATCGCTCCGGGACAGGGTGTGCCCGTCGATCCGGACGGCGTCGGGCACGTCGTCGCCGCGCGCGACGGCGAGGGGATTCAGTGAGGACAGGAGTGCAGACACGGCATCACCTTCCCACAGACCGCATCCTCAGGTCCCGACCGCCGCGGCCGACACCGGTCGGGTCGGCGGCATCACGGTGCCGAGGACCGCGCCGAGCAGCATGCCGCACAGCACCGCCACACCGTGTGCGTCGTCGATCAACAGCAGCAACGCGCCGATCGCGAGAATCGCCAGGGACACAGCCAGTTCGAGGCGGCGGGCACCCATCGACAACCAGAGTCCGGCGGTCGCCGCGGCCAGGGCGAATGCCGCCGCGGAACAGCCGGCACCGGCGGACGGCGACACGAACGAGGTGAACAATCCCCACATCAGCTGTCCGCCGGCGAACAAGGCGAGCGCACGGCCCGGTCCCCACACGCGCACACCCGCGACCGCGAGCACGGCGAGCAGCACCAGGTTCGCCACGATGGCGGCCGCTCCCCCGTCCTGGACGAGCACCGACGTGCCGATCCGCCACCATTCGCCGTCGTTGCGGATCTGCACCGGGTTGCGCCGGAACATCTCGTCGAGCGCGGGCACGGCGACCCGCAGCAGGGACGGCACGGCCACTATCAGCCACAGCACGGTCGCGGCGAGGGGCGGGGGCCACAGGAACGTCCCGAGGTCGCGGGCACGGGCCCAGCGAAGCGCAAGCAGCGTCGCCAGCACGGCGAACAGGACATACAACACCGCCGATCGCGGATCGTCGCCCGATGTGCTCACGGACGCCAATCTACCTGCGTACGACCGGTTTCTCGGGTTACCGAGCCCGATCAGCCGAGTCGGGACGCGGCCGCGGCGATCCTCTCGTCCGTCGCGGTCAGCGCGATCCGCACGTGCTGCACACCACCGGGACCGTAGAACTCGCCCGGTGCCACCAGGATTCCGCGTTCGGCGAACCAGTCGACGGTCGCGCGGCACTCCTCGCCGCGCGTCGCCCACAGGTAGAGCCCGGCCTCGGAATGGTCGACGGTGAAGCCGGCGCCGCGGATCGCTGCGAGCAGCACCTCGCGCCGCGCGCGGTACCGCTCGCGCTGGATGTTCTCGTGCTCGTCGTCGAGCAGCGCCGCGGTCATCGCGGACTGGATGGGCAGCGGCAGCATCATGCCGGAGTGCTTGCGCACCTCGAGCAGGTCCGCGACCAGTTCGGCGTCACCGGTGACGAACCCGGCGCGGTAGCTGGCGAGGTTCGAGGTCTTCGACAGCGAGTGCACGGCCAGCAGGCCGGTGTGGTCGCCGTCGCACACGCTCGGGTGCAGGATCGACAGCGCTTCGCCTTCCCAGGTCAGCCCCAGGTAGCACTCGTCGGACACGACGACGGCGCCGCGGCTGCGGGCCCAGTCGACGACCTTGCGCAGGTGCTCGAGGCCGAGCACCTTGCCGGTCGGGTTCGACGGGGAGTTCACGAACACCAGCGCCGCGCCCTCGGGGCCGAGTCGGTTGAGGCCGTCGGCGCGGATCAGCCGCGCGCCGGCGAGCAGACCGCCGACCTCGTAGGTCGGGTAGGCCAGTTCGGGGATGACGACGAGATCGTCGGCGCCGAGACCGAGCAGGGTCGGCAGCCACGCGATCATTTCCTTGGTACCGATCGCCGGCAGGATCGACGACTCGGCGAGGCCGGTGATGCCGTAACGGCGTGCGAGCGCGCCGACGGCGGCGGACCGCAGTTCGGCGGTGCCGTGGGTCGTGGGATAGCCCGGCTCCTCCGCGACCGCGACGAGTGCCTCGCGGATCACCGGGGCGACCGGATCGACGGGGGTTCCGACCGAGAGGTTGACGATCCCGTCGGGATGCGCCGACGCCTTCTCCTTGGCGTCGGTCAGCGAGTCCCAGGGGAAGTCCGGCAGTGATTTCGCCACCGAACGACGTGCACGTGTGGTCACCGTGGAGGTCAACTCATTCCTCGCCCATGGGAGGAAGCGCCTTGATGAACGGCGGGTCGTAGTCGACCTTGCCGAGCTTGGCAGCGCCACCGGGGGAACCCAGATCGTCGAAGAAGTCGACGTTCGCCTTCACGTAGGCGGACCACTCGTCCGGCACGTCGTCCTCGTAGAAGATCGCCTCGACGGGGCAGACCGGCTCGCACGCACCGCAGTCGACGCACTCGTCGGGGTGGATGTACAGCATGCGACCGCCCTCGTAGATGCAGTCGACGGGGCATTCCTCGATACATGCCTTGTCCATCACGTCCACGCACGGCTCCGCAATCGTGTACGTCACTGCTGTTCTACCTGCCTTTCACTATGCCCGCCGACCTGCGCGGTCCCGCCCGAATCGGCCACCCGCGGCGACCGACGCCGTCCAGTATCCCCCGCCGGGCGGGGACCCCGACGAATTAGGGTGCCCTGACCTGCTGGAGGACCGGTGCGGATGTCCCGGCCGCCGCCGTCAGGCGACGGTCACCTCGATGTCGCGACGCGCGTACGCGGTAGTGCGCTGACGGGCCGGACGGCCGATGCCCTCGGCGATCGCGACCAGCTCGGCGACGGTCTTCTCCGATCCGTGCTGCGATCCCGCCATCCGGGAGATGGTCTCCTCCATCAGGGTGCCGCCCAGGTCGTTGGCGCCACCCTGCAGCATCGCCTGCGTCCCGGCGACCCCGAGCTTGACCCAGCTGGTCTGGATGTTGTCGATCCGCCCGTGCAGCATGATCCGCGCCAGCGCGTGCGCGGCGCGGTTGTCGCGCATCGTCGGACCCGGCCGGGACGCGCCCGCGAGGTACAGCGGCGACGACTGGTGCACGAACGGCAGCAGCACGAATTCGGTGAAACCACCTGTGCGGTCCTGGATTCCGCGCAGCACGTTCAGGTGTCCGACCCAGTGGTGCGGCTGGTCGACGTGCCCGTACATCATCGTCGAGCTCGACCGCAGCCCCACCTCGTGCGCGGTCGTCACGACGTCGATCCACTCGGCGGTGGGCAGCTTGCCCTTGGTGAGCACCCAGCGCACCTCGTCGTCGAGGATCTCGGCGGCGGTGCCCGGGATGGTGTCCAGGCCGGCCTCGCGCAGTTCGATCAGCCAGTCGCGGGTGGAGATGCCGCTGCGCGCGACGCCGTTGGCGATCTCCATCGGCGAGAACGCGTGCACGTGCATCGTCGGGACCCGCTCCTTGACCGCGCGCACCAGGTCCGCGTAGCCGGTGACCGGCAGTTCCGGATCGATGCCACCCTGCATGCACACCTCGGTGGCACCGGCGACGTGCGCCTCCCACGCCCGGTCCGCGACTTCGCTCGTGGACAGGGTGAACGCGTCGGCGTCGCCCTTGCGCTGCGCGAACGCGCAGAACCGGCAGCCGGTGTAGCAGATGTTGGTGAAGTTGATGTTCCGGTTCACCACGTACGTCACGTCGTCGCCGACGGTGTCGCGGCGCAGGGCGTCGGCGAGGGCGACGACCGCCTCGAGACCCGGACCGTCGGCGGTCGCCAGCGCCAGGTATTCGGCGTCGGAGCAGCCGGCGGGGTCGCGTTCCGCCGAACGCAGGGCCGCCAGCACATCGGTGTCGACCCGCACGGGAGCGCTCGCACCGAGGGCGAGGACCTGTTCGCGGACGGTTTCCCAGTCACCGAAGGCGCTGCCCAGGTCGGAGCGGTGCTCGGTGTTGCGGCCGGTGACGTCGATGTCGGAGTTCAGGTCGATGCGTCCGGACGACTCCCAGTCGATGTCCGGTTCCTGCCAGGGCAGCCCGGACGGGATCACGTCGGCGGCGAGCCCGGTCTGCGGGTCGGACAGCGCCCGCACGTGGGCCGCGATCCGCGGGTCGATCCACGGCTGACCGGCCAGCACGTACTGCGGTTGCGCGGCGATCCGTTCGGTGAGGGTGAATCCGGCGTCCGCGCTGATCTGCGCGAGCGTGTCCAGGTTCGGCCACGGCCGCTCGGGGTTGACGTGGTCGGGGGTCAGCGGCGAGACGCCACCCCAGTCGTCGACACCGGCGGCGAGCAAGGCGCGGCACTCGTCGTGCGAGACGAGGTTCGGGGGCGCCTGGATGCGCATGCCGGGGCCGAGCACCAGGCGGGCCACGGCGATCGCGGCCCGGAACTCGTCGAGATCGGCGTCGTCGTGACCCCGCATGGCGGTGTCGTCCTTGGCCCGGAAGTTCTGCACGATGACTTCCTGGATGTGACCGAACGCCTTGTGCGACTTGCGGATCGCGGCGATCGACTCGGCCCGTTCGGTGAACGTCTCGCCGATGCCGACGAGGATGCCGGTGGTGAACGGCACCGAGAGCCGTCCGGCGTCGGTGAGCACCCGCAGACGCACCTGCGGGTCCTTGTCCGGGCTGCCGTGGTGGCACTGCCCCTTCTCGGTGAACAACCGCTCGGAGGTCGTCTCGAGCATCATGCCCATCGACGGCGCGACCGGCTTGAGCCGGGAGATCTCCGCCCAGCTCATCACGCCCGGGTTCAGGTGCGGCAGCAGGCCGGTCTCCTCGAGTACCCGGATCGCCATCGCCCGCACGTAGTCGAGGGTCGAATCGTAGCCGCGCTCGTCGAGCCACTGCCGGGCCTCGGGCCACCGGTCCTCGGGCCGGTCACCGAGCGTGAACAGCGCTTCCTTGCAGCCGAGTTCGGCGCCCTGCCGCGCGATCTCCAGGATCTCGTCGGGTTCGAGGTACATACCCCGACCCTCCGCCCGCAGCTTGCCGGGCACGGTGACGAACGTGCAGTAGTGGCACCTGTCCCGGCACAGCCGGGTGATCGGCACGAACACCTTCCGCGAATACGTGACGGTGCCGGGACGTCCCACCGCGGCCAGACCCGCATCCCGCACCCGCGCCGCGGACGCGCACAGGTCCTCGAGATCCGCGCCGCGGGCCTGCAGCAGGACGGCGGCCTCGTCGACATTGAGCGTCACGCCGTCGCGGGCCCGGCGCAACGCTCGCCTCATCCCCGGCACAGCCTGCGCCTCGGTCCGCCCGGCGGCGCCGGGTCGGACCGAGGGCATGGGAAGGTTCGTGACGGGAGCGTCGTCGTCAGTGGAGCGGGTCATTGGGCGATCATGCGCCACGACTCCGACGCGTGCCACCTCCGGGTGCTCACTCCCTGGGATAGTCCTCGTCTTCGGGGACGGACAGGCTCTGCTCGACGGCGTCACCGGGATCGACCTCGAGCGGAACCTGGTCGGGCACCACGTCCTCCGCGGCTTCGTCGTCGTATGCGTCCGTGACCTGCTCGATCCGATCGGCCTCGGGCAGTCCGGCGAATTCGTCGGGGCGCGCTGATCCAGGCATCACAATCCTCCTCGTCTCGACGTTTCGACCAGGCGGCCCGCGTGCCGGACCGGCCGGTACAACCGAGCCTATCGGCTGCGTGCGCTCCCGGCTCGTGATCTTCTCCCACCTGCGTGTTCACTCGGGGTCGGGAGACTCGTGGGCCGGATCCGACCGAGTCGCGCAATACTCGGGAGCGACCGGCGCGGCGACGAGGAGCACGAATTGACACGGGATTCCGAACTGGGCAGACCCGACGCCCGGACCGTTCCACCGACACCGGTGGTGATGGACGATCCCGCGTGGCGGCCGAGCCCGAAGGCCCGGTTGCTGTGGGCCGTGAACGCCGCGCTGCTGTGGATCCCGATCGTCGCCGCCCAGATCGTGTGGGCGATCGTCGACGCCGGTCACGGCCCGTGGCACGTCGCGGCCGCGGTCGCGACGCTTGTGCTCGCCGCCGCGCACATCGGCCTCGTGCCGGTGTGGCGGTACCGGGTGCACCGCTGGGAGATCAGCGACACCGCCGTCTACACCCGGTCGGGATGGTTCACGCAGGAACGCCGCATCGCGCCGATCTCCCGGATCCAGACCGTCGACACCGAGCGCGGCCCGATCGACCGGTGGCTGGGACTGGCGACGGTCACCGTCACCACCGCGTCGTCGGCGGGAGCCGTGGAGATCGCCGCCCTCGACGTCGCGGTCGCCGACGCCACCGCGGCGCGTCTCACCGAGATCGCCGGACGCAACGGGATCGACGCGACGTGAGCATCGAATCCGTCCCCCCGGAATCGGAGAGCCCGGCCGCGCTCGCCGCCGAGGCCGAGCAGCCGTGGCTGCGGCTGGACCCGCGGATGCTGCTGGTCCACCCCGTGCAGGAGATCCTGCGGCTGCTGCCGGTGCTCGCGGTGTCGGTGATCGTCGGCAGCAGCAGCGGCAACCACGGCTGGGGTCTGGCGGTCGCCGGGCTGCTCGTCGTCGTCGGTGTGCTGCGGTGGTTCACCACCACCTACCGGATCGGCCCGGTGCACGTCGAGCTGCGACGCGGTCTGCTGCAGCGGCAGGTGCTGTCGATTCCGCGCAGCCGCATCCGTTCGGTGGATGTCGACCGCCGCGTCATGCATCGCCTCCTCGGGCTCGCCTCGGTGCGGATCGGCACCGGTCAGGCCACCTCCGGCGGCCGCGACCGCAACCGGTTCGAACTCGACGGGCTCGCGATCGGCGCGGTGCCGGCACTGCGCGAGGCGCTGCTGTCCGGCCACCCCGTCCCGGACGACCGTCCCGACAAGGCCCCCGCAGCCGCCCCTACCGAGATCGAACTCGCCCGCCTGCAACCGTCCTGGGTGCGCTACGCGCCGTTCTCCACGACCGGGCTCGTCGCGGTCGCGGCGGTCGCGGGTGTGGTGTTCCAGTACGGGCTCGGGGAACGCCTCGCCGAGTCCGGCACCGTGCAACGCGGCATCTCGTGGGTCACCACGGCCGGTCCGGTGATCGCGGTCGCGGTGGGAGCGGTGGCGTTGCTGGCCGTCGCGAGTGCCGCGGCGTGCGTGCGGTACCTGCTGCTCTACGGGAACCTGCTCGTCACCGACGACGGCCGCACCCTGCGCATCGGCCACGGGCTGCTGCGGGTTCGGCACACCACCCTGGACCGGGCGCGGCTGCGCGGCGCGGTGCTGCGCGAACCACTCGCCCTGCGGATCGCGGGCGGTGCCCGGCTCGACGCGATCATGACCGGTGTCGCGGCCGAGCGCGGCGAATCGTCGCTGTTGCTGCCCGCGGCCCCGGCCGCCGAGGCGCATCGCGTCGCGACGGCGGTGGTGCGCGACCCGGCACTGCCGACGACACCGCTGCGGTCGCACGGTGCCGCGGCGCGCCGGCGCCGCTACACCCGGGCCGTCCTGCCCGTCGTCGCCGTGCTCGCGGTCGCGGCCGTCGCCACGGCGGTCACCGGCCGGACGGTTCCGCTGCCCGTGTGGGTCGGCGCCGGTCTGCTGATTCCGGTCGCGGCCGGTCTCGCCTGGGACCGGTTTCGCAGCCTCGGGCACGCCGTCCTCCCCGGGTGGCTGATCACCCGCAGCGGATCGCTGGATCGGCAGCGGGTGTGCCTCGAAGCCGACGGGATCATCGGCTGGACCGTGCGGCAGACGTTCTTCCAGCGGCGTGCCGGGGTCGCCACGGTCATCGCCGCGACGCCCGCCGGGGTCGGGCACTACGAGATCCTGGATGTGCCGGTGGGGCAGGCGTGGGCGCTGGTCGAGGCGGTCACCCCGGGCGCCGGCGACGTGTGGGCGAACCGATGACCCGGCCACCAGACGAGACGCCGCACACCCTCGCCGAGATGGACGAGCAGCTGGTGCACTGCCGGGCCTGCCCTCGGCTGGTGGCGTGGCGCGAGCAGGTGGCACGCGACAAACGTGCCGCGTTCCGCGACGAGGCGTACTGGGGCCGCCCGGTGCCGGGTTTCGGCCCGGCCGACGCGGCGCTGCTCATCGTGGGTCTGGCACCGGCCGCGCACGGCGGCAACCGCACCGGCCGGATGTTCACCGGCGATCGGGCCGGAGATTTCCTGTATGCCGCGATGTACGACGCAGGGCTGGCGTCGCAGCCGACGGCGACGCACCGCGGCGACGGTCTCGTCCTGCGGGGCACCCGGATCACGGCGCCGGTGCACTGCGCTCCGCCAGCGAACCGTCCGACGACCGTCGAGCGCGACACGTGCCGTCACTGGCTGGACCTCGAACTGAAATTGCTGACCCCGACGCTGCGCTCGGTGATCGTGCTCGGCGGTTTCGGCTGGCAGGCGCTGCTGCCGGTGCTCGCCGACGCCGGCTGGGCGATCCCGCGGCCGCGACCGCGGTTCGGGCACGGCGCGCACGTCGAGCTACCGGGAGCGTCCCCGGACCGGGCACCACTGCACCTGTTCGGGTGCTATCACGTCAGCCAGCAGAACACCTTCACCGGGCGGTTGACCCGGTCGATGCTGGCCGACGTGCTCATTTCTGCGGCGGAGACTGCCGGACTGCGTTCGTGATGGCGTTGATGCGCGCGCTGAACAGGTACAGGCCGGCCGGGCCGAGCGCCGCGATCGGCAGCAGCAGGATCCGCCAGTCCGCGACCGCGAGCTGATCGGCGCCCGGGCCACCGACCAGGCACAACAAGAACCCGACGGTCCAGGCCACGAGCGGCCACGTGGCCTTGCCCAGCGATCCGGTCTCGGTGCGCACCGCCATCACCAGCAGCAGGTTCACGACCGCGGCGAGCAGGATGGAGATCGGGAACGGCACCGAGCCGATGTACATGCCCAGGAACAGCACGGACAACACGGCACAGATCAGGCCGTCGACGACGAGCAACGCCACGACACCGGTCCGGGGTGGGACGTCGGCGGGAACGGAGGCGTCGGATGGTGCGGTGGCGGGATCGACCGTCATGGTTTCGATAGTGCGCCAACGTGCCCCCGATGCGCACATCGGGGGCACGGTTCCGGAGCGGTCCGGATCAGGGAACCGGCGGATAGCCGAGCATCGTCAGCAGCTGGCTCTGCTGATCTGCGAAGTCGTACAACGCGTGGTAGTAGTCGGCGCGGATCTGATCGGCGTAGGGCCGCAACGAATCGACGAACGCGACGATCTGATTCTGGACGGACCAGTTGTACATCCGCATCCCCCCGGGCTCGGCACCGACCGGACAGTGACTGTGAGCAGAATCACTCCTGCTCGGCAGCGCCAGCCTACGTCAGGCCCGCGAAGAGGTCACGCTCTCGGCCGGAGTCGTCGACGTCCCCGAGCGCGCCCCGCACGAGCACGAAGTGCTCCTCGGCGAAGACCGGCTGGGCGATCAGGTTCGACAGCGCGAACGCGGCGCCGCCGGGCGCGACGATCACCTGGGTGGCGTGCGCGGCCATCGCCGCCCGCTTCGCGTCGAGCACTCCGCCGACGTCCACCGCGGTGGTCACCCGCTCGTCGGGCACGCTCGGCAGGTCGCCGGCGTCGGGCACGGCCCACTCGGCGGGGATGTCGCCGAGCGCGGCGAGTCCGTCCCGCAGCGCGCTCTCCTCGGTGACGGTCCAGTACAGCTTCGGGGTCGACCACGGCTCCCCCGCCTCCGGATACGCGTCGGTGGCGGCCGCCTCGATCGCGGCGGTCACGCGCTCGTGCACGGCGACGTGATCGGGATGGCCGTAGCCGCCGACCGGGTCGTACGTGACGACGACGTGCGGGCGCAGTTCCCGGATCACGGCGACGAGCGCCGACACCGCTTCGTCGTGGTCCGCGTTGACCCAGGCCCGGGGGTTCTCCGCCGACGGGGTCCCGGCCATGCCGGAGTCGCGCCAGCGTCCGGCGCGCTCGAGGAAACGGGGCGCGGCGACGCCGAGCGCGGCGAGCGCCCGGGTCAGTTCCAGGATGCGGTAGCCGCCGAGCTGATCGGCACGATCGGCGACGAGTTCGGCCCAGTCGTCGCCGATGACCTCGCCTTCCTCGCCGAGCGTGCAGGTCAGGACGGTGACTTCGGCGCCCTCTGCCACGTAGCGGGCGATGGTCCCGCCGGTGGTGAGGGTTTCGTCGTCGGGATGGGCATGCACGAGCAGCAGCCGCCGGGCAGCGTCGGTCACGGGGTCGTCCTCCACCAGTTGGGGGCGTCGGCGACGACACCCGCGGGTACCGCACCGGCCAGCGATACGCCGTCGATTCCGGGGCCGGCCGCGACGACCGTGCGGTCCTGCACGATCGGCAGGTTCACGGCGAGGTCCCACAGCTTCGGCTGCGCGTTCGTCAGGATCTCGTGGACGTCACCGTTACCGCGGATCGCGGCGTCGAGGTCGGCGGTCAGCGACGGGTCGCACACCGAGCTCAGATTGCTCGGGGCCTCGAGCTGCGCGATCACCGCGTCCTCCTCGACGACCTCGGTCTCGGGGGAGGGCTCGTCAGCCGGGGCC
>NZ_JALPTB010000071.1 GCF_023218075.1 Rhodococcus sp. HM1 | reverse complement strand
TCGGCGACCATCGCGATCAACGGCACCCGGCACACCTTCCCGCCGCAGGTCGATGCCGACCTGCAGGCCCTGCTCGACCGGATTTCGGGGTCCTGACTCACGCACTAACGAAATGAGCCAACTCGGGCCAGGAGGTCCTCGAGGCCGAGCTCGGCCCCGCCTGACCGACCACGAACCCGCAGGATGGGAACATCCACCCGGTGAGGGCGATCTCAAGTGGTGGATGCAACAGGCTCCCTGACATGGGGAGATGACACTGATGGGTCGACCGGGCATACGGACGAGCGACGAGTTGCGCGCTAGGTTCTTCGCCGTGCGCGAAGAAGGTGGCTCGCTCAGGACGGCATCGGCGGCGGCGGGGGTGGCCCACGTGACGGGCCGACGCTGGGAGGACGAGTTCAACCGGATCGTCCGCCGGGCTCCGGACTGGCAGCCCGGCGGACGCGCCCTGTGCCTGGCCGAACGCGAGGAGATCGCGATCGGGCGGGCACTGGGCGAGACCCTGCAGCAGATCGGGGACCGGATCGGCCGGGACAAGTCGGTGATCAGCCGCGAGCTCGCCCGCAACAGCAACAAGGACGGCACCTACCGGGCGGTGTCGGCGCACCGGCGGGCCTGGGAGCGGACACTACGCCCGAAGACCCTCAAGCTGATGGACAACCCGCAGTTGTGGCGGTGGGTGCTGGCGAAGCTGAAGCTGCGATGGTCGCCCCAGCAGATCTCGGCGAGACTGGTGGTCGAGTTCCCCGACCGACCGGAGATGCGTGTGTCCCACGAGACGATCTATCAGTGCGTCTACGTTCTGGCCAAAGGTGAACTCCGCAAGGAACTGTCGGCGGCGTTGCGGTCCGGACGGGTCCCGCGCAAGACGCACGGCCGGGTGCCGTCGACGGCCCGGTACCTGGGCGAGAAGATCCTGATTTCCGAGCGGCCGGCGGAGATCGAGGATCGGGCCGTGCCCGGGCACTGGGAATCTCAATGCTGTTGTCAAGCAGCTTGAGCGAGGTTGACCGGGTCCGGCTCCTGGTAGTGGGTGCGGTCGCGCAGCATCGCCCACAAGGTAGCGATTCGTCGGCGTGCAAGCGCGATCAATGCCTGCTTGTGACTCTTACCCTCGGAACGTTTGCGGTCGTAGAACCTGCGTGAGGACGGACTGCTCTTCAGACTCGACAGCGCGGCGAGGTAGCAGGTGCGCATCAAACGCCGATTGAAGCGACGGGGCCGGTGGTGGTTGCCGCTGATCCTGCCCGAGTCGCGGGGAGCAGGAGCCACCCCGGCCACCGAGGCGAGCCGGTCGGCGGTTCCGAATGCGCTCAGATCACCGCCGGTGTTGGCCAGGAAGGTCGCCGCCAGCACGGTGCCGAAGCCGGGCATGCTGGTCAAGATCTCGGCGTCACGGTGCGCGGCGAACCGTTCGGTGATCGTTGCATCGATCTCGGCGATCTCCAGGTCGAGTGCCGTGATCTTGGCTGCCATGCGTGCTACGAGCGCTGCACCCGTCGGCTGGGTGCGCAACGTGGTGTCCTGGGCGTGCGCGGCGGCGACCGCCTTGGCCGCCATCTGAGAACTGTTGCGGCAGCCGCGTTTGCGCAGCCACGTCGCGAGCCGGCTTTCGCCCATGCGTCGGATGGCCTCTGCTGTCTGGAATCCACTCAACAGGACCAACGGCGCCTTCTTGGAGTAGTCGAAGGCCGCTTCGAGAGCGGGAAAGTACTCCAGCAGCAGTGCCCGCAGGCGATTGATCATCCGGACCCGGTCGTAGATCAAGTCCGTGCGATGCGAGGTGAGCAGTCGCAGATCGGTGCTGATCTGGTCGGCGGCTCGGACAGGCCCAAGATCCCTGCGCATGCGGGCCTGGTCGGCGATGATCCGTGCGTCCTTCGCGTCGGTCTTGCCGTCCCCGCGATAGGTCGCTGCGGCGTGGTGCACGATCCGCCCGGGAATGTAGAGCACCTGCTGGCCGTGTGCTTCGAGCAAGGCGAGCAACAGCGCCGGCCCACCGGTGTTCAGGTCGGTGGCCCAGACCACGGGATCGCCGTTCGCCGTGGCGAGCACTGCCGCGATCAGGTCGAGGAGGGCACTTTCGTCGTTGACGATCCTCTTGGACAACACCACGGATCCTGCTGCGTCGATCGCGACGCAGTGATGGGCGCGTTTCCCGGCGTCGATGCCTACCCATAGTTCGCTCACGAAGTCCCTCCCCATCGTCGTCCCTACTGGGCGTCTCCTTGCCTGACAGCCGCGCCGGCACGTCCTTACCCAACGATCGGTGCGCGAGTCTCAATGAGCGGTCGAGCTGGCAGTAGGACAGCGGGTGGCCATTCCCAGTGAGCCGTCGTTGCGGCAGGGCGATCTCAGCCATACCCGCTGTCCCAAGGAGAGCGATCAGGACCTTATGTCCGGACCCTGATGTCGCCCACCGCTACAACGTAAGGAGGGCGATCTGATCATGGGTGCCCGCAACGGGTCGGCGATCGGCACCCTCGTCGAGCGCACCACCCGGCACGTGCTGTTGCTGCACCTGCCCCGGGTGCGGGACCTGGCCGGGGTGCGCGATGCGATGATCGCGGCGATCGAGTCGATGCCGCAGATGATGCGACGGTCGGTGACCTGGGATCAGGGCATCGAGATGGGTTTGCATGCCCAGATCACCCTGGCCACCGACGTCGCCGTCTACTTCTGTGATCCGCATTCGCCGTGGCAACGCGGCACCAACGAAAACACGAACGGATTACTGCGTCAGTACTTCCCGAAGGGCACCGACCTGTCCGTGCACACCGTCGAGGACCTGCAGCGGGTGCAGGACGAACTCAACGGCCGGCCTCGGCGAACGCTAGGCTGGCGGACACCAACGGAAGCATTCGCCGAGCTCGTTGCATCGGCCGCTTGAAACCGCCGAGACCGGATGGATGTCCCATCACCCAACGGATTTCAGGCGCCGGGGGCGAATTCCTCGAGCATCTCGGTGACCAGCGCGGCGATCGGCGACCTCTCGCTGCGCGTGAGGGTCACGTGCGCGAACAGCGGGTGCCCCTTGAGTTTCTCGATGACCGCGGCGACGCCGTCGTGACGACCCACACGCAGGTTGTCGCGCTGCGCGACGTCGTGGGTGAGCACGACCCGCGAACCGGACCCCAGCCGTGAGAGCACCGTGAGCAGCACGTTGCGCTCGAGGGACTGCGCCTCGTCCACGATCACGAACGAGTCGTGCAGCGACCGGCCGCGAATATGCGTGAGCGGCAACACCTCCAGCATGCCGCGGCTGATCACTTCGTCCATCACGGCGGGGCTGGCCAGGCCGTCGAGGGTGTCGAAGACCGCCTGCGCCCACGGTCCCATCTTCTCGCTCTCGCTGCCCGGCAGGTAGCCGAGATCCTGGCCGCCGACCGCGTAGAGCGGGCGGAACACCACGACCTTGCGCTGGGTGCGCCGCTCGAGCACCGCTTCCAGCCCGGCGGTCAACGCGAGCGCCGATTTGCCGGTGCCGGCCTTCCCACCGAGGGACACGATGCCGACCGAATCGTCGAGCAGAAGGTCCAGCGCCACACGTTGTTCCGCGGAACGTCCGTGCAGCCCGAAGGCCTCGCGGTCGCCGCGCACCAGCTGCACCCGCTTGTCCGGAGTCACCCGGCCCAACGCGCTCGACGCCCCACCGAGCATCCGGATTCCCGTGTGGCACGGAAGATCCCGCGCCTCGTCGAGGTCGATGACTCCCTCGGAGAACAGGGTGTCGATCACGGACCGGTCCACGTCGAGTTCGGTCATGCCCGTCCAACCGGAGATCACCACGTCCTGCGCGTGGTACTCGTCGGCGGGCAGACCCGCGGCGCCCGCCTTCACCCGCAACGGGATGTCCTTGCTGACCAGCACCACGTCCCGGCCGCCGACCGCGAGATTGAGCGCGCACGCCAGGATCCTGGAATCGTTGTCGTCGGTGCGGAACCCGGCGGGCAACACCGACGGGTCGGTGTGGTTCAGCTCCACGTGGAGGGTGCCGCCGGCGTCACCGATCGGGATCGGCTGGTCGAGACGACCGTGCTCGAGGCGCAGATCGTCGAGCAGCCGAAGCGATTCGCGTGCGAACCAGCCCAGTTCGTGATGATGCCGTTTGCCCTCCAGTTCCCCGATCACCACCAGGGGGAGCACCACCTCGTGTTCTGCGAAGCGGGTCACCGCCCACGGATCGGAGAGCAACACCGAAGTGTCCAGCACGTACGTGCGGACCGGGGACTTCTTCGCAGCGGACTTCGCGGAGCGATCGCCGGTGCGAGCGGGGACGGAGCGTGTTGCGGTCACGTGAGGCTCCTAGACCTGCGCGGCACCACGCAAGTGTCTTTCTCGGTGGGCCGGTCGTCCCGGGTGTCCGCTACGGACACGAGGGCCGGGTGCCGGCCCCTCGCACTGATTGCCTCAGCCACGACCAGGACCTCCCGTGTAACCGGCAACTGTGTCGGCTACAACGTCGACGCTAACGCCGACACGCCCCGAACGCTCGATGAGCGCGGGGCGTGTCGGTGAAGAATGCGTTAACGCAGGCGGGCGATCAGATGAGCGTCCAGTCCTCCAGGCCCTGGTACAGCGGCACATCCTGAGCCAGCTTGCTGACGCGGGCGCGCAGCGCGTCGACGTCGGCGCCACCGATCAGGGTCTGCGCGATGATCTCGGCGACCTCGGTGAACTGCTCGTCGCCGAATCCGCGGGTCGCGAGGGCCGGGGTGCCGATGCGCAGGCCGGAGGTGACCATCGGCGGGCGCGGGTCGAACGGCACGGCGTTGCGGTTGACGGTGATGCCGACCTCGTGCAGCGCGTCCTCACCCTGCTGGCCGTCGAGCTCCGAGTTGCGCAGGTCCACCAGCACCAGGTGCACGTCGGTGCCACCGGTGAGCACGGAGATGCCCTTGTCGGCGACGTCCGCCTGCGACAGGCGCTCGGCGAGGATCTTCGCGCCGGAGAGCGTGCGCCGCTGACGATCCTTGAACTCCTCGCCGGCGGCGATCTTCAGGGCGACGGCCTTCGCGGCGATCGCGTGCATGAGCGGTCCGCCCTGCTGGCCCGGGAACACCGCGGAGTTGATCTTCTTGGCCCACTCCTGCTTGGCCAGGATCAGACCCGAGCGGGGTCCGCCGAGGGTCTTGTGCACGGTGGTGGACACGACGTCGGCGTAGGGCACGGGCGACGGGTGCAGGCCGGCAGCGACCAGACCGGCGAAGTGCGCCATGTCGACCCACAGGTAGGCGCCGACCTCGTCCGCGATCGACCGGAACGCGGCGAAGTCCTCGTGACGCGGGTACGCCGACCAGCCGGCGACGATGACCTTCGGCTTCTCCCGCAGCGCGATGTCGCGGACCTCGTCCATGTCGATACGGTGGTCTTCCTTGCTGACCCCGTAGGACGCGACGTCGTACAGCTTGCCGGAGAAGTTCAGCTTCATGCCGTGGGTGAGGTGGCCACCGTGCGCGAGGTCGAGGCCGAGGAGCTTCTCGCCCGGCGTCATCAGCGCCATGAGCACCGCGGCGTTCGCCTGGGCGCCGGAGTGCGGCTGCACGTTCGCGAACTCGGCACCGAACAGTTCCTTGGCGCGGTTGCGCGCGAGGTCCTCGACGATGTCGACGTTCTCGCAGCCGCCGTAGTAGCGGCGACCCGGGTAGCCCTCGGCGTACTTGTTGGTCAGCACGCTGCCCTGGGCCTGCAGCACGGCGCGCGGAACGAAGTTCTCCGACGCGATCATCTCGAGGGTGTCGCGCTGACGGGACAACTCACCCGCCATCGCCTGCGCGACTTCCGGGTCGAGATCGGCGAGCGAGGCAGTGTTGACGTCGGTGCCAGGCACGGTGGTCATCGAGGATTCTCCAAGCTGGGGGCGGCAGGATACGACCTCCAGTCTACGAAGCGCATCCCGAAATCAGGAACCCGGGACCCCGCCGTGATCGAGGTCACCGCAGCGAACTCGGCACCAGCGGTTCGTCGAGCAGCCTGCGGAACCGTTCGGCACGCTCGGCACCGGCCGGAACCCGCTCGAGCCAGCCGCCGAGCAGCCGGTAACCCTCCACATACGTGCTGATGTACGCGCGCCACAGCGGCGAGGACAGGAATCGCAGCGACTGCCGTGCCCGTTCCGGGGTCGACAGCGACCAACGCTGCAGGAACGCGGCGACGTCGTCGTGGCTGCGACCGCGGTCGTGCAGCAGCAGCGCGGCATCCTGACGCACCGACAGCAGGCCTGCGGACGCCTCGTGCAGCTGCTCCGCCAGTTCGCCGTCGAAACGCAGGCCGAGGTCGGCGTAGATCTCCTGAGCCCACCGGCCCCATCCCGGGCCGACGATCGCCTCGAGCGCGAGGTCGGCCAGGCCCTCCGCCATGAGGCACTGCGGGGTGTTCACCAGGAACAGCGTCTGCTCGGCCTGCCCGCCGGCGACCAGACCGGCTTCCTTGCGACAGTGTTCGGTGTGGTGACCCGGGTACGCCTCGTGCGCGATCAGGCGCGGCAGGTGCGACATGTGCTGCTCGAGGTCGGAGTTGATCGCCACGCGGGAGCGGTAGTTCCCCAGGTAGTAGTTGAAACCCGACCACGGTTTGTCGCCGACCACCTCGTATTCGATCTGCTCGGCCTCCGGCAGCGGGTACACGGCCCGAACCTTGTCGCGCAGTGCGCTGGAGAACGCCTCGACGCACTCGGCGAGGCGGTCGGCGGGCACGTTCTCGCTCTTGCGGTGAGCCTGCAGGCGTTCGGCGAGCGGTCCCGATCCGGGGAGCAGCGCGTCGAGACGACGATGCGCGTCGCGGTAGTCGTCCTCGTTGCCGGGGGCGATGCGCACGTCGAAGTACGCCTCGACCTCGTCGACGAAAGCTATGTCCTCACCTGCGAATTTGCGCGCCGAGCACTCCATGGCGCGCAGGTGCACGTCGAGGAACCGGGTGCGTTCGTCGGACAATCCGGCGCCCGCCAGTTCCGCGCGGAGCCGGTTCGCAGTGTGGGATAGGTCACGGGGATCCGGTTTCGGCGCGTTCTCCACCTGGCGACGCAGCGACGCGTCGCCGGTGTACGCGTCGACGAAGCCCTCCTCGAGCCGGTCGAAAGCGAGGCCGAGCAGCAGATATTCACGCACGAAACCGTCCGATCCCATGCTTTCGAACACTAGTCGTTCGTGCGGCGTCGCGACGGGGCCGGACACTCCGATGCGGGACCCCGGGCGGACACGCCCCTGTGGCAGCGCGCACAATTCGGTGCATGGACTTCCTTCGTCGCAAGCCGCACCCGGGCTGCACCGCCGGTTCGCTAGCCACGGAAGGACCGTGTCGATGGCACGTCTGAGCGAGCCGAGCCCGTACGTCGAGTTCGACCGCAAGCAGTGGCGGACGCTGCGCAAGGCGACGCCGCTGGTGCTCACCGAGGACGAACTCATCGGCCTGCGCGGCCTCGGCGAGCAGATCGATCTCGCGGAGGTCGCCGAGGTGTACCTGCCGCTGTCGCGGTTGATCCACCTCCAGGTCGCGGCCCGGCAGCGGTTGTTCGCCGCGACCGCGACGTTCCTCGGGGAGAAACACCCGGACCAGCAGGTGCCGTTCGTGATCGGGGTCGCCGGTTCGGTCGCCGTCGGCAAGTCCACCACCGCGCGTGTGCTGCAGGCACTGCTCGCGCGCTGGGACCACCACCCCCGGGTCGACCTGGTCACCACCGACGGATTCCTGTATCCGACCAAAGAGCTTATCCGTCGGAACATCATGCACCGCAAGGGTTTTCCCGAGAGCTACGACCGCCGGAAGCTGCTCCGTTTCGTGACGGAGGTCAAGTCCGGGGCCGCAGAGGTCGCGGCGCCGGTGTACTCGCACATCTCGTACGACGTGATTCCCGGTCAGTACCACGTGGTTCGGCAGCCGGACATCCTCATCATCGAGGGCCTCAACGTCCTGCAGACCGGTCCGCGCCTGATGGTCTCGGACCTGTTCGACTTCTCGATCTACGTCGACGCCCGCATCGAGGACATCGAAAAGTGGTACGTGGAACGGTTTCTCGCGCTCCGCAAGACATCCTTCGCGAATCCGGACGCGCACTTCCACCACTACGCGAACCTGTCCGATCGCGATGCGGTGAACGCGGCCAAGGAGATCTGGCACTCGATCAACCTGCCGAACCTGGTCGAGAACATCCTGCCGACCCGTCCGCGCGCGACGCTGGTGCTGCGCAAGGACGCCGACCACGCCATCAACCGGCTGCGGCTGCGCAAGCTCTGACCCCCGCCCTCGTGCGCGTTTTCGGTAGCGGCTGCTACCGAAAACGCGCACGGGCACGGGTGCGGCTACCGGGCGCTACGCCCCGAAACGGCGGTGCCGGGCAGCGAAATCGCGTAGGGCGCGCAGGAAGTCGACGCGACGGAATTCCGGCCAGTAGGCCTCGGTGAACCAGATCTCCGAATACGCGCTCTGCCACAGCAGGAACCCGGACAACCGCTGCTCCCCCGACGTCCGGATGACGAGGTCGGGGTCGGGCTGGCCGGAGGTGTAGAGGTGCCCGTCGACGGCGTCGACGGTGACGGACTCGATCAGTTCCTCACCGGACAGCCCGGCGGCCTGCTTCTCCCGCAGCAGCGACTGGACGGCGTCGACGATCTCCTGCCGCCCGCCGTAGCCGACGGCGACGTTGACGTGGGTGCCGGTGCGTCCTTCGGTGCGGCAGGCGGCCTCGCTGAGCCGGCGGGCCTGCTCCTCGGGCAGCAACTCCAGCGTGCCGACGATCTTGACGCTCCAGTTCTGCTCCGGCCCGGAGATCTCCTCCACGACGTCGGTGATGATCTCGATCAGGACGTCGAGTTCCTCGGGTTCGCGGCGCAGGTTCTCCGTGGACAGCAGATAAATCGTCGCGGTCTCGATGCCCGCCGCGTCGCACCAGCGGAGCAACTCGGCGATCTTGCGGGCGCCGGCACGGTGGCCGTGACTGACGTCGGTGAAACCGTTCTCCCGGGCCCAGCGACGGTTGCCGTCACACATGACAGCGACGTGCCGCGGGTGCTGAGCACCTTCGAGTTGGCGCAGCAGACGCCGTTCGTACAGCTGATACAACACCCCGCGCGCATTCACCCCGACATCACCACGGGGGTCACACTACGCCCACCGGACCCTCCGGTCGCGATGGTGGTCACACCCACACGCGGCGCGGGCGGCACAGGGGTAACGTGACATTCCAGCAAGAACCTACGGTTGCGTAGGTTACCGAGCAGTACGAAGGGGGTCGGGCCTATGGCGGTGTTCGGGATCGACGAACTGCCGGTGAAGCCGCGCCTGCGGGGATGGATCCATCTGTGGGCGTTCGCCGTCTCGGTGATCGCGGGCATCGTGCTCGTCGCCCTGGCCGCAACCATCGCCGAACCACCCGCGGGCATCGCGACCGCGATCTACAGCCTCACGGTGTGCGGGGTGTTCGGCGTCAGCGCCCTCTATCACCGGGTGCACTGGCACGATCCCCGCGCCCGCATGTGGATGAAGCGCGCCGACCACTCGATGATCTTCCTGTTCATCGCCGGCAGTTACACCCCGTTCGCGACCCTCGCCCTCCCGCCGGACACCGGCCGCACCCTCCTGATCGTGGTGTGGTCGGGCGCGGTGGCGGGTGTGGCGCTGAAGATGCTGTGGCCGACCGCTCCTCGCTGGGTCGGCGTGCCCCTGTATCTGCTGCTCGGCTGGGCGATCGTCCCGGTCGCCGGCACGGTGGTCGACACGGCCGGGCTGGTCCCGATGCTGCTCCTGCTGATCGGCGGCATCCTCTACAGCGTCGGCGCGGTGCTGTACGCGACGAAATGGCCGAACCCGTGGCCGCACACGTTCGGGCATCACGAGTTCTTCCACGCCGCCACCGTGCTCGCGGCACTGTGTCATGCGGTCGCGGTCTGGCTCGTCGTGTTCGCCTGAACCGGCCGTGTCCGCCCGAACCGGAGAACCCCGGCCGGCGAGATGTGCCGGTCGGGGTTCTGCGGAATTCGGGGCGGTTCAGGCGTCGGTCGCCTGCTCGGCGAGTTCCTTCCGTGACCGGACGGCATCGAGCGCGACGACGAACAGCAGCGACACCACACCCCACATCACGAAGGTGACCAGGTGCGACCCGACGGCGTCGCCGCCGAAGTACAGGATCGAGCGGACCGACTCCACCGCCGCCGGCATCGGCAGCACGCCGTGCAGGAACTTGAAGATCTCCGGCGTCATGTACATCGACATCGCGCCGTTCGAGGCCGGCACGCCGAGGAACATCAAGGTCCCGACCGCGGGGATGACGGCGAGCAGCCCGAACAGGCGGTGCAGCGCCAGGGTGAACATCGAGGTCGTGAACGTCGCGACGATCCCCACTCCCCACAGCGGCAGGAAGTGCCCGTCGACCGCTCCGGTGATGGGGTCGGCGATCACCCAGAGCACGGCCGGCATGAACAGCGCCCATCCGGCGGCGATGGGCAGCATGCGCCGCAGGACCATGGCGGCGGGCTGCGCACCGCCGGCCACGACGACCACCATGAAACCGGACATGATCCAGCCCATCGCGACGTAGAGCGTGACCGTGCCCATCGTGTCGGAGTCCGGCAGCGGGGCGACGTTCTCCACGGTGAGGGGCACCTGCATGCCGCCGGCCACCTGGTCGAAGACCCGCTGCACGACCTGCTGCTGGCTCATGCCGGCAGCCTCGTTGGTGATCAGGGTCGCGGTGGGCGACGCGGCGGACGGCAGGACGAAGGCCGCCACGATCGTGCGGTCCTGCACCTCGGCGCGTGCCTCGTCGAGCGAGTCGGAGGTGCGCAGGTCGAACAGACCAGCCATGTTCTGCTCGAGCCCTGCGACCACCTGGCCGGCCTGCTCGGTCGTCCCGGCGACCACGGTCACCGGCATCGCGCGCGGCGTCGGCTGGTACATCGCGCCGAGCATGATCGAGAGCATCAGCACGACCATGGCGAAGGGGAAGAACGCCAGGGTGAGGTAGCGGACCCGATCGCTTTCGGGACGCGGCCCGTTGGTGAGCGAGGGCATCGTGATCTCGGGGTCCCCCGCATCGGGGTTGCGGCGACGCTTCAGGGCGTCGACACCGAGGGTCGCGGCGAGGGCGAGCACGGCACCGAGGACCAGGACCATAAGGTGGCCACCGAGTCCTTCCCCACCGAAGTACAGGACCGACCTCAGCGACTCCCCCGCGGCCGCGGTCGGCAGGAAGCCGTGCAGGCTCGAGTAGATCGACGGCAACGAGTAGACCGACATGCCCAGGTTCGAGGCGGGGACGCCGAGAACCATGACGAAGAGCATGCCCGCCAGGACCGCCATCGGTCCGAGGATCCGGGTCAGGAACAGCTGCACCGAGCCCACGGCGAAGATGGAGAGCCAGCAGATTCCCAGCACGGTCGCGGTGTGGCCCTGGATCACGCCGAGGATCGGCCCGGCGACGAGCCACACGAGGCTGCCGATCAGGACGGACCATCCGGCGAGCAACGGCACGATGCGGCGGAACCGCAGCAACTCCGGGGAGTTGGACAGCATGATGCTCAGCGGCATGTAGCCCGCGAGCATGAGTGCCTGCGCCATGAACATGACGCCCAGGCCGGCCATGTCGTTCTCCGGCAGCGGAGCGAGGTCCCGGGCGGTGAGGTCGAGACCCTGTCCGAGGACCTGCGGGGCCAGCAGTCCGGTGACCAGCGACGACTGCGACGCTCCCGCCGCGCCCGCGGTGTAGACGGTGGCGGTGCCGGCGTCGGACAGCGAGACCGCACCGGAGACCTCACGCGCCAGCACGAGATCGCGCGCAGCCGCGTCGTCGGCGACGATCCGGACGTCGACGGCGTCCGGATCCGCGTCCTCGAGCGCACGCGCGAAGTCGTAGGCCTGCTGGGTGGGACCGGCGACCGCGATCGGCATGTCGCGCGGAGCCGGGGCGTGCATCGCGTACAGGTACCCGGTGATCATCATCCCGACCATCAGGAACGGCATCACGAAGATCGCGACGTAGCGCCCGATGTGTTCCTTACGGGCGCGGGCGAGGTCGGCCTCGGTGGGTTCGCCGCCCGGCGGGTCGTTCTTCTCGAGCGTGATGGTGTCGGTCAATTCGGGGACTCCTCGATGCCCTCCGGCGACCCGGTCGTCTCCACGGCCCGGCCCGGAAAAATACGCTGGTTGACTTAAAAAGTTACGCCGAGTGTCTTAAAGTGGCCAAGCCGAGCCGTGGTGACCTTCGTCCCACTCGGCGTCGGGGCACACTGTGACCCGAGCGAGAGAAAGCGACGGGACCAATCGTGGGCAGTTACGGCGACCAAGCACGACGAGCACTGCTCGATTCGGCGGAGGAACTGTTCGCCACCTTCGGGGTCGACGCGGTGTCGAACCGGCGCATCGCCGAACACGCGGGCAACGCGAACCACTCCGCCGTGAGCTACCACTTCGGCAGCCGGGACGAACTCGTGCGCGCCACGCTCCTCCGTTATTCCGAGGACGCCGCAGCCCGGCGCAGAGAACTCGTCGCACTGCTGGGACCCGACCCGGCACTGCGGGACCTGTTGGGCTGCTTGATCATTCCCTTCACCGATCAGCTCGCGTCGATGCCCGTCCCGAGCTGGCGGGCACGGTTCCTCCAGCAGCTCAGGACCGTGCCGTCGATGGTCGAGACCGTCGCCGCGAACACCATCGCGGACCCGATCGTGGAGGATCTCGTCCAGCGGGTCCGGGCATACGTGTCCGAGCTCCCGGACTCGGTGTACACCGGGCGTTCGTGGCTGCTGGGACGGTTGGTCATCGACGCGTGCGCCGACTACGAGGAACGGCTCGAACGAGAGGACGTGGAGCCGGACTGGACCGGGTTCGCCAACTTCCTCATCGACGCGTGCACGGGCATGCTCGAAGCCCCGGTCACCAGCGCGGGCGACTTCCTCGGCTACCGCACCACGTCCGCGTGGGCCTGATCGGTCACCCGACGGCCAGCGCGGCGCGCAGGTCCGACACCGAGATCACCGGCCGATCGCACACGAACCCGCGGCACACATAGGCCGCCGGCGCTCCGTCGACGAGGAACCGACCGGCGAACAGCGGCGACGACTCAGGTTCACCGCCCACCACGAGCGATCCGCCCGGAGCCGTCCGCCGCGCGACGTCGAGCAGCTCTCCCCCGCCGACGACGGCCACCTGGATCGGACCGCGCACCGCGGCCTCGGCGACCGTGAGCCAGTGCCCGGCCGATCGGGGTGCCCGTTCGAGCAGCAATGCGGCGGTGGCGAGCGCCGCGTCGGCGGCCTCCCGGTAGCGACCGCCGTCCTCGACCGCCGCGGACAGCGTCAGCAGCGCCTCGGTTACGAGCGCCGCGCCCGACGGGGTGGCGCCGTCGATCGGGTCGCGGGGCCGGGCGACGAGCGTCTCCGCGTCGTCGGCGGTGTCGAACCAGCTGCCCGGCTGCTCAGGGTCGGCGAAATGCGCGAGCGCGATGTCGGCCAGGTCGCGGGCCGGTGCGATCCACGACGGGTCGCCGGTCGCCTGATACAGCGCGAGCAACGCGGTGACCAGGGCTCCGTGGTCCTCGAGCACGCCGACGGGTGCGCCGACGACACCACCGAGCGACGCGCGCCGCAGCCTCCCGTCGACGAGGTGCGTCTCCAGAAGGCGACGCGCGCAGGTCGCGGCGGCGTCGATCCAGTCCGCGCGCCCGAAGGCGGCGCCGGCCTCGGCGAGTGCGGTGACGGCGAATGCGTTCCAGGCCGTGACGACCTTGTCGTCGCGTCCCGGTTGCGGCCGGGACTGCCGGGCCTCGAACAGCCGCGCGCGCACCCGCTCGGCGCGTTCGGCGTCGTCGGGGTCCGACGGCAACTGCAGCACCGACATACCGTCTTCGAACGTGCCGGCCTCGGTGACCTCGTAGAGCCGCGCGGCCCACGCGCCGTCGTCCGGGCCGAGGACCTCGATCAACTGCGCCGGTGTCCACACGTACGTCAGGCCTTCGACGCCTGCGGTGTCGGCGTCGAGGGCGGAGGCGAAGCAGCCTTCGGCGGTGCCCAGGTCCCGCAGCAGGAACCCCGCGATGCCCTCGGCGACGCGCCGCGTCGCGTCCCGCCCGGTGATGCGTGCGAGGTGGGCGTACACCCGCAGTAGCAGCGCGTTGTCGTAGAGCATCTTCTCGAAGTGCGGCACCACCCAGGCCGCGTCGACGCTGTACCGGGCGAAACCCCCGGCGAGCCGGTCGTGGATGCCGCCGCGTGCCATCGCGTCGGCCGTCCGTTCGACGACCGCGAGCGTCTCCGCCGTTCCGCTGCGTTCGTAGCTGCGCAGCAGCCCTTCGAGCAGCGCCGACGGTGGGAACTTCGGAGCGCCCCCGAACCCGCCGTGGGTGCGGTCCTCGTCGGCGGCGACCGTGCCGGCGACCACGTCGAGCAGCGCGGCGTCGACGGGCCGGGCCCCCTCCGGCAGCCCGCTGCTGCTGCGCTGCAGTTCCGCCACGATCGCACCGGCCGCGCCGGCCACGTCATCGCGGCGGGTCCGCCAGGTGTGGGTGACGGCCTGGAGCAGTTCGGTGAACGACGGCATGCCGCCACGCGCGACGTTCGGGTAGTAGGTGCCGCAATAGAACGGGGCACCGTCGGCGGTGAGGAAGCACGTCATCGGCCAGCCGCCGTGCCCCGTCGTGGCGACGGTGGCGTTCATGTACACCGCGTCCAGATCGGGTCGTTCCTCCCGGTCGACCTTGATGCACACGAAGTTCTCGTTCATGACGGCCGCGGTCGCCTCGTCCTCGAACGACTCGTGCGCCATCACGTGACACCAGTGGCATGCCGCGTAGCCGATGGACAGCAGGATCGGCACGTCGCGCTCCCGCGCCTCGGCGAGAGCCGCGTCGGTCCATTCCTGCCAGTGCACCGGGTTGTCGGCGTGCTGCTGAAGGTAGGGCGAGGTGCTGTGGCGGAGGCGGTTGGCCATGCTTCCGAGCCTGCCACGCCGGGCAGCGTGGGGCTCGTGACAAGCGAGAGCTATTTGCTCTCGGACCCCTTCTTTTCGGTCTTTTCGGTGCCCTCGATCTCGGGCGCGGTCTTCTCCGTGCCCGGCGCGGTGGCCGCGCCCCGGTCGGTGCCCTCGTCGGCGGCCTGATCGGGCTCGGGATGCTCGGGCCGGAACGTCTCGGGCAGCTTGCCGATCCGCTTGTTCATGTTCCGGATGAGCAGTGCCGTCGCGACGAGCAGGACGACGATCAGCGCCAGCCCGACCGGGGACGCCTTGCCGAACTCGGGGCCTGCGGGGTCCTGCGCCAGAACGTCCGCTGCCAGCATGCCGATCGTCATCGCACTCGTCCGTCCTCGATGCCCGCGAACAGATCCGACTCGGGGATCACCGTGTGCACGCGGGTCTTGGCCAACTCGAATTCTTCGGTCGGCCACACCTTCTGCTGAATGTCCAGGGGAATCGCGAAGAACGATCCGTTGGGGTCGATCTGCGTCGCGTGCGCGCGCAGCGCGTCGTCACGTTGCGGGAAGTAGTCGCCGCAGGTGATCTGGGTGGTCACGCGCGCCATGATGTCGCCTTGTTCGGTGCGCCAGCGGTTGAGCCATTCCTCCATCGGGAAGCGTTCACCGCGCCGTTCGTACTCGTCGCGGAACAGCTCGATGCGCCGGCGGATGAAGCCGTGCGAGTAGTACAGCTTGCGAACCTTCCACGGCTCGCCGTCCTCGGGGTGGTAGTCGGGATCGGCGGCGGCCTCGTAGGCGGCCATCGACACCTCGTGGCAGCGGATGTGGTCGGGGTGCGGGTAGCCCCCGTTCTCGTCGTAGGTGGTCATGACGTGCGGGCGGAACTCGCGAATGACCTGGACGAGCTTGCGGGTGGGTTCTTCGAGCGGAACGAGCGCGAAGCAGCCTTCGGGCAGCGGGGGCTTGGGGTCGCCCTCGGGCAGGCCGGAGTCGACGAAACCGAGCCAGCGGTGCTGCACCCCGAGGATTCGGGCGGCCTCGGCCATCTCCTCGCGGCGCACCTCTTCCATGCGCTCGCGGATGCCCGGGACGTCCATGGCCGGGTTGAGGATGTCGCCGCGTTCGCCACCGGTCAGGGTGACGACCAGGACCTCGTTCCCCTCGGCCGCGTAGCGGGCCGTTGTGGCGGCACCCTTGCTCGACTCGTCATCGGGATGGGCATGCACGGCCATGAGCCGTAGTCCGCTCACGTGTTTCCTCCACCTCGCCGTTGTGTGCTCTGTCCGACCGCGCGCCCGGCACCGCAGGCGGGGCACATCGGTCCTTCCCCTATAGTTCCACCTGACCAGTCCTCCGTCAGCCGTGGCCCCGGGCCCGCGCAGACGGGCACGAAAGCAAAGTGATGAGCAACACCACCGCGAACGACAGATACCCGGCCGGCCGCTACCCGACGGCCGGCGGTTCGTCCCGGCGCACCCGCAAGTGGGTTCTCGGTGCGATCAGTGTCGCCGTCGGTCTGGCCCTGGCGTTCGTGGTGTATCTGCAGTTCGGCCGGTCGGAGATCGAATCGGAGATCATCACCTTCGAGGTCATCGACGATTCGACCGTCGACCTCCAGTTCACGGTGACCCGCCGGGACCCCTCGCAGGAGGCGGTCTGCGTGATCCGGGCCCGGTCGAAGGACGGCCAGGAGACCGGTCGTCGCGAGGTGCTGATCCCGCCGTCCGACTCCGGAACGGTCGTCCTGAATTCGACGGTGAAGACCTCTCAGCGCCCCGGCATGGGCGACATCTACGGCTGCAGCTTCGTCGTTCCCGAATATCTGCACACGCCCTGAACGAACAGCGGCTTTCCGTCCCCGGATCCGCGTTGGTGCTAGAATAGTCGGATACACGGTTCCACCCTTTGGGGCCGTGTATTGCTGCATAGTAGGCAGTACGGCTCCGTTCACCACACCCAGTGGGGGTAACGATCAGGAGCCCATGCTGTCGTGGTCGCTGCATGTGCGCGGCCTGTCGACGGAGCCGGGGGCTCCAACCCGAAGGAAGTGATCGAGGATGACCGAGACCCAGGGCACCTGGCTGACACAGGAGTCGTACGACCGACTCAAGGCAGAACTCGACCAGCTCATCGCGAATCGTCCCATCATCGCGGCCGAGATCAACGAGCGCCGCGAAGAGGGTGATCTCAAGGAGAACGGCGGCTACCACGCCGCCCGCGAGGAACAGGGCCAGCAGGAGGCCCGGATTCGCCAGCTCCAGGAGCTGCTCAGTGCCGCGAAGGTCGGCGTTGCGCCCACCCGGTCCGGTGTCGCGCTGCCCGGATCGGTTGTCACGGTGTACTACGACGGAGACGAGAGCGACAAGGAGACGTTCCTGATCGCGACCCGTGAAGAGGGTGCGCGCAGCAACGAGATCGAGATCTACTCGCCCAATTCCCCGCTCGGCGGCGCGCTGCTCGAGGCGAAGGTCGGCGAGACCCGTGAGTACGTCCTGCCCAACGGCGGCACCATGAAGGTGACCCTCGTCAGCGCGGAGCCGTACCACGGCTGATCGGACGGCCGTGAATCCACGGCCGGTCCTGTCGAACGCCTGAGAAGGGCCCCGACCGTGCGGTCGGGGCCTTTCTCGTGTCCGGACTCAGAAGATCCTGCGGGCCTTCATGTCGGGGAAGACCGCGCCGACCCGGACGACATCCCCGGTCGTGGGCGCGTGCACCATCTGGCCGCCGCCGATGTAGATGGCGACGTGTCCCGGTCCCCCGGCCTGCCAGTTGCCGAACAGCAGGTCGCCGGGCCGGGCCTGATCCAGCGGGATCTCGGTGCCGACGTGCCATTGGGTTTCCGAGGTGCGCGGCAGCACGGTGCCGGTCGCGGCATAGACGGCGTAGGACGTGAGCCCGGAGCAGTCGAAGCCGCCGCCGGACGGACCGTTGATGTTGCCGCCGCCCCACACGTAGGGCAGGCCCAGGAAGCGGAATGCGAGGTCGACGACCTTGTTGCCGGCATCGGTGATGCCGGGCAGGCCCAGGCCCAGGAACGGCGACAGCAACCGGGAGAACGCCGCTTCGGTCGCGCGGATCTTCGCGACGTAGGGCTTGGTCTGGTTCTCGTAGTCGGGTGAGCCCGACGGCATACCGCCCGAGCGACGGACCGCGCCGATACCGGCGTTGTACGCGGCCAGTGTCAGGTCCAGGGTGTCGCCCTGCACCAGGCCGCGCTTCTTCCAGTCGTCGATGAGCTTGTAGTTGTCGCAGAGCAGCGCACCGGATGCCATCACCGGATCGGCGATGCCGAGGACGTCCGCGATCCCGTCGCCGTCGGCGTCCTTGCCGTATGCGTCCCAGGTGCCCGGCATGAACTGGCCCGGGCCTTTCGCGCCGGTCGGCGAGACCGGCGCGGTGGGCCCGTAGCGGAAGCCGTTCTCGGCCGAGTACAGGGCGGCGAGCACGGGCGCGGTGATGCCCTCACACAGCGACCCGGCCTTCTTGAGCCACGGCGCGAAGACCGCGACGGCCCCGATCGGGGCGAGGCTCGTTCCGGGCAGGATCGCCGGGATCGACGGCAGCGTGATGCCGCCGACGGTGATTCCGGCCGGGGCCTGCGCAACCGGCCCGGTCGCGACCGCGGGCGGCGGTGTCACCGCGAACGGATTCGGTCGCGGCGCCGGAGCGGCGGGTGCCAGGCCGGGCGGGGGTCCCGCGCTTTCCGGGGGTGTCACGAGGGCCGCGGCCGCCTCGGGCGGAAGGTGCGGTTCGATCGCGGCCGCCACGGAGGCCGTGGCGTCCACGACCGCCTGTTGCGCCGCCGGCCGAACTGCTTCGGGCAGCGTCGCGATCATGTCCGTTACCTGCTGGTCGACGCCGGGCGCGGACGCCTCGAACGATTCGATGACCTGTGTGACCTGGTCCTTGATCTCCGCCGGAATGTCGGCCCCCTGTACCAGGGCGCTTGCGGCCGTAGCCACTGCAACGATCACGGCCGACGCGTCGACTGACATACGCGAACTCCCCACCATCCAGATCCGGAACGACTTCACCGTACGTTGTGATGTCGATCACCGGTGTCGTTTCACCACGTTCATATCACATATATGTAAGAACGTGTTTCAATAAGTCGGCTCATGTTCGACCGCCCCCGGTACAATCCCGGTACCAGAGGTTACAGAAATCCCGCCCGGAACAGGGGCGTCCGGCCGCGAAGCGCCGCGGCGCTCAGCCCGGAATGCCGGTGACCAGCGGCGCGATCGCCTTGCGGGCCACCGAGCGTGCGACCTCGATGTCGTCGAGGTCGTAGACGGCACTGGGCAGCACGAGATAGCTGAGCGTCAGGCGGATGATCGCGTCGGCCTGGATGTCCGCGTCCGCCGCAGGCAGGACGCCCTCCGCCTGGCCGGCCACGATGCGGGCGGCAATGAACCGCCGGCCGAGTTCGAGGGGCGAGGGGTCACCGGCCGAGAGCATCGCCACCAGGGTGGCACCGTGCGCCGGATCCGAGTTCCCCGCGATGAACCGACGGCGAAAGCGCAGGCACGCGACGAAGGCCGCCTCGATGCGTTCCACCGGATCGGTGACCGTGAGGAAGGTCGTGCCGATCTCTTCGAGGAACCCGCGCAGCGCGCGCGCCAGCGCCGCCTCGAACAGCGCGTCCTTCCCGCCGAAACGGCGGAAGAGCGTCGCGCGACTGACCCCCGAGCGCGCGGCCACGTCGTCCATCGTCGCGGCCCGGGTGCCGCGCTCGGCGAGTACGGCGAGCGCGGCGTCGAACACCCCGTCGTCCACCTCCGGCGCCGACGACACCTGCTCGATCGCGCGACCGAAAAGACTGGGTAGCGACGCACCGGGGCGGGTCATCCATCCACTATCGCACCTGAGACTATTCTGCTACCAATGATCTCATGACGAACGCGGTGGAAACACGCCCCCATCCGGAGACCACGCCCCTCGATCCGCCCCCGCTGGGTCCGGATTCCGTCGCCTGGTCGGTGTTCGGTGACCTGACGTTCGTACTCGGCGCCTCGCGGCGGCTGCTGATCGACGTGGCGCATCCGATCGTCGCGACAGGCGTGCGCGAATTCTCGGTCTTCGAATCCGACCCGTACGGGCGCGCCGAACGCACCCTCGACATGATCATGGGCGTCGTCTACGGAGAGGAGGAAGCGCTCGCCACGGCACGCCGCCTCCGGGATCTGCATCGCTCGATCAAGGGCACGAATCCCGACGGATCACGCTGGAGTTCACTGAATCCCGAAGCGTTCCACTGGGTTCACGCGAGCCTGGTGCACGGCGTGTACACCCAGCAGAAACTCCTCGGGCGCGGCTGGCGTCCCGGCGAGGTCGAGCAGTTCTACCTGGAGATGCGCCGGGTGGGCCGGCTGTACGGCGTCCGCGAGCAGGACATGCCCGCCGACTGGGCGGCCTTCTGCGCGTGGTTCGACCAGATGTCGGCGACCCGGCTGGAACGCTCGGACATCACCGACCGTGTCCTCGCGGTCGTCGGATCGCCGCAGCCTCCCCCGATTCCATTGGTGGGCAACAAGTTCCTCTGGAACTTCACCTCACGGCCGATCGCCGGACGGGTCCTGACCCTGATCACCGGCGGTCTGCTGCCACCGGACCTGCGCGAGATGTTCGGCATGCGCTGGACCCGGAGCCACGAACGCGCCTTCGCCGCGCTCGCCGCGACGTCGCGCACCGTGCTACCGCGACTGCCCCGGACCGTCCGTATGGTGCCGCAGGCGCGCCGGGCACTGCGCCGCGCGGATCGCCGCACGCACTCGCATCCCGATGCCCGGGTCGTCGACGTGCGCAGCGCCGACGGTACCCGCCTGCACGCCGAGATCCACGGACCGGACGACGCCCCGACGATCGTGCTGGCACACGGCATCCTGTGTTCGACACTGTTCTGGCGCAACCAGATTCGTGATCTGAGCAGCGAGTTCCGGGTCGTCGCCTTCGACCATCGCGGGCACGGCCGCAGCGACGCCCCGCGCGCCGGCAACTACGAACTCGACCATCTCGCCGACGATCTGCAGGCGGTGCTGACCGCGACCGTCCCGGACGGGCAGCGCGCCGTCGTCGCGGGACATTCGATGGGCGGAATCGCGGTGATGAGCTGGGCGCAGAAGTACGCGGCGGACGCGGCGTCCCGGGTGTCGGCGGTCGCGCTGGTGAACACCACGCCCGGCGACATCCTCGACAACCTGCGGTTCCTCCGCGGCCCCGAACGCACGCTCGCGCTGCGTCGCCGGTTGGCGCAGTCGGTGGCACCCGCGGCAGGTCTCCCGCTGCCGCGTCGCCTGCCGCTGCGCCGGCAACTGCTCGCCCGTGTCGCGGTCGGTGCCACCGCGGACCCGTCGGTCGCCCGCGAGGTCGATGTGATCCTCGCCGCGACCTCCGCGCGTGGACGCGGCGGCTACGGCGCACTGCTGGTGAACATGGTGACCGACGTCGACCCGGCGCACGTTCCGGTTCCGGCAGTGGTGATCTCGGGACGTCACGACCGGATCGCCCCGCCTGCGCGGTCGCAGGCGATCGCCGCGCGGCTGCAGCACCCCCTGGGTCTGCACGAACTCGACTCGGGCCACTGCGGGCCACTCGAACGCCCCGACGAGGTCACCGCGGTACTGCGGGACCTGGTGGAAACCACCCGATGAGGCGCGCGATCAGGGCTGTGACCACGTTCGCCACCGCCACCGTCCTCCTCGCCGGCTCCGCCGTCGCCTCGGCAGAACCGCCGTCGGGATTCGACGAAGTCACCGGCGTGTGGCCCACCGCGGTCGACCCGGCGTCCTGCCGGCCGGGAGATCTGGTGGAGACCGGGATCCAGGGCGAGGTCCCGCTCGCGGACCGCACCTCCGGCCGCAGCACCGGCGGATACAACTGCAACATCGACCTGATCGGGCAGTACCAGGGCCAGGGCGCCGGTCCGATCAGCCCCACCTACGGCGACTGCGCATACATCGCGTCGACCTTCCCCACCAATCTCCTCGGCGAGGACGCCGGTGTGCAGGTTCTCGACGTCGGCGACCCGGCGCATCCGGTACGCACAGAGGTGCTCACGGAACCGGCGATGGTCGGCGGCACCTGGGAATCGCTGAAGGTACACGAGGGGCGCGGTCTGCTCGTCGGCACCGGCGTCGGATTGATCGAAAGCGCCGGCTACATCTCGGTGTACGACATCTCCGAGGACTGCGCACACCCCCGGTTGCTGAACACGACCACCGGTTCGCTGCCGAACATGCCGGTGCCCATCACCACCCACGAGGGCGCCTTCTCCCCCGACGGCAACACCTACTGGGCGTCCGGGATCGCTCCGGGCTGGGTCAGCGCCGTCGATCTCACCGATCCCACGCAGCCGATGGTCGTGTGGGGCGGCCTCACCGGTGTCGCCGCGCACGGCATGGGATTCACGCCGGACGGGAACACCATGTTCCTGTCGAATCTGGCCGGGATGACGATCCTCGACGTCTCGGCGGTGCAGAATCGGCCGCCGCGCACCGTGATCGGCCATCCGCTGCCGCATCTGGGTTCGAAGTTCTGGACCGACGGCCTGCTCAGCCAGCACAGCGTGTACGTCACGTACGACGGCGTGCCGCACATCTTCACCGTCGACGAAGGCGGCTCCGGCGGCGTGAAACTGTTCGACATCGCCGACCCGGCCGCCCCGCGCTGGCGCACCAGCGCGAAGCTCGCGATCAACCTGCCGGAGAACCAGAACCGCTGGGCGTCGAGCAGCGCCGCGAACGGTGCCTTCGGTTACGACGCGCACTACTGCACCGTCGACCGCCCCGACGATCCGCGCGCGATGGCGTGCGGCTGGATCCAGTCCGGCATCCGGGTGTTCGACGTGACGGACCCGGACCGGTTCCGGGAGATCGCGTACTTCAACCCGCCTGCGCAGACCGGGAAGAACCTGCAGTTGCCGAATTCGCTGCACGCGACGCTCGGATCGATCGCGGCCCCGCCGATCATCGGCACTCTGTCCGTCGCCCGCGCGATCCTGCAGGGCGAGACCGGAACCGACGGGATCGTCAACGAGCGCAGCCGGCTCGTCGGCGGCGACCTGTCCGCCGACTGGTGCCTCTCGCCCCCGGAATTCCACGGCGACAAGCTGTATGTGACGTGCATGGACAACGGGTTCATGGCGCTGCAACTGGATCCGGCGGTGTATCCGCCGCGATGAGCACGACACGTCGCACCACGCTGGTACTCGCCGTGGCCGTACTGTGCCTGACGCTCGGTGTCGCGGTCGGACGGATCTCGTCCGGCGGCGGCACCGATCCCGGCCCCGCGACCGCGACGGTGGCGCTCACCGACGGCGACATCGCGTTCGCGCAGGCCATGTCGATGCACCATCAACAGGCGATCACCATGGCCGACATGCTCGGCCGGGACGTCGCGCCGGACGTGCGTGCGCTCGCCGCGCAGATCCGTACGTCGCAGGTGCAGGAGATCGGAATCCTCACCGGCTGGCTGGAACTCGCGGGTGCACCCGCCCAGCCGACCGGGCACGACCATGTCGGCATGCCGGGCGTCGCCACGAACGAGGAACTGACCCGCCTGCACGACGCCACCGGCCCCGAGCGTGAAATCTTGTTCCTGCAGTTGATGATTCGCCATCATCAGGGCGGGATCGACATGGCGGCGGATGTGGCGCACACGACCGCGGTGCCGGCCGTGCGCACCCGTGCGACCGCACTCGTCGACGAACAGCACCAGGAGATTTCGTTGATGGCCGTGGCGCTGGACGCGCGGGGTGCGACCGTCCTGCCGTATCCGTGACCTGTGCCGGTCGACCCGTGTCAGTCGGCCTCGTCCGAGAAGGGGTCGACCAGCGCGGCGGGGTCGAGGTCCGGGTCGTCGAGGACTTCGAGCATCGCGGCCCGCTGCTCCTCGGCGATCCGCTGGATCTCGCCGACGATCCGCCACGCGTCGCCGACGGACACGAGGCGGGTCAGCAACAGTTCCCCTGCGCCGACCTGCCGGCTCGCGACACGGTCGCTGATCTCGACGGTCTCGCCGGTGACCAGATCCCGCGCGGTCACCGACACACCCGGCTGCACCCGTTCGACCTCGTACAGTGAGCGCTTCGCCTCCAGCCACTGCCTGGCCAGGTCCAGTTCGTCCTCGGGCAGCAGGTAACCGCGCTGCTCGACGAACTCGGCGAACGCCCCGCACTCGAACAGCACCAGATCGGTGATCAGCGGATCGGCGAGCGCCTCGTTCAAGGCCTCGGCGTACTCCTCGTCGAACTCGTCGAGGTCGGCGACGCGATTCTCGGCGAGCGCGAACTGCACAACGGACCATCGCGGGAGGTCGGTGTGCATCGCGGCCTTCTGATACAGCCATGCGGCGCGCTCGGTGAGCGGGTGATCGGCCTTGCCGAGGTGGCACACCTTGTACTTGCGTCCGGAACCGCACCAGCAGCGGTCGTTGCGGCCGAGGTCGGGCCGGTCGACGGGCCGGTCGACGGGCCGGAAGAACTGCAGTAGTTCGTACAGGGGCTCTTCGTCGCCGCCTTCGATCCGGTCGAGGAGGGTGAGGCCACGCACCGCGTCCCCGCGGTCGGATGCGAAGTGGGCGAGGTCGATCAGGCTCGGTACGAACTCGACATCGGCTCCGGCCGACTGCTCGTAGTGGCGCTCGGCATCCCGCATCCGTCCGTCGTATTCGGCGGCCCGTCCGGCGAACCAGTGCGCAGGTGCGGCAAGTTCGCGAGATCCGAAGGACAGCAACACTTCTGCCGCCTGCGACAGGGACGCCGGCGCAAGTTCGTGTTCGATGACCTGCCCCAGTGCCACCGCGGCGACGTACGGGTCGGCGAGATGCCGGTACAGCCCGGCGCCGTGCTCGACGAACTGCGGGTCGAGCTCGTCACCGTCCTCGATCGACTCGACGAGCCCGACGAACATCAGCACGTCCGGGACGGCTTCCCGGTCGAGGTCGAGCTCCTCGGCATAGACGGCGAGCCGCTGTTCGCGCAGGTATTCGGCGAAGTCGAAACCGCGCGGCGCGATGTCGTCCTGATGCCGGTCGAAACCGGCGGCGTCGATCCACTCGTTCAACGGAACGGCCGGTTCGGCGAATGCGGCCGGATCGGTTGCCACGAGACTCAGCAACACATCTTCGAGCAGAACCGGGAACTCGGTGTCGGCACCGATGCCGGCCGCAAGGTCGGGCCCGGCGGCGAGGTCGCCGTCGACGCGTCGCCACTGCACACGTCCGTCGGTCACGGTGAACGCCACCACGTCACCGGGCGACCACCCCGCGAACGTTCCCGGCGGGAGCAGCAGGATGTCCTCGTCCGGAATGTCACCGTCCCCGATACCCCGCTCGACGAGGCGTTCGTCTTCCGGGTCGTTGAAGACGTACTCCACGCGGTCCTCGTCCGGGTTGCCCCACAGCGCTCTCGTCGGCAGGCCGAGCTCGTCGGCGCCGGTCGCGTCGGCCGCGATCTCCGCAGCCGAGAGACGGTGGGTGAACACCCGCCCCTCGAGCAGCGTGTCGACGGCGACGTTGCGCCCGTCCGGAAGCAGGTCGAGGTACGGATGATCGAGGTCGACGACCGCGTACCCCAGTTCGTCGGCGTCACCGAATCCCTCGTCGGCGAGATGCGCGGCGAGGTCGTCGTCGGTCAGCGGTCCGTGCCGACGGAGCACATCGAGTGCGGCGTCGGTGAGGGCGTCGAGGTCTGTGCTCACAACTGTCGATCGTACGGGTCCGCCGGCCGGTCGCAGGACGCAACCGACCGGCGGACCGTGTCGTCTATCCCAGCGCCTGCTCGATGTCCGCGAGCAGGTCGGCGGCGTCCTCGATGCCCACCGACAGGCGAACCAGGTCGTCCGGCACCTCCAGCACCGAACCGGCGGTCGACGCGTGCGTCATCGCGCCCGGGTGTTCGATGAGCGATTCGACGCCGCCGAGGGATTCGGCGAGCGTGAAGATCTCGGTGCGCTTGCAGAAGTCCAGCGCAGCCTCCCGGCCGCCCGCCAGGCGCACCGAGATCATGCCGCCGAACCGGCGCATCTGCTTGGCGGCGACCTCGTGTGCGGGATGGGACTCGAGCCCCGGGTAGAGCACATGGCTCACGGCCTTGTGGCCGGACAGCAGATCGACGATCTGCTCGGCGTTGTCGCTGTGCCGCTCCATGCGCAGCGCGAGCGTCTTGATGCCGCGCAGCGTCAGGTACGCGTCGAACGGTCCGGGCACGGCACCGGCGCCGTTCTGCAGGAACCCGAACTTGTGGTCGAGTTCCTCGTCGTTCGTCACCAGCGCGCCGCCGACCACATCGGAGTGGCCGCCGATGTACTTCGTGGTCGAGTGCAGCACGATATCGGCGCCGAGCGTCAGCGGCTGCTGCAGGTACGGAGAAGCAAAAGTGTTGTCCACCACCAGCTTTGCGTCACCGGCATGCGCGACCTCGGCGATCGCGGCGATGTCGCCGATGTTGAGCAGCGGATTCGTCGGCGTCTCGAGCCACACCAGCTTGGTTTCGGGACGGATCGCCGCGCGCACCTCGTCGACATCGTTGACCGCGACCGGCGTGTACTCGATGCCCCACTGGGTGAAAACCTTGTCGATGAGACGGAACGTGCCGCCGTACGCGTCGTTGGGGATCACCAGGTGGTCGCCGGGGCGCAGCACCGACCGCAGGACGCAGTCGGTGGCGGCCATGCCGGAACCGAACGCCCGTCCGTAGGTTCCGTTTTCGAGTGCGGCGAGGTTCGCTTCGAGCGGTCGCCGCGTCGGGTTGCCGGTCCGGGCGTACTCGAATCCGCTGCGCATGTTGCCGACGCCGTCCTGCGCGAACGTCGAACTCGCGTAGATCGGCACATTGACCGCGCCGGTCTGCGGGTCGGGATCGTATCCGGCGTGGACGGCTCGGGTGGAGAATCCGTGGCTGTGCTGCTCACTCATGCGGTCCAGCCTATCGACATCGGAGACACCGCGGTCCGGTGACGTCGAAGACATCACCGGACCGCGACGTCGAAGACGTCACCGGACTGCAGTGTTCGTCCGTCAGGAACCGGCGCTGATGAAACCGAGCAGGTCGTGGCGGGTGATGACGCCGACGGGCTTGCCGTCGTCGATGACCATCAGCGCGTCGGTGTCGCCGAACGCCTTGGTCGCGGCACCGATCGACTCGCCGACACCGATCAGCGGCAGGGCCGGGCTCATGTGCTCGGCGACCGAGTCGGCGAGCTTCGCGCGGCCTTCGAACACGGCGCTGAGCAGTTCCCGTTCGCTGACGGACCCGGCGACCTCACCGGCGGTGATGGGCGGTTCCGCACCGACGACCGGCATCTGGGAGACGCCGTATTCGCGGAGGATCTCGATGGCGTCGCGCACGGTCTCCGACGGGTGGGTGTGCACCAGGTCGGGCAGGTCGCCGGACTTGGCGCGCAGCACGTCGCCGACGGTGGAATCGTCGGGCTTGCCGTCGAGCGGCGAACGCAGGAAGCCGTAGGACGCCATCCACTTGTCGTTGAAGATCTTCGACAGGTAGCCGCGGCCACCGTCCGGAAGCAGCACCACGACGAGCGCGTCGGGGCCCTCACGCTCGGCGACCTTCAGGGCGGCGACGACCGCCATGCCGCACGAACCGCCGACGAGCAGGCCTTCCTCGCGGGCGAGCCGCCGGGTCATCTCGAACGAGTCGGCGTCGGAGACGGCGATGATCTCGTCGGGGATCGACGGGTCGTATGCGCTGGGCCAGAAGTCCTCGCCGACACCTTCGACGAGGTAGGGGCGGCCGGTGCCGCCGGAGTACACCGAGCCCTCGGGGTCGGCGCCGATGACCTTGACCTTCCCGCCGGACACCTCCTTGAGGTAGCGGCCGGTGCCGGTGATGGTGCCGCCGGTGCCGACACCCGCGACGAAGTGCGTGACCTTGCCGTCGGTGTCGCGCCAGATCTCCGGGCCGGTGGTTTCGTAGTGGCTTTCCGGGCCGCCGGGGTTGGAGTACTGGTCGGGCTTCCAGCCGCCGGGCAGTTCACGGGCGAGGCGGTCGGAGACGCTGTAGTAGCTGTCCGGGTGTTCCGGCGGAACCGCGGTCGGGCACACGACGACCTCGGCGCCGTACGCCTTGAGGGTGTTGCGCTTGTCCTCGCTCACCTTGTCGGGGCAGACGAACACGCACTTGTAGCCGCGCTGCTGCGCGACGAGGGCCAGGCCGATGCCGGTGTTCCCGGAGGTCGGCTCGACGATGGTGCCGCCCGGCTTCAGCGCGCCGGACGCCTCGGCGGCGTCGATCATCTTGACCGCGATGCGGTCCTTCGAGCTGCCGCCGGGGTTGAGGTATTCCACTTTCGCCGCGACGAGCGCCGAGCCCGGCTTGACGACCGAGTTGAGCTTGACGAGGGGGGTGTTCCCGATCAGGTCGACGACGGTTTCCGCGATGCGCATGGCTCCATGTTCTCATTTCACGATGTGGTCCGGCCCGGCGGCCGTCTCGGCGGCCGGGCGGAAACACGACAGAAACACCGCTGCCCGTGCGTGTTTTCGGTAGTGGGAACTACCGAAAACACGCACGGGCAGGCGAGGTTCAGGGCAGGACTATTCGCTCTGGAAGTAGCTCAGCAGTCGCAGGATCTCGACGTACAGCCACACCAGGGTGACGGTGAGACCGAACGCGACGCCCCACGCGGCCTTCTCCGGCGCCTGGGCGCGGATCAGCTGGTCGGCGGCGTCGAAGTCCAGCAGGAAGCTGAACGCGGCGATGCCGATGCAGACGAGGCTGAAGACGATGGCGAGAGCGCCGCCGTCACGCAGGCCCAGGCCGCCGTCGATGAAGAAGCCGGCGACGAGATTGCCCAGGGCCAGGACCAGCACGCCGATCAGCGCGCCCACGATCATGCGGGTCAGTCGCGGGGTGACGCGGATCGCGCCGGTCCGGTACACGACGAGCATGCCGAAGAAGACACCGAACGTGCCGAGAACGGCCTGCGCGATGAGGGTCGATCCGCCTGCTCCACCGAACGTGATGTCGGTGAACATGAACGACAGCGCGCCGAGGAAGAAACCTTCGGCGACGGCGTAGGCGAGGACGATCGCCGGGTTGTCCATCTTGCGGCCGAAGGTCGCGACGAGGACCAGCACCAGGCCGACCAGACCGCCGCCGATGACGAACGGCGCGGCCAGGTTCACATTGGAGTTGACCAGGAAGTAGGAGACCAGCGCCGAGACCGTCAGCACACCGAGGGTGATGCCCGTCTTGGTCACGACGTCGTCGATGGTCATCGCGCGGGTGGTCGCAGGGCGGGCCCACGGATCCTGCTGCGCGTACTGCGGCTGACCGAATTGCTGGGTGACCTGCGCGGCGCCCGCCGTCGCAGAGCCGAACGTGGCGTATCCGCCGCCCTCTTGCTTGGGCAGGTTGCGGAACACCGGGTTACTGGTGGTGCGCACCGTGCACATCCCTTCTCGTGGTCGGTTCTGTCCGTTCAACGTGCTGCGGGTCGCGGGAGTTCCCGCAGACACCGGCCCGGCACACTCGAGATCGGACGAACCGGACTCTACCGGGTTCGCACGGACCTGGTCACCGTGAACTTGCGGTTCCGTCCCGCCATGTCGGTCCGTCCGACGACCCGCCGCAGGGTTCCCCGGTAGTTGAGATGCGAGTTGTACACCGTCCACAGTTCGCCGCCGTCGCGCAGGATCCGGGCGGCGGCATCGAACATCTTCTCGGCGGCACCGGTGTGCACCGCGGCGCCGACGTGGAAGGGCGGATTGCAGACCACCAGGTCGACGGAGTCGTCGGGCAGCGTCGAGGCGGCGTCGTCGCGCAGCACCTCCACCCGGTCGGCGACGCCGTTCGCGGCGGCGGTCGCGGCGGCCGACGCGATCGCCGCCGCGGACTGGTCGGTCGCGACGACCCGCAGGTCCGGGTTCTGCCGGGCCAGGGACACCGCGAGGATCCCGGTCCCGCAGCCCAGGTCGACGGCCACCGCCGCGTCCGGACGCATACGCGGCAGGAACTCGAGGAGGAACCGGGTGCCGATGTCGAGGCGCGGACCGGCGAACGCGGCTCCGTGCGCGACGACCGTCAGGTCGATGTCGGCCAGGGTCTCGGTCACCGGATAGGTGGACGGGCCCGGGATCGGGGTGCGGGCGGTGAGCACCCGCGACTTCTGCCGTCCGCGGGAGGCCTGCACGTCGGCGAAGGAACGTCCCAGCACGTCGTTCATGGCCAGGGAGATGTGCTTGTCGCGACCACCGGCGAAGACGACGACGTCGGGGTCGGCGTGGCGGGCGATCGTCTCGGCGATCTCGGCGAGCGCGCTCAGCGACCGCGGCAGCCGCAGCAGCACCACCCGCGCGCCGGTCACCAGGGCAGCGTCGAGGCCGTGCCGGGTGTAGTGGTCGGTGAGGCCTTCGCGGTCGGCATTGGCGGCCAGTGCCCGCTCCCCCACCACCGAATCCTGATGGACACGGATACCGGTGCTGCCGTATCGCACGGCGGCACCGAGCGTGAGGGCACCGTACTGGTCGTCGACGACCACGACGGTGCCCGCCGGCGCCGCGGCGAGCGCGGCGCCGGCTTCGTCGAGGAGCAGCCGATCGGCGGCATCCACGGCAACCAGGTTCGGCGCTTCCACGTCGGGGAAGCGCCGCAACCTGGCGAACAACTCCTGGCAGTCGATCAGCACTCGCCCTTGCCGGCGTTCTCGATGGCGCGGAGCGTGTCGGCCTTCTGGTCCTCGGAGAGGCCCTCCCAGCCCGGGAGCATCTGCTGGGCGTCGGCGACGGACTTGGCGGCCTCCGCGCGGTCCTGTCCCCAGCCCTCGAGCTGCTCGAAGTACGGCAGCATCGCGGTGCAGATCTCGTCGTAGCTCTGGCCGAGCTCGACCCCGGTGGACCCGGTGGCGCCGGAATCGCCGGCGGCGGCCGCCGCGCTGGTCGTGGTGGTGGCCGCGGTGGTGTCGCCGGCCGAGTCGGACCCCTCGTCGGAGGATCCGCACGCCGCCGCAAGCAGGACTGCACCTGCACCCAACAGCGCCGCGAGAGTCTTCTTCATCTATGTCCCACTTCTGGTCGCAGTGTCGTTTTCCGGTAGTCCCGGCGGCAACACGGTAAACGAATCCGCTGGATGGATCAGCGCCGGGCGGTACCTGACCCGACTATCCTGGAGAAACCGGGCGAGGCGGTTTGCAGCGATGGTCGAACAGAATCCGCTCGAGACGCAACGAGCACCGTTCCTCGACGTCACCGACGACGAGGACGCCAACGCGCGCGATCTGGAGGCAGTCGGGTTCGCGGACCCGCAGGAGATAGGTCGCGGAGGTTTCGGGGTCGTCTACCGCTGCCGCCAGGAGGACCTCGACCGCACGGTCGCGGTGAAGGTCCTGGCTTCCACACTCGAACCGGAGAATCTCGAACGCTTCCTCCGCGAGCAGCGCGCGATGGGCCGCCTGTCGGGACATCCGCACATCGTGACGGTGCTGCAGGCCGGCTCGACGCCGGGGGGTCAGCCCTACCTGGCGATGCACTACCACCCCCACGACTCGCTCGAAGCCCGCATCCGCCGCCACGGGCCGTTGCCGTGGCGGGACGTGCTGCGCATCGGGGTCAAGCTCGCCGGCGCTCTGGAAACCGCTCACCGGTCGGGCATCCTGCATCGCGACGTCAAGCCCGCGAACATCCTCATCACCGAGTACGGCGAGCCACAGCTGACCGATTTCGGGATCGCCCGGGTCGCAGGCGGATTCCGCACCACGTCGCGCGAGATCACCGGATCTCCGGCGTTCACCGCACCGGAGATCCTCGAGGGCAAACCGCCCGCCGCGACCTCCGACGTGTATTCGCTGTCCGCGACGCTGTTCTGCGCACTGACCGGGCACGCGGCGTTCGAGCGCCGCAAGGGCGAACGAGTGGTGGCACAGTTCGTGCGCATCACCACCGAACCGATCCCGGACCTGCGTGGCGAGGGCATCCCCGACGACGTGTGCGCAGCAATCGAGCAGGGCATGGCCACCGATCCGGACAACCGGCCGCAGACGGCGTTCGCATTCGGTGACATCCTTCGGCAGGTCGAGGAGGCGCACTCGCTCGACGTCGACGAGATGGCGTTGCCGACCCACCCCGGCCAGGC
>NZ_JALPTB010000070.1 GCF_023218075.1 Rhodococcus sp. HM1 | reverse complement strand
GAGGTGTATAAGGGACAGGTCGTGGGGGTGGGGTGTCGCCGGCTTCGAATCGTTCGATGACACGGCGGACGGTTTTGTGGGTGGTGCCGCACATCTCGGCGGCGCCTCGGTAGGTGCCGACCTCGCGGTAGGCGGAAATGATGTCCATGCGGTCCTTCGCAGACTTCAATGGAACTCCCTGGGCGGTGACAGGTGACTGGGTGGCACCTTCACCTTCACCGCTCAGGCCTGGTGTTCCGGTGGGAATCACGACGAACACGAGGCGGGGACTTTCATCTGGCCACCGGTGGGGACCGTTACTCGGCCACCAGTGGGGACTTTCTCATGGCCATGGACACGTTGTCTGTAGTCCTTGGAGGAGTACCGCCGCAGCTGCAATGCGCGATCTCGACGCAATACCGCTGGTATTCATAGGACGCGCACGTAGTGGCGTCTTGACGACCGCGACGGTTTCTCCACTGCGTTGTTTGTTCCAGGCATCAGGGAGCAGTCGGCGCTGAGCCGACTGGCGAGGAGGCCGACTCGAGCGAGGACCGACTCACGGGGTCCGATTCTCCGTGGCCCGGGGGAGCGAGAGGTGTGGTTCAGAGCCGCTACTTCGCGGTCGTCGAAATGCGATCATGGGCATGCGAAACGAAGCGAAAGCTGGTTGGTCGCTTCGAACGGCATCGTTATTCGGTGGAACGAACGACCCCGATGAACAGCTGTGCGAACCGAATTGCGGGTTCGCCCCTCCTGTGAGGAGGGGGTTACCGCGGTGGTGTTGCACCGAACGCTTTCGTGACCGATGCGATTCCGGAGGGTTCACGCGTCGCACCTTTGGGTTCGAAGTCCGGTGTCGTGCTTGCCGACTCGTGGAGCATCATAAGGGGACGAGATGGGGCTGTAGGGACTGAGGGACGAGGCATCGGTCGCATGGTCACTCCGGTGCTGGGTGTCGTACCCGATGGGGAGTGCGGAGTGTGCGATCGATGCGATCCGGGCCGCTGTCCCTGTCTTGTGTGGTCACGGGTCTGTTCGATGGTTTTGCGGACCACGGTGCTGTAACGGTCCGAGGTGGAGCGTGACGGCCGCACGAAGAGGATGTGCACTGATTCATCTGGTGTCGCATTCGGGTGACGAACCGTGACAGGTAAGGGATTGCGGAACGCTCGGTTACTTGTTGACGATGAGTTTCAGGGCGCCGGATCGTCGCAGTCGTGCGATAATTTCTGAGTAGACTTGATCATGTCGGTGATGTTGGCTTCGGAGTTGGTTTGCCTTTGATCACAAGAGGCTACTTAGAGTCCGGTCGGATGCATTCGAAGAGGAGATCAACCTGTGGCACGTAGAACAATCGTTGAGACTTTCGACGACATCGATGGAACTGCGTTGGAGGATGGCGGAGAAACCATCAGCTTCGCTGTCGATGGGGTCGAGTACACCATCGACCTGAACAAGAAGAACGCTCGCGACTTCCGGAAGAAGATCGACTACTACGTCGAGCATGCAACCCGTGTCGGAGGACGTAAGAGGAGAGCCGGATCGGCTCGGCCATCCGATCCGAATTCTCCAAGCTCCAAGGAAATTCGAGAGTGGGCAGTTGAAGAAGGCTTCGAGGTTCCCGCTCGAGGACGTCTGCCTCAGTCCCTCGTCGACGAGTATGTCGCTGCTCACTGACAACTAGCTCACTGCAGAGGCATCAGATTATCGATTCGAACCGGCTTCGCCCACAGTAAGTTGGGGCAATTGTGGTGGGCTGAAATCCGGGCGGTCGAGTCAATGCGCTTCGGTTGAGCGCCGGGCGGTACTTCTGGAGCACGCCCGACAATGAGAAAGTAAGGCGGAATGCGTGCCGTCTTCGGATGGCGAGAACCGGACGACGACGCTCGAGTGCCCTGCCGAACCCGATCGGCAGGGCACTTCCGTATCTCTTGTCGCGGACAGAATGTCAGGGGAATGAAAGGGCGCGGTGAGGTGCTCTCGTCGGGAGTATCGATGTCCGTCGATGCCAGTTGATGTCGTTGCTATCCAGTCAGCTATTTCGGCGGCTGCTGCCCCGACCTGTTGGGGGTACGGCAGAACGTAGGCCCTTTGGTGACTTGCGAGTACGCAACCGCCCGCGCAGTCTCACCGAGTGTGTTCTCTCCAGCATATCGCTCTGACACGGGTGGTACAGCGCTATATCGAGTACAACCGCTGTGCCGTCGTCGAACAGATTTCTTTACGGACAACGTCTTCCATCGCTGTCGATAGGCTGACCGGTAGTGGACCGCTCGCCTTATCCAGACCGTGCCGAAGGGACACGAAGCCGAATTGGACGCAATCGGTTTCGACGGGCCAGCGCAGCCTCCTGCGTGCATCGACAGTAGGTACCGCACGATGGTGCTCGAAAGCGTCGCGACCGTGAAAAGTGCGGCAGCGGAGAAGTTTCCAGTACATACGTCATTGGAGATGATGAGTAGGCGGGGGAGTGGCTGTGCCGCAGGGTTCGCAAGGGGCGTGACGGTGAACTACCTGACGATGAGCACGCCGTCCTATTGCTTCTCGTAGCGGCCCCTGGGCGCCGTGTGAGGACCACGAACGGCGGAACGATGGTTTGTCAGCACCCCGCGCTGACGACGTCATCTGTGGGTTCGTACGAGGGGAGGTCGATCGCTCGTCGGCCGCAAGCGGTCCAGATCGGGGTCTGGGGCTGTGTTAACGGGCTGGTAGTGCTGCGCTCGATGACATGGCTGGGCGGGAGTCGATGTGGATGGCAGGTGTGTCTCCCTTGGTGCCTGTGACGAAATGAGTCGAGGCCGAGGGGTTTTGGACGTCTGAACCGCCCGCGGAGAGATAGGAGTGCCGGCGCTGTGCCGATAAGATTCCTGGGGTTTCGTCATGATGGGTGGGGTGAACGAGCGAGGTGAACCTCTCGGGTTTGTACAGTGATCTCGGCCGCAACTTCCCACGGTTATGTTGCGGTCGCGCTGTAGCTTCTTCGACCGAGTTGCGGTGACGAATGTTCGACTCCATCTCTGGAGTGGTTGAGTCCCGGCAGGAAGCTCGCCCCTCGAAGCTGCCCGCCCTGTGCCCCGGAGTCTCCGATTCCGGGGCACGGTGACTCGGGGAGCGAACGCTGTGCATCCCTATGAGCCGATCGACCGCCTGCTCACGTCGTCAAAGGGACATTGCGGAGATGAGCACCCTTGCCGGCGGCCCTCTCGAGGTAGGAATCGATCTCCGCTGGTCGATTAGAGAAGGTGTTGGCGGCGTCGACCCTGGTCCGGGGTGTCGTGGCCTCCCGCTGTAGGGGACCCGTCGTTGCTGGGACGCCTTGTGCAGGGTTCTTGTGGCTGCCGATGTGGTGCTACATCGACAGGATTTCTCAGGGTGTGCCTGGCCGGCGGAGTTCGCTGGCATGTATTTGCGAGCGTAAATAGTCGCAAATCAGGAGGTCGTGATGAGCGAAGCAACGACGGAGAGCCGCTATTTGCGAGGCGACCTCAATTTCGAAGATGCTCTGCGTGAAGTGACCGGAATCGTCATCGGCCGTGATCAACTCGTGCAGATCCTGAAGAGCCTCCGTACGACGAACCCTGCCGGACCGGCACTATCCGAACACGACGCACGCGTGCTCACCGATGCCGGATTCACCGCGAGTCCCGCCGCTGCCACGGCTGCGCGAGTCGACCGCGACGTCCGCATGGCCAACCTCGCCGCGACCTCGCTGTCCATTGCAGACGCTGCGGTGCGTCTGGGCGTCACGCCGGCTCGCATCAGGCAACGAATTGCCGACGGCACCCTGTGGGCATTCGACTCCGGCCGCAACCGCTTGTTGCCCCCAGCGCAATTCACCGACAGCGGGGCCGTCCCTTACCTCGACAAAGTCATGCCCCACATCCCGAAGGACCTGCACCCGCTGATGGTGCAGACACTGCTCACGCAGCCGCAGCCGTCATTGGTCGTCGAGGGCCGGCCGGGGTCTGTCAGGTAATCGGTGGATCCGGTTCTGGCGCATCGGTTTAGTTCTCACTCGGGGTGATCCGACCCTCGAACGTGATAGCGAAAGCGTTCAGTGCCGGCTTCCACCTCGCTGCCCATCGTGCTCTTCCCTTCCCTGTCGGGTCCAGGGCCCGGGTCGCCAAATACAGACACTTCAACGCGGCTTGCTCGTTGGGGAAGTGTCCGCGGGCCCGGGTCGCCCGGCGGTATCGCGCGTTGATGCTCTCGATCGCGTTGGTGCTGCAGATCACGCGTCTGATCTCGGGGTCGTAATCGAGGAATGGCACGAATTCGCTCCAGGCGCTGCGCCACAATCGGATGATCGCCGGGTATCGCGGGCCCCACTTGACGGCGAACTCGTCGAACCGCTCGTTGGCCGCGGCCTCGTTGGCTGCGGTGTAGATCGGTCGCAGATCGCGGCTCATCTCGTCCCAGTATCTGCGTGACGCGTAGCGGAAGGTGTTGCGCAGCAGATGGATCACGCACGTCTGGACGATCGCCTGCTCCCACACGGTGGTGATGGCCTCGGGTAGGCCCTTGAGTCCGTCACACACCACAATGCACACGTCGCCGGTCCCGCGGTTCTTGATCTCGGTCAGGACGGCGAGCCAGAACTTCGCGCCCTCGCCGCCGTCGCCGGCCCACAGTCCCAGGATGTCGCGATGCCCGTCTACGGTCACGCCGATCGCGACGTAGACGGGCCGATTGGTGACCTGCCCGTCGCGAATCTTGACGTGGATCGCGTCGATGAAGAGCACCGGATACACCGGGTCGAGGGGCCGGGCGGACCATTCGGTCATTTCGGCGAGCACCTTGTCGGTGATCTTGCTGATGGTCTCCTTCGACACCGTCGCGCCGTAGACGTCGTCGAAGTGGGCTGCGATTTCGCCTGTGGTCAGCCCTTTCGCCGACAGCGACAAGATGATCTCGTCGACCCCGGTCAGGCGGCGTTGCCGCTTCTTGACGATCTGCGGATCGAACGAGGCATCGGTATCTCGCGGGACCTGAATCTGCACCGGACCGATCTCGGTCAGCACGGTCTTGCTGCGCCGGCCGTTACGCGAGTTGCCGTTGTTTCTCCCTTCTACCTGGTGTTTTTCGTAGCCGAGGTGCTCGTCCATTTCCGCTTCGAGGGCGGTTTCGAGCACGGTGGCGGTGAGTTGGTTGAGTAGTCCGTTCGGGCCGACCAGCTCGACGCCGTCGGTCTTGGACTGGGCGAGCAGTTGCTGCGCCAGCTGTTGGGGATCGATCTTCGGCTGATCCATGGGATCGAGTGTTTCGGTCATGATCGTGCCTTCTCGCCAAGCAAGCTCGGCGTGTCGGCCAAAACCAGATCAACCTTTATTCCGACAGTCCCGCCGGCCGGTCTCGATCGTCGCGTGGTTGACCGGAAGCGCCGGGATACCCGAAGAGATCGAGTGTGTGGTCGACGTGCTTGCTGCCATCGAGTGGGAATCGGCGTAGATGGGGCCAGTGCTTCCGCCGCCGCCCTCCATCGCGCAGCTTCGTGCAGCAGGTCTGCTGCCGAAGAAAGTACTCGAGTGGCAGCCGAGCGAGATCGTGTGGCGCGTACACCGTACGACCGGCTCGCATGTTCTCCCGTGGAATGCGTTGCGTGAGTTCGGGCCGATTCTGCGGTTCGATCAGCATCCGCTCCCGCGTGGGGACCATCCCGGCTACGGAGTTCGGTACGGCGCTTCGAGCCCTCAAGGTGCATTGGCGGAAGCGTTTCAATCGGCGCGGGTGATCGATCGCCATCGTGGTGACCCTTATCTGACCGGTGTGCGCTTCACCCGCGTTCTGCAGTTGCTCGACGTGTCCGGTATCGGTGGAGGTGCATGGGCCACTCGGGTGGGAGACAACCATGCTCTTGATTCCGCGCCGCACCGTCTCTCGCAGCACTGGGCCCGCACTATCCATCGCGCGCACACTGATCTCGACGGGATCATCTATCGCGGCCGGTTTGCCGGCAGCACGTCCGTTGCGGTCGTCGAACGTGCTTCTGATGCGTTTCCGCAGCGTCCTGTGCTGTCACTTCCCTTGTCGCATCCTGGTCTGGCTGATGCCGTTGATACTGCGGCGCACAAACCCGGGTATGTCGTTGTTTGATCCGGTTGTGGGGCATAGCCATCGCGCACACCCATGTTGAACGTGGGAGGCTACGAATGTCGGGGAGGCGTGGGCGGGGTGGCGGACAGTGACGAGCAGAGCCACTGGTCGTTTCGAGCAGGACGGTCCGCTCGGCAGTGCTGTGCCGGCAGGCTGAGTCGATCCGGAGTGCCTGCGGGCTCAGCGGTGTCGGGGCATTCGAAAGGGGGGAACGCGGGCAAGGGCAATGCGTCGCCCGTGTGCCGGGCGACGTCGGCAGATCTGATGTCGAGTTGCGTACCGGCGGCAGAGGGGAGGCGGGCTTGCCGCGGCGTCCGAAGTCAAGCGGTACGTCGCCGTCCTCCGCCATCCTGAAAGCCAATGGGGCGGGTCCTCGGGCGTCTCTGTAGAGCTCGAGACACAACGCTTTCGAACGCGCGATTTCTGCAAGAGGTCGGTGGCGACGGGCCGTCGACGGTTGGGGCCTTCATTGCGAGCCCCTATGGTCTGTCTGCTGGTAACGGGAGGGGTCGAGGTTGCGACCTACGGTTTGTGAACCTTCACCAGGCACCGGCCGCCGTTGCTTCTTCAGCCCTTGCGTGTGCAGTGGTTGCCTTTCTGTTCCGGGAGTCCAGCGTTGCCGCCGTGTTCGTCTGTGCGGCAACCGTCCTGATCGTTGTCAGCGCGATACTCGGGATTACCCGGTTTCCTGCCGACGACCGTGTGCTTCGGTGCGAGGTGTGTCGGCAACCTCTCGCCGGCGACGAGCATGGCGGGTTGTGCTCGGCTGCCTGTGCGGCGGAGTATCGCGACGTGCTGGACAGACAAGAGGAAGAAGACTACTGGTGGCACGCCCTCGCATAGCTGGTTAATGGTCGCTGGTGTGAGCGTGCGCCTCTTGCGTTCGCTGGACGAGTTCTGTCGGCCCCGACATTGTCGGGGCACCTGATCAGAGAGTTCGCAAGATCCGGCGCAGTCATCGGCATGAGAAGTAGTGGTTCGAGTGGTGGTTCCCCCGCTTGACGGTGGTTCGATGCTCGCTCACATCAGGTCGCTGCGGAGCATGATGATCGGTTCGTCGCCCGACCCATGAGGCAGCTCCGCGCCCGCTCGAGTGCAATCGCGCCTTCGGACGTGGCAGCCTGAGGTAAGACGATCGAGGCACCGATGCAGCTTCTCGGGTTCGAAAGAGCAACTGTCTGCGTTGTCGATGGCAGTTTTTGCAGTTCATGCACGCTGCGCACGGGCGTCGTGCACGTACCTGAAGGTCGGCCGATGGTGCCGCTCACGGGGCGAATCTGGGCTCAGGGACACGGTTCACCGTGTTGGGGAAATCAGGCGTGTGGGTGAACGTAGGCGCACACATGTCCTTTCGGCCATCAGAGGTATCCATGCCTGTCCGACATTCGAGGTCCCGCCGCACCGCTGCGTTGATCGTCACCACGGTCGTCGGCGGAAGCTGCACGCTGTTGACCGTTCCCGCGGTCGCTCAGGCAGGGACGACTGATTGTGCGTCGACGTTCAACCTGCTCATCCCCGGGACGTGGGAGACCGACGAGCATGCGGACCCTGCTGTGCCGGTGGGCATGCTCGCTCCTGTTGCGCACGCGCTGAACGACGCCCACGGTGACGCGGTCGAGGTATACACGCTGCCCTACATGGCGCGTGCGTTCGACAACGGCCACACCTACGCGGACAGTAAGGCGGACGCGGTGTCGCGGGCCACGCGGGTGCTCGAGGATGTTGCACAGGTTTGTCCGCGTACGAAGTTCACGCTGACGGGTTACTCGCAGGGCGCCGATGCGGCGGGTGATCTCGCCTCGGATATCGGCAATGGTAGGGGACCGATCGATGCGAGTCGTGTGCTTGCTGTCGGCCTGCTGGCCGATCCGGGAGCCGGGACACCAGGGGCCGCGACGGTGGGGCCGCGGACGTCCGGACACGGCATCGCTGATCCACGGCCTCGAGGAATGGGGGCTCTGTCGGGTCGGGTGGCATCGATTTGTGATCCCGGTGATCTGTACTGCTCGATCGACAAGGGGACGAACCCGCTGATCGGTTCGCTCGGCTCGATCCTGAGCAAGACCCCCAGCGCCGGTGACTTCACCGCGTCCGGCGGCAGCGCCCACCTTGCCGGCGCACTGACCGCGGACTTCTCCGAGGCGGATCTGCCGACATTAGGCACCGACGTCACTAGCCTCGGCCAGCAGCTCACCGCACCAAGCGTCGATCTCGCGCAGGTCGCCGCGACTGCGCAGTCGATCGCATCGACTCTTGCTCCACTGGCCGACCTTCTTACCTCTGGGGCGACGAACTCGGCAGCGATCGGTCAACTCGGTGCTGCACCGGTCGGTACCGCCGAACATCATGCCTACGACGTGCTCACCAGGGCTGGTGAATCGGACCTTGCAGGTGCTGTCGACGCTGTGGTCGAGATCGCCGACACGGCACGCATTCTCGCCGGGAACGAGTCACCACCCCTGCCGATGTCAGATGCCGAGATGCGTGCTCTCACGGAGAATGCCGACGCGCTGACCGGGCAGATCGACCCGTTGGCATCCGCCCCTGCCGATGTGCTTGCGTCGGCGAGCAGCGTGTTGTCGGTGCTCAAACCGACGGTGGTGATCGATCAGGTTCTGAATGTCGTGACCGGTGTGAGCTCGCTCGATATGCCCGGCATCTTGCGCAACTTGACCGTGCTGCCGCAGAAGGTTGCCGCGCTCGACGCTCGCGGGGCTCACCAGGTGGCTGGGGAGTTGAACAATCAGTTTTCGCCCCTGGTGGAGATGGTGGCAGCGGTGGACTTGCGGTGGGTGGCGCAGGTGCTGGCCGTGATTCCGGATCCGTCCGGCGCGACGCAGATCGCGGCGTTGGTTGCGTCGATCCTGTCGAATGTCGACGTCATCAGGCTGGCCACGATCGTCGGTCAGATCCAGGAGATCGCGTGGTCGGCTGTGGAAAAGGTGCTTCCTCCTTCCGGTGTCGCGCCGGATCCGGTCGGGGCCGCTGCGGCGATGGCCGGTTTGCTGCCCGTCGGCTTGGACTTGGCATCGGTAGCGACGGACATGCTCTCCGGCAAATCGACCAAGACGTCTCCCGACCTACTGGGCAGGACCACACGTGCTGCGTCGACGACTATCTCGAACCTGGATGCGAATGTGGACTTGTGGCAGCTGTCGGATTCACTTGTCGAGCTCTCCCGATCCCGAGGCGCCGATGATCTGGCTTTGCTGGTCAGCGAAGGGCTTAGTGTGGCAAGCTTCTTCACCTCCAATGCCCATACCGACTACAACACTCTCGTGGTCGACAATGCGGGCCGCAGTGCCATCCGATGGCTGTCGGATTGGCTCAATCTCCAGATCGGACGTGCCGTATGAATCCCCGCGCCCATAATCCATCCACCCGTTGGATCTGGTGCGGCCGTTGTCGACACCGGGGATATTTGACCCGCGGAGACGCGAAGACGGTCCGCAAACGTCACCGAGGAGAGAAGGGCATGGCGGTGTTCGCCTGCCCCCACATCGATGGGCTGTTCCACCTCGGGCACCGCCCGGATGCCCTGAGCGCCGGGGAGATCGACCGGGATCGCCTTCGCTCACAAGCTGTGCGAGCAATGGGGAGCTGACGGCGGGAGCGCATCCATGTCGGTTGCGTGCAGGGGATGGCAGGTCACCGTCACTACGCCGAGATGAGGAAGGGTACCGGGTGCTGTGCGTCGATCAGTTGGCGGAGACGACTCGCCCACGAGCCATGGTCGACAACCTCGGAGACGATCCGCTTGCCGCTCGTTTCTGTCCTCGCCTACTGGGACGGTGCGGTCTCTGGATAGCTGAGGTGGGCATCGCCATATCGGTCGACAGTCCTGCCGCCGGGAGGCTGGGCGCCGGGCATGCGGCGGCATCTCTGTAGGCTCGCCCTCCCGAGAGGTGGGAAGGTCGGCTCGGTCCGTTAGCGTCGCTCCCGTCCCGTCCGAGTACGCCGACACGCTCGAGAGCATCAAACGGCTCGTGCATCAAGCACGCTACGTAGCCCAGCGCCGGGTGAACACCGAACTGCTCCGGCTCTACTGGCAGATCGGTACGACGATCATCGAGCGACAGAAGACAGCTCCCTGAGGCAGCAAGGCCCTCCAGGCTCTCCGCAGATCTGCGCATCGAGTTTCCAGGAGTGAAAGGATTCTCCCCGGCCAACCTCAAGTACATGCGCAGGTTCGCCGAAGCGTGGCCCTACCCGGACGCAATCGACCAGCGACCCGTTGGCCAATTGCCGTGGGGGCATGTCATCGAGTTGCTCGACAAGCTCGAGGACGCCGAGTTGCGCGAGTGGTACAGCGCCAAGGACGTTGCACACGGCTGGAGCCGTCCCGTGCTGGCCCACTAGATCAAGACGAGTTTGCACACGAGAGAGGGAGCGGCACCGTCGAACTTTCCGCACGCTCTCGAACGCACCGACTCCGAGCTTGCCCAGCAGATCACCAAGGATCCGTTCACGCTCGAAGTCCTCGCCATCGACGGGGACGCCGCCGAGCGCCAGCTCGAAGATCGGCTCGTCGAGCGCATCATCGACACGCTGCGTGAGCTCGGTCCCGGGTTCGCATTTGTCGGCCCGTCAGGTCCACTTCGATGTCGAGGGCGACGACTTCTTCGTCGATTTGCTGTTCTTCAACGTCGAACAGCTCCGGTACGTGGTCATCGAGCTCGAGACCACCAAGTTCGACCCTCGCGATGCCGGCCAACTCGGCTTCTACGTCGCCCCGGTCGAGGATCGGCTGTACAGACCGCAGCACCAGCCCACCGTCGGGATGCTTCTCGTCGCAGACACGAACGAGTCCGCCGTCCGATACGCCCTGATCGGTACCACGCAGCCGATGGCGGTATCGCGCTACGATCTCTCGCCGACCGATTTCGGCCCTGGCCGTACCGCGTCGCGGAGCCCCAGATGTCAGTGATCGTACGCATCGCCTCGGCTTTCGGCTTCACCGGCGGGCGCCGAGCCAACGATCTGCCACTGGCGAATGCGCACGGGGGTCTCGCTCTGGACCTGCAAGGTGCCGGAGGCGTTGACGGCGTGGGCCAGGGGTGAATACAGGTGGTTGACTCTGCAAGGTCTTGTTCGAGCGTCGCCGACATCGACCATCGCGTTGGTGCGCGCCTTGGTTAGAACGCATCGAGTGAGTTGCTCTCAGGCTCGGACGAATTTGCTGCTGTGAGATTGTGATCCGCGCTCGGAACGAAGCATGCATCCGGTGGCCGAGTCTCGTCGTGCGGCCGCGGATTCGAAGGCGGTGACGGCGAGCCGGGACTCATTCGATCACTGAACTAGCAGTCGTCGATCCGGTTCGAGTAGAGGATTTTCACCGGGTCTTGTCGATGGAGAATGCCGGCCGGGCACGGCGCTTTCGTGTTTGCCGACGCCGCCACGCTTGGTGGTTCCCGATCGCCGAACGGTCCTTGTGCCGACTCCATGCTCATGCAAAGGGCAAGGGCCGCAAGTGAGACGAGGGAGGAAGCAATGCTCCGCTGTTCCTTGCGATCATCCTCGAGGCGACGGTCGACGCTACGGTCGAGATGGGTCCCGAGGCGGACGTGAGGGGTGTCGAGCGGGGAGCAACCGAGCAACGCCCCGTCTCTACGCGAAGGGCTACGTCAATTCCGGACAGCTGCGCCGGTCTCATCCCAGTCAGGCAAGGCCGGAGCCCGGGTGGCGAGGGCGGTATCGGCAACGATCAGGAGGACTGCGATCGCGCGGGCCAAGGGACGGATCACGAGAGTGGAAAACAAAGGAACGTTCTTTCTTGTTTGTACGCCGTCAGGGGAGTGGAGGACGTCCCGTCGGGGGGCGGTCTGCCGATTGATCGGGCGACCGTTCTCGTGCCGGAAACGACCGCCGAGCGGTTCGACCAGGCGACGGTAATGTAATCTAGGGTTCAACCATAGTTATGCTACTCGGTGCCAAAAATCAAGCCGAGTGTGCTGCGACGGCAGCTGCGCGTTGCCTTGGGGTTGCCGGATTGGTTCGGCCGCAGCACGTCGGTGAACAGGCGGAGATCGAAGGCTGGTCGAACGCACTGCGGGTACCACGCTCGCCGCACCTGAGTGAGGACAGCAGGGCCGTAGCCGACCTTCGACCTGTGCTTGCAGTGGCACCGGACACCATTCCTTCCGTCGAGCAACCGCATTCGGCGCCACTATGATGAATCTCGAACCTCTGGACCCCCACGCATCCGGGTGGGCGGCCCTCAGATCCGTCTTCAGGCTCGGATCGGCTCTGCAAGCGGGATCGGCGTCAGGACTGTGGCGGTGTTCTGGTAGGTCGTGTCCGAGGCACATATGTGGTGGCGTCGAGATACCGGCCGGGCCTACGCGTCGGCGACGCCGCCAGCCGGCCGGAGTCAGGAGCGGCTGCAGCACTCCTCTCCAGCGGAGCCCTCGGCGTCGCGGCTTGCAGATGGTGACCGGTGTCTGCGTCGGCGTCGGCATGTGTGGGTTGCGTACCGAGCATCAATGCTACGAGGGGCACGGCCAGCACGAGTGTGCCGAGGACAAATGTGGGTAGCAGCAGCGACATGACCGTCCATCCTTGCGGTGCCGGGGCGTGTGTGCTGATGGTCGCGGCTGTACCGGCCATGCCGATGTAGTGCACTGCGGCCACCGCACCGCCCATGACCACTGCTGCCGATGCACGCGCGAAGCCGCTGGTGGGGTGGGAGGTCAACCACAATGCGATGGTGGCCGCGACGATGCCGATGATGATCGAGACCGCTACGAAGCTGGATGCGTGGTCCACTTTGCCCTGGATGCGGATCGCGGCCATGCCGCTGTAGTGCATCACGCTCACGGCCGCACCGATCACCATTCCACCAATCATCGATCGGAAGACGCGCAAATGCCCCTTCGGGACCACGGGTGAGTTCATCAGCCAGAGGCCGAGTCCCGTTGCGGCCATGGCAGCCACTGCGGAGAACACCGTCCATGGGGGGTTGTAGCGGATCAGTGTGCCTGGCACTGCAAAACCCATCATGGCGATGAAATGGGTGAGCCAGACGCCCACACCGCCGAGCGCCGCAGCCGCCATGACCATCCAAGCCCTGCCGAGGGATCCACGAGAGCGGGTTGCCTGACGGGCGCACAGGAGACCGACGTAAGACCCGGTGATCGAAGTGAGATAGGCGAGTCCGAGAACCCACTTTCCCAGAGCGAAGTGATGCAGCTCGTGCGACATGTTTTCCTACTCGTTGGCACAATCGTCGACCGCGGCCTGGATGGAATGCCGAACCGGGCCGAAGCAGGCTGCATCCTCAGCCCCCGAGCAGCGCAGAGAACATTATCGAGTCCCGTGATCGCACCGTCCACAGGGTCGTGAGCGATTCCCCACAACCGGCATGATTACTTGAACAAAGTAAAGATAGTAGCCAACGGCGTGAAACGAGAGTTGGTCTCGCACTTTGCGATGACGTGAGAACGCTCAGCGACGCGCGGTTTACCGCGGTAAACCGCATCCGGAAGGAGTGGGGCCTGCCACCCGGCGTCTGGCGGGGTAGAAGACCCCGGATGCCCTGCCGGCAGGGGGATGGGAGGCAGGGCATCCGGGAGGGTCGAGTCCTCGACCCGGGATGCACGATCCGTCGACAGGGGGATGACGGGTCGTGGTGGTGGAGGGAGGTCGCATTATTGGTCGCGACGCTCGTCATTTATGTTTACGGTACTCGGTACCTAAAATCAAGAGTTGAGCAGAAAAAGGGGGAAGAGGATGGTCGCCGGCAGGCGCGGACGTCCGCAGGTGTCCTCTCGCGCACAGGTTGAGGCCGCCGCGTTCGAGTTGTTCTTCGACCGGGGTTATAGCGAGACGTCGATCATGGATATCGTGGCGGTCGCGGGGATCAGCAAGACCACGTTCTTTCGGTACTTCCCCAACAAAGCGGCGCTGATGTGGTCTCCCTTCGAAGAAGGCACCCGCGACCTGCAGTCCGCGTTGGAAACCGTGCACGGTGACGTACCGGTCATGGAAGCGATCCGGGGCGGGGTGCTCGAGTCGGTGGCGGCCCAGCTCGACGACGAAGGTATCTGGAGAGCCCGGTTTCGGATCCTCGATAGCTCCCGGGAGTTGCAGGCAGAGGGCGCACAACGGTGGTTGGCGTGGGCCGAGGTCGTGGCGAGGTTCGTTGCGTCCCGTGTCGGTGTTCGTCCGACGACGGTGGTGCCGGCGAGTATCGGGGGTGCGGTGCAGTCCGTTGTGCTCGGCGCCCTGCGCGACAGTGTGGAGTTTCCTGAGGTCGGCAACGATCTACTGTCCGTGCTCGATACGTCGCTGTCCTCGCTGGGGCAGAATCTGCAGAAGTGGATCGATGAGAAATAGACGAGTGAGGGGGTGGTGCGCATCCGCTACTCGCGTGAGGGCACCACGACCACCGGGGACGTCGAACCTGTGATGGTCGCTTCTACGAATGGCCATCGGTACCTGATCGGGTGGCGTCGGCTTCGCAACGATATGCGGTGGCTCCTGGTGCCCTGTATCGAGCGCGCCAGCGCCACCAGGGTTGCCTGCAGCGGCTATGACGTCGACGAGATCGGCATCCATTCGGTAACAGAAAGACCGTGAATAACTAAGGGCAAGTGAGTATTCGATCGGATTCTCCGGTCTGTGCAGTCGTTGTGACCGAGGCGGGTTGGCGTCGGCGATGCCCGTTCCGTGTGCCGGCCGATGGGTGGATCACCGGCTGGGCAGCTTCGGGGGATTCACGCGTCGAGTCCAGCAGCACCGGGCCGAGTGCGGCCGTGAGTGATGGCGGTGCCTGTGCGGGGGTGACCGATATCGTGGGACGTATCAGCTCCGGCGGGGAGGAATCAGGTCACGGCGTAGCAGGCAGGCGCAACGGATCCCAGGAGTGTCGCCGGCGAATCGACCCACGGATTCTGGGCACCGTGGCGAGGGTCCGTGTCCGAATTCTGTTGCCGAGAGGGTAGTTCCGCAAGGTGATCGGAGCTCTTTCGCGAGGGGCGGGGTGCGGGTGAATTGCTGTTTACCACGTAGTGCACCATCGAGGTGAATGCTCGACGCGACAATGTTGGTGAGGGACTCATGGATCCGATTGCTACCCGGTGCGAATTTCGCGGCGATGGTGTCGTACTTGCCGCCGATCGGTGGGATCCGCCCACTCGGGACGACAACGGAGTGGATATCGACCGTAAGGGGGTGGTGTTGTTGCTGCACGGCGGAGGGCAGACCCGGCACTCCTGGCGCAACACCGGCCGTAACCTGGCGGCGGACGGCTGGTCCGCCATCGCTGTGGATGCGCGTGGTCATGGGGACAGTCAATGGGCACCGGACGGGGACTACGGCATCGATGCGTTGGTCGCCGATCTAACGGCGATCATCGGCGAGCTGGGGGAGAAACCGGTACTGGTCGGGGCGTCGATGGGGGGTATGACCTCATTGATCGGGCAGGGCGAGAATCCCGAACTTGCTCGCGGGGTGGTCCTGGTCGATATCGCGCCGAAAGTCGAAACCGAGGGCACCGACGAAATCGCAGCGTTCATGCGCAGTGGACTCGACGGATTCGACAGCCTCGATGATGCCGCCGCAGCGATCGCGGCGTACACCCCGAACCGTGTTCGTAAGTCCAATCCGCAGGGGTTGCGCAAGAACCTCCGTTTGCGTGACGGCCGCTGGTTTTGGCATTGGGATCCGGCGTTTCTTCGTCACGGTGACGAGCCCACTCGCCAGGCCGATTCGATCATGCGGTACGAACGCGCTCGGGATGCTGCGGCGTCGATCACGGTGCCCACCATGCTTGTGCGGGGTCAGCAATCGAATGTGGTCAGCGAAGAAGGTGCGAAGGAACTGCTCGACCTGATCCCGACTGCCACGTTGATCGATGTCAGTGGGGCCGGTCATATGGTCGCTGGTGACGACAACGATGTTTTCAGTGGCGGATTGAAGGAGTTCCTCGACGACCGCGTTGTCACTGCACAACCCTGAAGCACTCACGACCTGGAGGTCACCGACAGTAGGGCTTGAATGTCGCCCGGGCTTTCGGTGAGGTGCTGCTCGGAGACTGCCATTCTCCGGTGACCACGAACCGTTCGCTGTGGTCTACGTGAAATCGATGTAGTTCACTTCACTCCTTCGGCGACCCGCCGACAGTTGTTCGTCGTCAGGTGCGGCAGGAAGGTGCCGGACACGATCACGATACGCAGTTCGGCCGACAGAGGCTGCGCAGGCACCGGCAGAACTCGAGGAACTTCGTGCGGCTTTCGTTTGACGTGCCCGTACGGCTTGTTCTTGCCCAGATCGTAGGCGGCGAACAGATGCGTCCCGCGCCGTGCGGTACGACCCTCTCCATCGAGACCTGCTTGGGAACACATTCACTCGAGCCTTCCTCCCGAAACGCGTTCGTCTTCCTTTGTGGTGACAGGAGAGGTTCGCGGAGGAGTTGTGTTCGTCGTGCGTTTCGGCGCCGTGGTGTTGCTGATCATCCTTGGACCGTGTCGCGTAGTTCGTGTGCGAGTTCTTCGGTGGCGGCGACGATTCCGCTCCATCGCTTGGTGAGGTCGGTGTCGAACCCGATGGGACGGTCGAATGCGTCGATCACGGTACCGCCGGCCGATTCGACGAGGACTACGGTTGCGGCGATATCCATGAGACGGTGGGTGTCGCTACCTGCATCGAGGAAGGCGTTGGTGACACCGGTAGCGACGAACACCGACTCGAGGGTGCTGCAGCTGAGGATGCGGACGCGGGTGGCAGTGGAGGCGATGCGCCACCACGCATCGCGATTGCGGGCGTGCGGTCGTAGCATCGACACTGCGGCCTCCGACAGGGTTGTGCATCCGCTGGTGCGAAGAGTCGACTCGGTGCGCGACGCCCACCATCGTTCGCCGGTGTGCAGCCAGCACGTCATCGCTTCGGTGAATTGTCCGTCGATCACTGCCGCTGCGCTGAAGCACGACAAGGGAACGCCGGATGCGGCGTTCGCGGAGCCGTCGACGGGGTCTACGACGAGTGTCAGGGCCGAGCCGACATCGACCCATCCGCGTTCCTCCGACAACACGTTGGCTCCCGCCGCCGTGGCGGCGGTGATGATGGCGTCTTCGACGACGACGTCGATGAACATGGTGTCGGTGCCGTCGGCTCCCAGCATCGCCGTGGACTTCAGCTTCTCTCGTGAGTAGGTGGAGATCGCGTCGTGGTAGGCGATGAGAGCGGCATCGCCCGCCTCCGAGAGGGCGCGACCTGCGGCCGTGTATGCCGATTCGGTGAGGGTCATGTGTTCTCCTGACAAACGTTCATTTCTTGAGGGATCTGTTACGAGATGACCCTGCGCACCCACATGGCGAGTCCTTCCAGCACCATGACCACTGCGAAGATCATGACGACGATGAGTGTGACCACGTCGTACTGCATGACCCGTGACGCATTCATGAGATAGAAACCGAGACCACCCGCACCCACCACCCCGAGGAGGGTAGCGGCCCGGATATTGGTATCGAGCTGGTAGAAGATGTGTGCAAGGACCGCTGGACCCGACTGCCGGATGGTGGCCGCGACAAGCACCTGCATGCGGGTCGCGCCGCCGCCCACCACCGCCTGCTGCACCCGCACATCGGTTTCTTCCACGGAATCGGCGATCAGTTTGCTCAGCAACGCGATCGCCCCGACAGACAGAGCGATGGCACCGGCTGTGGCACCGAGGCCAGTGACGACGATGACGATGATCGCAAAGATCAGATCGGGAATGCCGCGCACGATCACGATGAAGACTCGAAATCCCCGTGCGATGCCAGGGGCGGGTGCTACGTTCCGGGCAGTGAGCAAACCTACGGGGATCGCCACGAGCAGACCGATGAACGTCGCGGCGAATGCGATCTGCAACGTCACGATCAGTTGTTTCCACAGTTCCGCACGGCTTCCGCCGGTCCCGGGCGGAAAGAACAACCCCAACGTGTTCCACATCGAATCGAAGCCCTCGGCCATACGCGACAGGTCGATGTCCGATGCCCACACCGACGCCGCGAGCGCGGCGACGAACAGCGCGGCTGCGGTGATGGCCCCGCGCTGATCCCACCTCTTCCCGAGACCGAGCGAGGGCTCGCGATGCCCGGAGACGTCAGCTAGTGGGTCCCGAACACCGCCCAGCATCATCGCGGCGCAGCACACTCGCCGGTGGGATCGGCGATACGTAGATCGAGTGCTCGTTGAATCTGACCGGCTCAATCGATGCGTCGGTGGATGCGACGGTTCACCGCCGCGTCGAGTTCTTCTGCACCGGTGAGCGTTACACGGGAAACCGAGGGCAGGTCAACGCCTTCGCGGTGTTCGTCCTCGCATTCGGTGACGGTCCGGTGGACAGCTGGGCGGCATCGCCGCGAATCGTGGTGTGCAGTTCGAGATCGGAGGCTTCGACCAGGCCGGCGAGCCTGGCGTATGACCGTTGGACGCGTCCGGTCAGGCGCACCGTCGTGGCGTCGAACACCTCGGCGAACTGCTGCATTGGCACCGGTGGTCCAGATTCGAGGGCGTGGACCGATGTGCGCGTCGGGGGCGGCGGAAACGGGACGGTACTCTGTTCTTCATGTGTTCCCACGTGCGCTCGCGTGCACGGTGGAGCGGCAGCATGTGAGACTTCAGTGAATTCAGGAGTTCAGTGCTTACTGCTGTACACGGTCTCGACTGATCGGCGAGGCTGTCCATGACAGATGATTCGCTCGTACTTCTTCTCGTGGTGATGGGCATCGATGCAGTCCGGAGTCGAAGCCCTTTCCGCGGAAGTCCCTTGGTTCCGAAGGTGTTTCACCGACGAGGAGAGACCATGAGTTTGGCGTACTACATCCTTCCCGACGGTCGTGAGGCCGGATACGGAGTCGCCGCCGAATGCGACGATTCCCAGTGCCATCAACTGATCGACCGGGGGCGGGGTTATCTGTGCGGGGACAATCCCCTTGGGCGTAAGGAGGACGACGAGGCGGGGTGCGGCAACTACTTCTGCCTCGTGCATCTACCCGACCACCGGTGCCCGGTGCCGGGATGCGATGGGCACTGTGACGACGGACTGCCGTGTTCGCTGATACACGGCCACGTTCGGCCGCACCGAAACACCACCGTCCGGTCGCGCACGCGTACGCATCGACGCTCGCCCCCGGGCCGCGCGTGAACAGTTCGCACACCCGAGCCCGTACTATCTCGATGTCGGCGCCGGTCGGCGGTCGCGTGCACAGAATCGGGTCGGCTCCGCCGTCGTCTTCGTCGACAGTGCCGGTCCGGACGCACGTCACCACAGGGGCATACGTCGCCCGGATCGTGCAAAGTGTGTGCTTCAGGACCGAGCACCGGTGAGATCGTCGACGCTCGGACGCGGTGCATGCCACGGACACACTCTCGTGCCGTAAAGCACTGAATGCGTAGGTCGTCGGTGTCGGCCACCGACGGGGGCGCCGTCTTGCCTCACTCGCCGAGATCACGCGCTGGGTCTGTGGTCTTTTTATCCCGGGGGCTGAACTGTCGGGGGGTCGGCAGTGTGGCGGAAAGTCCGGTGAGCAGAATATCGAGGCCGCGTTCGAGTTCTGCGGCACCGTCGTAGGACGCCAGCACGGACGCCAGACCCCGCAGGAGCGGGAAGTCGCCGATCGGTAGTCGGTGCAATCCCAATCGCAGCAGGTCGTCGTGCTCCTCGGGTCGTTCGACGAGTTCCTGAAGTTCGGTAAGGACGTGACCGTAGAGAAAGCCGAACAGAGCGCGGTAGACGTGCAGGGCGTCTGCGGCAGTGAAGCCGGCCCGGGTGAGCAGCGTGAGGATGTCCTCGAGTGGGCGTAATGTCCCTCGGGGTCGCAGCCCGAGAGGGGTCGCCAGCGGTCGGGTGACCAGCAAGGGGACCACATGGGGATGCTCGAGCGCCAACCGGCGGAAGTCGCGGGCGACTTGCCGGAGCTGAGTGGTCCATTCCCCCTCGGCGGTATCGACGTGGAGTTGGTCGAGGACGATCTCGGCGACCCCGTCGAGGAGTGCGGCCTTGTTCGGAGCGTGCCGGTAGAGGGTCATCGGGTCGCGGTCGAGGGCTTTGCCGAGTCGGCGCATGGACAATGCATCGATGCCGTTGCGGTCGATGATCTCGAGAGCTGTGGCCAGGATTTGCTCCCGGGTAATCGCGCCACGTTCCCGGTTTGGTTCACCGACAGAGTGACGCGGGTTCTCGGCAGGAGATTCGGCCATCGGAACACCTCTTTTCGGCCACTGCTGTCCACCGTAGACCCTGACTGTAGGCCTCAGATGTAGATCTACAGCGTTGACACAGGGCCGAAAGGGGCGTGTACTTGGATATACAGCACAGGCCTCGGGAGGCCGTCATGATCGTCACCTTCGGACTCGTCGTCCTTCTCGCGGCCGTGATCGTCGAACTCACCGGGGTGCTGAGCAACAACGGCGCCGGACACACATCGATCGACAGTCGCCGAACCGACCAGGGCACCGCCCTCAGCAGCAGCGCCCACTGACGATCCGCCTCGAGCAACACCGGCTGCATCCCACAAGGCATTACCCATCGAGCACCACCATTCGAAATCAGGTCGCTGTCATGATCATTCTCGGAATCGTTCTTGCCGTTGTCGGTGCCCTCACCGGTTTGTCGATCCTGCTGTACCTCGGAATCGTCCTCGTCGTCGTCGGAGTGGTGCTGGTGATATTGGGGTCGACGGGCCACGCGGTCGCCGGCCGCCGCCACTACTACTGACCCCGGGATCGCCGCGCCTGCGTCCCCACCTGCGTTGCGAGCGGGGACGTGGGCGAACAGGAAGGACACGACGCCATGGCGATCTCCGACATCAAGCGGTACACGCATCTCACCGACACCGACGTCGAAGCCCTCAGCGCCGAACTTGCCGGCATTCGCCGCGCAGTCACCACATCGCTCGGCGCCGCCGATGCCGCATATATTCGCCGCACCATCGCCTTCCAACGACTTCTCGACGTCGCTGCACGATTGACGATCTATTCCACCAGGAGCCTGGCGGGTCAGCTCCTCGGGGCGACCGCGCTCGGTGTGGCCAAGAGCGTGGAGAACATGGAGATCGGCCACAACATCTCCCACGGCCAATGGGACTGGATGAACGATCCGGAAATCCACTCCCGCAACTGGGAATGGGACATGGCCGGCCCATCCTCACAGTGGCGTTACTCGCACAACTATCGCCACCATGTGTTCAGCAACGTCGTCGGAATGGACGAGGACCTCGGCTACGGCGTACTCCGAGTCACCCGCGACCAACCCTGGAGGCCCGAACATCTACTACAGCCCGTGCGGAACCTGTTGCTGGCGGCCACGTTCGAATGGGGGATCGCTCTTCACGATCTGCATGCCGAGCAGGATCGTACCGGCACCACCGCCGAAAAATCCGCCCTCTCACGAGCGTTGATCCGCAAGCTCGCCCGGCAGGTGAGCAAGGACTATCTGCTCTTTCCCGCCCTCAGCGGACGCCGCTGGCGTCGCACACTGACGGCGAACCTGACCGCAAACCTGCTGCGGAACCTGTGGGCGTATGTCGTGATCTTCTGCGGACACTTCCCCGACGGCGCCGAAAAATTCACTCGCGCCGAACTCGAGAACGAAACCCCGGCGGAGTGGTATCTGCGACAAATGCTCGGCGCAGCCAACTTTCGGGCCGGTCCCGTGATGGCGTTCCTGAGTGGAAACCTGTGCTACCAGATCGAGCACCACCTGTTCCCCGATTTACCAAGCAACCGGTACGCACGCATCTCCACCCAGATACAAGCCCTGTGCGAAAAATACAACCTGCCCTACACCACCGGCTCCCTCGCGCGGCAGTACCTGCTGACGCTGCGAACCATTCACAAACTCGCACTTCCCGACCGATTCCTACGCGCCACCTCTAATGACGCCCCCGAGACGGCCTCCGAGCAGAAGGTCCGCGCCATACACGAAACCCGCGGGACAGACGGACGAACACCACGTCGCCGACATCGCACCCGAAAGGCGAAACGTCAGGTACCGCATGGTGTGTGACGTCGTCGCAGCCTTTCTCATGGTGGGTTCAGGTCATGTGACGACCGATACGCACCAGCGATCGTCACGCCCACGAACAAGACCGTAGTACTGCCGCCACTGCTCGCGACCAGCGCGTACGACCACGCGGGGTCGATCCGCGCCGACTCCGCGGCACGTGCCGGTCGCCCAAAGACGAGCGTAGGCTCAGCTGTATCCGACCGCATCACGCGCCACCCGCACGATTGCGCCCTTCACCGAATTCACCAAGCCGGCCTGTCAAGGCCACGACGGGAGCGTCCCATGACGCCATCGCCACTGCCCACACCGTCCGTACCGTCGCACACACCTGCCCCGACCCCACGATTGCATCTTCATGCGGATCCGACGGATTACATCGATGCCACCTGGTGGCCGCGAACGAGTAGCCTCGCCACCGAGCTTCCCGATCTGATCACCGCACTGCAGCTACGGACAGGGCCGATATCCCGGGTCGTCTACGACCCGACTACGTGGCTTCCTGCGGGCGGACGGCTGTTCATGGACGAGCGCTCTGTACGCCTTGATCCGTACCTGTTCGAGCGGTCCGACACGGTATATGTATACGGGGCCAACGGCAATGTGATGGTGCTGCAGGCCGTTCACCCGACTGCTGAACCGGGTTCCTCCGCAGCAGCGGTACCGGACTGAACTATGGCGTGGTGTGCTATCGAACCTGAGTGCCGAACACCCTGTCAGCGCCGAGAATGCCGGCGGACGGTGCTGGAGCGAGCGCGAGCCGTTCATCGTACGGCGTGTCGAGTGGACCGAGCGTGGAGGCCGCCGTCGCGCTGGTCCTTGTGGCGGCGGTGTCGTCCGGGGTCGAGCAGCGATGCCGCGATGCGACCCGACCGGTCTCGGCGGTTCAGCGCGGTGCCGGGCTGAGTATGTGTGTCGGCGGTCGGCGGGGTGGGGCGGGCGCGTAACACTCGCCGGTGTGCCAGGGCGCGATGTGCCAGTCGCCGACTGCGTGACCGTGGGAGCGGTAGGCTGGAGGTGCCGGGGCCTGAAGTGCGAGACTATGCCCGGTCTCGTCGGCGCCGTCGATATGAGCAGGCCGCTCTGCGGCCCAGTCAGGAGCGTCGCGATGACGCTACACCACGCCCGGATCCGCTCGGATCGCTCTTTTTCTCGTCTTCCCGCCGGACGTCGGCGACTCCGCGGCAATTGCCGCGAGTACCGGGTCCAGTGGACGGCCGCCGAGACGGACATCGGATGCCGGCACCGGCCTCCATCCGGACCCGACGCGGGAGTATGACATGACCGGACTTCCGCGACGCCTGTTCACCAACGGTGACCTGGGGCGTTTCCACGCCGCCGTCGACGGTGGACAGCCCTTCGATGCCCCGACCCGCACGGTGCGGCTGCTTCTGCGCGACCCCGATGAGCACTCCGCCGGCGTCGACGGCGCCTGGTGGCCGCGGGGCGACAATGTCACCGCAGAACTCCACGACCTGGTCGCCGTATTAACCTCTCGTCTGGGGCGAACCGAACGGATCGCCTTCGACTGGAATGCCCTGAGCATCTCGCAGCGAGGAATCGATCCCCCGGACGGTCTCGACTTCGTCGGCCCGGCGCCGGATCAGCCACACAATCAGATGTACGTTTTCGGCCGGGACGGAACCTGCCTGCGGTTGTTGATCATCGAGTCCATGCTCGATGCCGACCGAGCATACGAGGACATGCAGAAGACCGTGGCACCGGATGGCGAATAAATGTGAGCACCATCGATTTTCGGCCTGTCGACAGACCCGCGGTGTTGCGGTGCGACCGGACACCTCGCGGGGTGCAACGTTCATCCGGCCTCCTCGACTCTCGGCCGTGGATCGCACCCCAACATCGAAGACCCCCGGCGGGCCGGACCGCGCGACGAACCACCGCCTCGAGCCGAGGACCTACCCAATGGCCCGAAAGGCACCGGATGATGCCCATACCCTCCATGATCGAGGCCGTCCTGCGGACCCACTACCGCCTTCTGCGCACCCCACTGGCGATGCTCGAACAGCATCTACCACATCATCTCGAGCAGGGCTCTGCTGTTTATTCGGTCTGCCGACAAGTATTGATCACGTGCGATCGCACGGCCGCTCATCTGCTGCACGACGGGGCAGTCGCCCGTGCCGCGGACCGGTGCGAACATCACCGCTCCGCCGATCACGAGGCCCACGCCCGGAATCAATGCGACCGAGACCTGCGGAACGCGGCCGTACTCGACGAACACCGCCGTCGATTCCTCGACCGTCAATACCGGGCCGGACACACCTCGCTACCGGCACAGGCACCGAATGCACCGGTGAAGGCCGCTGACGGCAGCGACGCACATCGATGACCCCTCGCACCCTCGGGTGCGCGCACCAGAGACCTCCGCGCCGCGCCGGAATTTCCCGGTGTACTCGATCGTTGCGGCCGCGTCTCCGCGATCGGCATGGTCACACATGTCGTGGCGGGCGCACCCGCCACTGAAATCGGCGTGTCTTCCGGGTGGATCGGGCGCGATCGATCCGCGTGGGGTCGCCGGGCAGGGACGAACCGTGATCCCGAGCGCTCGGCCGCCGGCACGACGAGCGCCCTGCCGTGCACGATCGCACCGCGGGCCGAGCGAGTACTCACCCCCATCCGTATACCGGCGCACGGGCGTGGGCCGTGTCTGCGCTGGCGCGGGTCGATCTGGCACCTTTTACCGGGACAGAGATGGGTGTGGCGGCCGGGTCGCCCTGCAACGGGTGGCGGCGGGTAGGTTCGAAGTAGCACGGTCGGACCGACAGCCGGAAAAGGAGGTCGGTGATGACGCCGTCTCGAGAACCGATCTCCGATGAACTCGCCGGGGTGGATGCGATCGGTCCCCACACACCCACCAACACCGAGGACAATCTGGTGCATCGCTTCATCGAACACGCCGCCTCGTTGTCGGCGCATGTGCACTCCATTCTGGCTGCGACCGAACAGCTTAGCTCCCGTCTCGAACAGGCACTGCGCGCCCGAGCCATCTCTACCACCCCCGAGGATGCGGTGCTGGTGCGTGCGCAGCTCACCACCCAGGAGGCGTTGCGAGGGCTGTTCGAACTGTCCATCCGCCAGCGCCCCCGGGACGGGCGGTCGCGATTGTCGCGTCCGTCGGCACCTCCACCCCGGAAGCGAGTCGGGCAGAATCCTCCCGGCGGTGAAGACCGCCACCGGTTGCTGGCCGCGGTACGGGCTGGCGGGTTGAGCATGGAACAGTTGTGGCTGCGATATTTCGCCCTCGGCGGTGACGTCGGCAGAGTCGAGGTCGAGGCCTATCTCAGTGCACTGATGCCCTTGTCCGCGCTCCAACACGACATGCTCGCCCATGCCATCAACGAACGCCTCGACGAAATCGCCCCACCACGGGTCCCGTACGCCGCCGAGTTCTCTCCACCACCCGACACCAAACCGTCCGCATTCTCCGACACCTGCCCCGACGGTGACGATCCGCCGGAGGAGGGCACCACGCCCGTCGACGGTGATGACCTCCGCCGATAACGGTCATGTAGTTGGCCTTACCGTCCGAGTGGCGCGGCCTCGGTGCTGAGCGTCCGACCGCACTGCCGAAACTGTTCAATCGCTTTCTCGGACAGTTGTACCACTGCCTCGGCACCGATAGTGCCCCGCGGAGTGGTGGACTTCCGATCGGCTCGCGGTATGCGCGGTGATCGACGGGTCGCGATGAATACTATGCTGTTTCGCTCGAGCCGGTCAACGACAACGCCGGCCCGGCAGCGTGTCCCTTCGCGGCGATCACCACGGTACTGCCAGGCAATCGGTGGATCCGGTGGGACTGTCAGGTAATCGGTGGATCCGGTTCTGACACATGGGATTAGTTGGTGTTCGGGGTGATGCGTCCTTCGAAGATGATCGCGAAAGCGTTCAACGCTCCCGTGAGACACACTCCCGCTTTTCGGAAGGGCGGCGAGGATGACGATCCGTACGCCAGCATTCGGACTCGTTCGTGCCCTCGCGTCGACGAGGGGACTGTCCTTAACGGACAGACCCCGTCAGACGAGGCCTTCTACACGGCAGTCTGCAACCTTGTCGCGCGGGGAGAAGTATCAGGTCGTGGCTCGTTCCCATGCTTGACGAACCACGACAAGTGCTTCGGAGGCCGTGGTTGTCAGGTGTGTTTGACCGGCAAGTTGAGATCGCCAGTCCGTTTCGTTGGGCGGCTGCTCGAACAGATGCTCGCCAGGAACTCGATTCGTCGGACCGTACCTACGGAACAAGTCGGCAGCCTCGGCGTTGATCGCTCCGATCTCGGCCAGCGCACACAGATCCCATAGGTCGTGGCGCGCGTCGGTCGTGCCAGGTCGCGGTCTTCGCGGCGACGAAGGCGGCGAGTGTCGGCACCGTCAATGTTGCCGGTGGTGCATCGCTGTAGCGCTGTTCCAGTTGTCGGGTTCTGCCGGCCATACGGTGCGGTCGCGTGACGACAGCAGCTGGATCTTGACCGACAAGCCGCTGGTGGTGCGGAGATTCGCCGCTTCGGTGTCTTTGACGGCAGCGAGTGTCGGCTCCCATATCAATCGATCGTAAGTCCGCGCGACGGCGCGTTCGAGTGCGGTATCGAGTTCGGTTGCCAATGTGGTGCGGTTGCTCAACGCGACGAGGTCGATGTCTTCGCTGAGGCGGCTGTGAGGGGAGAGGGGTGCGCGCGAGCGCGGTGCCGATGAAGTGCACGCGGTCGGCGAATCGATCCGCGATCGCGGCGAGCAGGTGGGAGATGAGGTGGTCGCGTTCGACCTGTTCCGGCGAGACTCCGAACTGTGCGGCCACAGTGTCTCGTTCGTCGAGGTTCATCGTTGTGCTCCTGCCCATTTTTCGGCACGTCGTAGTGCGGAGACAAGGCGCTGCGGCTTGGCGAGTTGTTCGAGTCGTTCGGGGTCGCAGCGGCGGTACAAGTGTGTGATCGCGGCGGGGACCTCATGTTCTGCGTTGCCGAGAAGGGGCCTGCGGGCGAGGTCGAGCACTGTCTGTTCAGGGCTCGTGACGAGTGCAGCCCCGAGCGAGGTCTCGATCCGTTCGAGATCGAGCGCGTCGGTGTCGCGCTGTACGAACCGCACCGTGGCGTCGCGGTCGGCGAGCTTGATGGGTCTGTGTGCGCGAGGAACGGCGACGACCGCGGTGGCCAGTGCACGTGGAATTGCCCTGAGTATTCGTGCTGCGCTGACTCCCATCAGGGCGATGTGGTCGGCTCCGTAGATCGTCGAGGCGACGCCCGCGGCTGCCGCCTCGAGACCGGGCAGCCAGTGCCTCCCCACCTGTTCTTGTGGGACGACGATGTAGTAGCCGGGGGCGACTCTGTGGAGGAGGCCTTTGTCGGTCAGGCGTGCCAGTTCCGGCCGGGGGTGCGCGTATACGTGGGCTGCGTCCTGGGGGCGGAAGGTTCGCATCGCGGATCGCGCCAACTCCGCCGGCAGCGGTGTTCCCCTCGTCGCGTTCACTACCCCATCGACACTTTCAGTGTGTATTTCGTAGGCCTCAAACCTACGAAATGCACATTCTAGATGCAAATGGTCGGTGCAGACGACGAGTAATGGTGCTTGAGAGGCGAGAGCGCCCGACATTGGATGAGGTGGGCGCTCTCGTTGGGTTCTTGTGGGCTATTCGCAGGCGATTCCGTCGAGGTGTGCGGGGTTGGTCCACAAGTAGTTCGTCGGGGCCAGGGCCGCGGTAAGGATGTGGGCGGCGAATGTGGCCTCGGCTGCTCGGCCGGGACGATGGCAGTGCCGATGTCGTCGATGACAGCGTCGATGGCGTCGGTGGCCGCAGGTAGGTCTGTTCGAGGCGGTGGTAGGCCGGGTGTATTGCAGAAGGGTCGGTGAAGCGGCGATCGCCTCCGGCCGGGGCCACGGTGGAATGACCGGCGGCGATTTCACCAGTTCCTTACCGAAGGCTGTGCCGTACCGGCCACAGGCTGCCCGTGACCGAGTCCATCGGTCAAAGCCCCGAGTGCTTCGGTGACGCTCGGGGCGCGACGTCCTCATCGTCGCCGATCGATTCCTCAACGACGTCCCGAATCATTTTGGGCCGTGGTCAATGCGCACTGGTAAGGGAGCGGACCGGCCTACGCCCCCCCTGCGACGTTGGCCGATCCGCTGCTGTATCGACTGCCGATGACACACATGTACCGGGAGTCGGTCCAAGGGGGGGAAGTAAAGCAATTGAGGTTGCCCCTTGAGAGTGGACACCAGATTTCATGCCGCGAGTGTGAGCGTAGCCGATGCGGTCATTCGTCGTTCGAACTCGATCGGTGCGAGATACCCCAACGCGGAATGACGTCGCCTCCGGTTGTAGTACGACAACCACTCGAACAACTCCAGACGCGTTCGAGCTTTCGATGTCGGTCCTCGGCCATGTAGCCATTCACGTTTCAGGCTCTGGAAGAACGACTCCGCCAGGGCGTTGTCGTAACTCGACCCCACACGACCTCGACTCTGTCGAATCCCATGCGCAGCACAGAAATCCGAAAATGCAGTCGAGGTGTACTGCGCTCCGTGATCGCTGTGAAAAATCACGCCGTCCACGCCGCCATCACGGGAGTCGACCGCCATCTGCAGTGCGTCGGTGACCAGTTCGGTACGCATATGATCGGCGATGGACCAGCCCACCACCCGACGCGAACAGATGTCGATCACCGTCGCCAGATACAGCCACGATGATCCCACCGGGATGTAGGTGATGTCGCCACACCAACGGCTGTCGAGCTCGTCGGCGGTGAAGTCTCGACCGATCAGATCGGGCACCGTCGCTGCCTGCGGATCGGGGATGGTGGTGCGCCGGCCACGGCGCAGATGCCGACCGACGATGCAGTGGCCACGCATCAACCGCGTGACCCGTTTACGGTTGATGCACACCCCGAGTTCGCGCAGTTCGGCGTGGATGCGGGGTGCACCGTACCCGCCGCGATGCTCGGTATGGATCCGTCGGATCTGCGCCACGGTCGCGGCCTCCTCGGCGGCACGCTCGGTGCGCGCATCGGCGGTGGCCAGGTGCCGGTAGTACCCGGACCGGGACGCGCCGAGGACCCGGCACAGCCGCTGCACACCGAACTCGCTGCGGTGGGTGGAGATGAAGTCCCAGCGGCAGGTCTTCACTTCATCTCCTGCGCAAAATAAGCGGCTGCCCGGCGCAGGATCTCCCGTTCGAGCTGCCATTCCTTCTCCGCGCCGCGCAGCCGGGCGTTCTCCGCCCGCAGGCGCGCCAACTCCTCGGCTGCGGTTTCGCCGCCGCCGGCTCCACGGTCCGCCGCACCTCGACCAACGGCGTTGTCCTTGCGGACCCAGGTCCGCAGCGTCTCGCCGCTGATACCCAAGTCCGCTGCCACCGCCGCGTAGGTGCGGGCACCACCGGCCGCGCGATACAACGCGACCGCGTCCCGGCGGAACTCCTCCGGGTATTGAGACCGGCGTCCCATGTGAGCATCCCTTCTGGTTCTTGTACGAACCATTGTCAGGGTGTCCACTCCCAGGGGGGAGCCTCACAATGTCGATGGAACAGCGTGCGGCGCCCTGCACGGCACCGATCGATGGAGTGCGAGCGTGACAGACGCAGTGTTTGGCGGCACTGTCGAAGTCGGCGGGGCTCAGCTCTTGGGAGGAAGGAAGACCCCGCGGAAGTGCTGATGAGTGTGACTGCGTGGATTCTCCAGCGTGAAGGCGGCACCGATCGTGCCTCCGAACAGTCTCAGAAGTCGGATCACTAGGTACCTCGTTTCTGCGTGTCTTCGGGTCGGAAATCGATGCGATTACCCGACTGCAGGTGTCGAGCATTCACACGTAAAAGGGGACGGTCGCCGCAATTCGGTTGTGGCGGATTCAGTTGTACCCCAACCGGATACTTTTCGCTATACCGGGGCCATGCCCCACTGGATTCTCGTATGCAATGTCACGGTCCCGCCGGTCTGGGCTCTCGAGGATTCGGATGCCCACCGCGGGACCGGATTCCATGAATCGACAACCTCCATTGTCGCATCGAGAAGATCGTGGTGACGCAGGATCGCCGCTTCTACATAGAAATTCGTGTGGTGGTAGCCAGGATGCATCGATACGTGCTGTATGTCTTCGGTGGCCTTATATGCACACCGAATCCCTGTGAGAAGGGCGACGGCAGATCCTGCCAGGAGATCCAGGAGCCGACGGATGCGATCGCGCGGATCACCTCGAGGGCGATCTGCGGCTCGGATCTGTACCTGTACGAGGTGCTCGCCCCGTTCATGGACAAGGGCGACATCATCGGCCACGAGCCGATGCGCATCGTGGAGGAGGTCGGTTCGGCCGCCACCCACATCGAGGCAGGGGACCGAATGGTGATCCCCTTCAACGTTCCTGCGGCCACTGCTTGATGTGCACCGGGGTCTGCAGTCCAGTGCGAGGTCACCCAGGTGCGCGAGTACAACAACAATGCCCAGTTCCTCGGTTACTCGCGCCTGTACGGTTCGGTGCCCGGCGGACAGGCCGAGTACCTGGGTGTGCCGCATGCGGACTACGGGCCGATCAAGGTGCCGCAGATAGGGGAGGACGAACGCTACCTCTACCTTTCGGATGTGCTGCCGACCGCCTGGCAGGCGGTGCAGTACGCCGCGCCGCCGCAGGGCGGATCGCTGGCGGTGCTGGGCCTGGGACCGGTCGGGCAGATGTCTGCCCGAATCGGCCGCTATCTGGGCTACGAGGTGTTCGCGGTGGACCCGGTTCCAGAGCGTCGGACCATGGCCGAACGCCATGGCGTCCACATGTTGGACTCCGCGGGCGAGGTGGCCGAGCGGGTGAAGGATCTCACCGGCGGCCGTGGCCCGAATGCTGTGGTCGATGCGGTCGGGATGGAAGCCCATAGTTCCCCCATCGCGTGGGCGACCCACCAGGGGGTGGGTGCGCTGCCGTCCCCGCTGGGGCGTAAGGCGATGGAGATGGCCGGGGTGGATCGGCTCGATGCGCTGTACACCGCGATTGATGCCGTGCGGTGCGGCGGGACGATTTCGATCGGCGGTGTCTACGGCGGCATGAAGGATCCGCTGCCGATGATGACGATGTTCGACAGGATCCGCCATCGGGTTGTTCGTCAGCGTGGTGGCAGGGTGTGCGGGGAGTCGAGGGGTTACAGCCTCCACAACCTCAGCAGTGCCGCGCGCAGACTGGGCGAGATGACGCGGTGATCGCTATGCAGGCGCGGGTTCGGGTGGCCGTGCTCGATGAGACTGCGCGCGGCGGTGGCCACTGGGATGGGGTCGAGGTCGGTGCGGACGCGCAAGCGGTACGCCACGGCAGAGCGGGTGTGGGGGATGCGGTGCGGGCCGGTGTCGACGACGGCCGGCGGATGCAGCTCGGTGTTGTCGTCGCTGATGCGGAGGATGATGTCGCCGGGTTGCAGGCGGGTGCGGCGATCTGGGTCGGGAGTGTTCTGGCGGATCCATGTGGTGTGGTGGCGCGGGTCCGGCCCGATCCAGTCGGAAGTGGTTGTAGTCCAGCGTGTTTGGTCGTCCTTGGTGGGGATGTAGTCGCTGGCATGCCGCAGGAACATCCGGCGTATGGGGGTGGGGAGGAAATCGTGGCCGGTGCGGGTGCGGCTGCCGATCCCGACCAGGGGCACGACCCGGCCGATCTGCCAGATCGCGGTGGCACTGTCGAGGAACGCCTCGTCGACCACGACAGTGTCCTCGAGGTTGTCGAGGAAGGCATGTGCGGTGGCGATGACGTCGGGGTCGTCGGTGATCAGCGCGGTTTCGTCGGCCACGGTGGAGCTGATCGAGGCGCTGGCAGGTCCGACGATCACCTTATCGCCGGTGATGATCAGTCCGGTGTGCAGGTTCGGGGTCGACAGCACGCGCACTCCGGCGTCGAGGAAGTGGGCGAGGGCGGTGGGGGAGGTGGCGTGTGCGCGCACCGCGGGCCGGGCTGCGT